>BAIF02000066.1 GCA_000509105.1 Clostridiales bacterium VE202-21 | reverse complement strand
CTTTTTAAGCGAACTTCCATATTTTACCATGTCCGTCTTGCTTTGTCAAGAACTTTTTTATTTTTCTTTATTTCTGTTTGCCTGTCCTCTCTCGAGTCAGCTTAAATATATTAGCATTTTCTGTACCAGTTTGTCAAGACATTTTTTAAAACTTTTTTACAAAATTTTCATTCTTTCTTAACATACTCAGATATGCCGTTCTGTAACTGCCGAAACCATGTTTCGCCATGTAAACAGAACAAACGGAGAAGGAGGGATTTGAACCCTCGCGCCGCTACTAACGACCTACTCCCTTTCCAGGGGAGCCCCTTCGGCCAGCTTGGGTACTTCTCCAAAACGTCCGCTATTAAATATACACGAAACCAGCCCTCTTGTCTAGTCCTTTTCTATCTTTTTTTAATTTTCTTCTTTTTACATTTTATGCGATAATTTTCAGACATTTTATGTCATATATATTGAGCTCTCGCCGTCATACTCTTTTAGCCGAAATTCTGGCCGGACGTTTGATTAAATACACAAACCGTGAGTACACCTCCTTCTAAATCAGGGCATTTTCGTAAGATGTTCCTAACAGCCGGACGTTCAGCTATATATAGAACCCGTGGACAACAGGGCATGATTTTGCTCCTGCTTATATGCCGCCTCTGCCTGTCATTGCTTATTCACGTATTCCATGACCGCTTTCAGCGCAATCATAAACCAGGGCGTATAAAGCTCCGGATTTTCTTGGATATCAGACATGAGATCTTTCATTTTCACCCATCTTACCGTTTCCACTTCCTCTGGATTTTCTGTCCAGCCGCCCCTGTACTCTCCTGCCAGCACATGGTCAAATTCAAACTCAGTCAATCCGTTTTCAAATGTATAGCGATAGACAAAGGACTGGATTTCCTCCAGATCCGCGGTTTTTATTCCCAGCTCTTCCTGAAGACGCCTGCAGGCTGCCTGATATACACTCTCCCCCATTCTCGGATGTGAACAGCAGGTATTGGTCCATAAACCGCCGCAGTGATATTTTTCTTTTGCACGCTTCTGCAGCAATATTTCGTCATCCTTAAACAGAAATACGGAAAACGCCCGGTGAAGACGCCCCTCTTCATGGGCTCTCATTTTTTCCATACATCCAAGTTTTTGGTCATTCATGTCCACCAGGATAACCTGTTCCTGCAGGATTTCGTCCTGAGCCCGCTCCGTTCCTTCCTGTAATCTGATCCGCTGTTTCCCTTCCATAAGCCTCTCCATTCCACCGCTTCTATAATGGCGGTTCATTATCGTAAAATATTTTATCTATATCTTATCACATTACAATGGCTGGTGCCAGTCAGCTATTTCTTAAAAACAGATCTTCTTTAACAATTTTTCAAGGAGTACACCACAGTTTTTCTTCACTAGGCTGATCTGATCCGGAGTGATGTCGTCTACATGAATTCCGCATCCGCAGATCACAGTGCAGCTCTTTCTTTTTGCCAGGCTCTCGGCAAACCATCTGGCTATGTCTTCATCTTTATGCCCGGTTCCATTGATTACACTGGAGGTAACTCCAATGCCCTCACCGGTCAGACTCGGCCTAGCTATCGCCATAACCACGCTTCCGATGTGCGGTGTGTCTCCGCCATAAACCGCCAGTGAGTAATCTTTTCCCATCTCAACCACATCACAATGCACATAATATCCGTTAAATAACTCTTGTCTGAGTACGCTGTCATTCATCCTGCATTCCTACCTTTCCTTTCCACGGAACAAATTTATCATAGGAAATCCCAAACTGTGCCAAAATCTTACCTACGATATGGTTGATCTGGTCATCAATCGTCTTTGGCCCATTATAAAAAGTCAGCACCGGGGGAACAATTGTGCATCCTGCATCCGCCGCTTCTTTCATATTCCTTAGCTGAATGCGGTTCAGCGGCATTTCCCTCGGAACCAATATAACTTTGCGCCCCTCTTTCAAGCAGACATCTGCTGCACGGATAATCAGCGTATCCGCATAGCCAGCTGCAATTCCCGCAAGTGTCTTCATACTGCAGGGCATGACAATCATGCCTTCTGTAACAAAAGAACCGCTGGATATAGATGCTGCCATATTTCTTTCATCGTGAACTACATCAGCAAGGGCAAGCAGCTTCTCCATGCGGATTTCGCTCTCCAGTTCCCATGTTGCTTTTGCACCGCTGCTCAATACTAAATGTATCTTACATCCCTCTACACTTTTCAGCGCCTGCATCAAATAGTAACTCATCTCTACACCTGTTGCACCTGTTACTCCAACAATGATTCTCATACCTCTACTTCCTCCCTTTTTTAATATCCTGCTTCTTTTATAGAAATAGGTCGGAAACTTTTCAAGAAGTTCCGGCCTATATCATATTTATAAAATTTATCCCTTTAGTTCCGGCTCTTTTTTTTGAACACGGATTTCCAGCGCAGGTTCCTGTCTTATACCAGGCCGACTATATTCCACCAGAGTACTTCCACTAATACAAGAATAAATACCACTACGGTCAGCGGAACGCCAAGCCGGATTGTTTCCTTTTGTGTATACATTCCGTTTTCTTCCCCCTGTCCTACTAACATGTTCAGGTGATGGAACGGAAGTATATAGTGTGATGCGATTGCCATATACACGATCAGGGCTGTCACAAGCGGCGGAATTCCCATAGGCTGTGTAAAGATCAGCACAGATGGGATCACAACACCCATAACTGCGATAACCGACCCCATAAACATATGTACCACCATGGAGATCAGCGCAATCAGCAATGCTAATACGAAAAGGTTGCTTGGCAGATGCTCAGGCAAAATGGTGTTTGCGATCCATGTATTCATACCGGTCGCTCCGCCCACCGTGCCGATTGCCATAGCAGATGTAAGGAATACCAACACATGTACCGGAACCTGTCCCCAGGACTTCACGGTTAGAACTTCTCCGATAAGCGGGAGGCTCATGCACATTGCAACGCCCATTGTTACCCAGCCGATGTCGATTCCGTGAATCGAGTCAGTCATCCACAGTATAATTGCAATTACCAGCCATATTGCAGTCCTTTTCTCCAGCTTGCTCATTGGACCCTGAGCCTTTTGTTTTTCTTCAATTTCCTGGAGATTTATCGTTACCGGCTGTGATGGTTTGAATAAAATCAGAATCAGAACCAGTGTAATTACAGATGCGACAATCGCCGGAATCCCCATATACTGGAACCATCCAATCCAGCCCACACTTACACTATCGCCTGCATAGGAGGCTGCCAGTGGATTGATGACACTGTCACCGGTCAGGAAGATCAAAGATACCGGCACCGATGCCGCGAATACAGTGAAACCGATTTTAACTGCATCTACTTTCGGGATCTTAGCACTTTGAATCACAACTGCCATAACTGACATAATCAGGAACGCTCTCGGCCATGGATGTGGTATCAGTACACTCATGATAAACGTCAGCACAAAAATCGAAATAATAATACCGTTGTAAGACCGCACAAATTTCTTGATAAATGCATACGCAATACGTTCGCCAAGACCGGAGTCCTTTACCGCTCCCGCAATCATATATGCCCCCATAACAAGCCACATGGTAGAGGAACCATACCATGATTTAAACACAAGATCGGGTGTCGCAACCTTGCACACAATCAGCATAATCAGATAAAAACCACCTACAAAGCCCGACTGCGCTACATTTGTTGCCCACCATACTACGGTCATTAAACTTAATGCCAGACATCTCTGACCTTCTGGTTCAATTCCGGATAATGGTAAAAGCATAATTACAACCGCTACTGCAATACCCGCCAGAAAGCCTATGACTTTCTTGTTCATTAGTAGACCCCCTTTTACTCATTTAATTTTTTATTTAACTATTCTTGTAACTTTATATCATGTTCAGCCATATTTACCAGAAGGCCTGTTCTGGTAATGGAACAGGCCCTCTCGTCATTTGATCTCAAAACACTTTATTAATCAAGCGGTGGTACCGGCGGAATAACCTGTAATTCCGGGATCTCTTCCGGATTTAATTTGAATTTTTCATGAATATCAGGATTTTCTGTTGATCTCCATGAATAGACACAAGTTTCACACACGTATACTTCCCATGCATCTCCAACCGGAGATTTTACCATTACTCTTATTTTGTCACTACCACAACGTGGACAAGTCATATCTTCTACCTCCTTCAATATTGCAGACATCCGCTCCTGCAGATGATTTGCATGCCTTTTGTCTTATTTGAATAATTCGCGAAGTTTTTCTTCCCACTCACCTGTTTTTGCCGGCGGCTCAAGAAGCTCTACCGCACGCGGATTCGGCTCTGGTGCTACTGGTGTTGTCGCATCAATAATCATCTTTGTGTGCATACCTGCCGGATAAGACGAAGGATCAAGAGGCATACCAGGACAATTCGGTATGATGGCAACATCTTTGTCTGGTTTTACTCTCGATGCCATTGCCCACATAACCTGCTCCAGATTAAATGGATCCACATATTCATCTACAACAATTACAATTTTTGTATAAGGCATGCCATGCGGTGTAGATAACAGACGGAATGCAATACCTTTTCCATATCCTCCATAACGGCATTTGGTAGAAATAATTGCGATATGACCATGCATATACATTGCGTTTAATGCGACCAGTTCCGGGAATCCTTCTTTAATCTGTTTATATAAAGGTACGGAAGTATTCAGTGCCATCAGATAATCTATTTCTGTCCAAGGGATACCAAGATACAGATTCTCAAAAATCGGATCCGTTCGGTGTGTAATATGCTCAATCTTTACAACACACTGATTACGTGCTCCTGAGTATGAGCCGGGGAACTCACCGAATGGTCCTTCCACTTCACGTACGCGGGGTTCAATATAACCTTCCAGAATGACCTCACTTCCTGCCGGAACATAGAGGTGATCACTCAAATCAGCTTTTACAATGTCGATCGGCACTCCATCCTGAAGCGCACCTACAAACTCATATTCATTTTGCGTATATCCTACCGGTGTGGAAGCCATAAAGGTTACCAGCGGGTTATTGCCAAGCGCAATTGCAATCGGCACTTTCTCATTTTTACGCTCAGCCTTTTCCAGCTGCACTGCGATATCATGCATAGCCAGGGCCTGAATGCCAATTCTGTCTTTATCTTTCACCTGAATACGGTATGTACCTACATTCATCTTGTCGAAATTGCCCGGATCTTCCGGATCAGCAGTTACAACCGATGCCTTGGAGATAAAGAAACCGCTGTCCTGATCATTGATTCTGTAAAGTGGGAGGACTTCAAACAGGTTAATATCTTTATCCACTACATTTTCCTTACATGGAGCCGCGTCTCTTTCTACAATATTGGGCGGTACCGGGAATTTATCCCATCTGCGGTTCAGTTCAAAAAACTGTTCCTTAACCGGTGTGTCTTTTGGCATGCCCATCATTAAAGCATGATTTGGCCATGAACCGTGAACGTTTGTTACTACCTTCCCTTTATAACCATTGATGTTTTCGAATAATACAGCCGGCCCGTTTTTGATATTTGCTGCCGCACGTCCTGCAGATGCAATATCTGGCTCAGGCATCACTTCTTCTTTCACTCGTACCAGTTGACCTTCTTCCTCCAGGGTCGCCAGAAATTCCCTTAAGTCTTTGTATACTTTTGCCACGCCTTTTCCTCCTTACCTATTCGCTGATTAATTTAGAAGCCTCTTGTTACATTTTGTTAATTTAGTCCAACAAAGCGCTTTTGTTTACGAGTTAATTATAGGTTTTTTCAACTGCAAAACGCAATTCACATTTCTCCCGAGTATTATTCCATAATGGAATTGCAGGTTCATCAACGCATTTAGTATAATATTTAACAAATGAGATGTGCTCTGGATTACCCAACCTATAATTCAGGAATATCATGTCGAAATCCGAATAGACTATAAAATAAAATCCCGCATGAATCACGGAGGTGTGGTATATGACCCTTTCACAGATCATGTATTTTCTCGCAGTTGTAAAGTATAAAACCTTTACACAGGCAAGCGACGAACTGTACATATCCCAATCTTCTTTGTCCAAACAAATTAAAGCTCTGGAATTGGAACTTGGACACACCCTTTTTATTAGAGAGGCCAAAGAAAACTCTTTGACTCCCGCGGGTGAACGCTTTTTGGAATATGCAACTAAATTTTCTAAAGATTATTCCTCCATGATGTCTGACCTAAATCAGATGAATGGCAATTTGTCCAAGACGGCTTTAATTTTAGGGGTACTCCCCATTATCAACGAATATAGCCTGAACAACGATATTGTTTTTTTCCAAAAGCTCATTGGCTCCTCCAATATCTATATAAATCTGCTGGAACGGGAACAGGAAGAATTGCAGAATATGATGCAGTTCGGGCAGATTGATGCTGCGATCCTCCGCACAGACTCTTTTGACTTGTCCAAATATGAATATGTCACCTATTTGGAGGAAGAACTGGTTCTTATATATCCTGATAAGATGGAGCACTTGAATAAAGAGTATGTTACATTAGAGGAGATCGCCGACCATCCGCTCATTTCCTTTGATGAGTCTTCCTCACTCCACACCACCATCAAGCAATTATTCCATGAAAGAAACCTATATTCTAGATTTTCTTACCTTTATAAGCATCATGAACAGATCCTGTCTATGGTAAATGCGAATTTTGGCGTTGCCGTTATACCGGGCAATTTAGTGTCCGCCACAGTGTTTCCAAACATCAGGGTGGCTCATTTTAAGAAACCTATCAAATCGAAGATCTGCCTTGTACGTCCAAAAAAAGTGCCGTCATCGGAGCCTTTGAATCTGCTCTTCAAGTATTTTGAATCTACTTATCAAGATATGGACAAGGATTAATTTTCTAAAATATCATACATGCAATGCCGTCTTACATAAAAAAGCCCCTGCATCAATAACCGTTCCGTCTCGAACCGTTCATTGATGCAGAGTCTTCTTTTATTTTTATCTTAACCGACAGTTTTTATGAAAAAAAATAGCAGAACCGATAACCTTACCGGATTCCACTACCCTTAGCTAAAACGGAGAGGGTGGGATTCGAACCCACGCGCCCTTGCGGACAAACGGTTTTCAAGACCGCCTCGTTATGACCACTTCGATACCTCTCCAGTCTCTTACCTGCACCTGCAGAATAAGTTCAATTGTATTGTCAGCTTTCGCGACATTGGATATTGTAGCATATTTATGAAATATATGTCAATAACTTTTTTATAATTTTTCACTGCGTCTTTTCAGAAACACCTCAGCCATCTCCAGGTCTTCAGGAGTTGTGATCTTTATGTTCTCATAGGAACCATAAACCAACCTGATGGGATACCGCAGCATCTGCTCCACAACCATAGCATCATCCGTCACATTGATATAGCTTTCCCTCATCAGCATAGAATATGCACCTCTTACTAAATGATTTTCAAAAACCTGGGGAGTCTGCACCATCCACAGCTTGCTTCTGTCCGGCGTCGTTTCTACATTACCGTGTTCATCTGCCATCTTGATGGTATCTTTTACAGGCATGCCGACTACACAGGCCTTGTGCTCCTGTACTTCCTCGTAAGCCCTCTCGATGATTCCACGGTCCACAAACGGACGGGCTCCGTCGTGAATAAAGACATAACCATGTTCCTCCAGTTCCTGAAGGCCGTTCCAGACAGAATGATAGCGTTCCGCGCCTCCGTGCATGATCCTGCTTACTTTTGTAAAATGATACGGATTGACGATGTTCTCCCTGCAGTATTCTTCTTCCCCTGCTCCCGTTATCAGAAAAACCTCGTCAATAAGCGGTGAATCTTCGAAAGCTTTCAGAGAATAATAGAGTACCGGACGGTCCCCAAGCAGCAGATACTGCTTGTGTACTTTTGTTCCCATTCTCTTTCCCTGCCCTGCCGCCAGTACAATGGCGGTACAATGTGTTTTCCCCATATACACCTCATTCGTTACCGCGTACCCTTTTTGGGTGTGCACATGAATCCTCTCTCCCCTAACGTTCCCCCAGTTTCAGATTCGGCACCGCATTCAAATCCCAGCCATGCCTGGTCCCCGCCAGATATTCATAATAGGCGGCGGCCCCAATCATAGCGGCATTATCCGTACAGTAGATCGGGGAGGGATAATAAAATTCGATTCCCCGCTTATCACAGGCTTCCTTCATTCCTTCCCTGAGGGCGCTGTTGGATGCCACACCGCCGGCAATAGCAAACTTGTTCATGCTGTATTCTTCCACCGCGTTCATAGAGTTTTCCACCAGCACATCCACGACAGCTTTCTGGAAAGAGGCCGCAATATCTGCCGGATTGTAGGTCTGTCCTTTCATCTGGCAGCCATTGATATAATTCAGAACCGCGGATTTCAGGCCGCTGAAACTGAAATCATAAGGTGCGCCCTCTATATGAGCTCTTGGAAATTTAACTGCATCCGGATCCCCTTCTTTTGCCAGCCGGTCAATCTTCGGCCCTCCCGGGTAACCCAGGCCGATGGCCCTCGCTACCTTATCATAGGCCTCTCCTGCCGCATCGTCCCTCGTACGTCCTAAAATATTATATTTACCATATTCTTTTACGCAGACAAGATGCGTATGCCCGCCCGACACAACCAGGCATAAAAACGGCGGTTCCAGGCTGTGATGTTCAATATAATTCGCAGAAATATGCCCTTCTATATGGTGTACGCCGATCAGAGGAAGCTTCTTTGCATAGGCGATTGCCTTAGCCTCCGCCACTCCCACCAGAAGAGCGCCCACAAGTCCAGGGCCGTATGTCACTCCAACCGCATCGATATCATCCAGCGTCATATTGGCGTCCTTCAAAGCCTGTTCTATTACCTGATTGATCTTCTCAATATGCTTTCTGGATGCAATCTCGGGCACCACACCGCCATACAGCTTATGAAGCTCAATCTGGGATGAAATCACATTCGACAGCACTTCACGGCCATTGTTTACAACCGCAGCCGCAGTTTCATCGCAAGAACTCTCAATTGCAAGTATATTAATATTTCGAATTTCTTTCATAAATATGCCTCCTATTACCCGCTTCAAGGCTGATTCTCAGAAAATGCCAGTTCCGCAGACATTCTGTCCTTACCGGGCTTCGCCGCCGGAAAGATCTTTCTTACATCATCCATATACTCTTCCGGCCTGGTAAGGGATGGACTGTAGTGCGTCAGCCAAAGTTCCCTCACCTGCGCTTCCCTGGCCAGTTGTGCCGCCTCATAGAAGGTCATATGCTTATATTCTATCGCTTTTGCAGCTTTATCTTTTTCTCCGTACATCCCTTCACATATAAACAGATCCGAATCCTTTGCATTTTCCCGGATGGACTCCGTCGGTCTTGTATCTGTTGTATAAGTAACTTTAATCCCTTTACGCGGAGCGCCCAGAACCATATCGGGCGTCAGAATCCTTCCGTCCAGTTCCACGGTCTCTCCCTTTTGCAGCGGATTCCAGCATTGCATCGGTATACCCTGCGCCTTCGCTCTTTCTATGTCAAACTTTCCGGCCCTGTCGATCTCCAGTGTATATCCGTAGCAGAGTACATTATGGTTCACACGGAATGCCTTCAGACGATAACCGTTCATCTCAAATATCTGCTGTGTCCCTTCTATTTCTAAAAAACGAATCGGAAACGGAAGCTCAGGCGCTATGACTCTCAGCGCATTCACAACCCTTTCCAGTCCTTTAGGGCCAATCAGAGTAAGGGGTTCCCTCCGGTCTGCATTTCCCATCGTGAGAAGCAGTCCCGGAAGCCCGCTGATATGGTCGCCGTGATAATGTGTAAAACAAATGACGTCAATCGGCTTAAAACTCCAGCCTTTTTCTTTGATCGCAATCTGTGTCCCTTCTCCGCAGTCTATCAGCAGGCTGCTGCCGTTAAATCTCGTCATCAGGGCAGTCAGCCACCGATAAGGAAGCGGCATCATGCCGCCGCTCCCGAGTAAACATACATCTAACATATTATCCCTCTATTTCTGCCGGTATCTGAAATGATGCAAGGAGCTCATCATAGCAGGATTCACATAAATCAAAAGAATGTCTCTCTCCATCCTTATTCGAAAAGTATCCCCATGTATGATCAACACTCAGGATGCCTTCCTCCGCATGCCCATTTACGACCGGTATTTCTTTTCCACATTTATTGCAGATAATTTTATTTACTTCTTTTGTCTCTTTTACTTGATACTGGCGCATACAAATTCCTCCTGTGCTGTGTAAATTCCACTTTTGTTACGCCTTCATTATATCGGCTTTTGAGCTAATTTCATACTGGGAAGTGCTTCCTCAATTACCGTTACTGTACACACTCTTCGTGTGCGCACAGTAACGGCATCTGCACATTAAAAGTCGCCTGCGGCGAGGTGCAGATGCCCCGGCCTCATCACTTTATAGGCTCCGATGCCGTGCAGCAAGGTGCACGGCACGGTCTGAACACCGACCAATTACCTGCCAAGTTTCCTGCTCATCAATACAGCATCTTCCTTCGGGGCATCGTAAAAATTCTGCCTGATGCCATCCTCCACAAACCCCTCCTCTTCATAGAAGGAGCGTGCCGCCGCGTTGCTCTCCCGCACATCCAGAAGTATTTTATTGATTTTTCTTTCTTCACATATATTTTCCAATTTCAGCATCAGATGGCTGCCTGCCCCTTGCCGCCTGGATTCTTTCTCCACTGCAATGCGGACAATCTCCGCTTCTCCCGCAGCCTCGTAAACCAGCATATATCCTATAAGCCTTCCCGCCTTTTCTGCTGCTATACAGATTGTCTGCGGTTGATTGATGGTGTCCAGCACACTTGTCTCACTCCAGGGATCCGAAAATATCTGCCGCTCCATCTCAGCTGCAGCAGCCGCATCCTCTGCTCTAAGATACCGGACGATCAGCTCGGCCTGTTTTTCCCGCTCTGCACGTTCCCGTTCGGCCTGCGATACCCGGAGATACTCCGGCTGATGCTCCCCGGCAGTCTCCATCTTTCCGGCCTTGTAATACTGGATCCCCAGGGCCCCTACTGCTGCTGCACGCTGGCGGCTCATATAGGGCGGTGCAAAGGAATACGGCACCTGAATATACTTATCGATCACATCTCTGTGCACAGGTACACCGTCCCCCAGGAACACCACCGGCCTTCCATACGCATTCAGACGGCGCAGTAGTTCGTCTATCGATACAGCCATCTGCATCTTAAGCACCTGAAAGCAGGGTTCCACCCAATTGGTGCCCTCTTTCCTGCCCGCTTTTTTTGAAAATGTATAGATTCCGGTATATACCTGATTTCTGCGCGCGTCCATAATCGGACATATGAGGTCCTCACATCCGTAGACCTGATATGCCAGGCCGTCCACCGTAGGAATGTGCAGCAAGGGTTTGTCCAGTGCAAGCCCCAGCCCTTTCGCCGTTGCGGATCCGATACGCAGGCCCGTAAAAGAGCCCGGCCCGCCCGCCACTGCGATTGCATCTATGGAAGCAAGATCCAGTTCCACCATCTTTACCACTTCATCAATCATAGGCAGAAGCGTCTGTGAATGGGTCTTTTTATAATCAATCGTATATTCCGCTATGGTCCTGTCCTCCTCCACTACCGCCACCGTGGCGGTCAGCCCGGAGCTGTCAATTGCCAATACCCGCATGTCATACTTCCTCTCTATTCTATAAAGGGGTAACAGTTCAGGCAGGCCTGAACTGTTACATAAAGGGGCCAGCACCCGTCTGCCCCCGTTTGTTATCCCTACATCTCTTCGATCGTTATTCTGCGATATTCAAATCCCTGTTCCAGATCTTTTTCTATAATCACTTCCGTACGATTTTCCGGGAGGATCTCTTCAATCAGGCCGGCCCACTCGATCAGAGAGACGCCCTGGCCCATAATATAATCCTCGTATCCCACTTCATCCATCTCCTCCACATCACCGATGCGGTAGACATCAAAATGGTAAAACGGCAGACGGCCTTCCCCGTATTCCTGAACGATTGTAAAAGTAGGGCTGCACACAGGCTCCTCAATCCCAAGCCCTTTCGCAAATCCCTGGGTAAATACGGTCTTGCCCACACCAAGATCGCCGGTCAGAGTATACACCTGTCCCGGCTTCGCCTTCTGCCCCAGCCTGACGCCGATTTGAAATGTCTGTTCGGGACTTCTTGATTCCAGTACCATATTCTCCCCTCTTTCATGCTTAATTTACCTGCCGGATCCGAACCTTGTCTGGCGGCATGTGGGTAGAGATCATCTCCGCTGCAGCCGCCCATTTCTCTCCGATCTGATTTCTTGGAAAGATAACGGCACGGCTTTTATCCATATACAGCACAAGCGCCTGCCCTGTGGAAACCGCCCGCTGAAAATCCTGCCAGGGGTTCTCGTTTTCCCGGTCTTCCTGTATCACTTTGACACCGCTGTCAGTAAGCTCATAACACAAAGGCTTTTTAAATACGGGCGTATTCTCCACCCGGCGTTTTGCGCGTATCCTGAGCATAACCGGCGGATACGCAAATATAAGCGCTGCGATGAAAAATAACAGCACCGCACCCGCAGTCTTCCCAGACTCCGCCTGCTTCAGCCCCGTCGCCAAAATCACGGTACCAAAAACTACCTCCAGTATCCCGGACAGCTGCGTATAATTATGATGCAGCATAAAACTATACATTGCCTGCGGCGTCATTCGTATCTCAAATCTGACTGACATAGCCCATCCTTTCAAACGATTCTAATGATGGAACAGACGCAGTCCTGTAAATGCCATCGCCATCTGATGCCTGTTGCATGCCTCGATTACATTGTCGTCTCTCACTGATCCACCCGGCTGCGCTACGTACTTTACGCCGCTCTTGTAAGCGCGCTCGATATTATCACCAAAGGGGAAGAAGGCATCAGAACCAAGCGCCACACCAGTGAGCTTATCAAGCCATTCGCGCTTCTCTTCCCTGGTAAATACTTCTGGTTTTTCCTTAAATGTATTCTCCCAGACGCCGTCGGCTAGGACATCCATATATTCCTCTCCAATGTACAGATCAATGGCATTGTCTCTGTCTGCACGCCTGATATCGTCTTTAAAGGGCAGCTCCAGTACCTTCGGGCACTGACGCAGCCACCAGTTGTCTGCTTTTTGTCCCGCCAGTCTTGTACAGTGGATCCGGGACTGCTGCCCTGCCCCGATGCCAATTGCCTGCCCGTCTTTTACATAGCATACGGAGTTGGACTGTGTATACTTCAACGTAATCATAGAAATCGCCAGATCCATTTTGGCCGGTTCCGGAATGTCTTTATTCTCTGTTACTACATTCGCAAAGAATTCATCATCAATCATCAGTTCATTTCTGCCTTGCTCAAAAGTAATTCCAAATACCTCTTTACGCTCCAACGGAGCCGGAACGTAGTTCGGATCAATCTCGATAACATTATAATTGCCATTTTTTTTCTGCTTTAAAATCTCAAGAGCTTCCGGCTCATATCCGGGTGCAATTACACCGTCTGACACTTCTCTCTTAATCAGCCTCGCGGTGTCCGCATCGCAGACATCAGACAGGGAAATAAAATCGCCAAAAGAGGACATCCTGTCGGCTCCCCTCGCTCTCGCATATGCACATGCCAGAGGGGACAGCTTCCCCAGGTCTTCTACCCAATAAATCTTAGCCAGTGTTTCATCCAAAGGAAGCCCTACCGCAGCCCCTGCCGGAGACACATGTTTAAATGAGGTGGCAGCCGGCAGGCCGGTAGCCTTCTTCAATTCACTAACCAGCTGCCAGCCATTGAACGCATCCAGAAAGTTAATATAACCCGGGCGTCCGCAAAGTACCTTGATCGGCAGTTCGCTGCCATCCTCCATATAGATTCTGGACGGCTTCTGATTCGGGTTACAGCCATATTTCAATTCTAATTCATTCATTATATCCTTCGCTCCTTATTGATTCTTATTTACAATCTTCGTCTCGTATTTCCCGGTCTCGATATCTATATAGCGTACAAAAAGAGAAACCTTGTTGTCCTCATTCAGACTGTTCCACAAAAGCTCCGTGAAGCATTCGATATCATCCGGAACAGATATCAGCTTTGGCTCTCCCTCAAAACTCGGCAGAGGATTTCCATCACACATGTATGTATGGATAAAATGTCCTTCTCCCGCCAGAGGATTTTCATACGCGAATGTATACCTGCTGCAGCTCTCTGGATTCCCATTGCTGCTCTTTAAGATAGACATTGCATAATTATATCTGCCGTTTTCCAGGTGCATAATCCCGGAAATACGGGGTGTATAGTTAGGGCCATCCGGCTCAAATTCTCTTGAGCGCAGACTCTGCTCAAATGTCATCTGCCTGTCCATGCCTTCATATATGGTGTCCGTCTGATCCCCGTTTGTTACGATCGTTTTATTGCCCAGTACACGAACCGGTGCATAAATAATAAGGCTTGGGTCTGTCAGTTTGGAAGGGTCGAACGCCTGTGTCCTGATTCCTTCCCCATCTTCCACAAAGATGCGGTTGCGGCTGTTCTCGCTTCTACCCATAATGAAATAAGCAGTCACGGCTTTTTTGCCGTCTTCACTCTTCCCAATGATAATACCTCTCCCGGGATACGAGTTATTCTTTAATTCCTGCTCGATTGATAACATTTTCATAAGATGGCTCTCCTTTGAATTTCATGATTATTTCGCTGTATACAGACTTATTATACCCGCGAACTCGCGTAAGTTCAATAACTAAGCTGAGTTTTTTCTCATGCGCACTTTGCTGATCCGGTTCCCCTTCATCTCCTCAATAGAAAATTCCACCTGGTCTGCCGCAATTGTCTCCCGGCTCTCCTTACCCGGAATATACCCCAGTTGTTCAATCAGATATCCTGACAGGGTGTCATAATTCTCTGTAACCAGCTTCAGTCCCATCTCTTCGTTCAGGTCATCTATGAGAATCCCGCCATCCAACATATATTCATTTTCATTCAGCGGAATAATCTCCTGGACAACTTCCTCATATTCCTCGCTGATTTCTCCCATAATCTCTTCAACCAGGTCTTCCACCGTAACAATTCCTGAAAAACCGCCGTATTCATCTACCAATACAGCCATGTGCTTTCTGGACTTCTGAAGGTCGCGGAACAGTTCATCCGCATCCTTTGTATCGGGCACGAAATAGGGCTTACGAACCACTTTCCTGATATCCAGGCCGTCCCAGCCATTCTTACACACTTCGATCATCACGTCCTTGATATGAAGAATTCCGATGATATTATCTATATTCCCCTCATACACAGGGATTCTGGAGTGTCTGGATTCCAGAATTTCATCTGCCAGAGTCGCAAAGGGCTCCTCCACATCCAGCACATACACGTCCCGTCTCGGCACCATAACTTCCCGGGCCGTCCTGTCGTCAAATGAAAATACAGAATTGATCATCTCCCGCTCTTCATCCTCAAAAGTACCATTTTCATTTCCCATCTTCAATAGGGCTTTGATCTCTTCTTCTGTCACAGCCTCTTCCTGATCCTCCGTTTTCAGCCTGAGCAGCCGCAGGACAGCTTTCGTCGATACAGACAATAGCTTAATAAATGGTGAAAGTATCTTAGAAATATAGTGGATGGGCATAACCGTCACCATACAGAACGCCTCCGCCTTCTGCAGTGCAATCCTTTTGGGCACAAGCTCACCAAACACAAGGTTAAAGAACATCAAAAGCAGAGTCACGCCATTTCTGGCAATCGCCATACTGTACGGTACATTCATGTTCTCAAGCCATGCTGCAAGCGTAGGCGCAATCCCCGCCGCCGCAGATGCACTGGAATAAAATCCGGCAAATGTTATCGCTACCTGAATCGTTGAAAGAAACTTCGTAGAATCCTCAAAGAGGCTTTGGATCACGACTGCCTTTTTATTCCCCTCCTCCGCAAGGCTCCTGATCCTGTTCTTATTCACAGAGACCACGGCCATCTCGGCACCGGCAAAAAAAGCATTCATGAGCGTGAAAAATAATAAGAGTAACAGTTGAAATAAAATCGTGTTCCCGTCAGGGTCTGAGTCCATAGTAAAAAATAATCCTCCTAATAATAATTTTTTACGCCTGTGGCGTTTACATTCCGGAAAGAGGCTCCCCTCTTTACAGAATGTTTTTAGATGGAGTATAGCATGAAGCAGGCTATTTGGCAATACCGAAATCTTTATAAAAACTTACTTTCGCTTGTAGATGGGCGGGGAACGCTTTATGACAGGGAGGACGGGGAGGTGCTGGGACTCCCGAGCCTAAAACTCATTCACCAACTCCCAATACCAACGTTCAGTTTCGCTTTTTTCCTGGCTATTTATCAGTACCGTATATTGTGGAAGTTCTATTTTTAAAATCGGAGAATAGCCGCGGTAAATATACATCCGGAACTCTCCCTGCTTTTTCTCCCTAAATTTACCGACAAGCTGGCGTTCGTCTCCGAGGCCGTTCGTCCTTGTAAAATCCCCATCAGGCATTGAATCCAGCAGTTCTATCCCTTTTATCTCATCCCGTTTAAACGAAATAGGAGCCATAGGGGATGAGACACTGATATCATCGCCGTTAACCACCAGGTATCTGGGGGTAAAATCCATCTTCAGAAATACCATCAGTATTATGATAAAGGTAATAAGAACAAAACTTATAGTCCCAAAAGTAAGGACCTTTCCTCCTGTCCGGCCCATATTCGTAGTGTAATTGGAAGTACAATACCGATCCGGCACCCATACTCTTGGATCATTCGGATTATAATACCATCCACTTTTCCAGTATATATCGTCATCCACATATAGTGGATGCTGGTCTTCCTTTATGATATCTTTCTTTTTCCATCTGAGGTATAGAAATGCAGCCAGGATCAGGATTCCCATGATACACTGAACCACTATGTACCATAGGATGTTTGCCGGCGTAAAGGCCCGCAGCCGTACTCCCGAGTAAATCACGGTCCCGATAGCCAGCAGATTCAAATAATTACTGATCATCCAGATACCTGACCAGACTCTCTTGACAAGCCGGTTCACTTTCAAGTTGATCTTTGTGCTGCTGCTGTAAACCTCATTTCTTCTGCGCACTGACCACAAATGCATCCCGGTAAAGAACAACGCTGATACAATGGCGGCTCCTGTAACCCCCCACATTTCCGGCGCCTTTGCAAGAGTTTCCCGGACAGGCTGGATAAAAACCAAAACCCCTGCTGCCGCAAAAACAGGAAGATTCCACCAAATAGAGAAGGGAAGTCTGTCATTCTCTGCAGAAACATTCGTATCTACCACAACAATCTTACTGCCAGATGCTCCCTGCCATCCCCGTTCCATCTTAAGATCATAAAGCTGCCTGTGGGCCGCATTAAGCAGTCCCATGGCGCCTGCTGTTAGTTCAATCAGCCAGACGCTCCATACAAGGATAAAAATGGAGAGATACCAAAAATTCAGGAAACAAACCGCTGCCGACAACAGCAGGTTCACTGCATAAAACCATTTTGTCCTGCGCCTGTGTTTCTCCATCAGTGCTTCTACTTCCTGTTCATGCAGGGCATAGGATGGTATATGAACCCCCAGCAGCATTCCTTCACTGTAGGTTCTCCGGTGTCCATAAACCGCCATGAATATTACTGTTATAAATATATCCGTAAATAAAAAAATTAGAAAAACAGCCATGCAGCCTCCTTCTCAGACTTTCTATCCCTCTGTTGCCGTTTCATATTCCTGCAAATGCAGCTCCGAAAACATCTTTTCGCAGAGGGATAAGAACTCCTGCTGATTCATCCCTTTCAATTTTGCCTCCGCCGTCAGTAGCTCCAATTCCTCTTCCAGCTTCTCATGGAATACGCCGTCCGCACCCTGTACCGGCCGCACCACAGCTCCATGCCGTCTGTCAATCTCAATAAACCCTTCTGCTTTTAGTACCTGATACGCTTTATTCACCGTCATCGTATTTATTCCCGCGTCTCCTGCAAGCTGCCGCACAGTTGGAAGCCTCTCCCCAACCCTTAGTTCCCCTCTTCCAATGCCCAGCACAATCTGATTGCGCAGCTGCACATATATAGGAATATCTCCGGACATATCCAGTTTTAGAATCACAATATCACCTCCTCGAAAATTATTTTTATGTTACACGCTTCTACTTGTATTATTTATTATAATACAAATAATACATAAGTCAACCATGTTTATCTTAAACACTTATATATTTGGTCCAAATGGCTTTTATTGCCCCCCTGCGAGATATACGGACGGGATGGCGGCAAAAAACCGGGATAGGTTCTATATATACTGAACCTATCCCGGCTATCCCGGCGGCATCCCCCTCTTTTTCAGACAGACGCCCTTCTAATTCATTCACTCATCTTCCAGTGCACAATTCTTTGCCTCTTGTATATAGTGTTCCACCTTATTCTGCGGTATCCCCAGCGCATACCCCAGTTCGCTGTACAGCGCATGCTCAATCAACTGCTGGTATTTCTTATCAATACTGGTTATGCTGCCTCTGCTCAGCGTTCTTTTATGGAGTGTCTTCAGTACTTTTACCCAATCTTTTGGTCTATTGCCGGAGATACAGTCTTTGTATTCACGCTCCCTCAGCTTTTCATTCTGGATCCAGAGCACATCAATCTCATCCAATTTATGGATCAGTTCGATCGCCTCGTCTCTGCTCACCGGTTTCCTGATATTTTCCCTATCTTCTGTCGGCACATATGCCCGCTCTCTTGAATCCTCCAAAGACTGCAGGGTATAATACTTTTTTCTGCGGTCCACAAAGCTAAAATTCAAAGTTCCTACATCTTCTACCTTAAACATCCCTTTGCACTTATAAACTACTACTTCACCCGGATTCATTCTTTACGCTTCCTCTTTCTTTCCAAATCTACTGCAGGTACACTCTGACTATAATAATTAGTATTTAAGAAAGGCCGGTACATCATCTGTAACGGCCTGTTCTCAGCTTCTATATTTTGATTATAGCATATTTTCCGGCTTTTTGTAAGGCTTTTCACTCCTATCCGATAAATTTCATGAATTTGTTTCAAAAATCCCCTACAGATCTTTGTGTATTCTGCACAGT
Organism: Clostridiales bacterium VE202-21; assembly: GCA_000509105.1. Lineage (GTDB taxonomy): Bacteria > Bacillota > Clostridia > Lachnospirales > Lachnospiraceae > Faecalicatena > Faecalicatena contorta. Next base: position 279,877 of record BAIF02000066.1, on the reverse strand, counting down.
CAGGGCCATGAATCGCCAGATATATGGCTCCTTACCGACCTTCTCCTGCCTGTATCTGTTTCCGGTATTCTTTCGGGGTCATCTGCACCGATTCTTTAAATATCCTGAAAAAATGGCTGGGGCTTGAATACCCACAGGCCTCGGATACCTGATAGACGGTAAGCCCGGTATCGGCCAGAAGGTGCATGGCCTCATTCAGCCTGGCCTCCTTCATGATATCACGGCAATTTCTACCAGTGTGCTTCTTTATATATCCAGTGAGATAGTTGGCATTGTATCCCAGGCCCGCTGCCATTTCCTCCAGGGTCTGCTGCATACAGTGTTCCCGTACATACTGAAGCACTTTCCCCGCCTTTCTGTCCATGCCATAGTAACTGTACCGGCCACGCTTCACAAGACTGTCAAGAAGCAAAAGAAGCCAAGCTTCGAGTGCAAAAGTCTGATGGAATCCCGCCTGCGTGTACTCTTCGACCATATTGTTCATGAATATCGGAATATTTTTGCTGTATCCGGTAGAAAAGAACATGTATTTTTCTTTGCCCGGATTATCATATCTCAAAAATTCCGAGATTGGATTTTTATCCATCACAAACTCCCGCAATGTCCGCCCAAAGAGTTTATCCTTAATACAGACATTTACGATAAGCGTCTCCGGATTTACACAATGGATTGCCTGAAGCGCATATTTGTTCAACAATACAATATCTCCCTGGGACATGTAAAGCTCTACGCCATCGATCTCATTCAACAGCTCCCCCTGGCATACATAGCACAATTCAAAAAAATCATGATTATGCAGCGGAAAATCCTCTGTCACCTCATGTCCCAATATGTAAATATTCTCCCGTTCGGGAAATCCGGATGCAAGTTTTTGAATATCGTGGATAAAATAATGTTCCTCCAGCTCGTTATAGTTGTGCTTAAGCAGCTCCTGTGGAAGGATAACTTTATGCTCTCTCTGCGGTTCTCCCCGGCGGTTTTTTACAACAGCCAGGGACTCCGCCATTTTATTCTGCCGCATATGTGCCTCCTCCGTGAACTTTATACTGCGCCTGTGTCTTTTTTCCGCCCCAATTGAAATATGAGAAAATCACACATTAACGTGTAATTACTCCCTGTTCTGATCACTCATTTTACCATATAATATTGGTATAAGCAATGAAACTAAGGAGGTGGCGGGTGTGAAAACATATGTGATTCATTTAGATACTGTGCAAAATTTAAAAGACTATCTGTATATGCTGGGAAGTTTTTCTTTTACAGGAATTGTTGCAACAGACTGTGCCAATGTCCAGCCAGAAGACATTCTCTCTCTGTTCGACCGCTGCAGCGACGGCACATTTGTACTGATGGTTCAGGGCTGTGAAGAGCAGGTGCTGGAAAGCATGGAGAAATATTTAGAAGATTGCGGTCTTGTCTGCCATAATAAAAAAACTGCATGAACTGAATGACCGATCAACTAGGGATTTTTTTAACTGCAAAAGGAATAGATCATAAGTCATTAAATCCCTAAAATATATAGTTACATTATAACATCTCCTCTCAAAAAACCAATACTTTTAATCATTAAAAAACTCCCCAAGACGGAAGTCCTGAGGAGTTGTAAAATCTTTTTGAAATTGTACGTGTTGAAACGTATGCTTATCTCTTACTGAACTGTGGTGCTCTACGAGCTGCTTTGAGACCGTACTTCTTACGTTCTTTCATACGTGGATCACGTGTCAGGTAACCAGCTGACTTCAGAATCGGTCTGTAGTCCGGATCTGCTTCAAGAAGTGCTCTTGAAATACCATGACGGATTGCTCCTGCCTGTCCTGTATATCCGCCTCCATGTACATTAACCAGTACATCAAATTTGTCGCTTGTTGATGTTGCTACAAGCGGCTGGCGAACAACGACCTTCAATGTCTCCAGTCCTAAATAATCGTCAATGTCTCTTTTATTTATAGTGATCTTACCTGTTCCAGGTACAAGATATACTCTTGCGATAGATTTTTTTCTTCTTCCTGTTCCGTAATATTTTGCGTTAGCCACTGTAATGTCCTCCTTTCAACCTTTCCTTAAAATGTTAATACTTCTGGTTTCTGAGCCTGCTGTTTGTGCTCTGGGCCAGCGTATACATGAAGTTTGTTCATCATCGTTCTACCTAAAGGTCCTTTTGGAAGCATTCCTTTTACAGCCAGTTCAATGACCTGCTCCGGCTTCTTGTCCATCATCTCTGCCAGTGTAGTCTCTCTCATGCCGCCTACGTATTCAGAGTGGTTATAATATATCTTCTGCTGTAACTTCTTACCTGTTACCTTTACCTTCTCTGCATTTACAACTACAACGTAGTCGCCTGTATCAACATGTGGTGTGAATTCTGGTTTGTTCTTACCTCTTAAAACTTTTGCAATCTCAGATGCAAGGCGTCCTAAAGTACATCCTTCAGCGTCAACCACATACCATTTTCTTTCAATCTTGTCTGGGTTAGCCATATAAGTCTTCATGGGTGTTCCTCCTATCATAATCATATCATATAACTTAACTTGCTTAATTTTTTATATGAAATCAGCGCACTCCGGGGCTTTGGTGTATGCTGTTTCTCCTTTTTTCATGCTGTTCTATTATAGTATGTTAGCATCCCGTTGTCAACATTTTTTTCTTTTTCCACGATAAAATCCACGATAAAATTGTAATAAAAAAAGTAATAAAGCCATGAAATTTCAGCCCCCCTAAAGGCTCCCCGTAATGCAAGCCCTGCATCTCTTGCAGGGCTTGCATTACGGGACGCCCTTTGGATAGATCTTCTTTTAATTTTAAGTACTATTAAAATGCATTATTTTTACCCGGATTTATGATATACTAAAAAAGTATACTTATTATACAAACATAAAAAAATTTTAGAAAGCAGGTGGAATTTATGTGGGCTTATAATGAAACTTTCTATCAAATATATCCGATTGGATTTTGTGACGCCCCCGTCCATAATGACGGTATCACAGTACCCCGTATACGTAAGATTGCAAAGTGGGGAGGATATCTCCAGGAGCTTGGAATAGGATCCATTATTCTGAATCCGATTTTTGAATCCGATAATCACGGATATGATACCCGGGATTTTAAAAAAGTAGACTGCCGCCTCGGCACGAATGAAGATTTTAAATACGTATGTGAAACGCTGCACTCCCATGATGTCAAAATCATGCTGGATGGGGTCTTCAACCATGTAGGCCGCGGTTTTTGGGCATTTCAGGATGTACAGGAAAAGAAATGGGAATCTCCGTACAAGGACTGGTTTCTCATTAATTTTGACGGCAACAGCGGTTATAACGATGGCTTTTGGTATGAGGGCTGGGAAGGCCATTTCGAGCTGGTTAAGCTGAATCTGCAAAATCCTGCAGTCACAGATTACCTGCTGGATTGTGTCCGATTCTGGATTGAAGAATTCGGCATTGACGGACTGCGCCTCGATGTTGCTTACAGCCTGGACCACAACTTTATGAGACGTCTCCGCGCATTCTGCGAAGAGCTCAAACCAGGATTTGCCCTGATTGGAGAAGTGCTCTTTGGCGACTATAACCTGATCGTCAATGACGAAATGCTGCACAGCTGTACCAATTATGAATGCTACAAGGGCATCTATTCCAGCTTTAACAGCATGAATCTCTTTGAAATCGCCCATTCACTCAACCGCCAGTACGGCCCGGAACAGTGGTGCATATACAGGGGCAAGCATCTGATGAACTTCGTAGATAATCACGATGTCACCCGAATTGCCAGTATTTTAACGAATAAAGAACATATCATCCCTGCTTATGGCATCCTATTCGGCATGCCAGGCATCCCTTGCCTCTATTATGGAAGCGAATGGGGAGAAGAGGGGATAAAGGCCCCGGACAACGATTACGCTTTGCGCCCTTCATTTGACGAACCAAAGCCGAACAACCTGACAGCCTACATCCGTACCCTAATCACACTCCGCAGAGAAAGCGATGCCCTATGTAACGGCGGATACCATAACGTAGTCATCACAAACCACCAGCTGATCTTTGAGCGGAAATCAAAAAAAGAAAAAATCCTGGTAGCAATCAACGCCTCCGCTTCCGACTTCACCGCAGAAAACGGAGAACTGCGGGGAGATTATACAGATCTCATAACAGGCAGAGAAGGCACATTAAACGGCCGACTTGATATGAAGCCTTATAGTGTACAGTATTTGAGGGTTGGGTAGAAGGGGCTCCCTCTTCGGTCCACTGCCCCCGCCTTTATGCACCTCCCCCGGAGGTGCATAATGTCCCGGCCGGATGCGCCAGCTTTAAGGAATCGGGGAAAGACTTTTTTGAATGCGTCTTTTGCGGTGTTACAACCGCTGCATCAAAATAAAAGCCAACATATGAATTGACGGCAGGGCCACCAGCCCTGCCGTCAAACCGACTTATACAGGAATGCATCGGCATTCCCATTTCCCCACACATCATACTTCCTTCACAAGCACCTTTAGGATTTCCGCCATGTACATGGTGTGATAGTCTTTCCCCGGATAGCATCTTGAATCATTTTCTTTCTCATCAAAATGTTCTGATGACATATCCTGATGATATTGTTTTTTGCAGACGAGTATCATATTTGCTTCTTCGAATGCGGTTGTCCCGTCCGTATAGTAGGGGGTCAGCCCTGCCTCTGCTTCTTTGTCGCAGTCTTTTCCGGACTTGCTGCCGCAGATGTTCAATGCTTTTCTGTATGATTCGTCGTAGAAGGACAGCGTAAACAACTCATTGGCATCCACAAATTCTTTTGTGTAACGCTGCGGGCGGATGTAGACGCTCACTACGTTTTTTCCCCACATAATCCCCATACCGCCCCAGCTGGCAGTCATGGTGTTGTGTTTCTCTTCATCCCCGGCGGTTACGAGCATCCACTCTTTCCCAATCTTTGTAAATGGATTAAACTGCAGTTCTTCTGCAGATACTTCTCTAAATCCCATCATCGATTACCCCCTGTATTTGTATTATATTATTTTTACTCAGGTTCTGCTTATTTTAATACCACTTTACGGAAGTTCTTTTTCCCCTTTTTCAGTATTACGCCTTCTCCTGACAATACATCTGCTGTAAATGACGCATGGATGTCTGTGATTTTTTCTCCGTCCACAGCGACCCCGCCCTGTTCTACCGCGCGTCTCGCCTCTGATTTGGAGGAAACAAGGCCGCTCTTTAAAAGCAGGGTGAGAATATCGGCAGTATTCTCTGTCAGATCCTCTGCAGTCAGTTCTGCCGTCGGCATTTCCGCCGCATTTCCCTGGCTGAAGAGGGCTCTTGCACTTTCCTGTGCCTTGTCTGCCTCCTCTTTGCCGTGTATCATCTGTGTCAGTTCGTATGCCAGTATTTCTTTCGCTTTGTTTAACTGACTGCCTTCCCATGAATCCATTGCGTCAATTTGTTCCAGAGGCAGGAACGTAAGCATACGGATGCACTTCAATACATCGGCGTCCGCAATGTTTCTCCAGTATTGGTAGAACTCGAACGGAGATGTTTTGTTTGGATCAAGCCACACAGCGCCCGACTGGGTTTTCCCCATTTTCTTTCCCTCTGAGTTCAGAAGCAGAGTAATGGTCATGGCGCTTGCATCTTTTCCAAGTTTTCTGCGGATGAGTTCTGTTCCCGCAAGCATATTTCCCCACTGGTCATCCCCGCCAAACTGCAGGTTACAGCCATATTTCTGGTATAAAGCATAAAAATCATATGCCTGCATAATCATATAGTTGAATTCCAGGAAGGTCAGGCCCTTCTCCATTCTCTGCTTATAGCACTCCGCAGCAAGCATCCGGTTTACGCTGAAATGAGACCCGACTTCCCGCAGAACTTCGATATAATTCAAGTCCAGAAGCCAGTCGGCATTATTTACCATCATTGCTTTTCCTTCAGAAAAAATCGATGAAATTACTCATCTGTTTTTTGAAGCAGTCACAATTGTGCTGAATAATTTCCGGCGTCATCATCTGGCGCATATCGGATCTTCCGGATGGGTCACCGATCATCCCTGTGCCTCCCCCGATCAAAGCAATGGGCTTATTCCCCGCCATCTGCAGGCGTTTCATCAGGCAGAGCGCCATGAAATGCCCTACATGGAGGCTGTCTGCCGTGGGATCGAATCCGATATAAAATGTAGCCTTCCCATTATTGATTAATTCAGAAATCAATTTTTCGTCTGTTACCTGGGCAATCAGCCTCTGGCCTGTAATTCTTCATACAGTGTCATTTTTTCATTCATCCTTTCTTTTGTGGTTCTGATAATAAGCGTGCAGGCGAAGAATTATATGCATTCTTGTGCACTCCGCATTTCACGCAAAAAGAGCCCTCCATCCAAAAGGACGAGGGCTCATAAAACTCGTGGTACCACCTTTATTCGCAGACGATTCGCATCCCCTGCCTCAGTGAGTATATCCTGCACACATAGCGACCGCTTGATCCGTCCTGCATACCGTGCATAATTACTCAGTGCAATAACGTGCACCACCCCGTCACAGCCTACTTGCATACCCGCCTGCTGTACAGCGGATAACTCCAATGCTTTTGGTGTGAAGCTCCGAGATGTATTCATAACCAATCGTGTCGCGCGCCTCTCATCAGCCGGCAGCTTTCTGTTTTCTCCGAATCAGCTATTACTTGTTCTCTTCATCGCTTTTTTCATATCTGTTGCAATCTTATCTTATTCTTCTGAATTTGTCAAGGCGGAAATTTGAGTTTTGGAGGACGCGAAATAAAGGGAGCGCGGACATCATGCCAAATACGCATATGACGTTTCGATAGGCGAATACGCTTAAAGCATTTCAATAAATGCCGCCAGCCTTGTATTGAGCTGTCCCAGGTCAGCCATAGAATAATCCGTTTCTACACTGATATAGGGCTTCCCCTTTCCATTTACAAATTTGCGTATCCCCATGGATTCCACGCTGTATGTATGACAGGCCTGCAGGATCACTTCTACCACGCCGTCTACTTTAAACTCTTCCATAAGTCGTCCCAAAAGTTCCAGACGGTTTGGATTCGGAGTCATAACTGAACACCCGATATCCAGATATCTTCTGGCAAGCGTCTCATAGATATCCTCGGCTTCCTTCCCACGTTCCTGCCTTCTCCATATTCCCTTATGATCTTTTCTGTCAGCGCATCCACTTCTCCCGGGATTGCTTTTTTATCAAACTTAAAGGTACTGCCATACATAACATGAAACAGATCCTGCCCGCTGATGGGCGCCGGATCATTTGCCATCACACTGTACAGCCCCTTTATGGATCTTCTGACCTCATTCATAACCCGCACAGCTTCTCTTAGCTTTTCATCCGTTATTTTAACTTCAAATTTTTCCTCCAGATATTCCTTCACGCGGATAATTTCGTTCTTCCACAGCCTGAGCCCGTCTTCTGACTGGCGGTTTGGAAGTTCCATCAGATAGACCGGTTTAATTTCCGACATATACTCATGCATCTTTTTCTTACCGTCACAGGTAGTCTCTCCCACAACCACATCAGAAAAATAGAAAAACGGACATTTATCGGTCTTTGCAAATCCATAACTAGACTTGATCAGCGGACACAGATTTTTCGGCAAATCTTTTTCCGCCTCGGAAATGGTCTCGTCAGATGTGGAACAAAGCCCTACAACTGCCGCCCCCATAGCCATGGCGATCTCCTGGGGAAAATAGGTACAGTAACCCCCAACTACAGGTATCCCCTTTTCCTTCAGCTCTAGAGCTGATCGGCAGCGCCGTCCCCTGTGCAGCCAGCTCAAACAGTTCATCCAGCGCTATCCCCAGCCGGTTAGCCATAATCTCCAGAAACTTGCCCGTTCCTGCCGAGCATTTATCATTCATAAGAAAATCTGTCACGGCTCCATTTTGAATCCGGATCACTTTTGTATCCTGTCCGCCCACATCAATCCCATCTTCTTCCAGGCGAGCCTGAATCACCCCTGCCGTCTCCCGTCCGCTCCATCCTGTGGGCATCACAAACTGCTGCGCCTTCTCCCCCCGCACCACCACCTTAGACGCGCTGGACCCAATATCAATTCCAACATAATTCATCCTAAAAACTCCTGTCTTTATACTCTCCTACTAATGCTAACATGTACTCCCATAAAAGTCATATCGCTTTTTTGTATGTATGGGGGGATTTATTGATGGGGTCGATGAAGGGAGGACACCTGATTGGGGAGGGGATTGTGCGACGGCGGGGGAGCCTGCATATCGGAAATAGTTGATCCACCCATTTGTGTATTTCCTTAGTTTCTCTTCCCTTTCCGAGTTGCCCCACTTGTTCCCTCTGGTTGTAAGTTCCCTTAGGCGGTTTTTCATCTTATCCACGGATTTCGGGTGTACTCTCAGCCAGCATTTCCCTTTATTTCACTATTCAACCGTGTCCACTTTCCTCAGGTTAATCTCCCTTATAATCTCAGGCTCAATCTTATAGTTTCGTTCAATATCCATCAGACCATTGATTTCCTGTTGGATATCCGTCACTTGAGTATAGCAGTATCCACAGGAATACGGAAGTTTTTTCATAGCAGTCGTGATATCATCAAACCGCTTGATAAATTCTTCTTTCGAGTTCACTTTATTGCCATACCCCCAGCCCTGTTCACCATTGTCGAAAGCAATACCCCCAAATTCACTGATTATGATGGGTTGCCCCTTATATATATAACCGTTTGCAAAGGCAGATTTTCGATTGCAATGATATATCCTAGTGTCCATAAGTTCATCTTTGTGAGCTAGATATCTGTGAAGAAAATCCTCTCCCTTTTCTTCATAATCATGAAGCGTAATAATATCTGATACGGTATGTTCCCATCCATCATTGACAATGACTGGGCGCCCCTTGTCAAGGCTTTTTGTAAGGTGATAGATCATCTCTGTAAAATGTTGCTGCATCGGTTCTGTCTCTACTGACGGGACTCCCCAGGATTCATTCACCGGTGTCCACGTGATGATAGATGGGTGATTATAATTCTGCCTTACAATATCACTCCACTCTTTCATGAACAATACCACGGAATCATCCGTATAGGTATAATTAGACGGTGCTTCACCCCAGACTAACATTCCCATCACATCACACCAGTAAAGAAATCTCTCATCCTCAGTCTTTTGATGCTTTCGGATACCATTGTATCCAAGATTCTGCACCTTCTTAATATCTGTCACAAGTGCTTCTTCATCCGGAGGTGTAAGGTGACTTTCCTTCCAATATCCCTGATCCAAAATCAACCGTTGGTAAAGTGGTTCTCCATTCAGGAGGATGTTCGGGCCATCGATGCGAATTTCTCTCATTCCAAAATATGATCCCACTTCATCCAAAAGTTCAGTCCCTTCGTATACCCGGAACTCGATATCATATAAATTTGGTTCCTCCGGTGACCATTTATAAAATCCCCACTCCGTGTCTGCATTATGGATTCCTCGTAAATCCAATTGCATCCTTACAATGTCTTCATCCACCATTGCCCGGCATCTTGCGACAAGAGTATCCTTGAAAAAAGCGGCCGCTTCCACGTCCAGATTTCTTCCTTTGGCTCCCTCCAACATACATTCTATCTCCAGAGTTCCCTTTTCGAGATCCGGTGTCATCTTTACATGTTCCAATCTGCTTTCCGGCACCATTTCCATCCATACAGATTTCCAGATACCGGTTGTTTGGACATACCAACATCCGAAATTCTTTGGCAGCCATCTTTGTTTTCCCCTGGGCTGACGCGGATCCAAACTGTCCTCCACTCTGACTGTCACTATGTTCTCACCGTCTGCCAATACAGAGGTCATATCAAAGCTGAACCGTGTATATCCACCTTGTGCTGCCCCAGACATTCTCCATTGACCCAGACCTTTGTAGTGAAATCACTTCCCTCAAAATGGAGTATTGCCCGCTGATTTTTCATAGCCTTTTTATCAATTTCAAAAGTCCTTCTATACCACACATAATTATGTACCGACTCATCACCGATACCACTTTTCTCTGTCTCATATGTGAACGGAACCTGGATTTTTCTCTGAGCATCAAACGTCTGATACCACTTTTCTATCTCACCGCGGTTCTCGTCGTCAAAGCGAAACCCCCACTCCCCACTAAGGTCCACCCAGTTATCCCGTACAAATTGTGGCCTTGGGTAGTTTTTTTTATAACATTTCATCTCTCTTCTAGTCTCCTTCTAGTTATCTGTCAAACCACACTTCCAGCGTTTCTTCTTTATGAATGGTAACCGGTTCTTCCAATAGGATTTCAACACCTTTTACTCCCTTTTCTACAGAGAATTGCAAGTTTTCCCCCCACAAGAGATGCCGCATATATCTTCATATTGTTCTGGAAGCCCGAATCTCTGGATGGTGACAAGTCCATACTCCACTTCTAGCTTTGTTCCCTCTGCTGACAGTTCAAAGAGTCCCCAGCCAGAATCCATACTGAAGAAAGAAGCAAACCTTTCCTGTTCTAATTTCGGATAGAAAGCTATCCTTTGCTGCCCCATATCTACCTCATACCCACTCACCGCAGGTACCAACGAAAAACTTGCCATGCTTCTCGCATAATTGCTTCCACATTCAAATTCATTCCACGGGTTGCGCTGCTCTCCATCGAACCGGTCACGGATATCCTTCACGATCTCAAACCCTTCTTCAAGGAGTCCTTCCTGAATCATATGGGCCGCTGCCTGATATTCCAGACCACAGAACACTTCATCTGCATAAGTAAGTGGTACGGAAGGCTTCGGTGCTCCGTCCGGCCACCCACATATCTTCAAATAGCGGTCGTCATCCAACGCATAGATCCGTCCTGCATTAAATGTATTCCTTGCATCTAGGACACGGTTGTACTTATAGATGGAGCGCAGCGCGCTTTTCGTCTTTTCTTCCTCAAAGATTTCACCCAGACCGCACAGATTCGCATGCCACTGTGCCAGTACCTGATCCGTTGCACACCCGTTTGCCACCTGATATTTAATTTCCTCTGTTTCTTTATTCCAGTATGCATCGATTGCTGTATAGCCATCGATTGAGAGCATCTTGTCGTATTTTTTCAGCAAAGTCATATCCTTTAAATCCACATCCTGCTGGAAATACTCTCCATTAAAAAGAATCTTGTTGCAAAACTTCTTTCCATTTTCAAAAAGACGCAGATACAATACTTTTTCCTCTTCGTATCCTAATACTTCGGCAATATTTGCTCCGGCTTTCAGCGCGCCAAGATAAAATCCGTTCAGCCAGCTGCTTGGACCAAAAAGCTCCATGTCCATAGTATGATGCTGCCGTCCCTCGAGGATACCATCCTGATTCTCGTCCCATCGGTCCAGATTCGTCTCCGCCCATGCAAACTCTATACTCTTTTTAATCGGAATCCAATTCTTAGAAAGCCACTCTTTGTCACCACATAGAAGATAGTCTCTCCACGCCTTCATCACACCGCCCATCTGGCCATCCACACACGGTCTGAATCCATCCCGCTCCCGGCCAAGAGGCAGCATCAAACGAAACGACATTCCACCGTCCTCTCTCTGATTATAGGCAAAGTCTACATCCCTCATACTTCTCTCCAACTTCGGGAAGAGATACGGCAGTGCATACGCATAATTCCATACATGAGTGCAGCTTCCCTCACAGATTCCTTCTGTTAGTCCGCTTCCCTCAAACCCGTAGAATTCACCATTTTCCAATCTAAGGCAGGTTGCGGTCTTCAAAATAGACATATTTGCAGAGACTGCCTCCAAACAAAAATCCGGAAGTGATGTCTGATACAGTGTATCTTTGAAAAGCTTTGTGTCACGGTACAACCTGTCCCAGTTGCTGATCCCATAAACCGCACAATCCTTTGCGCTTCCCGTAAGCTTAGTGTAGTAATTCTGCCAGATGACTGGTGCCTCTGCTTTAGGCTCTGGATGCCATGTATTGGCACAATTCGGAAAATACCAGGTCAGAATGAAGCGGATTTTCTTTTTCTCCCCTGCCTCCAGCTCGCAGTGAGCCGCCAGTGTGGCATGCTCTTCTCCGTCCAGCACGTATGGTGTCCTGTCGTTCCCACGGATTGATGGATAGAATCGATTCTTAAGATGCCCGCCTTTCATCACGTCATGCCAGTACATTTCCAGACTGTCAAACCATTCTGCCCGATACCAATATTCCTGATAGCTGATATCCTCGTGATCCGTTGCAATACATAGGTTGCCCCACACCAAATCTTTTGTGTCTACCTTTTCACACTCTAACTGGATTCCGCTCATACTTCCCTCTTTTACAAAACTGTTCTTCCCCGTCCCGTAAGGAAGAGGGTTATTCAAAGTAAAAAAGGCTGTATAGTCCAGCCTATCAGAAGTTGGATTTTCGAATTCCACCTCAAAATGTGCTGCCGGCAGGGAAGAATCTTTGTCATTCAGAGGAATAAATGTACTGAATGCTGACAGCTTCACTCCTCCCGGGAAAGAAGCGTCCCGAAATTCCATCTCAGCGAACGGATATTCTCCTTTGAATTCCCATTCCTTAAAATGCGGAACTCCTGCCATCGTCCCTCTATATGGTCCCATGCCGTATCCGAATCCGCCATTCCCACGGGCTACGTTTCTTGTCTCTCCTCCTGTAGCACCGTCAATCCAGTCTCCCTGCAGAACACGAGCATCCAATACTTCCCCTTTCTTTTCTGCCCTGACCATGATATGTGTGAATCCATTAGATGTGTTTTTATAGGGATGATTGTAAATCTCCCAATCCTTCAGGCGCCCGTTGCCTGCCAGCCCGATACATCCGGCACCAATCCCTCCCAATGGGAATGAGATTTCCTTCGTTTTATGATTTCTATAACTTTTCATGTGAACCTCCAGCTATGTAATGTTATCCTTTCACTCCTGAAGAGAGTGATAAAGATTGTAGGAAATATTTTTGTGCAAAAATATATAATAAAAATGTCGGAATAATAGACACCACCGCTGCAGTCAGGATAGATGCCAGATAAAAGTTACCATATGCCCCCATCAAAAGCTGCAGTCCTGGGGTCAGCGGCATCTTCTGTACATCGTTGAAAACGATTGATGGCCAAAGAAGATCATTCCACTGGCTCGTAAATGTAAACAGAACCACCACAGTGACAACCGGCTTCATCATAGGCATAATAACTCGGGAATAGATAGTAAATTCTCCTGCGCCGTCAATCCGCGCCGCCTCATCAAAGTTCTTTGGTATCCCCAGCATAAATTGCCGCATCAGGAACATATTCGTCACTCCTGCCAATGAAGGCACGATCACAGCAGCCATCTTGTTCACCCAGCCGAACATATTTACAATCTGGTAAAGAGGGATTATATTCACAATCTGGGGGAAGAATGACAGTGCAAGCATACAGTAGAACACCTTGTCCCTTCCTTTCCATTCAATCCTCGTATATCCATAAGCTGCAAGAGAAAGCAGAATCACAGATCCTGCAGCGCTTACTGTCGAAATCACCAATGAGTTTACCAGCCATTTCAGCACCGGAGTATTCCCTGTACTAGTCAGTACATATTTGTAATTCTCGAGTGTCCATGTCTGGGGAATAAAATGAAAGTTTAAATCTTTGATTTCTATTTCACTTTTCAGGCTTGATAAAATGCCATAACAGATTGGCAGCACCCATATCAGGCAGATCAGCCCCACCAGCAGCCCGATTATAAACCGGCGAAGAGACGTCTTCTTTTTCATCGTCTTTCCCTCCTAATCTTCATTCCGTATCAGCTTAAACTGGAATATGGAAATAATTGCAATAAAAATACCCAGAATAACCGCCATTGCGGATGCTATTCCTGCAGCAGACTGTCCTGAACCAAACGCGATGTTCCGTATATGGTATACCAGTACCTTAACCGCCGGTGCCGTAGCCGGGTCTACCCTCGTCATGATCGTTGGCTGCCCATAAACATTAAAACTTCCGGCAACAGTGATTACCAGGGTATACAGTAATTGGAAGCGTATTGAAGGAAGTGTGATCTTGAAAAACTTTACGATTCCTCCGGCGCCATCAATTTCCGCTGCCTCATAAAGATCCTGCGATACCCCGCTCAGTGCCGCCTGATAAATAACCATGTTCGCCCCCATCGTCCACCAGACCGTCATAACCATCAAAGCGATCCAGGCATAGGGCATGGTCGTTGCCCAAGGAACCTTTGCCCCCATCATGGATGCAAGCCCAAAACGGCGATTCAAAAGCTGCATCCAGATTAATCCCACCGATGTGACAGAAAATAATGTTGGCAGATATAATACAGACTGGAAAAACTTCGATCCATATGGACGCAGATGCAATACAAGTGCAAACCCAAGTGGTACAACAATACACAAAGGAACATTCAAAACTACAAATAGCAGCGTATTCCTTATGCCTTCCATAAACTGCCGATTAAAGGTAGACTTACTATTCAGTAAAATTTCTTTATAATTTGCCAGCCCTACCCACTCCGGTGTGCCAATCATGTCCCAATTTGTGAACGAAATGTATATCCCGAACACGATAGGAATACAGACGAAAATGATAAAAAGTATCATATGTGGTACAATGAACGCATACTGCAGGAAGCTGCGCTTTTTCTTTCTGTTTTCCTTTATGCCCACTTCGTATTTCCCACTCATAGAAATTCCTCGCTCTATCACTTATTACAAAACAGTTACCTGATACCTCTCAAATGAAATAACTGCACGACCATACTCCGTGGATTGTGCAGTCACTTCACTTGTAATGTACTCGCGTGTCACCCTGGTATAACGCAAAAGTACAATTCTATTATTGCTGCTGGGCAATATTATCTACTGTCCTTTGCTGCACTTGTTCCAGCATCTCGCCAAGATCCATTCTTCCCCAGAGCGCTTCCATATGTACCTCGGATACAGCGTCGTCAGCAATTCCGCCGTATTTGTAGCTGCGGAAAGTAATGGTATCTTCTTCTGCCGGATCAGAAACATAGAAATATCCCGGCATTTCTTTAAACTCTGCCTCATCATCTGCACCTCTGGATGCCGGAACCTGACCACTTCGTGCCCATTCCATAGTATTTTCTCTTACAAAGTCAAGAAAATCTGCGATGACTACTTTCTTTTCGTCTGTTCTTTCCTCGCTCTTGAATAAGACGAACTGGTTTGAATTTGCAAAGTTAACGATCTTGTCTGGTGAGTATGCAATGGTGTTGGTCATTCCATAATCCAAATCTTCTGCCTTCCTTAGTGCATTGTAATCCCACACCCCTGTATGACAGAAAATAGACATATTGTTGATAAAGAGCTGCAAGTTATCATCACCGTCTTCACTTCCGCCTCCGGCTTCCTGAATCGCAATCAATGTCTCATAAGCTTTTTTCATCTCAGGACTGTTCAAATTTGGTGTCACGCCGTCTTCTTTAAAGATAAACCCACCTTCCTGTGCCGCCAAGGATAATGCCATCTCATAGGTAAAGAAGGAAACAGGAAGTGTAATGATGCCGTCTTTTTTTGCATCCGGAATAATCTCCATGATTTCGTCTACGGTAACCACATTGTCATCCAGCACGTTTGGTGCATATTTCTCTACTAACTCTTTGTTATATAAAAGTCCGGTCACTCCCATATCAAGAGGGATGGAATATTGTGTTCCGTCTATATTTCCTGTATTCCATACAGCATCTCGATAATTTTCTTTTTTAATCTCCGGCTTGCTTTCCAGAATCTCATCCATTGGTTCTAAAAGTCCCTGATCTACAAACATCGGCACACGTGCCACATCTACGATACAGAGATCAGGCACGCCTTCACCTGAATTCACAACTGTCGGAATCTTCTGGTACATATCTCCTCCGGCCATTGTAATATTATTGATCTTATACTCCGGATTTGTCTTATTGAACTCCTCAACCATCTTGTTCATATTATCCCCGTCAGGTCCGGTAAAAAAATTCCAAAAATCAATCTTTTTCCCGTCACTTATCTGGCTCTCTGTTTTTGTCCCATCCTTGTTCTCCGGGTCTGCCTTTTTTTCACCACCCGAACATGCAGTCAGACCGCACAACATAGCCATTGCCACCATGACAGAAACCGCACCTTTTAAATTTCTTTTCATACACTTTTCCTCCTTTTTAAATATCCTCTTTTATTTAGAACAGTTTTTTTGTTTCTTTAATTGTACATTACCACTATTTTGCATATATGTCAACATATTTATTGTTTATTTTATACTTTTTGTACAATATATCCCCTGTTATTCTATAATTAAAAACATATTTATTGTTTTAATTCGTTTTACACCTTTCTCTCAAGATCCTTGTTTCTATCATTTACTAGTGCACTGTCTCATTGATATTCAACCTAATAACTAGGCTAAATTTCCAGATTCAGTATGTAAAAAGCATAAGCGTAGCCCCACTACGCCTATGCTTTTTTACATACTGAATCTAAAAATTTATTCTGCGCTATTAAGATAAATCTCAATGTGCCAGTACACTAGCTTTCTTAATAATTTAAAAAATGCGTCCCCGCAATTGATACGAAAACGCACTTTTTATTAATATTATTAGTTAGTATTCAATCGTCATAACGATATCCTGTGCATAGTCTCCTGCTTTCCTGCCAAAAAAATTGAACCCGCCTACATATTTTGCATCCGGCTTGTTGCCAAACCGCACCGTAATATATGGCTTATTCTCGATCTCCATCCCTGCCAGGGCACTCTCTCCCACTTTCGTATCATTTACATAGCATGCATCACCATCTATGCTCCAGCTTACCAAAAGACCATATTGGGTATTCCCTTCCTTGATCCATTCTGGTGTAAGCCTCCCTCTGCGCTTTCCAAAATCACCTGGACTGGTCCATGTTCCACAATCTATGCCATTCATCCACAATGTAATGTCTGACTTCCAATCCTCACGATAATTAGGCGCTTCGGAACAAATCTCTGCCGATACCATAATCCGCTTTATCTCTTTGCCTTCGGGCACAAGGTTGGAAAAACGATATTCTACATATCCTGCTGAAGACCATAGAATCTGTGCATCTGCGCGCTCCGGAGAATAAAACATTTCAGGCTTGTCTTCATTCCCAATCATATCCCATTCGGTCCCAATTCCGCATGTCGGATAGATTTCACAATCGGTAAAAGCACCTACCGGCATACTGATTGTCTTTACCTTGCTTGTTTTATCTTCCAGACTGTGCAGGCGAATGGTCACCAAATCCCCTTTCCTGCTGCACACCTTCGCACTTCCTCTCTCACCGGGCTGCTGCTCGGTATTGATTAGTCCAGCCTCCTCTAATGTTTTTACATGAAGTCCTGCACTGGACGCAGGAAGTGAGAGCTTTTCTGCAATCTCTCTTACATTATAGCTATTGGTATAAAGTAATTTGATAATCTCGATACGAAGTGGCGAAGAAAGTGCTTTCGCTACTGTGCATAGCTTCTCCGGAGCATCTGCACTCAGTTCTATATATTTTGCCATATGGTCACCGCTTTTCTTTTTTTCATTCAATTCTTATTTCTTTAATTATAATAGCATCCTAAAAAATTGTCTAGCTCGTTTTCTCCCTGATTATCAATAACTAGTTTCCCGTGTGACATCTTTCAGCCACTTATAGCTTTTGTACCGCACCCAGGTAATCGTTACTTTAATCAGCTCTTCACACATCAATATCGTATACTTATCTGCATTTGCTTCGATTGTCGTACCATCAATAAAAATGGATTCATCAGAAACTTCTCCTATTTCATAAAGATAGTTACTGACTTCCACCATAATTTTTTTCAATTGGAGCAAAATGAATGGTACGAAATCGTGCGATTATAGCATGATCAGGCGCTGGTGCGTCCTCCAAAAGAAACATGAAATTGATGTCCCTGTGACATGCTGTTTCGATGTCGCGAAATGAGTAGAGTTTATTCATGTAAGCATATATCATAATCTTCAGCATCTGTCGTGGCGTTGCAGTATTTTTTCGAATTCGGAAATAAATCCTATATAAATCTGAAATACCCATCTCCTTTACGAATTGACTTAGTAGACGCACCGAATCATTATCTGGGATTATGCAATCAATATTTAGCGACAATTTTAGTTGATAAAAACTAGTTGCCAGAGTATAATTCTTTTGTAAGAGATTTTTTATTTGCATAAATATATTTTACACCTTTTGCCAGGCTTTCCGAAGCCTGGCAATTGTGTTTTTTGCATGAAAAAGGAGCTGTGCACTAATTACTTAGTGCGACAGCCCCAAACCGACCCGAAGTGAGAATTCATCAGAGTTCTCGCAAGTGTCGGCGGTGTTCAGTATGCCGGCTCCGATTTTGATTAGCGGCACTTATGCCCTAATTCCGCATCCAGAACAGGCATATTTCAATTCCACGCAGCGTCCCCCCATCCAAAACCCACCATCATCAAAACCTACTGACAGAGTTTCTTAAATTCGTCGGCTACGAATTGTACTTTTGTTCCTATGATGACCTGAACAGCATTTTTGCTCGGCCTGATTACGCCTGCAACGCCTGCTGATTTGATCATCTTTTCGTTTACTGCTGTATAATCTTTGATTTCAAGACGAAGTCTTGTGATACAGTTGTCAACGGATGTAACGTTTTCCTTGCCGCCTACGCCTTCCAGAATGATTTTCGCGATTTCTGTGAAGTTGTCATTGGAAAGCTGTACTTTTGCTTCATCTATATCATCGTCCTCACGTCCCGGTGTTTTCAGGTTGAACTTCACAATAACGATTCTGAAGACAATGTAGTAAACAACAGCTACAATAAGTCCGATTGGAATCAGGTACAGCGGGTTTTCTGCGAACGGAGCTTTGAAGCTCAGGAACCAGTCTACGAAGCCCGCACTGAAGTTGAAGCCCGCACGTACCGGCAGCAGGGCTACAATTGCCATAGAAATACCTGTTAACAGGGCGTGGATCGCGTAAAGCGCCGGTGCAAGGAACATGAATGCGAATTCCAGAGGTTCGGTAACACCTGTGAAGAAGGAAGATAATGCCGCTGCCATTAACAGACCTGCCGCAACTTTCTTCTTGTTTTCTTTTGCTGTGTGGTACATAGCCAGTGCAGCTGCCGGAAGACCGAACATCATTACCGGGAAGAAACCTGACATATACATACCTGTCTGGCCTAAGATACCGCCCTCCATTGTGCCCCAGAACTTACCGATATCATTGATGCCGGCAACATCAAACCAAAATACGGAGTTCAGTGCGTGGTGCAGGCCGAACGGAATCAGCAGTCTGTTGAAGAAGCCGTAAATACCTGCTCCGATTGCTCCTGTGCTCATGATAGCCTCACCAAATGCTACGAGTGCTCCATAAATTACCGGCCATACAAAGTACAGTATGATAGTTGCTACGAGAGAAGCGCCTGCCGTTACAATCGCAACGCATCTCTTGCCGCTGAAGAATGACAGCGCATCGGGTAATTTAGTTGACTTAAATTTGTTGTAGCAAGCCGCTCCGATCAAACCACAGAGAATACCGATAAACTGTGTCTGTGTCTTTCCAAATGCGGCAGGAACAACTGCCTCTTCCACACCTTTGAACATTGCAACAACGGATGTGGATAACAGCGTTGTAATCATCAGCCATGAAACAAGTCCTGCAAGGCCTGCCGTACCATCATTGTCATCAGACATACCAACAGCAACACCGATTGCAAACAGAATCGCCATATTGTCGATCAAAGCTCCCCCAGCTTTCAGCAAGAATGCTGCGACAATGTTGTTGGCCCCCCAGCCTGACGGGTCAATCCAATAACCAATTCCCATCAGAATAGCCGCTACCGGAAGACATGCAACCGGAAGCATCAAGGATTTACCTAGTCTTTGTAAATACTTCATGTTTTTCCTCCTTCTTGAATCCCTTTGATTGATATAATCCCATTTATTTTAAACCGGCGCGCTGCCGGATAAAATACGCCCCGCTATGCGGCTTATTTTTCTACTACAGAAAGAACGTCGTCCCCTGCTGCTACCTGTTTATCAGCCATTGCCTCCACAGATGCATAGTCTCCGGTGTTACAGATCAGCATCGGAGTTATGATATCGTATCCGGCTGCTTTAACTTTCTCCAGATCCACCGTCAGAAGAAGGTCGCCTTTTTTCACTTTGTCACCGGCTTTCACATGGCCCTCAAAGCCTTCTCCCTTCATTTTCACCGTGTCGAGGCCTACATGGATCAGAACCTCTGCACCGTACTCTGTTGTCAAGCTGACAGCATGAAGTGTGTCGAATACCATTCCGATTTCACCATCGGCCGGTGCATAGATTTTGCCCTCTGAAGGAATCACTGCAACGCCTTTACCTAGAATCTCCTCGGCGAATGTAGGATCATTTACCTCTTTAATCGAAACAGCCCTGCCCGCTGCAGGTGCTCCCAACATATGCTTTAAATCTTTTTTCTTTAAAAAATGAAACATCTTTCTTCCTCCTTTTATTCTTCTGCCATCGTGACTCTCCGGATATGGATGGCCAGATACATAATTTCTTCTCCGGATATCTTACTGTTTGTTGCATCTTCTATATAATCTGCAACTTTTCTGCTGCACGCATATTCTCTTGGATATTTGGTCATCATCATCTCCGCCAGCTCGCTTTCCTCATTGGGAAGCAGTTCTTTTCGATATACTCTCTGTAAAAGGAACTTCACATGAGTGACAAATCTTTCATAGTGGAGCGAATCTTCATCAAACTCCATATTCAGTTCACTCTTGACAATATCGAGTATATCTTTCATCAGATTTGGAAAGTTCAGGGCGTCCCTGATGTCCGTTCCGTACTCTGCATTTACAAAATGAAGCGCTATGAAACCGGCCTCGTCATCCGGCAGTGCAATATGAAGTCTCTCCCAGATCATATCCACCGCATATTTCCCCAGCTGGTACTCCTGCTGATAAAATCTTTTAATCTCCCAGAGAAGCGCATTTTCAGGTTTGATCCCCTGCGTAAACCGCTCAATCGCAAAATTGATATGGTCTGTCAGTGTAACGTATATGCTTTGGTTCAGCTTTAATTTGAGGTGCTTCTTCGCATGAGAGATAATGTCGTTAGATATCTGCGCATGCTCCAGAGGCATATTTGCAAGCAGCTCCTTGAACTGATCCGCTAAACTCTGGCTCTTGATGCGAAAGATTTTTTCAATCTTCTGCTCCGCCACCTCCCGCCCGGGCTTTGTGCCAAAGCCTATGCCGCGTCCCATAATGACAACTTCTTTTCCCGTATCATCATAGGCGGAAACTATGTTATTATTTATAACCTTTTCAATTACCATAATAGCCCTGCATTCCTTTTTAACAAATTTTCTGCTTACCTGTTTATTGTTGCCAGTTTTTTCAGATTACTATTAGGTTCTCATAAGACATTTCTGGAAGAAATCCCTTAGAAACTAGTCTGCATTGTAACTGTTCGGAACAGATACGGCGGATTTTACAAAACAAAAAAAACCAAACCCTATAAACATGACCTTTTGATCCGTTTATAAAATCTGGTTTTGCCTGCCAAACAGTAACAATCCATTACTATTCATTTGATGTTTAAACTATAACAAAATTATTCACAGTTGTCAACCGTTTGCAGTGAAGTAATTTATAATTTGGTTATAATGTTTATATTTTTTTAATATTTTCGTGCAAATCTACCAAATCAATCATATATGAAGTATTCCACAAATTTCATATGATTCATGGCTTCCTGCTGCGTCAGATACTTTTGGTCTCCCAGATCGGAGCCTTTTGCCCCGCTGGCATCCACATAGATTGTCTGACCGTTCATATCTACTGCACAGAATACATAACTCTGCTGGATACTCCGGCTTTTATTCCACATCCCAAGCACAACGTGTGATTCCATTCCTGCCCTGCCGCATAATTCGGACAAGATCTTTGCGTACCCCAGCGAAGTCGCTTTATTCCTGGTAACTGCCGAGAGGCTGTTATAAATGTAAACACCGTCAAACACTTCCTCCATCGAAGAGACAGAGGATGCTTCCTCCTCTATGCCGGACGCAAAGGACATATTCTCATCCAGCCAGGACAAAAAATAATCCACCGTCTTTTTCTCCCCATAGTCTGCCGGAAGTTCTTTCATAATGCTGTCCAGAATTTCCTCTGTTTCATTCTGCGTCTGTACGATCTCCGAGACCTTTTCCTCCGAGTTCACCGACAGGCCTTCCTGAACCGCCGCCAGATTCTGTACCTTTCCGTCTTCCCCGTATTCACCTGCCCGGTTAATCCCCTCTGCACAGGATAAGAACAGAATGGCCTTACGAATCACCTTATCCTTCACTGTCGTCAGGTCGGATTCTTTATATTTCACATAGATGTCTTCTTCCGTCATAGGAATGTCATAGAAGCCGTAAAAATAATTGTACCCTTCATCTTCCAGCGCCGTCGTTACCCGCAGGTATTCCGGCCCGCTCATGGCCTCCGGAAATGTCACCACTCCGCCCTCCATGCGGTCGAGCTTTTCTCTCATCAGATCATATACCGCCGCTTCTTTTGCCGTCAGCTGGTCATAATAGAACGTAGATACCACTTCTCCGCTATTACGCGGCTCATCCTTCAGCTTTGTCGCCGTGGCATTAGAAAGTGTAATCTGCCGCTGCCAGTAAGCCAGAATCACGAGAAATATAATCGCTAACCCTGCAATAAAGACCGCCTTCTGATGCTTTCGGATAAAATTCATGCTTGTTTTCTCCCATTTACATAAACAGCTTTTACATTCAGATCCTGGTCTAAAAGAACTAAATCCGCCGCTTTTCCTGGTGTAATACTGCCGCATGTATTATAGATGCCGATTTCCTTTGCCGGGTTCATGGTTGCACATGCAACCGCATCCTCCAACGGAATCTCCATCTGCTGCACTGCCACTTTCAGGCAGCCCATCAGATCCGTAGCCGAACCTGCTATTGTGCCGTCCGCTAGGGTTGCTTTCGGTCCTTTTACATATACGTCCTGACCGCCCAGGGTGTACTCTCCATCCGTAAGCCCTGTTGCCCGCATACTGTCACTGATTAGAATGACCCGCTCCGCGCCGAACATGGCAAATGTGGCACGCACTACAGAAGGATGGATATGAACCCCGTCACAGATCAGTTCCACATGACAGTCCCCGTCATCCCTGGCCGCACCAATAACTCCCGGATCACGGTGGTTGAGAGGCGGCATCGCATTGTAGAGATGTGTAACATGGCTTGCGCCCTTTTCCAAAGCCTCGGCCGCAGTATCATAATCCGCTGTGGTATGCGCAATCGATACGACCACTTCATCCTTTACCTTCTCTATAAACTCCATTGCCCCGTCATTTTCCGGCGCAATGTCTACCAGCTTAATCAGTCCGCCGGACTCTTTCTGAAGCTGATCAAACAATGCCTTATCACAGTTACGGATATGCTCTGCTGCCTGGGCCCCTTTTTTCTTCTCGCTGATAAACGGCCCTTCCATGTTGATGCCCACCAGCTTCGCACCGCTTCCGCCTTCGTAGGAGGCCGCTGTCTTCATGATCTTATGAAGCTCTTCCTCGGCCAGGGTCATTGTCGCAGGACAGATTGAAGTGACACCGATGGACGCCTCATATTCAGCCATATGCCTTATTGCATCCACGCTGGCATCGCAGAAGTCGTCTCCCACACAGCCGTGAAAATGAATATCCACGAGTCCCGGGATTGCAAAACAGCCCTCTCCGTCGATCACTTCACTTCCTCCTTCTCCAGGAGCAGCGAACCTATCACCGTTTATTACGACCTCGCCCGGAGTGAATGTCTGATCTTCTCCGAAAACATGAACATTTTTAATAATCATATTTACCTTCTTTCTTCCCCGCCTGCAATGCCCGGCCGCTGTACTTCCAGATACTGCGTCTGCAGCGCCGGCCTGCTGCCGGCATTGTAAGCTATCTTGGGATCTTAGATAATGCTGCTGCGTCTGCAACAACCGTAACATCGGGATGCATCTGCAGAATGGATGCCGGAACTGCAGGTGTTACATCGCCGTAGAATGCCTTTGCCACAATCTCTGCCTTATCCTCTCCGCTTGCTACTACCAGAATCTTTCTGGCGCGCATAATGGTCCCGATACCCATAGTATACGCCTGTCTCGGCACATCATCCACAGATGCGAAGAAACGTTTATTTGCTTCGATTGTGCTTTCTGTCAGATCCACACAGTGGGTCTCTTTGTCAAACACTTCCGCCGGTTCATTGAACCCGATGTGCCCGTTGTGCCCAAGGCCGAGAAGCTGTAAATCCACCCCGCCCAATGATTCAATCAGTTCTTCATATCTTCTGCATTCTTTGCCGGAGTCTGGTTCCATGCCGTTCGGTACATTGGTGCGCGCCGGATCAATATTGATACGGTCAAACAGATGTTTATGCATGAAATAGTAATAGCTCTGGTCATTTTCTCTGTCAAGTCCTTTATATTCATCCAGGTTCGCCGTGGATACTCCTGAAAAATCCAGGTCTCCTGCCTCGTACATCTCCACCAGACGGTCATATGCGCCGATCGGTGTAGATCCTGTTGCCAGCCCCAGTACGCATTCTGGCTTCAGAACAACCTGTGCGGCAATGATACCGGCTGCCTTTCTGCTCATATCGGCATAATCTTTTGCTTCGATAATTCTCATAGTTTTTTTCCTCCACTATCACTTATTTGATTCCGGTTCTATTATATACCGCTGCCTGCTTCCTGCACAAGCAGGAACTCAAAAATTAGAGTTTCGCTTGCAAAACCCGCACCTGCTGCGGCCGCACAGCGGTTTCTGCTCCTTACGCTGCAGTGCACATCCCGCCGGGAGGGCTTTTTATCGAATAGAAAAGTGCTGAACACCTTCCTACTTCGATAAAAAAACCAGATTTTCAGAGTATAAAGGTAGCCCTTATCCTCCGAAAATCTGGTTTTGCCTTCTTTAAGTAACAACCCAGTCTTTTAGATTACCCTTATACTAACAAACTGCTGACCGATTGTCAAGCATGATCATCATGAACATTTTGACAGTATAACGGTATCGCTTTTATAAACCTTGACCAGAATATACAGCCGCCGTAAGGCAAAGACTCAGCAGCCCAGCAGGGCTTAACTGCATTCCTGCCGCCGCATTTGAAAGTGATAAAAAGCGCCCAGCATCCCCGCGTCATTGCGCTGTTTTGCGAATTCCAACCTGGTTTTTTCAAAGATAACTGGTTTTAAAAACCTCCGGAGCTGATTCGTAACCAATGGTTTCAGATACGCTTCCTGGGCCGCAATGCCGCCGCCCAGAACCACGACCTCAGGATTCATTACATAACAGATATTGGCTATCCCTTCCCCGAGAATCTCGGCCATATGTTCAATTGAGGCTATACAGACCGCATCCCCGCGACCGGCCTCTTCAAAAATGCGGATTCCCGGCCAGACTTTCGGATCCTCCTGTTTTTTCTCTGCTACATTTTTGCTCAGTATGCTGCTGGCTCCCAGCGTCTGGAAATCACTGCCGTACATGTTCATATATCCAATCTCGCAGGCACTGCTGCTGAACCCATGGAAGACCTTCCCGTCAATCAGAATACATCCGCCTATGCCTGTTCCCAGTGTCAGGCAGACTGCCACCCGACTGCCGGAGGCCGCTCCGTTCTTATACTCCGCCAGCCCCGCACAGTTCACATCGTTCTCAACCTCGCAGGGGATGCCGTATGTTTCTTCGAGCACCTTTTTAAACGGTGTTCCTGTGTAATGGGGGATGAGCTCTCCCGAATAAAAGATCTCTCCTTTTTCACAGTCCACCATACCCGCTGTGGAGATGCAGATACCGGATATCTCCTGTTTCTCCCGGTACAGATCGATGATCCGCCCTGCCTTCTCCAATATTGCAGCCGCGCCCCGGTGAGCTTCCGTATCTATGCTGCTCTTTTCCAATATTCTGCCTTCTTCATCCAGCAGACCATATTTGATAGATGTACCGCCTATATCAATGCTTATGTAGTATCTCATGCTCTCACCCCGCAGTACCAGTACAGCGTTTCTAATATAACTGAACCCTATACCTGCCTATTTTTTAATGCTTCCACGAACTGCTTTGTAATAATCTGCGGCCTGGTAATGGCGCTGCCTACTACCACACTGTAAACCCCCAGATCCATCACTCTGCGCACTTTTTCCGGCGTATTGATATTCCCTTCCGCTATAACCTCGTGGGAAACACTGCGCATAATCTCTTTGATAATCGCAAAGTCATCAGACTCGATCTTCAGGCCCCGGCTCTGCTTTGTATATCCTACCAGGGTTGTACCGATAAAGTCAAATCCCATCCGGTCCGCATGCAGTGCTTCCTCCACCGTGGAACAGTCTGCCATCAGCAGCTGGCTTGGATAGGCACTGCGTACTTCCTGATAGAATTCCTCCAGAGTCTTCCCCTGCGGCCTCAGCGAACTTGTCGCGTCCAGGGCTATAATCTCGGGCCCCACTGCCATCAATTCTTCGATCTCACGCATCGTAGGCGTAATATACACTTCGCTGTCCGCATAGTCTCTCTTCACGATTCCTATGATCGGCAGGTCAACATTCTTTTTTATCTCCGTGATATCTTCCTTCGTATTCGCCCTGATTCCTGCTGCGCCGCCTTCTTTCGCCGCCGCGGCCATCCTGCCCATAATATAGGAGGAGTGCAGCGGTTCTTCAGGAAGAGCCTGACACGAAACGATCAGCCTTCCCTTCATTTGTTCGATTCCCTTATTCAATGTCACACCTTCTCTCTGATAAATTTCGCCAGCATTTCAGCCAGTCTGCTATGGCTTTGGGCGTCAAGATGCATGTAATCAATCTGATTCATCGTGACGATATCCGCAGTATCTATAAAATCACATCCGCATAATTCTGCGCAGATTTTATATTCCGCCGCCAGCTTCTCCGACTTTTCACTGCATATTCCCATCTCCCCGCCACAGGTGAAGTCTCACAAGCCTTTTCGATCGGCCCGGGAGCCAGCAGGAGGATCTGCTGATTTTCACGCCACGCATCCGTATGTTTTGCTTTCATTATAAGACGCTTCATCCCGTCTGCAATATTCTTTGGTGTCGCTGAAAAACGCTCCTTACAGTCATTTGTCCCCAGCATAATTATCAAATAATCTATGGGAGAATGGGACATCAGGCACGGATTTAGATAAGCCAGTCCATTCATTCCCTCATTGAGCGGATCATCAAATACTGCAGTCCTTCCGCAGAGTCCTTCTTCTATTACCGTATATTCCTCTCCCAGCAGTTCCCGGAGCCGGCCGGTCCATCGGATCTCATCCGGAAACCTTCCATCCGACACTGCATCATATCCCCAGGTATTCGAATCTCCGAAACAAACAATTCTTTTCCTCATGGTTCCGCCTTTCCAATCTCGTTATCCTTTTACCGCTCCCATTGCAAGGCCCTGCACGAAATTCTTTTGTGCCGCCCATACGATCAGCAGTACTGGTACCAGCGTGATTACAGCTGTAACCGCCATTGGCCCCCATTCCAGTCCGCGGTCCGTGATAAAACCGGCAATGACTACCGGCAGTGTCTTGGATTTATTTACACTCAGGATTACGGCAAATAAAAATTCATTCCATGCCCCAATAAATGCCAGGATCCCAGAAGCAATGATACCTGGTTTCGTAATCGGAAAAATGATATAGAAAAATCGTTTTGTGAATCCACACCCGTCCAGCATGGCCGATTCCTCCAATTCATTGGGAAGCTGTTCAAAAAATCCCATCATCAGCCAGATGACAAGGGGCAGGTTGAAGCTTGTGTTCATAATAATCAGAGCCGTCTTCGTATCAATCAGATGCAGAGTTCTCATTACCAGATACACCGGTATCGCCGTCGCAATGGCGGGATACATTTTCTGGATCATAAACCACAGACCAAAATACTTCCTCGCCTTTTTACCGATTGACCCGCGCGCGACAGAGTATGCAGCCATACTTCCAAGAAGCACGGATATAACTGTGGATACTGCCGCAACAACAAATGTATTTAAAAAGTGCATTGCAAGCTGGTCTTTTCCAAAGACACTCTCATAGCTCTCCATGGTCAGCTGATTAGGAATCAGTACGGGAGGGCTGGCCAGATAGTCTGCCTTCACTTTAAATGAACTGGTCAGAAGCCAGTATAATGGAAAGAGGATCAGTATCATGCTGACGACAATCAAAACTACCCGAACCGGCTTTCCGGCAAAATTTCCGATAATATTGTCAATGGTTGGCAGCTTTCTGTGTTTTTTTCTATTCATCACAAGTTCTCCTCCATTCTGTCTCTCAACCTCAGGAATCCCATCGTTACCACTGTCATCACAACTACAAAAATGATGGCAAGAGATGCGGAGTATCCTGCATCAAAGAATTTGAGCCCCTGTTTGTATATGTAGTTCGGCAGCATCTCTGTTGCACTGCCGGGGCCTCCGTTTGTCATAACATAAACCGTATCAAATACTTTGAATGCGTCTACGAACCTGAGCATTACGACAACAGTCAGTACCGGACTCATCATCGGCAGAACAATCTTTCTGAAAATCTGGCCGTTGGTCGCGCCGTCTACAGAAGCAGCCTCCAGACAGTCTGACGGCAGCGCTTTCAGTCCGGCTGCACAGATAATCGTTACCCAGGGAACCAACTGCCATACATTCACCAGTATTACAGAGAGCATGGCCGTATTTGGAGTGCTCAGCCAGGTAATACTGGGAATCCCAAGGAAGCTCAGGAAGTAGTTAATAATCCCGGTGGAGGAATCCAGCATCATACGCCACAGTGTACCGACAGCCACCGGAGCCATAATCATGGGGATCAGGAAAATAGAGGTACAGATCCTTGCCCACATCTTGTCGGAACAGAGAGCCATGGCCAGAAACAGACCGATCACTACCTCCAGTGCCACCGATACAACTGCGAACAGCAGAGTATTTCCAGTACTTGTAAGCAATGTGGGGTCACTGAACATCTTGATATAATTGCCGAATCCGATAAATTCCGGCACCGCATTCGGCAGGTTCAGTTTCAACCTGAAAAAACTTAGATACAGGGAATACAGCAGGGGAAGCAGCGCAGTAATCCCCAGAAAAATCATGGTAGGAACCAGGAACATCCATGATGCAAACTTATCGCCTCTGCTCTTTCGGATCACAGGAGCGGCACTTTTCGTTCTTTTCATCTTAGCCATGCTTTATTTTCAGTCCTTTCTTGAAAGAAGATTACCTGCAGGTTATAAATCCGCAGGTAATCTATTCCGCAATTTTATAGTAATTACAGATTATAGTTCTTTGTACCTTCTTCAGGCGGTGCATTCTTCAATGCATCTTCTATACCTTTTTTCATTTTGCTGACAGCCGTTTCAAGATCTATCTGATCTGACATATATTCGCTGACAACGGTGTTGAGCATGGTATCTACTTCTGTTGAAGCCGGAATTCTCCACCACAGGTTTGCTGTATCCAGAGCTTCTCTTACAGTATCCATATAGGTGCCTTTGATGCCGTCCTGCTCCCAGAATGCTTTTCTCGGTGACAGGATGCCATAGTCTTCATAGAATTGATTCTGCTTTTCAGCACTCGTGTACATCTTGACCCACTCCCAGGCAAGTTCCTGATTCTTGGAGCTTGCAGGTATAGATAAATCCCATGCACTCAGCAGAGTGGTTCCGGTCTTGTCATAAGGAATGGTTCCCAGCGCCCATTTTCCAACTACTTTGGACTGTGACTCATCATCAGCTGCCTGTACAAGTCCCAAGGTGGGCCATGTCTCGCACACAGCTGCTTTGCCATCCAGGAATGCCTTGATTGACTCTTCTGTTCCCCAGGATAAGATAGCTGGATCCGCATAGTTCTGAATCTCTTTCAGATGTTCCAGCGCCTCTCTTGTCTCGGGTGAGTCAATGGTTACGTTCCAGTCCTCATCCGCCCAGGATCCGCCCATGGACCAGAGCACATAGTCAAACACACCGCCAAGCTGGCCGGTCGTAGCAGATACGGAAATACCATATACGCCCTCATCCGGTTTGGTCTGTGCCTTTGCAGCTTCTCTGTACTTCTCCCATGTATCCGGGATGCCGTCCGGCATCAGATCTGTCCTGTAAGCAAAAAGCTGTGGAGTGCTTGCGTTTGGAATTCCTGTGATTTTACCCTGCCAGCTACCGGAGTTCTCCAGAACCTTTTCGATAAATTCATCCATATCGTAGTTATCTTTTTCTATAAAATCAGTGAGTTCCGTCAGGTATGGTGCAAATTCTCCGTCCCACTGGCTGGCAACATCGATCACATCGTATGAGCCTGTTCCGCTGGTCAGATCCAGCAGCGCCTTTTCATGCAGAGTGGTATAAGGGAAGTCAACCACCTCTACCGTTGCACCCGTCTGCTCTTCGAATTCATCCACCATGGACTTGGCTGCATCTGCATATACACTTGACATATACAGAACCGTCAGCTTTTCTCCTGCGTATGGCTTGCCGCTGCCGTCCTTTGAAGCGGACGTATCTTCCTTCGCTTTTCCTCCGCCGCAGCCTGCCAGCATCCCTGCAACCATCGCCGTACACAATAAGACACTTACAATCTTCTTTTTCATGTTTTTCCTCCTTCACCCTTTGATATCGCAGATATTTTTGAAAGAAATTTTTTTTATTTTATTTTTAATGAACTATTTTTTTCAAATCCGCGATATTGTTTTTACTTGTTGAAATAATTTTATCATTCACCATTCTTATTGTCAACAGTACATAATCAACAGTTTTTAAGGTATCTTTTTGGTTCTTTTAACCAATAAATTGTTTTTTTAACTGTTTTATAACTTTAAAAATAAAATAAAAATTTTTTCTTTTTTCATTTTTTATACGAGTTTATTGATATTGTTTTGACATCTTTTTAGCCATTCTTGACGATTGACAGGAAATTTTTTTTAATGTAAAATATTACTATACCCAAAGGGCATCCCGTAACTCATGCCCTGCGGGCGGGTCTGCAGCTAAGCTGCAGAATAAGGTTTAAAAAATGCGCAGATTACTGCATACCTGCCCCGGGAATGTAATGCAAGATACTCCCGGGTATCACTATGAGGGAGGTTTCACAATGGCTACCACGAATCTTATGACCGAAATCACAAGCAGATATTCCAAAATGACTAAAGCAGAAAAGAAAGTCGCTGATTTTGTACTGTCTTCCCCCCAGACCGCTCTGAGCTCAACTATCACCGATCTTTCCAAGCTCTGCGATGTCGGGGAGACTAGTGTATTCCGTTTCTGCCGTACACTGTCATTAAAAGGGTATCAGGATTTCAAACTCTCATTGGCGCTCAGCACTTCCACCCCCGAATCCCTCTCTAAAAAGGAACTGATCGACGTGGCGGACACTGACAATTGCAAGGATACTGCCGCCAGAGTTCTCCAGGCATATAATGTTGCACTGGACCAGGCATTTGAGACGCTAAACTTCAACGCAATCCCAAAGGTCGTGGACCTCATGTTGTCTGCCAGGAGCATCAACCTGTTTGGATTCGGCGGTTCCGGGACAAGCGCCAGCGAAGCCCGCAACAAGTTTATGAAAATACTGCCCAATGTCATCTACAACTCAGACGCACATATGCAGCTGACACAGGCCGCCCTTCTTGGAGAAGGGGATCTTGCCGTCATTTTCTGTAATTCCGGCATCACCAAGGATTGTATTGAGATTGCAAGGATATGCCACAGCGCCAGGGCATCCGTCGTGTTTATTACCATGTTTCTTAAGACGCCCGCCGCCCAGTATTCCAATATCCTCCTGCTATGCGGAGCCAACGAAGGGCCAATGGAAGGCGGTTCGATTGCCGCAAAGACGGCCCAGCTCTTTTTAATCGATATCTTATATGCCGAAGTTTATAAAAAACTGGGCGACAAAGCGTTGGAAAATAAGAAAAAGACATCTCAGATCATTACAGAAAAGATGATGTAGACACAAAAACGACGTTATTCCATAAAACATCTTTATTATGGAATAACGCCATTTTTATTTTTTCGGGAATCCCTTTGGACATACTCTATCCCCACCAGGATCAGCCCGTGAGGCGGGGCAGTAACTCCAGCCGCCTGCCGGTCCTTCGCTTCCAGAATATCCTTCACCTGATCCGGCGTGTAGAATCCGCGCCCGACTCTCAGCAGCGTCCCCACTATAATCCGCACCATGTTATAGAGAAATCCATTTCCGCGGATCCTTATCGTAAGTTCCTCCCCATTTTCCAGAATATCCAGATCATATACGGTACGCACAGTATCCTCTACGTTGGTCCTGACGTTGCAGAAACTTGCAAAGTCGTGTTCGCCAAGCAGATACCCCGCCGCCCTGCGCATATTTTCCAAATCCAGGCTGTAGGACACAAAATATGTCATCCGTCTTCTGATGGGGTCCGGCACCCTTGTATTGAGAATATGGTACTCATAAGTTTTAACAGTATCACAGTACCTCGGATGCCAGTCAGCTGGTACTTCCTCGGATTTTACAATCACGATGTCCTCCGGCATACGCCGGTTCAGTGCGTAAGCCAGCCTGTCGGGCGGGATCGTCGTATACGTATCAAAAACGGCCACATTCCCCCGCGCATGCACTCCCGAATCCGTCCGGCTGGCGCCGATGACCCGGATCTCCTCGCCTGTCAGCTTTGATAGTTTTTTATTCAATACTTCCTCTATCGTAATTCCGTTCGGCTGAATCTGCCAGCCGCAGTAATTTGTGCCGTCATAGGCAACTGTCAGTTTGATCCGTTTCATAGTCCCTCACCAAATACCCGTAAAAATTGGCCTTATATTAATCCATATCCGCGAACCGTACAAGAGTCTTCCGCCTCTCATGCCACGGCGCGCATTGCACCAAACCGCTTTCTATCCGGGAACTGCGTTTTTAAAAAATCCATATGTGGAACGGCACATAGCGCCCCACAATAAATACCAATACCATGTACAAAATTGTGATAATATATCCCGCCCGGTCCCTGCCTTTGTATACCAGGGGCTTCATCTTGGTTCTTCCTTCCCCGCCATGGTAGCATCTGGATTCCATGGCCATAGCCAGATCATTTGCCCGCCTGAATGCAGATACAAACAAAGGAACCAAAATGGGAATCATGGCTTTTGCTTTCTGGATCATATTGCCGCTGTCCAAGTCCGCCCCCCTGGCCATCTGCGCTTTCATAATCTTATCCGTCTCCTCCAGAAGAATGGGTATGAAACGCAGGGCAATCGACATCATCATCGCTACCTCGTGAACCGGCACCCTGATCTTATTCAGCGGATGCAGCAGCTTTTCAATCCCGTCCGTCAGGGAGTTTGGCGTTGTGGTAAACGTCATAATGGACGATCCCATGATCAGGTAAATCAAGCGGATCGCCGTATATACAGAGGTCTCAAACCCCTTTTCCGTAATATGGAAAATCCAGAAATGCACCAGCTCTGCGCCGCCCCTTGTCAGGAAAAGGTTAAACAGTACCGTAATCAAAAGCAGAATCATGATAGGTTTCAAACCTTTCACAATAAATTTAAACGGTACCCCGCTCGTGTAAATAACCGCGCCTAAAAATAAGGTTGCAACCACATAACCCAGAATGCTCCTCTGAATAAAAAGGGATATCAGAAATAAAAGCGTACATACAATCTTCACCCTTGGATCCAGTCTGTGGATTGCACTTTTAGCCGGATAATATTGTCCGATTGTAATATCTCTAACCATGAATACTCCTCATTATCTCTTCTGCTGCTTCGTCCACTGTTGTTGCATCCGTACGCACGTTCATACCTTTCGCTTTCAGGGCGTGCATAATATAGGTCACCTGGGGGGCCGCAAGCCCGACTTCTTCCAGTTCCCGGTAATGGGCAAACACGTCTTTCGGCTTCCCGTCAAACATTTTTGCGCCCTCATTCATCACAATAATCCTGCCCACATATCTGGCAATATCCTCCATGCTGTGAGACACGAGAATTACGGTCATATTGGTATTCTTGTGCAGATAATCGATCTGATCTAGAATATCGTCCCGCCCTTTTGGATCCAGACCTGCCGTCGGCTCATCCAGCACCAGGACACTGGGCCGCATAGCCAGTACGCCTGCTATGGCCGCCCGCCGCTTCTGTCCCCCAGAGAGCTCAAAGGGCGACTGATGGTAGTATTCTTCCGGAAAGCCAACCAGCTCCAGGGCTTCTTTTGCGCGCTCCTCACAGACCTCTTTCGCCAGCCCCTGGTTCTTGGGGCCAAAGCATACATCGCTGAGAACATCCACCTCAAAAAGCTGATGCTCCGGATACTGGAAGACCAGCCCCACCTGATTCCGAAGTTCCTTCATGTTGTATCCTTCGTCATAGATATTCTTCCCGTCAAAATACAGCGCACCGCTGCCGGCTTTTATCAGACCGTTAAAATGCTGGATCAGTGTGGATTTGCCGGAACCGGTATGCCCGATAATCCCCACAAACTCTCCCTGACGAATCTCCAGGCTGATATCTTTGAGCGCCTGCTTTTCGTAAGCTGTTCCCGGGCTGTATACGTAATTGATATGTTCTAACCTAATTGACATAATGCTTCCACCAGCTCCTCTGTCCGTAATATTCCGGAAGGAATCTTTAGCCCCTTCTTTTTGAGCGCCTCTGCCAGCATCGTTACCTGCGGCACGTCCAGCCTGTACTTTTTCAGTTCGTCCCCCCGGCTGAATATCTCCCGGGGCGTCCCATGCATTACAACATGCCCCCTGTCCATCACATATACCTGGTCTGCATCAATCACTTCCTCCATGTAATGGGTTATCAGAATAACGGTCACCTTTTTTCTTCTGCGCAGTTCCTGTACCGTCCGGATGACTTCTTTTCTTCCGTTAGGGTCCAGCATCGCGGTAGGCTCATCCAGAACAATGCATTTGGGTTCCATGGCGATCACGCCCGCGATTGCTACACGCTGTTTCTGCCCGCCGGACAGCTTATTCGGAGAATGTTTCCTGTATTCCAGCATACCGACCGCCTTTAGGCTGTCCTCTACCCTTTTCCAGATCTCATCTGTAGGTACACCCAGGTTCTCCGGACCGAATCCCACATCCTCTTCTACTACAGTACCGATGATCTGGTTGTCCGGATTCTGGAACACCATTCCCGCCGCCTGTCGGACGTTCCACAGCTCCAGCGGGTCCTTCGTGTCTCTTCCATCCACCCATATCGTTCCTCCCGAGGAACCAGGATCGCATTCATGTGCTTCGCCAGCGTGGACTTTCCGGAACCGTTGTGTCCTAGAATGGCAACAAAGTCCCCCGGGGCAATGTCAATATCCACGCCGTCGACCGCGCGGTTCATGCCAATGACATTGCCTTCTTCATCCCGCTTCTCGTATTCATAAATCAGTTTTTCTGACCGGACCATCTTCATATATGGATAACGCCTCCATTTTAACGTATTTACTGCTCACTATTGTACGGTAAGAACTGGCTTTTTGCAAGGTGCAGTTTTGGTTGCTGATAGCAGGCCACCGCCAATTTATAACCATTCAGGCAAGTCTGAACGGTTACGCCAATTTTCTTGTTTTTGAATTCATTCTATATTATAATATGCACAAAGAAGATGCCGGGAGGAAAATGTATGGAATTTCAGAAAATCAGTTCCCCGTCTCTCCGTGACCTTTTCGTGGAGCAGCTGGAACATCTTATTTTATCCGGGAAATTAAAAATCGGCGAAAAGCTGCCGCCGGAACGACAGCTGGCGAGATGATGCAGGTCAGCCGCGCCGTAGTAAACAGCGGGCTCGGGGAGCTGGAAAGAAAAGGCTTTTTGAATGTAAAGCCAAGAGTGGGAACTTTCGTGGCAGACTACCGCCGTAAAGGTACTTTGGACACGCTTCTTTCCATTATGAAGTACAACGGCGGAAAAATACGCAACGAAGAAATCCGCTCGATCCTGGAGGTCCGTATCGCGTTGGATACACTGGTTGCACAGCTGTGTATCGACAGGATTACCGAGGACGAGATCCAGCTCCTCCGAGATAAGATTGAACAGATCAAAGACGCACAGTCTATAGGCGAGGCCTCACAGGCTGCGTTTGAATTTCAGCATGAGTTTGCCCTTCTCTCCCACAACACGCTCATCCCGCTGATTTTCCAGTCCTTCCGCGCACCCGTGTTCACACTGTGGGAGCGCTTCTGTACACTTTATGGGATTCCCATCCTGTATGAAAACAATTATAAGCTCTGGACCTTCATCCGGGACAGAGACACCCAGGGCGCAGTCAACTGGATCCAGGACTCCGTCAGGGAGAGTATCGATGGGAACCGGACGCTGTATTACGATTAATTTTACTGCTGTTGACAATAAGTATCCCAATACTGACGAGGAGCAGGGCGGAAAGGTTTTTAAACGTTACAATCTGCTCTCCAAGGAAGAGACCGGACAACGCCACCCCGAATACCGGGATGGTAAAACCGTATATGGCCACTTTGCCCACCGGGTTATATTTAAGCAGCAGAGTCCAAAGGCTGAATGCAGCCGTGGAAATAAGCGCCATATAGACCAGAAGCACTGTGGATTTCACAGTAAAGCCATCTACATGACCGCCAAGGGCGAGCCCTATTGCAATAAGGAGAACGCTCCCGAATAAAATCTGATAAGCGGTAATTGTCATTGGACTTTCTCTGTCAGATATTGTTTTCAATATAACCGTGCTGATTCCATAAGCAACGGTACAGATAAATACCATGCCCTCGCCCATCAGCGAAAATCCATCCCCCCAGGCGCCGGGCGACAGGTTGATCACGATGACTCCTGCTAGTCCGAGAGCACAGCCTGCCCCTTTTTTCCACGTCATCTTTTCATCTTTTAGTATAAAATGTGCCGCTGCGATTGATACAAACGCATTGGACGCATTGATAATAGAACCTTTCGTGCCGGTCGTATGCGCAAGTCCCACATAAAAAAAGAAATACTGCACGGTTGTCTGCAGGATTCCCTGTCGCAAGATACAAGGGATTGATGACTTTTTCATCGTCAGGAGCCGTTTCTCCAGGATACATCCTATCACAAATGTGAGCACTCCAGAGAGGAAGAACCGGTAGCCAGCAAATAAGATCTGGCTCCCGGTTCCTTCTATTCCAAACCACCCATACCCCACTTTGATACAAGGAAAAGCGCTTCCCCATAGCGCGCAGCAAATTAACGCAAGGATGCAGATCACCGCCGGATTCTGCAGCTTTGCTGCCTTCTGTGGTTTCTTTTCCATATTCCTCTACACTCTTTCCGGTTCTTCGTACTCAACTCCGAAAGTCTCTACCGTTACTTTCTTCATAACCTGTGCTTCCAGAGGCTTATCACTGTAATCTGTAGCTGTCTCTGCGATCTTTTCCACAACATCCATCCCCTCAGTCAGTTCTCCGAATGCAGCGTATGCTCCATCCAGAAATGGTGAACGCCTGTGCATGATAAAGAACTGGGATCCTGCTGAATCCGGGTGCTGCGCACGTGCCATGGAGAGAACTCCCGGTGAATGCGGCAGGTCATTCAAAAAGCCGTTCTGTGT
This sequence comes from Clostridiales bacterium VE202-21, assembly GCA_000509105.1. Classification (GTDB taxonomy): domain Bacteria; phylum Bacillota; class Clostridia; order Lachnospirales; family Lachnospiraceae; genus Faecalicatena; species Faecalicatena contorta. The sequence goes on along the minus strand of BAIF02000066.1, from coordinate 242,398 downwards.
GAATTCGCCTTTGATTCTATATCCCGGGCCGCCCATGCCTGTCCCGTCCGGGCATCCTCCCTGAATCATAAATCCGCTGATTACACGGTGGAAAGTCAGTCCGTCATAAAATCCTTTTTTCACAAGAGATATAAAGTTATTCACAGTATTTGGGGCGATGTTTGGATATAATTTTGCCTTCATAATGTCCCCGTTTTCCATTTCAAATGTTACGATTGGATTTTCCATAATATCAACTCCTCTTTTCTATAAAAAAATAATTATCTTTATTGTAGCGGATTACAGTGCATTCGTCAATCAGCCATAGGTATACTATTCCATATACCTGATCAGGCCGCCCTTTTCCTCATACCCCGTATCCCACAGATCCTTCAGCGAAAATGTGCTGGCCTCCCCGTATGTGGCCACCGTGATAAGCAGATCCCCTTCTTTCTCTTCGTATCCAAAACACAGAAACCAGTGCCATACAAAGTCTTTGTATATTGGGTCTTTGTGCCTGAGCATCAGATACGGCACAGGGAATCCGGCGTCAATCTGCCCTTTTATAAAATCTGCTGCTTCTGCAAAGGTATGGCTGCCGTCAAAGCCTGACATCTTAAGCCTTGTATCACCGCAGTCCCGCAGATATTTTTCAAATCCTTCTATAAACATGGACAGCTTTTTAACACCGCCCACCCGCGGCCTGATGTATGGTTTCATTTTCATGGAAAACTGGATGTACTCCTCTTTGGTCAGATTTTCCACATCAAACGGATATAAGTGTTTTTTCCCCTGATACATTGCGAAATAAATGCAGCTGTCGCAGGCAGTAGCCGCCGCGCAGCCGCCAACATGCATCACTACATTGGTAAACCAGTCCTGGTCCCCTCCTACCTCGCCGTCTATCATAAAATAGTCTAATAATTTCTTCATCCTTACCTCCAAAGTACTCTGCCGTCAAGTTCATGTTGTTTTGCCGTTACTTTGTCCGGCACCTGGCTGATGCAAATGTAGAATAAAATACTACGCCAAGTATAATCACGCCGCCGGCAAGCTCTTTTATCCCCGGCTTTTCTCCCAGGAACAAAAACGCCGCCAATATGCCGTAGACCGATTCCAGCCCGGATATAATACCTGCCGTCTGCACTTTCACCGTTCCCAGTCCGTCAATATACATAGTATGTGCCACGGCGGTGAATACTACTCCCAGCAGAAGAAGCACCAGAATATCTTTCCCGTTGACCGCGGGTTTCAGCAAAAAGGCCGAAGGAAGCAATACTATGCCTGCCGTGGCCTGTTCATAGAATGCCGTAAGGCTGCTTGTATATTTCTCCATGAACATCCGGTTCATTAACGATAATACCGCATAGGACAAGCTGCCGGTCATCCCCCAGACTACGCCCTGCGTCATGGTATTTTCCAGCCGGAATTCCGGTACAATAAACAAAACCCCGCACAGCATAATAAAAGCAGAAACCACACTGGAAAGCCGCAGCTTTTCCCGAAAGAGAACCGGCTCCAAAAACGTAACAAATAACGGAAACGTTGAGAATGTCAGCGTCCCAACGGCAACCGTAGACGTCTGTATCGACTGCATAAAAGTGGTCCAGTGTACAGCCAATACAATCCCCGCCGTAATCATCAACAGGAAATCCCTGCCCGAAAGGAGTCGCAGACATTCCTTTTTTATCTTCAGCAGAAACAACAAAAACAAAGAGGAGAATATGACTCTCCCCAGTACGATAATCACTGCCGGCAGATCCACCCACTTCGCAAAAAGGCCTGCCAGGCCGAATAAAAGCACTGCAATATGTATCGATGCAAGACCATTCTTCCGGTTTTCCATCCCCATTTCCGCCTTTCCCTATATCTTTCTCGATCTTTTAGATCGTAACACCGACTATGTTATCAAACAAAATATAGTATAGCATAAACCGCGGCGGCTTCAAAGGGGTCAGACCCCTTTGAACTTTTTCTTGCATTTTCACTGTTTTTGTTGTATATTTAAATCGTAAGTAGTAAGTAATAAGTAGTAACTTAATACACGGTAAAAAAGGAGGGGTCTTATGTCAGAATTAACTTTACAAGAACGTTTTGCCCTTATTGCACTTAACGCCCAGGACAGCCTGCATATGACGACAGCTAAAAAAGCCGCCCTGCGCTGTATCGCAGCAGCGGAGATTTTAGAGAAGTATTTGGATGCTGTCTGGCCGGACCAGGATACTTTGGAACAGGAATTAAAATCTGCTGCAGATGGTTCTTCCCGTATACTCAAACAGACCGAGAAAGAGATCAAGGCTATACTGGCTGAAAAGAATCTGCTGACCGAGATTCCTAATCTTCTGGCTAGTGATTTATTTTATGTAACTGCCGGAGTTAATATTTTTGAATACTGCAGCAATGTGGCGGAATACACACGGCAAACAGAGGGCATGCGCGCGGAACTTATGGAAGACGGTAATGTTACTGATGATGTCATCTGCCTGTTTTGGCTGCTGCGCGAAAGCGGATGCTTTTATGATCTCTTTACCCGCGCGGAGCAGGGTTACCTTGCCACACGGATCAACCAGCTGTATCTGGATTCGCACTTAGCAAAGCAATTATTCCCCATCCAGACCCGTCACGCATTTGAAGCCTTCAGCCAAAAATTTCTGAAGAAAAAGGAGGAAATTTTTACAACGCCCTTTGGAACCGGACTTTTGTTCGCCTGCCCGTTTTTCGAGCGCTCCCAGTCCATCTTCATTGAGGCTGACGCCTGGTTCTCCGGCAATGATAAGCGGCTGGAATGTGTCATCCGCCGGCTGGAAGATAAGGGACACGAGGTGCATGTCCTGCGCGCCGGGACCGTGCCGCTCCTGAAAGTGGATAATTTCCATTATGAGTGCATTCCCACACAGATTGTGGTAAAAGCCCCCGTCCAGGGCGTCCGTCTGCGTCGTTATGTCATGTAGCCGCCCGTACATTAAGAAAAGTAAGGAGAGATTCTAATGTCAAGACAACGTTCTATGGAAACTATACTTGCATCTGAATACGTCTCCATCGGTGAGCTCGTCCGTATCACCGGTGTGCGTTACAGCACCCTGAAGTATTATACCGAGGAAGGCATGCTGCCCTTCGAACAGGCCGAGGAAAACCTGACCCGCCGCTTTCCCCGTGAAAATGCAGTAAGACAGATCGAACGTATCCGGAGCTTTCGTCTGCAGGGGCTTTCCATCCCCGAAATAAAGGAACAGCTGGGTTGATGTGCTGACTGTGCTGTACATGCCTGGGGGGTATGAACCGTAACACAGCTGGATGGATTTAATGCCTATGGTCGAAATGTACACATTTTTTAAATTTTTTTGGTCACTCGTGACATTGTCCATTTTGTTTTTTTTTATTATACTGAATTCAGAAAGCAAGGAAATGCTGTTTTAATCTAAAATACAACGAAACAATATTTTAAGGAGGCTGTACAAATGGCAAGTTTATCATTAAAGGGAATTCAGAAAGTATATCCAAATGGATTTCAGGCAGTAAAAGATTTCAACCTTGAGATTGAAGATAGAGAATTTATCATCTTCGTAGGACCATCAGGATGCGGAAAGTCCACGACACTTCGTATGATCGCAGGTCTGGAAGATATTTCAGGCGGTACTCTTGAAATCGACGGAAAAGTTATGAATGACGTTGAGCCTAAAGACCGCGATATCGCGATGGTATTCCAGAACTACGCTCTGTATCCGCATATGACTGTATACGATAACATGGCGTTCGGTCTGAAACTTCGTAAGATGCCGAAAGACGAGATAGACAAGAAAGTTCGTGAGGCTGCCAGAATCCTTGACCTGGAAAAATTACTCGACCGTAAGCCAAAGGCTCTGTCAGGCGGTCAGAGACAGCGTGTTGCTATGGGACGTGCTATCGTTCGTAATCCTAAGGTATTCCTGATGGATGAGCCGCTCTCCAACCTGGATGCGAAACTGAGAGTCCAGATGCGTATCGAGATTTCCAAGCTTCATGAAAATCTGAAAGCTACAATCATCTACGTAACACATGACCAGACAGAGGCTATGACACTGGGAACCAGAATTGTTGTTATGAAAGACGGCGTTGTTCAGCAGGTAGATACACCTCAGAATCTTTACAATACACCTTGCAACCTGTTTGTTGCCGGATTTATCGGTTCTCCGCAGATGAACTTTATGGATGCAGTTGTAAATGTAGCAGGCAGTGATGTTACACTGACCGTTGGCGAGCATGTACTCAAGGTACCTGCTTCCAAGAAAAAAGCTCTGATCGATGGCGGCTATAACGGCAAGACAGTAATCCTGGGCATCCGTCCGGAGGACGTACATGATTCAGAGGCATTTATCGCAAGCTCACCTGACAGCGTAATTAAATCCAAGATTAAAGTATACGAGCTGCTCGGCGCAGAAGTATATCTGTATTTTGACGTAGAAGGCACTCAGATGACAGCCCGCGTTAATCCGCGCACAACACTGAGAAATGGTGATGATGCTGTATTCGCACTGGATATGGAAAAGATTCACGTATTCGATAAAGATACAGAGTTGACGATTTCCAACTAATGCTTTAGAATAATATTATAATAATTAAGAGAGGGGCTGTACTATAAAAGTGCAGCCTCTTCAATTCTATCTATACGAGGGATGATTATGGAGAACACACCAGAGCTTGTAAAAGCTTTGTCCGAACTAAAAAGAATAACCGGCATGACGCTCGAAGTCCGCGCAGACACGCCGGAAGAGCTTGAAAATGCGCTGACACAAGTCCGCTGTCTCGCCCAGGCATACCGGGAAAAATACAACAAGAATCATTTCCTGCAAAGCCTGATGACGGACAGCATTCCGGCATATGACATCTATGAGCGGGCCATCCGTCTCCACATCGATCCGGAATCTCAGAGGACTCTATTTCTGGTGGAAACCAAAAACGCTCTGGATGATACTGTCATAGAGATTCTTAAGAATTTGTTTCCCTCACAGGCCAAAACTAACCTTGTTTCCATGGGCGAAAAGAACCTCGTGATACTACGCCCACGGAAGTCCTCGGACACCGATGGCGACATCAGCCGGATTGCACACATGATCGTCGACACACTGAATATGGAGGCGCTGACACATGTGCAGGTCGCATACAGTGGAAGTATCAGTACGCTCATGGAACTGCCCGGCGCTTTTAAGGAAGCCAGCCTGGCGCTGCGTGTTGGGAAGCTGTTTTATTCCGAGCAGACCGTATTTCCTCACGATCAGCTCGGCATTGGAAGACTGATCTACCAGCTGCCGGTAAGCTTATGCGAAAATTTTCTGAAAGAGATTTTTGGAAGCGATATTCCGGACGCATTTGATGAGGAGACGACATCTACTATCAACAAGTTTTTCCAAAATAACTTAAACATAGCCGAGACATCCAGACAGCTGCATATGCACAGAAACACCCTCATCTACCGGCTGGAACAGATTGAGAAAAGGACAGGCCTGGACATCCGCAGATTCGAGGATGCCATGACCTTCAAAATTGCTACCATGGTCATTAACTATTTACAAACAGAAAGGAACTCCTGATATGAATGATGCTTTTTATGAACAACTTGTAGCCCGCAAATCCCGCCCGCTGGATACCGTAATCCGTATCCTCATCATCGCGGCCCTCGCCCTGATCCTCGTGTTTTCCATGATGTTCATCGGTTTTCTAGGGGTAATCATCACAGTCGTCCTCGCTTTCCTGGCATACTATTTTGTATTCCCTAAGCTAAGCGTGGAATACGAATACACACTGCTGAACCACGATATGGAAGTAGATGCCATCTACAGCAAATCTAAGAGAAAAAAACTGCTCACATTTGACATCCAGCAGGCCGAAATCATAGCGCCAAAAGGATCACCGCGCTTGAACTCCCAGCACCCGGAAAAGACCCTGGATTTTTCCTCACAGGATGCCAAAGCAAAAGCTTACTCCATCATGATCCAGCTGAACCAGAAAAACACATGCATCATCATAGAACCAGATGAAACCATGCTGAACCACATGAAATCCTGGATGGGGATGAAGCTTTATTTGGATTGAGACGGATAGGTGTGGCTAAAAGGGGCGCTGTATGGGGGCGCGGCAGGGCTCTCTGGGATGCGTATTGCGGCTGTAACACCGCAAAAGAGCATCCCAGAGAGCCCTGCCGCGCCCCCATACAGCTCGGTTCATCCAATCGGTAGATAATACTCCAAATAAGAGGGGGCTTCCTGTAACGGTGTGCGGTGTATATTTAGTTGCTGCACGGGATCTTTCTTGCCACTGGCGTCTACCGCCAGGATGCACCCGGCCTGCGCCGCATACAACATCCAAGACAGGCGGACATCAAACCAAATACTTACAAGCCGCTAAAGCCGCTACCGCCCCATCTGCCGCCGCTGTTGTGAGCTGGCGCACTTCTTTTGTACGGCAGTCTCCTGCTGCGAACACACCTGGCCGGGAGGTCATGCAGTCCTCGGAAGCCAGTATGAATCCATCCGCATCCAGTTTTACGAATTCGGCAAATACCTGGTTCTGGGGGATCTGTCCGATTGCCACAAATACTCCTGCTACGTCTATTTTGAAATCTTCTCCGGTCTTTTTGTTGTTCAGGGTCAGGCCCTCTACCATGGTCTCTCCTATGATATCTTTCACTGTAGCACTGAGCACGAATTCTACGTTATCTCTTGCCTTCAGTGCGTCTACCAGACTGCTGTCACCGCGGAATTCATCTCTTCTGTGTACCAGATATACCTTTTTGCAGTAGTTGGAAAGAAACTCCGCATCCTGAAGCGCCGTATTTCCGCCTCCTATGACCGCAACATCACGGCCTTTGAAAAATGCACCGTCACAGGTGGCACAATAAGATATGCCTGCGCCGGTGAGCTGGATCTCTTTTTCCAGTCCTAAGTGCCGGTGCGTGACTCCTGTGGCGATAATCACGGTTCTGCATGGGTATTCTTTTCCTGCAGTCTCTATGATCTTTAAGCCGTCCTCATCCCGGATACCCGTGACCTGTTCCATCACGGTCTCTGTTCCCAACTTCATCGCCTGATCCAGCAGATTCATGGAAAATTCACTGCCGCTTACACTTGCAATCCCAGGGTAATTCTCTACATTGTGGGAAGAAGTAATCTGCCCTCCGAAATTCATACTTTCAATAATTAATGTACGTTTCCCGGCTCTCTGTCCATATATTGCCGCAGTCATGCCTGCCGTACCGCCGCCGATAATTCCGATATCATACATAATCAGCCCTCCTTGTTATTTCAATACACGCCCGGTAATTTCACAGAATACGCCTACATCCTATCATGATGCGTAGATTGAACTCATGTCAGTGGGGGATACCGATTCCTCTCCGCCCGCCACTGCCGTTTATCTGTTATACTCTAGTACATCGTAAAATAAGTAACTGACTCATAAGCTGAGATAAATTCTCGAGAGTGCTGCTCCACAAACGCAGGCGTAGTGGGTTACGCTGAGGCTTGGGGAGCAGTGCTATCGGAAATTTAGGTCGGCTTATGTGGCAGTTAATTATTATATAATGTACTAGTGTGCCTCGCATACGCTTTTATATTCGAAGCATTTGCCATTTTCTGCACGCCATCCTCACCGACTACAACCAGTGTCGGAGCCTGCATTACACCGTATTTTTTCACAAGTTCTTCATTTTCCTCTGCATCTACAATCTCATAGGCTATATTTGCTTTTTCCAGAGAACTGGTTGCAATCTTACAGTTCGGACAGGTCTTGGTTGTAAAGAGGAGAGTTTTCATTTCTCCCGCCGGAACAGCCACTTCTTCTGCCGCCTTCTGTGCCTCATGTGTCCGTATGCTCATCTTGGAATTGCTGATATCGTACACCTTGCGGTCCTTGAATTCCTGTGTCTTACCATCGTTCCAGTTCTTTACAGGACGGTAGTACCCCGTAATACGGCTGTATACTTCCGTTTCCTCTCCGCAGTGCGGGCATTTGTATTGTTCTCCGGAAATATATCCATGGTTCTTACAGATGGAATAGGTCGGTGACATTGTATAATATGGCATTTTGTAGTTCTCTGCGATCTTCTTAACCAATGATGCCGCTGCTTTCCAGCCCGGCAGTTTTTCTCCAAGGAAGGTATGGAATACAGTCCCAGATGTATAGAGTGTCTGAAGCTCATCCTGAATGTCAAGTGCTTCAAATACATCTTCGGTATAGCCAACCGGCAAATGTGAGCTGTTTGTATAATACGGTGTTCCGTCTCCCTCAGCAGCAGTAATGATATCCGGGAACTGTTCCACGTCATGTTTTGCCAGACGGTAGGTGGTTGACTCTGCAGGAGTTGCCTCCAGGTTAAACAGCTCTCCGTACATTTCCTGATAATCAGACAGTCTTTCCCTCATATGGTTCAGTACATCTTTGGTAAACTGCTGGGTCTCTGCGCTTGTCATGTCTTTTCGGATCCATTTTGCATTCAGGCCGGCCTCATTCATGCCGATCAGCCCAATTGTGGAGAAATGATTCTCAAAGGAACCAAGATATCTCTTTGTGTAAGGATACAGCCCTTCCTCCATAAGCTTTGATATGACAATACGCTTTGTATGAAGGGAACTTGCTGCAATATCCATCATTTTATCCAGGTGTTTATAGAATCCTGCCTCATCCTCGGCCAGATATGCAATACGCGGCATGTTGATGGTAACTACGCCAATAGAGCCTGTACTCTCTCCGCTTCCGAAGAAACCGCCGGATTTCTTGCGCAGTTCACGCAGATCCAGGCGCAGACGACAGCACATACTTCTGACATCGCTCGGTTCCATATCGCTGTTTATATAATTTGAAAAATAAGGAGTTCCGTACTTCGCTGTCATTTCAAAAAGGAGACGGTTATTCTCTGTATCAGACCAGTCAAAATCATTTGTAATGGAATAAGTCGGGATCGGATACTGGAATCCTCTGCCCTCGGCATCCCCCTCAATCATCGTCTCGATAAATGCCTTATTGATCATATCCATCTCTGCTTTACAGTCACCATAGGTGAAATCCTGCTGAACGCCTCCTACTATAGCAGGAAGATTTGCCAAATCCCCCGGTACTGTCCAGTCCAGTGTAATATTGGAGAACGGAGCCTGAGTCCCCCAGCGTGACGGTATATTTACGCCGTATATGAAGGATTCGATACATTTCTTTACTTCCGGATATGTCAGATTGTCTTTCTTGACAAAGGGCGCCAGATAGGTGTCAAAGGATGAAAATGCCTGTGCCCCTGCCCATTCATTCTGCATGATTCCCAGAAAGTTAACCATCTGGTTGCAGAGTACGCTCAGATGCTTGGCCGGTGCCGACGTGATCCTGCCCGTAATGCCGCCCAGGCCATCCTGGATCAGCTGTTTCAGGGACCATCCTGCACAGTAACCGGTAAGCATGGACAGATCATGAATGTGAATGTCCGCATTCTTGTGCGCTCTCCCCACTTCATCGTCATAAATCTCAGACAGCCAGTAATTCGCTGTGATAGCGCCGGAGTTGCTGAGAATCAGACCGCCGACAGAATAGGTCACTGTTGAATTCTCTTTTACACGCCAGTCGGTAATCTTCACATAACTGTCCACAATTTCTTTGTAATCCAGCAGGGTTGAATTCAGATTCCGAATCTTCTCCCTCTGTTTTCTGTATAAAATGTAACCTTTCGCAACATCTGCATATCCTGCCTTTATCAGCACGGACTCCACACTGTCCTGAATATCCTCCACGGATACCATGCCTTTTTTAATCTTTGGTTCAAAATCTGCCGTAACCTTCAGCGCCAGCAGATCGATTATGTCCTGATTGTATTGCTTTTCCTGGGCTTCGAATGCCTTCCTGATCGCCTCCCCTATCTTGGCAAGATTGAAGTCAGCTACCTTCCCATCTCTTTTTGTAACCTGATACATATTGTACGGTCGCCCCTTTCTCTAAATCAAAGTCAGATAATTTTTGCCCAACCGGATCCAGTTGGGCATCTGAAAATATTCTATCACCATATTTTTCACTTGTCAACAAAGAACAACAATATCTAGTATGCAACTTTTTCGTTTCCAACTAGATATAGATACAATTTCCTATGTAAGGATCTGACCTTTCAAGCTGCATACTCCGTCCCGCGCTACTTTAACATCCCATACAGCCTGCCTGAGGCGGTAGACTTCACTCAACTCCTCTGAGTTCAGCATTGGGAATATTTCTTTTTACAATCTCCAGAGCCTGTTCCATAATCTCTTTTGTATAAGCGCGCAGCCCCGGCCTGATCAGATCTCCGGAATCCACAAATCCCTGCAGATAATATTTTTCAGCTCCCCGAAGCCAACGTCCAATAGCTGCAAAATCTTCCCTTTTATGAAATTCCCTGACAACCGTAGTTCGAAATTCGCAGGGCACCGCTCCTGACATCAGGAAATCCACGCTCTGCAGAATATCTTCCAAATGATAACCCTCGATCCCGATCGTCATACCATATTTATTTGGAGCATTTTTTATATCCATCGCCACATAGTCAACCAGGCGCTGATCTACGAGCCGCTTCAGACGGGCGGCACTGCTTCCATTTGTATCCAGTTTTACCGCGTATCCCAGGTCCTTTACCGCTTTTATAAAGTCCTCTATATCCGGCTGTAACAATGGCTCCCCGCCCGTGATGCATACGCCGTCCAGAACCCCCTGGCGTTTCTTAAGAAAAGAAAATACTTCTTCCTCTGGTATGTTATGATTCACATCCACGTGGGTAACCAGCGAAGCATTATGGCAAAAAGGACACCGGAAGTTACACCCTGCGGTAAAAATCGTACACGCCACTTTCTCCGGATAATCCAAAAGTGTCAGTTTTTGCAAACCCTGAATATTCATCTGCTTACTCCTCAATTTTAAAATATTCCATCATGACCGGCATATATTCCCGGCTGTATTCTCCCAGTGAATAGTCCCCCCTGCTCAGGCACCAGTCTGAAATCAGCGCACGCTCACACAGAGAGTAATACTTGGTAATCTCAGTGATAGACTTATCCTGGCGGATCTCACCATTTTTCTGGCCCTCCTCCACGATACCTGTGATCAGCCGGTAATACACTCTGTTCCTGTCCAGAAGGTGTCTCTGCCCCTTAGCGGTCAGCTGCGTGGAATACAAAGATGCCAGCAGGTCTATATTGATCTTCTCCTCGATCATAGAATGTGCTCTGTAATTCAGGTACAAAAGCTTATCGTAATTATTCATATCCGGATCTATCTCCGCAGAAAGCTCTTCGTAAAAATCATCCAGCACTGTAGATAACGTGCTGAGCAATTCATCCTTTGTGTCAAAATAATAATAAAATGAACCTTTGGAAGTACCCGAAAGTTCAATGATATCGTCTACCGTTGTTTGGTCATATCCCTTATCGTGGAACAGCTGCCATGCAGCGGATACAAGCCTTGCTTTCACGCCCTTATTTTCTTTAGATTTCGCCATAATCTCCAGCCCTTCTTTGATAGAATTCTTAATAACTATTTTAACACAAAATTCAATAAGTGGAAAGAAAACCTCAAAGTTAACTCGACAGAGTCTGCAGAGGGGTCTGACCCCTCTGATGCTGATTGTTAGTTATTTCACAAAGAGCCGGATTCTTTTTACTGAATCCGGCCCTTTACAGATGCTTTAAGCAAATCTATAAAATAAAGCTCACATATTTTTTGATATCTCCGTGCAGGCTTTCATTGCCTCAATTACCGCGCTTCTGAATCCATTCTTTTCCAGGACTCTGACTGCTTCTATCGTAGTTCCTGCAGGAGAGCACACCATATCTTTAAGTTCTCCAGGATGTTTTCCCGTCTCCAGTACCATCTTGGCGCTGCCGTATACGGCCTGTGCAGCGAACTTATATGCCTGTGCCCTCGGCATGCCATCGGCAACTGCAGCGTCTGCCATTGCTTCAATAAACATAAATACATAGGCCGGTGAACTTCCGCTTGTAGAAACAACAACATCCATCAGTCTCTCCGGTACTACTTCCACTTTTCCAAACGCACTTAAGATACTGACTGTATACTTCAGTTCCTCTTCTGTCACGTACTCATTCGGACAGGCAGCCGTCATCCCCTCTCCTACCATTGCCGGCGTATTCGGCATAGTACGGACTATTTTTACCTTTTTGCCAAACTGTTCCTCCAGCCAAGCCAGTGTTTTTCCCGGCGCAATCGTAATTATGATCTGGTCATCCCTGACGATCTCTTTGATTTCCTCAATTGCAGATGCATAAAACTGTGGTTTTACAGAAAGGACAACTACCTCTGACTTCTCAACAACTTCCTTGTTATCTGCTGTTACGTTAATTCCATATAAAGATCTGGCCTTTTCTCTTCCCGGTTCAAAGACATCCGAACCGATAATCTCTTCAGCACTGAAAATCCCCTCTTTAATAATGCCGCCCATAATAGCGCCTGCCATATTGCCTGTTCCAATAAATCCTAATTTCATAGTTGTCCTCCTCGTTTAATTTTTATCAATCATGGTCAAAGGGGTCAGACCCCTTTGACCGCACGGTGAAACCGCTTTCTTTCTCTGTAGGAATTTCTTCCGTATCCATCCATTCTATTGTTATGAAATGTCCCTGGTTCAATCCCACCAACAATTTGTTTATCATTGGTTCCCGCCCCTGGATTTCCATGGTTACCGTGCCGTCCCATTCATTTTTCACCCATCCAGTCAGCTGCAGTGACTGTGCAAGATACTTGGCTGTATAACGGAAGCCTACACCCTGGACACGGCCATAAAATACGATGCGCTTTCTAACTTCTGACATATTCCCACCTTTTTACTTTCCTCTTATCTGATACAAAGGTCAGGCCCCTTTACAGCCGGAAAAGAGACTGCACCGGAAAACCAGACAGTCTCTCTTTTATCCATGGCTGCCTGCTGTTTTCTACAGTTCAATCTCAATCCAGTCTTCCTCCGGATAATCCACCACGCAGCAGTCATTCGCATAAACCCTTTCCGGCAGAACAATCAGTACATGCACCACCTCTTCTTCTACCGGCATCGGTGCGAGGTGCCATACGCCCGTATTCAGCTTCACCACGGTTCCCTTCGGCACAACAAAGGCTTCTGTCAGCTGCGGTACCGGGTCTTTTGTCGGAGGCGCTGCATGAATCACAACATCTCCGTCCAGCGGGAGGATTCCTTCCCCCGTGTAATTATGATACTCTGCAGAATTAACGATCATCTTGTCTGCTTTTTCTGTGACAAGAGATGAGAAGGTGACCGGGACCCTTCCGGAAACAGGGAGCGCTACCTTGTCATTATAGAATGCCCCAAGTGCGTTCCCCTCCGGCTCCACCAGGTTATAAAACTCTCCATACTTTGAAAATGCTTCCGCTGTCAGTTTCTGTGCTTTGATTGTTCTCATCTTATACCTCCAAGGATCTTATATTTTTCTTATATCTTACCACTTAATCCTCAAAAGTGAAACCTGTCATCAGACGAAATATCAGTGAAAATTCTGTTCCGTCCTTTCAATAATCTCATCCTGCAGCGCTTTACTCAGATTTCTGAAATGGTCGCTATAGCCTGCCACACGCACAATCAGATCCTTGTAATCATCGGGATGCTTCTGTGCCTGGATCAGGGTTTCTCTGTCAATCACATTGAACTGTATATGGTGTCCATCCATGTTGAAATACGTGCGCACTAGATTTGCCATCTGCTCCAGCCCCTCTTCTCCCGACACCACGCTTGGAGTGAACTTCTGGTTCAGCAGTGTCCCCCCTGTCTGCAGGTGGTCCATCTTCGCGCAGGACTTCACGACAGCTGTCGGTCCGTTGGTATCCGCTCCCTTCTCCGGAGAAATTCCTTCGGATACCGGTTTGTGCGCCAGACGCCCGTTTGCGCTCGCCATCATCACATCACCAAAATACACATGGCAGGTCGTCGGCAGCATATTAATCCTGTACATTCCCCCCAGCATATTGGGACGCCCCGTTACCTGGCTCCTGTAATACTCAAACACAGAGCGCATAATATCATCCGCATAGTCATCGTCATTCCCGTATTTTGGGGCCTTATTGCGCACCAGATTCGCAATACGGTCATGCCCCTCGAAGTTATCATCCAGCGCCTGCATCAATTCTTCCATGGTAAATGTTTTATTATCATAAACATGGTATTTCACAGCGGAAAGGCAGTCTGTAATCGTACCGATGCCCACACCCTGCAGGTACTTCGTATTGTACCTTGCACCGCCGCCATTATAATCTTTTCCCTTGGAAATACAGTCATTCGTAATAATTGAAAGAAACGGCACGGGCATATATTCGGCGTAAATCTTTTCGATCACATTGCTTCCCTTAATCTTGATATCAATGAAATACTTCATCTGCTTCTTAAATGCTTCAAACAACTCGTCATATGAAGCAAAATCTGCCGCATGGCCCAGCGTTAACCCCAGCTGCTTACCGGTCATCTTGTCAAACCCATTATTCAATGTCAGCTCGAATACCTTCGGTATGTTAAAATATCCGGTCAGAATATAAGCCTCATTTCCAAAAGCGCCCGTCTCCACACAGCCGCTGGTTCCTCCGCGTCTTGCATCCTCAAGTGATTTTCCTGCGTTGAGAAGCTCCTGAACGATAGCTTCCGTATTATAAAATGCGGGCTGTCCCCAGCCTTTTCTGGAGATCTCACAGGCACGCTTCAGAAACTTCTGAGGCGTTTTTCTACTGATCTGTACATTGGAACTTGGCTGCAGCAGCTTCATCTCGTCCATACAGTCCAGAATCAGATAGCTGACATTATTCACCCCATTTTCTCCGTTCGGTGTAATGCCGCCCGTATTCAGATTTGCAAAATCTGTATAAGTGCTGCTCTCCTTCAATGTGATCCCCACTTTTGGAGGAGCAGGCTGGTTGTTGAACTTCACCCAAAGGCACTCTAAAAGTTCCAGCGCCCTGTCATCATCCAGAATTCCTGACTCCACATCCTTTTCGTAGAACGGATTCAGATGCTGATCCAGGCGTCCCGGGCTGTATGCATCCCAGGGATTCAGTTCGCTTGTCACGCCAAGATGCACAAACCAGTACATTTGGATTGCCTGCCAGTAAGTCTTTGGCTTGTGGGCGGGAACTACATCACAGTTGGCTGCAATCTGAAGAAGCTCTTCTCTGCGCCCTGCATCCTCCTCCTTTGCTGCCAGTTCACGTGCATATGCAGCATATCTTTCCCCAAGTATCATGATTGCATCGCAGGCCAGCTTCATGCCTTCCAGTTCATTCTTCTTATCAAATGCTTCCGTATCGTTCATAAAATCCAGCTTGTCGATCGCATTCTGAATATCTTCTTTGTAATCCAGAAAACCTTTTTCATAAATTTTCACAGAGCCAACCGTATGTCCCGGCCCTCTCTGCTCCATAAATTCTGTAAAAATGCCGGCCTCATAGGCGTCTTTCCACTCCGGTGTCATCTGGCGGAGAATACGGCTCCTCATAGAACGCTTTTCCCAGTATGGAATCATGACTTCTTCCTGTACTTTATAGTCTGTTTCCTTTACCCTAAAGTTAATCAGGTCTCTGTCGTTCATGACATGCATATCTTCCACTGTATGACAGCACAGCTCCGGAAATGTCGGAGCCGCCTGCGGGGAATCCCCTTTCTCCCCCACAATCAGCTCGCCCTCACCGATATACAGCGTTTTTGTTGAAAAATAATCCTTTAATACCTGTCCGCGCAGCTCCGGTACAGACAATTCGCCTTCATATTTCTTGTAGGTAGCGGTCTCACTAAGCGCCCGCTCCAGATCAATATGCGCAGGTGTATCCAGACTCAGCTTTCTAAGAGCCTTTATGCGTGCATTCATTCCTCTTTCTTCCATCTTAACCTCCTATTTTTACATCCTGGAATCCGGCTTTCCGGAATAGTTCTACAAAATGATTCATTTCTTCCCTGTCGGGTGCATGCATGTCTGCCCCTTCGTAGCGCATGCCCGCTTTTAGGTATTTACCGGAGCCCGTGTTATGATATGGCAGCAGGTTCACTCTTGCTGCATGAATGTTTTTCTCCTGAAGGTAACGGATCATCGCCTTCATCGCTTCCTCATTGCCGTTCACTTCTTTGATGACCGGAATACGGATATAGATTCTGGCCCCGTCCCGGCTCAGCTTTTCCAGATTTTCCAGAATCAGCTCATTGCCGGCCCCCATATACTTTTTGTGCAGCTCCGTATCCAATGTCTTGATGTCATACAAAAAAGTGTCCGTATAAGGCAGAATCCGTTTATAATTTTCATACGGCGCCTGCCCGCATGTATCGATCGTGACAGAGATCCCGTAGTGATACAGCTTTTTCGCAAGCGCCTCCACAAATTCTATCTCAGCCGCCATCACTTCTCCGCCGGAAAGCGTAACCCCTCCGCCGGATTCCTCGTAAAACATCTCATCTTTCCTGAGCTCCTTCACAAGTTCATTGACCGTATATTCTTTTCCCGCTATCTCCCGGAGGTTCCGGTTGCAATAATCCGTACATATCCCACAGGCCGTGCATTTCGCCCTGTCGGTAACGGCTTTTTGTCCGAACATTTCAACAGCCCCGTTCGGACAGACAGCCGCGCAGCCTCCGCAGCCCACACATTTTTCATTGTCGCACAGCAGCTCCTTCTTAAAACTCTGCGTCTCCGGATTGTGGCACCAGACACACCTCAAACGACAGCCTTTGAAAAAAACCGTCGTCCGTATTCCATCTCCGTCATGGATAGAATACTTCTGAATATTCGTTATCAGACTCATGATTCCAACCCTCGCTTGCCTTATGATGTGCTTATAAAAACGTAATTTAGACCAATGTTTGTACTTTAGTCTAAATTTAACACACACCATCCATTTTGTCAATAAAAACGCAAAGGAAAGGAAATATGTTGTTTATATTTATTTATTGTGCTATAATTTATTAAAATTCGTTCTGATTATAAAGGGTTACACCTGAGTAAGAAGGCGCACAGAGATGATTGATACGGGATTTTTCTCGTTTCCAAAAGGGGAAGTCTTCCCCTTTTTATCGCCTGCGCCTTTGGTGCAGGTATTTTTTTGCACTTGTCTATATTCTGAGGATATAAGGAGGTTTTATGGAGACGAGAATTGCTTTGATTGGAATCGTTCTGGACTGTACTGATTCGGTGGAGGAGCTGAACCATCTGCTCAGTGAATATGGACAGTACATTGTGGGCAGAATGGGCATTCCATATCGGGAAAAGAATATTTCCATTATCAGTATTGCCATGGACGCGCCGAATGATGTTATCAGCGCTCTTTCCGGGAAGCTGGGTATGCTGCCTGGTGTCAGTACGAAAACGATTTATGCCAAGACGAAGTAGGGAACTGGCAGACCCGCCCGTCAGGCCATGTGTTACGGAATGCCCTTTGGGTATAAAAGAGTCCGGGTGCCGCTTTGGCGTGCCCATTAAAAAGGAGAATTTTCTATGAAGCATTTGATTGATAAACTGGAACAGACCGGTGCGCTTTCCAGGGAAGAATGGACGGTTCTTATCCGCGGCCGCACGCCAGAACTGGCAAAATATTTGTTTGAACGTGCGCGTACAGTCCGGCATAAATACTATGGACACGCTGTGTATATCCGCGGCCTGATTGAGTTTACGAATTACTGTAAAAACGACTGCTACTACTGCGGAATCCGCAAAAGCAACCGCAGTGCCCGCCGTTACCGGCTGGATAAGAAGGCTGTACTGGACTGCTGCCATAAGGGGTATGGCCTTGGCTTTCGTACTTTTGTACTGCAAGGTGGGGAGGATGGCCGCTATACCGATGAAATTATGGCGGATATCGTGCAAAGTATACGGCAGCATTTTCCCGATTGCGCCATTACTCTTTCTCTCGGTGAGAGGAGCCGTGAGAGTTATCAGCTTCTTTTTGATGCGGGTGCGGACCGCTATCTTCTCAGGCATGAGACTTTTGATGCCGCCCACTATCGGCGGCTTCATCCACAATCCCTGTCCGCAGCCCACCGCCAGCAGTGTCTCTGGGATCTGAAAGAAATCGGCTATCAGACAGGTACCGGTTTTATGGTTGGTTCTCCCTTCCAGACGCCGGAAAATCTGGCCAGCGATATGCTTTTTATTAAGGAGCTGGATCCGCAGATGGTAGGAATCGGTCCCTTTATTCCCCACCATGAAACACCTTTTGCCGAATACGCAGCCGGAACGCTGGAACTGACACTGTTTATGCTGGGGCTGCTCCGCCTGATGCTGCCAAAAGTACTGCTTCCCGCAACTACTGCCCTTGGAACCATTGCTCCGGACGGCAGGGAAAAAGGGATTTTGGCCGGTGCCAATGTGGTCATGCCCAACCTTTCGCCCGTTGAGGTACGGGGAGATTACCTGCTCTACGACAATAAGATCTGCACCGGAGATGAAGCAGCGGAATGCCGGAAATGCCTGGAACGCCGTATGGAGTCGATCGGCTATCAAATTGCTGTTTCCCGGGGTGACTCGCTCAACACGGCGGCTCTGTCCCGCAGTCTGAGCGCTGCTGTTGCTTCAGAGTAACACCTGAACCTGTTTCTATTAAATATATCTATACAATCATAAATGGAGGATACCTAAATGTATGATGTGAATTCCAAACATGCCGAAGATTTTATTAACCATGAAGAAATCCTGGAGACACTGGCTTATGCTGACGAGAACAAATGTAATGAAGCCCTGATTGATTCTCTGATTGAGAAGGCGAAGAAAAGAAAGGGGCTTACCCACCGTGAGGCCTCTGTGCTGCTGGCCTGTCAGATAGAGGAGAAGAATGAGGAAATTTTTAAACTGGCGGAACAGATTAAAAAAGACTTTTACGGCAATCGCATTGTGATGTTTGCGCCTCTTTATCTGTCCAACTACTGTATCAACGGATGTACATACTGCCCTTATCACAGCAAGAATAAGCACATTGCCAGGAAGCAGCTTTCCCAGGAGGAGATCCGCAAAGAGGTAATCGCGCTGCAGGATATGGGGCATAAACGCCTGGCTCTGGAGGCGGGGGAGGACCCGGTCCGTAATACGATGGATTATTATCTGGAATCTATCAAAACGATTTACAGTATCAAGCATAAGAACGGTGCTATCCGCCGTGTAAACATCAATATAGCGGCTACTACTGTAGATAATTACCGCCTTCTGAAAGAGGCCGGCATCGGCACTTACATTTTGTTCCAGGAGACGTACCACAAAGAGAGCTATTTGCAGCTTCACCCAACAGGTCCGAAACACGACTATGATTATCACACAGAGGCAATGGATCGCGCAATGGAGGGCGGAATTGACGATGTAGGCGTTGGCGTGCTGTTCGGGCTGGACAAATACCGCTATGAGTTTGCCGGCCTTCTTATGCACGCGGAACACCTGGAAGCGGCTTTTGGCGTGGGGCCTCATACGATCAGTGTCCCTCGTCTGCGCCATGCCGATGATATTGATGCAGATTCCTTTGACAACGGAATCGACGATGACACTTTTGCCAAGATTGTTGCCTGTATCCGAATTGCAGTCCCATACACAGGAATGATCATTTCCACAAGAGAGAGCCAGAAATGCCGTGAGAGAGTGCTCCACCTGGGTATCTCGCAGATCAGCGGGGGATCCCGCACGAGCGTGGGCGGTTACTGCGAACCAGAGCCGGACGATGCCAAATCCGAACAGTTTGATGTCAGCGATAAAAGAACGCTGGACGAGGTTGTCCGCTGGCTGATGCAGATGGATTATATTCCAAGTTTCTGTACCGCTTGTTACCGGGAAGGGCGTACCGGCGACCGTTTCATGTCTCTTTGTAAGAGTGGCCAGATTCAGAACTGCTGCCATCCAAATGCTCTGATGACTTTGAAGGAATATCTGATGGATTATGCTTCACCTGAGACAAAGGCTCTCGGAGATAAACTGATCGATAAAGAAGTGTTGAATGTGCCTAACGAGAAAGCGCGTGCAGTTGTAATCGATAATCTGCGTCTGATTGAACAGGATAACAGAAGAGATTTCCGCTTCTAAACTAAATTACAGGGGGTATTTTTATGAGTTTAAATGCAGCACCTTCTTCAGACAGAGTACATATCGGCATCTTCGGCAGGAGAAATGCCGGGAAATCCAGTATTATCAACGCGATTACCGGGCAGAATCTTGCCATCGTATCGGACATCAAAGGCACGACCACCGATCCGGTTCTCAAGGCGATGGAATTGCTGCCGCTTGGTCCCGTGGTTATGATAGATACGCCGGGGCTTGACGATACCGGGGAACTGGGAGAGCTCAGAATTCAGAAAGCATATCAGATCTTGAATAAGACAGACATCGCGGTTCTTATCATTGACGGCACTTCCGGCATGACAGATGTAGATACGGGGATACTCAAACGGATTTTGAAAAAGGGAATCCCTTATGTAGTTGTTTTGAACAAATCCGATCTGGCGCCTGGCTCCAATACCGATTTTTCCGAACGTATGCCTGCTGTCCCCTCAGACAGAATCATCGCAGTGAGTACCGTTACCGGAGAGAATATCCACGAGCTCAAGGAACTGATTGCCCGGCAGGCGCCGGCAGAGAATGAGCGGCGGATCGTTTACGACTTGATTAAGCCATTCGACTTTGTGGTTCTGGTCGTTCCGATTGATAAAGCGGCCCCCAAAGGACGGCTGATCCTGCCGCAGCAGCAGACAATCCGTGATGTCCTGGAATCCGGTGCCATTTCCATCGTCACAAGAGAAACCGAACTGGAAGAAACTCTGGAGAAGCTCGGTAATCCCCCCGCACTCGTAATCACTGACAGCCAGGCCTTCGAAAAAGTGGCTGCTGCGGTGCCTTTAGATATACCGCTGACTTCCTTCTCCATCCTTTTTGCCCGTTATAAAGGAAATCTGGAGACCGTTGTAAACGGGGCAAAGGCTCTTGATACACTGGAAGAAGGGGATACAATCCTGATATCGGAAGGCTGTACCCACCACCGCCAATGCGAAGATATCGGAACAGTAAAACTGCCCCGCTGGATTGCCAGCCATACCGGTAAAAAAGTAAACTATGAATTTTCCAGTGGAACTGAATTTCCAATGGACTTGTCAAAATACAAACTGATCATCCACTGCGGAGGATGTACCCTCAACGAGCGGGAAATGAAGTACCGCCTGCAATGCGCACAGGATCAGAATATTCCTATCACGAACTATGGAATCGCTATCGCTCATATGAAGGGGATCCTGGATCGGAGTATCGAGATTTTCAAAGGGGTCTGACCCCTTTGAGTACCATATTCAGAATTGTTTTACAATATAAAAACCGGTTCCCGTGTATTTTCACGGAACCGGTTTTTATATTGTCTGTAAAGAAATAACACCATACACTGCAAGGCCCGCGCCACAGAAAAATAATACGGCAGAAATGACAATCAGCCCTATTACAACTCCTGGTTTTCCTTTCGGAAACAGTTTATCCCTGTACCCCGGCGTTCGACTGTGTAGCAGATAATTTCCGATGTAAATGCAGGCCGGAGCCGCCGCACACATCATCATATACACCCCTGCACTCATCATGGGGATCGATGTAGATTCGTACCCAATTTCGTTCCACACCCCGAGCTGCGCATAAACATCTTTCATTCCAAAGAGCAGAATAATGGGCAAAAGATTATTTATAAAATGAAAGAAACAATTATAGAACATATTTCCGCTTTCCAATATGATCCAAGCCATGACAACGCCGCCGATGGCAGTCGGGATAAACCGGAAAATGTCTCCGTGAAATGCGCCGAATACAACTCCGCTTATCAATATAGCTACCCATTTATACTTATGTGGTTTCAGGCTTTTTAGAAAAATTCCGCGAAAAATTATCTCCTCACAAACCGCCGGTGTGACCGCTACTATAAGTACTGCCGCCAGAAACGGTATATTCATCATCGCGGAACTCAGCCCCGCATTCACTCCTTGCATTTCTTCCATGAAGAAAATGCTCACAAGCAGAACAAGTGTCATTTCTATAAGAAACGCTCCCACCCACATCAAAAAGGTGCCAAAAACACCGGCGCCTGCCGGTCTTCTGAATGGAAACAGTTCTCTCGGATTCCCCCGGAACGCAAGAACCAGTCCCAATGCGGCAGCAAGCATCAGCCATTCCGCCAATAAAGATCCGTAGATCCCAAAGGGTGACAGGATCGTAGGTGATACTATAAAAATTACGACTGCAGCTGATGCCAGGACTACCAATCCCTGCCAGACCTTGAGTTGTTTATAATTCTTACTCATTTATTAACTCCCCCTCTAAAAACCTGCTTGTTAATCTTAAAATGTAAAACAATTCTGAAAACGGAGTTCAAGGGGGTCAGACCCCTTTGCAGAGGGGTCTGACCCCCTTAAAGCAGTTAGAAACTAATTAATTTCTCTATTTCCATCCTGCGCTGTTTCATTTTGTCGTGCTCCCTCGCCCTGAGCTCCGATACTTCGGGCCGTTTTGGGAAGGTAATTTCCGCCTTATACAGATCCGCCTCTGTCGATATCTTTAGGTTTCCGTGCTGCAGCTCGGTAAATGTTTTCGCAATTGCAAGCCCCAGTCCTGAGCCTTCTGTATTTCTTGATGCATCACCCCTGACAAATCTGTCCGTAATTTCGTCTGTGTTGAAGCTCAGCTCCGTGGCTGAAATATTCTTCATAGAGATATACACCTGGTGGTCCAGATCCTTCATCTCCACATATACGCGGGTATGCGGCATGGCATATTTCGTAATATTCACAATTAGGTTTTCAAAAATCCTGTATGTTTTCTGGCTGTCCAGCCAAAGCACGATTTTGTGTTCCGGAAGGCTCCAACGGAAATCCAGGTTTGTTTCTTTTATTTTATTATCATATTCCAAGCCCACCTGTTTTAGCAAATCAACGATGTCGACCCGCATAAAATTCATGGTTATATTTTTACTGGTTGCTTTGCTGATTTCGAATAAATCCTCGATCAGAACCTTCAGCCGCAGGGACTTGCGTTCCAGCACGTCAATATACTCTTTCCTTTTATCATCCTCTGTTTCGTTCTTAACCAAATCCGTATACGTGATAATTGCAGTCAGAGGTGTTTTAAGATCGTGGGAAACATTGGTGATCAGTTCTGTTTTCATCCGTTCACTCTTTACTTCCTCTTCCACGGCTTTTTTAAATCCGTTCTGAATCTTTTTAATCTCTTCCTGAATGGGGTTGAATATCCCCATATCTCCTTCAATCGGTGTATCCAGATCCCCTTCTGCAAGCTGATTTGTGGCACTGAGAAGCAGCTTATACTTGGATTGGATATCATTAGAGTATTTTTTCAAAAAGAGAAATAGTACAACGGAATAAATGATGAGCGCTACAATTCCATAATACCACAGACTGCATACAACTACCAGGACAACAAAATTGATTGCGATGATCTTAAAAATCGTCCGGTTTGTTTTATCCTGGAAATCCAGGTGCATAAGCACGTCATACTGCCTTTTGCAGAACCGCTTAATCCCGCTCCATATACCGCCTGCTCCTTTCTTTACTTTTTCCCCATATTCATCACCACCTCGTTTCATCCAGCGCAGAAACCTTACACATAAAGATCTCTGCTTCCAATATTCTTTTTTCATAGTAAGCATCGCACTCAAACTGACAAAGCCCCAGAATGCTATGCCAAATGTTACAAACCACACAGCCACATTCATTATGGCTGACATTGCCGAATTCGGCGCTCCACTGCTGCCGGTTAAATACTCTGCAGCCCCGCCCCCCAGTGTAATCCAAACAACCTTGGCCGGATAATATATAGCACTTGCCAGTATGCCCAGCACAATCACAACGATTTCAAATGGAGCACTGAATACTTTCTCTCCTCCAAACGCAAAACTCTTTTTCACAGAAAGTAATACCGCTGTTACTGCCAATATGGCTGCAAACAGAAACAAAAAACCGCCGAACATAGAATTTGACATCAGTGCAGCTACCGAAGTATCGATATTGAGCCCATTGCTATCAATATAAGAATTCAAGTTCTCCTCTGTCACGCCATAAACGATCTGCACCTCTGTCGGCTCGGAAATCCCCCGCCATTCGTAATTTGTCACCTGCTGATCCAGAAGATACTGCTCAATCTCATATTCTGTCCTCTCGTCCAGCATATTCCCGTTCACCTGGATATCGGACAACTCTCCGTCATCCTGGAAAGTAAATGCCACGCGGAAGGCATAAGTGGTATCCTCTTTTTTTACCAGATTTTCTAGTACTGACTTACTGTTGCTCTCCAGAAGTGCATTTCCATCCCAGTCGAATACTTCATAATCCATATATTTTCTCAAAAGATCGAACCGGTCGCCGCCATACTCCTGTAATACATATGCTCTGTCAGTTTCCTCATATACCTCATTGTATAATATATAATTCCCCTCAATTAGCCCACCGGCTATCTGTATGACCTCATCATTACTTACCTTGCTCCCATCCAGCCTATCCTGCATTTCCCTCGAAAATACAGGGTAAGCCAGAACCATCCCCACGGAACAGATAAGCACTACCGCAATTGCCAGCAATACAGCCAGTCTATGACTGTTTTTCAATTTTGTATCCAACGCCCCACACCACCTTTAAATATTTTGGATTCTTTGGATCCACCTCAATTTTTTCCCGGATATTCCGTACATGAACCATAATCGTATCCGTACTTATAGCCTTTTCCTGCCATACCCTTTCATAAATTTCCTCCGCAGAAAATACACGCCCCGGATTCTTTGCCAGAAGCAGCAAAATCTTATACTCAATTGGTGTCATTTTAACCGAATTGCCATCCACAAATACTTCCACCGTATCCTCATTGATCTCCAGGCCGCCGATTACATGCACATTTTCCTTAGGTTCCAGTTTCTCCATAAACCTCCGGTAACGCCGCAGCTGTGAATTCACCCTTGCCATCAATTCCATTGGCGTAAACGGCTTTGTTACATAATCATCTGCCCCGATATTCAGGCCCATAATTTTATCTACTTCCTCGGATTTCGCTGAAAGCATTATCACCGGGAAATCATACTTCTCCCTCAGCTTCATCGTCATTCTGATTCCATCCATCCTTGGCATCATCACATCCACGATTGCAAGGTGAATCTCCTCTTTCTCCATAACTTCCAGGCCTTCCACTCCATCTGCAGCCTGAAACACCTTATAGCCCTGGCTTTGCAGGTAAATCTGAACACCTTCCCTGATTTCTTTGTCATCCTCTACGATTAATATATGATTCGTTTCCATAACTTCCTCCTGATATTTTTTTCAAAGGGGTCTGACCCTTTTGCAGAGGGGTCTGACCCCTATACGTTTAACAGTATACCACATTTCGGAATATTTGCATTCGTTGGAAGCTCAGGAATGTTCTTTTTATTTACTTCACCGTAATTATGAGCTGCTACAGTCACTGTGGAAAACGGCAGCGGTATCACATATTTATCCCATCTCCAGGTCATTCTGAGTTTTGCAGAATAGGAAATGGAGATACCGACAAAGTCTTCTTCTGCCTGCTCAGACAGATAAAAGGCCAATTTTTTAGGTTCATGCCTTGGCCCTAGGGGGCCGTCAAGTGCTACGGCAATGGAGCGGGTTCTTTCGTATGCGTTCTGCATGATCACTTTGAGCGCCCCGAAGCTGGCAAAACCGTCCGGCACTCTCAGGGCATGGCCGCCGCTGCGCTCTATCATATTCTGAATATAGTCTCCTCTTTTATCAGCAGTCACAATTACATCGACAGGACTGGTCTGTTTCGAAATTTCTGAAAGTATCATGTTCATGAAAAAACTGTCTTCGTGCCAGAAACCGAATATCTGGCTTCCGCCGCTTATCGAATTTTCTGCCCACTGTATTGTAACTGTTTTATTAAGAAGCCTTAAATAACCGATAAATAGATGCCCCAACACGTTCTGCCCGATTTCTCTCATTTTCATATGCGGATTCCTCTTTCTCTCTCTGATTTATACACTGTGCGTAAAGCATTTCTTCGTAAACGGCCAGTCTGGATGATCTGAATCCGGATGCAGTCAGCACGGCCTGCTCTTTCAATCTGCCATAGTTTTCTATTTGCATTGCCTCCATGATTCTCGCAGACCATTCTTCCGTGTCTTCCGCCGTCGCATAGCCGTTTTTTCCGTTCACTACAATGTCCTCCACTCCGGTAGCATTGACCGCTACAACCGGAATACCTGCTGCAAACGCCTCTGCCAGGACAATTCCCTGCGTCTCCGATTTGGAAGCAAACAAAAACAGTTCACAAGCCCCGAGAAAATGTTTCACTTCCTGATTCTCTACATTTCCTACAAATACAGTTTCCTCGGAAATCCCCAGTTCGGCAGCCATCTTTTCCAATTCGGATCTCATACTTCCTTCTCCGATAAATAATACCCGGAAGGGCTCATCCATCCGCTCTTTCAGCCTCGCGATCCCCTTCAGCATAAACCGCGGATTTTTCTCTTCCTCCAGGCGGGAAACTGTACAAAATAGGTGTTTTCTCCCCTGCAGGTACTGCTGCCTGACAGCCGTACATTTTTCTTCATCCTTTATATAAAAGGAATCTTCCAGACCTGTGGGAAAAATTGCCGTTGGAGTCCTCGTTCCGCTCTTCTTCATCGCTTCCTGCATACTGAAGGTCGGCGCCAATATCAAATCGCATTGATTTGTAAACCACCGCATATAGCCCGGCACTACCTTTTCTCTTCCCAGGCGGAATATCTCCTGCCACACGGCACTCTTGTCCTCTACGGACTGAAACGGGCGTATATAGTGAAGATAGTCCTCGTATTTTGTATGATACGTGTATATGACAGGCAAATCATACTTTTTCCCCAGATACAAAGCAATCGGACCCACAAACATCGGATGATGCACATGGATGCAGTCAAACTGTTCTTTTTCAAAGGCCTGAACGATCTCCCTGCTGACTATTCTGGGATAGACCATGCCGTTTTCCATTTTTCTGCTGCTGGTCTTGTACCGGATGACACGCTCCCTGCGTGTTTCCTGCAGATCTTCGAACTGTTCGCCTGGCCGGATGTCTTCCGTCTGTTCATATTCCGGGGCAAATACCGTCACCTCATGGCCCAGCTTCGCAAGTTCTTTCGCCTGCCTTTCAACGGAAATGGGTACCCCTCCTACGAAAGGTTTATAATTATTTGTCAACATTGCAATCTTCATTCCTAATTCCTCCTCTGTCTGCACTTCTTCTGCCTTCTCACTACGCCGCTTCGGATCCCTGTCTATGCCAGCAGCTTAATTGCTGCATCGCCGAAAAAGTAACCGGCCCCGACAAATACCAGATTCCACAGGAAAATGCCTACCGTTGAACTTACCGTATATTTCAGAAAATCCATCTTAACCATCCCTGCAGGTATGGAAATGATGGTCCGCACCATCGGCAGCAGCTTGCTGACAAACACACCGATGCACCCCTTCTCACGCAGCATATCCATCTTCGCCTCTATCACAGCCTGTTGTTTCGGAAACTTTTTAAAATAGAATCCCATCACCTTCGGGCCTCCCAGCTTCCCAGAAAATACAGGAGCCAGCTTCCGGTCAGTCCCGCAAATACTGATAAAAGCATGACGATCGGAAAACTGATTTCCCCCTTTGCTGCCCAGATCCCTGCCAACGGCATGATCAGCCCTGCCGGGAAACCCGGAAGATTCATGTATTCCAATAAAACGATCAGGTAGATAAAAAAGGCGCCATATTCAAGAAAATATTGAGTCAATGTTTGGATATTCATAGAAACAGCCTCCTTTAACTGTTTCTAGAATAAAACAGATTTCTAAAGGAGGCTGGCATAAGAACCAAAAGAAATTCTTAAGAAGTTATAAGATTTTATGAATCACGCCCCATCTTCCAAAATACCGGAATATAGGCTCCAAAGGAATACAGCATGAATCCCCCGCAGAGAAGGATCATCCATTCGCCGCACTCTCAGGCAGCTGCGGGAACAATATCAGCAGGAACATCACCACATACAGCACAGCAGTACACACTTTACCGAACCATTTTGCCCCATCCAGCATCTTCCCTTTCCGGAGCATAATGATCCCCATAATACCCATAAATCCCTCTTTTACCACAAACAGTACCATCAGGACAATCATATACGGATACCGGAAACATAAAGACAATACAACCGCGCCCTGGGTCAGCTTATCTGCGATCGGGTCCAGCGCCTTCCCCACCTTTGTAATCATATGGAATCTGCGCGCCACAAAACCGTCCAGGAAATCCGTGATTCCGGAGATTCCTATAATGACTGCCGCTATATAGTAATCCGTCACAGTTTCCGCTGTCACATACCGCCATACGATTACCGGGATCAGCAGAATCCGGAAATATCCCATTAAATTCGGTATTGATAACAGCTGTTTGCGTATTGGTGTGTCTTCATTCATATTTTTCCGCTTCCTCTCTGCTCATTTTCTGCCATGCTTCTCTTTCCAATGCGCTGTACCAAAGGGATCAGGCATGCCTGATATCCGTGTACTCTGAAATTTCCCTGCTGATCGTGCACAAATCATCCACACTCAGGTCATGGATATCTTCATGCCCGGTAATCCGCGCAAATGTCTTCAATTCCTCAAAACTGCAGTTCAGGAAATTCCCAACTCTCCTGGCAGCTGCATCTGACTTAAACCTTTCCCTCAACTCTGGATTCTGCGTTGCAACCCCTACCGGGCAGTTACCGCTTCCACAGATGCGGAACTGCTGACACGCGGCGGCAATCAGGCCTGCTGATGCAACAGCAACAGCATCCGCCCCCATCGCGATCGCCTTTGCAAAATCAGAGGACACCCGCAGGCCGCCAGTGATCACAAGGCTGATATCATCCGCCCCATTTTCCCTCAGATACTTTTTTGCACGATAAAGTGCATAGATGGTAGGCACGCTGGTAGAATCCCTGACCAGTCTCGGGCTTGCGCCTGTCGCACCACCCCTTCCGTCGATGGTGATAAAATCCGGCTCCGCGTAAACGCAGAATTCCAGATCCTTCTCAATGCGCCCTGCGGCGATTTTAATCCCAATCGGACGCCCGCCGGAAGCCAGGCGGAGCTGAGCCACCAAATCCTTCAAATCCTCTTTATTGTTGATTTCTTCGAACTTTGATGGGCTGATCACATCTTTGCCCAGAGGTTTATTCCTGACCGCTGCAATCTCCGGCGTCACTTTTCCTCCCGGCAGGTGGCCTCCCATTCCGGGTTTGGTTCCCTGACCGATCTTCAGTTCAATGGCATCCGCGTTCCTCAGATTCTCCGGGGTTACGCTGTATTTATTCGGCACATATTCAAAAATATACTTATGTGCTGCCGCCATCTCTTCCGGAAGAATGCCTCCCTCTCCGCTGCACATGGCTGTCCCTGCCATTGCAGAGCCTTTGGACAGCGCAATCTTTGTCTCCCTGGATAATGCTCCAAACGACATATGGGATATGTAAACAGGGCCTTCCAGCACCATGGGCTTTTCCGCATTTTTTCCGATCACCGTTTTGATACTTACAGGGGCATGTTCATCCAGCGGAGGCGGATTGAGCTGTGCGCCCAGAAGCAGGATATCGTCCCAGCACGGCATCGGCATCTTCGTACCCATTGCCTCGATAATAGGTTTTCCGCTCACTGCCATTTGATGAATTTCTTCCATATACCGGCAGGAATCGTCTTTCCGGTAGAACTCAGGAGGATACGCCAAAGGATCTACATTCTTTTCCACAGAAGGAATCTCATGTTCCTTTTTTTCCTCCGTCTCCCCTTCCCTTTCAAATACACGGACCGGCTGTCTGCAAACCGGACAGACCGTCAGTTCCGAAAAAGGAACGTCCTCCTTCTCCTCATCAAAAATAAATCCACATACACCACATTTAAACTTTGCCATATTGTATCCTCCTTATTGTTTTATCTGATTTTCCCGCCGTTCTGATACCAGTAATTAGTTCTATTATAGCTGTTAAAAATTTCCGGGTCAACACAAAACAGGAATTATTATTATTTTCATATATTTTCTGAAAATAAAGTCTGCCGCAGAAAGACAGGATCTTTCCGGGCAGACTCCTTATATAACCGGTTTTCAGATTCGTTTATTTATAATATCGTCAATCATTTTTGACGCCTCATTTTTCGTAATTGTATCGGGATCCCACTCCAGTTGAACCCCATTGTTCAGAATCAATTTCTTCAAAAAACCGATCTGTTTGGGAGTTGCAGGCATGGCTTTTTTCTGTTTATAACTTAGTGTTACCGGCTGGAAAAGTTTTGGCTCCTTCTCTTCAAAATAATGCGCCAGTGTCTGATAAAGCTTTGCCGTAGCCAGTGCGTCATGATAGGCTCGGTGGGCGGCACGATTCTCTATGCGGTAGTAATCACACAGGCAGCCCAGGCTTTTCGATTCCATATCTTTATGTACTTTTCTCGCAATCCTGAGCGTATCAATCCCGAAGCGTTCAAAATCCAGTCCTTCGGCCATAGCACCTACTTTCACAAAACTGTAGTCAAAAATAACATTGTGCCCGATCAGAATATCATCCCCGCAGAAATCCAAAAAGTCAGGAATCACATTCCTGCTGCTTCTGGCGCCTGCGACCATCTCGTTGGTGATTCCGGTCAGCTCCGAAACAACCGGAGAAATGTTCTCTGTGGGGCGGACGAATTCCATGAAACGTTCCTGCACCTTACCATGGCGCACTTTCAGTGCGCCTATTTCGATGATTTCATTCTGTTCCGGGTTCAGCCCGGTCGTCTCCAGGTCAAATGCGATATATGATTTCAGCATACTGTTTCTCCTGTATTTATCCTTCCTGCAACAGCCTCAGGACATCGAAAAGGGTGTCAAACCGATGCCATGCCATTTCCAGAATCGTCTCGTCGGGTTCTACCAGATCCGGCACCATAATGGCGCGCATCCCCGCCGCCACTGCAGACCGGATACCGGAAGGAGCATCCTCCAGCGCCACTGCATTGGCCGGGTCAACCCCGATCGTTGCGCAGGCTTTCTGATAGATCTCCGGACTTGGTTTACTGCAGGTTACCATATCTCCAAATACCGCACCGTCGAAATACTCCCACAGCCCCTGCTCCTTTAGGAGAGTGCTTGCATGCTCTCTGCGTGAAGAAGTAGCAAGAGCTATCCTGTACTTCTTATCCGCCGCATATTTCAGGAGTTCCACCACCCCAGGTTTTATTTCCAGCCCCTCTTCAGCCACAATTTTATGGTATTCTCTGCGGGTCATCACGGAAAAATCCGCCATCGGAAAATCAGGATCCACATTTTTCCTAAAATATTCTTCCCGTCTCTTTACGTTAAACCCGATCGTATGATAGATATGGTTCCCAAAATGTTCATAGCCCAGCTTTGTCCCCACCCGTTCCCAGGACCGCTGCACGACTCTTTCCGAATTGAAAATGAGCCCGTCCATATCGAAGACAAGCCCATATACTGGTGGTTGAATTTGACTACTCAAAATAAATCCCTCTGCCGGTACAGTCATTGATATAGGTTACAACTTCCTCCAGTTTCTTCACGGCCGACTGCATATCTTCCCAATCATCACCGCGCAGCTCTTTGGAGACTATTGATTTTTTAACATCTTTCAGTTTATGTATCAGTTCCTGATTCTTTTCCCCCATGAAATACAGCTCCCTTCTATACAGACATTGCCTTGTTGACACCTATTGTAACACTTTTTTCGTACAAATCCAATTCCTACTGTTCACGGAATTTGATCGTCCCGCTCTCAGCATCCATACTCTCCACGATGGCCAAAGACTCCAGCTGGAAGCCCAGATTCCTGATCATACGCCCGCCGGACTGGAATCCCTTCTCAATCGCAATTCCAATCCCTTCAACCACGGCCCCCGCAGACTGCACAATCTGAATCAGTCCCTGCAGCGCGCAGCCATTAGCCAAGAAATCGTCTATAATCAATATATGATCCTCCGGAGAAAGGAACTTCTGGGCAACGATCACATTATTCTTGCACTTATGCGTAAAAGACTCCACCTCAGCGACTAACATCTCCCCTTCCAGGTTAATGCTCTTGGACTTTTTAGCAAAAACAACCGGAACATTAAAATGCTTCGCCACAATGCATGCAATCCCAATTCCGGATGCTTCAATCGTCAGAATCTTATTAATCTGCTTATCCGCAAAGCGTTTTCTGAATTCCTTCCCCATCTCATCAAACAGGTCAATATCCATCTGATGGTTCAGAAAACTGTCCACCTTCAGGACATTCCCTTCCTTCACAATACCGTCCTTTAAAATTCTCTCTTCTAAAAAGTTCATCCTTGTCCTCTCCTATTCAAAGGGGTCTGACCCCTTTGCTCTCCATTTTCTCCTAATTCTCGTTTGTATGAAATATTTCAAAAACTTTACGCAATAAGAATGAGTTCAGCCAGGCTACCAGTGACACGCCGATGATCAGCCATACTGCAATGCCGATCAGAAGATTCCGTGTGTTCAAAAAGGTGATGATAACCGGCCCTGCCGTGATGATAAGCATTAATACGGTATATGGAAGCTTAGCCACGGATAACAGTACCGCATTTTTGAAGGTATTCTTGATCGTGTTCTCATAGCGCGCCGTCAGAGGGAATACATAGATTACCATACACAGCCAGACTACGCCGAGCACTAAGAAGATGCTTTGGAATATTGTACGCATCGTTGACTGCATGACCGCGGAAAAACGGATGTCGATTCCGATTATAATTCCCACAACCAGCAGAATCAGCCACATTATGGTGCTCTTTTTGAAGTTCTCCTTAAATGCCCCCAGAAACCCTTTTACAATATAACCTTCTTCGTTCTTTACCAGCTTCAGCATTACGGTATACATAGCGGTCGTGGATGCCCCGATTGTGATGATCGGAATGGAGCATATTATCCACATGATGTTCAGCAGCATAAAATCGCATACCCGGCTAAGCGCCCTCATTACAACGTTATCGGTCCAGTTCATTAAATCTTCCTCTTTTCTTTTTGTAGTATCCGAAAACCTCCCCCCTGAAGTATTTCGAAACGTTAATATTTTGATTTTACATAGAATAAAGTAATTATACTTTAAATGGAGTAACTTCTCAACTTCCTTTTTAAGAAAATCTATGAAATTATCTGGTTTTGAGATAAGAAATTCCGGAATTTATCTTTGTCAAAACCAAGTGGGCAAGCCCAGCTCAACTCCCCGCCCCCTTACTCATGAGGGGCTTGCACGCTTTGGCGCCGCCGCGATGCCGCTTTGGCGCCGCCGCGATGCCGCTTTGCGGCTATATATCTTATCGCGGCGTGTGCATCCTCCCGGAGGGTTTTATGATATAGGAAATTCCAGAGGAATTTCTATATCATAAAAAGCCTTATATCAAAACCGGATCTCCGTTTGATATAAGGCTGTTTTCTAAGCGGGTGATGGGAATCGAACCCACGTATCCAGCTTGGAAGGCTGGTGTTCTACCATTGAACTACACCCGCGTCATCTCTGACACGAGTGATATAATATCATACCTTCCCACAAAAATCAATACCTGTAATCTAATTATTTAAATTTTTTTAAGACTATCTCTTTAAAATCCCGTAACAGTTCCGGCCGGCCTGAACAACTACAGGCTCTCCGCAAAATCAGTCTCCCTTTGGAATACCGGCGGTTTTTCCAAACTTCTTAAAAAACTCATCCCTGGGCAGAGGATGTGAAAAAAGAAATCCCTGCCCCATGTTGCATTTAAAGCCTTTTAGAATGTTCAGCTGTTCTTTATCTTCAATACCTTCCGCGGTGGAAATAATCTGGTTCAGCTGTCTGCACATCTCGATCGAATTTTCCACCAACACCCTTACTTTTGGATTGTCCTTCAGGTTTTCTACCAGACTTTTGTCCAGTTTAAGTTCCACAAAATCCATGTTTGACAAAATCGCAAGGTTAGAATACTGGTAGCCATAATCATCCAGCGACACAACAAAATGGTATTTTTTAAGCTCGTCTATTAACGCTTGTAATGCTGAAGGTTCCATCTTGCTGATGCTCTCTGTGATCTCCAATACAAGCAGCCCTTCCGGAACCCCGTATCTCTCCCTGATTTCAGCAAGACTCTGTACAATCCCCCGCTTCATCAGGCTGATACGGGAAAAGTTTACCGACACGGGAACGGGCTTCCCTCCTGCTGCCATCCATTCTTGCAGTATCCCGCATACTTCCTCGAACGCAAAGCAGTCCAGAAATGGGATCACGCCTTCCTTTTCATACAGCGTTATAAACTGTTCCGGCAGATAATACTCTCCGTCTTCCCCTTTCTGCCGGAGCAGGGCTTCCGCCCCCACCATCTCTCCTGTCTCCAGACAGATCTTTGGCTGCAGAAACACCTCAAATCTGTCTGTCTCTATCTCCCTGACAAGCTGCCTTGCCACGGCCTTATGATAGGCTGGCTTTCCTGAGATCATACTGCCATAATAAGTCTGCTTCTCCAAATACATCATATTGTCGCTGCCGCCAATAAGCTCTTCCACATCAAAGGTACCCTCTCCAAAGTTGACCCCCATAGAGAAATCACAGATGCATTCATTTTCCGCATAGTCCTTCAGGGCTTCCAAACGGCTGTAAAATTCCTCCTTTGTGCCATTCACGTACAGCGCGATAAACTCGTCTCCGCCAATTCTGTATGCATTCTCCGGAAATGTCTGCTTTACCCCTTGTGCCACACTTCGGATCATTTTATCGCCATAAGCATGACCATAGTGGTCGTTCGCATATTTCAGCCCGTTAATGTCACAGAAAACAACACCCATCGATTTCAGTTTCTGTCCGCCCAGCTCCTTTAGTTTTTCCATATAAAAATTTCTGTTTCCGAGGCCGGTAAGCGCATCAATCCTGCCCATTTCCCCGAGTTTCATAATCATGCGCCGCTTCTGTACATCATTATATATAAAATACGCAACCGACTGAAGAAGCTTGATATGTTCCACTCCGCGCGTCGGATCATCCACGCCTATGAATCCATACAGCGTCTTCTCTCCGTCATTCTGCAATTCCGCCTCCCATATAGGTGCTGCCATCAGGCAGCCAATCCCCTGTTGATTGAGTATGGCCGCTTCCGGAGCCTTTTCCTCTACCCGGCTGCTCACAGACGGCAGATATACCGCCCCGTTATTGCGGAAAAGCTCCATCCAATGGCCGGTTACATCTCTCGGAACACGCTGCAGATTCTCCTTCTGTGGAATGACACCCTCATTGCACCACTCATATGTATTGACCAGGATGTCTTCCTCATAATTACATTCAAATATATAGGATCTGTCCGCCTGGAAAAATTCCCCGATAATACGCAGCAGACCATTGATTGACATATCAATGTCCTGATTCTCAGAAAGCATATGGATACACTGCACCAGGGTCTCTTCGATCGAAAGCTTTCTTTTCAGATTTCTATGGAGCTCCTCGCTCTCTGTGATATCCACGCAGATCTCCAGGCGGAACAAATGCCCGTCGATCTCAATCAGCTTATCCCGAAGGCTGAAATGCCTTCCCAGCTTTTCATTATAATGCTTCCATGTATAGAACTTATCTCTCATCAGATAACCATTCGTACAGAACTGGCACGGCGCACTCTGCCCCTGCAGCAGTTCATAGCAGAGTCTCCCCTGGTAGTCTTCTCCCGGTTCTAAATCCAGCGTATCCTTCATTGCCTGATTCAGATAAATGACTTCATATGTCTCAGGATCTGATATATATATAATATTTTCACTCTCATCTACGATAACGGGATAAATTTTATCCTTCTCTATCATTTATACTCACCTGTCTTTTTCAATCATTCGCCTTTGCCCGGCCCCTCCGGCGGCCGCCGTACCGGGTCTTTCATCTACGATAATTATCCCCATAAACCTTTTGCTTCATTATACAATACTTTATTGAAGTTGGATACTAAAAAACAAATGTTGCAGCCATTTTTTCCCCGGACAGCCCAGATAAAACACACTAAATAGTTAACCCATCACTTTTTCGGCTGATAAAACCATAGAAACGTTGTATTTAATCACATTATCCCTTAAGAAAGAGGTACCACTGTGCCCTATTTTGGATATAATACCTTAGATTCTTCTGAAAAGTAAAACAGGAACTATTACGGAGGAAATGTATGAAACTATTATTCGTCAACTCATGTGTGAGAGCAGAATCCAGAACATTGCAGCTGTGCAGGGCTTACCTGGAAGGCTTAAAAAAAGAATGGACCATTCAGGAGGTGGATCTGCAGAAGGAATCCCTTGTGCCATATACGGAACAAATGCTGGAAAAGAGGGCCGCAGATATCCAAAACCATGATTACTCGGCTCCCGTCTTCCAGTATGCCAGAGAGTTTGCACTGGCCGATGCGGTTTTGATCGGAGCACCCTATTGGGATCTCTCCTTTCCCTCTTCCCTGAAGGTATATTTTGAGCATATCTGCGTAAACGGAATTACATTCCGCTATTCCGAAGCCGGTCTGCTGGTTCCCATGTGCAGGGCCAAAGAACTTCTGTATATCACCACCTGCGGCGGCTATATTGGGGAATGCAATTCGGCGGATCAATATATAAGGGATCTGTGCGGGATGTTCGGTATCGGGGATGTTCGATTCTTTGCAGCGGAAGGGCTTGATATTGCGGAAAACAATGCAGCACTTATCATGGCCAGGGCCAAAAAAGAATTATGTAAATTGTAATTCCTGCTCCCTGCCATTGCTTTTTGACTTCTTGTCCCAAAAGTACTATAATTCATAAGACATTATAAAAAGGGAGCCGACAAACATGAGCAAAAGAATTGAGAAGAAAAAACAGAAGAAGCAAGCAGTAACCGCAGCGTCCGCTGTGCAGGCGGGCAAAGCCAACTTATATATTCAATATCAGAATCAGGAATACCTGGCTGATGAAGTCATCGAAATGGTAAGAAAAAAGTGCATGAGTGAGGGGTTACCCGAAATGGAGGATCTGTCCATATATCTCAAGCCGGAAGAACGGAAGGCTTATTATACCTGCGGCGGAAACAGCGGAGCAGTGGAGGTTTAGAAGCAATCGGCAGGACGGGGCAGCCGCAGACTGCTCCGCCCTGTTACGTTCCGCCAGTGTCAATCACTCTTTTATTTTCTTTTCGGTATTCCTGTGGTGTGCATTTCATGATGCTGCGGAATACCTTTGTATAATAACTCTGGCTCTCAAATCCGGCCATCTGCGCCACCTGCATGATACTGCAGTTTTTATTTTCCAGAAAATCCAGGCTTCTTTTGATTCTGTACTTCTTCACATATTCCATCGGGCTCTGCCCCACCTGCCTTTTGAACATCCTGCAGCACTCCGTATTGCTGATGCTGCAAGCCCTTGCTATATCAGTCAGATAGATTTTCTCCTCTATATGTTCCCGTATGTATTTGACTGCCTTATATATCAGCTCATTCTTAGGATTTTTCCCAGGCCTGCCTTCTCTGGCGCATAGTACTTTTTCATACAGAATCCGCCAGCATTTGAGAAGCAGTATCTGTATATCCATCTCATACCCCGCTGCCCCGGCCGCAGAATATGATTCTGCCTCCAGCAGAATCGAGGCAATTTCACTGTGCCACAGTTCCCTCCCGGTAAGACGAATATCCGTAAATGCCTGGTCTCCAGAAAAATATGGGAAGATATAATTTGCAGAGATACGCCCCGCTGCATTGTATCCAATCAAGGACGGATGGAAGATTACGACCAGATATCTGCATTCATTCGTCCTGTTCCGCCGGTATGAATGGAGTACATTTCCATTTACTAAAACCCCTTCACCTTCTGACATTGTGTACTCTGAGTCCTCTCCGATATAATCCAGGCGCCCCTCAAGAACAAGTATATATTCCAACTCTATATGCCAGTGCGACAACACCTCACTGTCTCTGTAATCCGAGATCTGCTTATAAGAAATATAAAAGGGGAAATCCTCGTCTAAAAACATTCCCGTCTCCATCTTCACTTCATTCCGCTCAATAAATTCCATAAATGTTCCCCCACAATTCAGCATCATCTGCCAGCGGTACATGAATCCTCCGCCCCAGCTTCACTTCCATACCTGCAGCGGCTTTTAAGTCCGCTTCAATTTGGTAAGATTTTTATAATATCTGTGCTGATAATTATATATTATCACTTTAAACATTATTATAATTATAATCAGAGAAAAAAGAAAGAGGTGAATAAGATTATGAAGAGATCTTTGAAAAATAACCCCTTTTCCAGATTATTTGACACCATATCCTCTTGTATGAAACCTGTAATCCCGGTACTAATGGCAGCAGGTATTTTAAAACTTCTGATCATCCTGATTGGTTATACCGGATTATTTACTCTCTCTCCACAAACCGAAGATGTTCTGTCGGCGGTCAGCAATGCCGCCTTTTATTTTCTGCCGGTTTTTACGGCTTACTCGTCAGCCTGCCACTTTAGAGTCAATCCGCTTTTTGCCATGGCATGTGCGGCGGTTCTTCTGCTGCCCGATTTTATAGAGCTTTTGAGCACACAGGAAAAGATCCGTTTTCTGTTTCTTCCGGTATATAAGGCTTCGTATGCATTTTCCGTATTGCCTGCTATCCTCCTGGTATATGTGCTGTCAAAACTGACCGGATCTCTGGAAAAAGTTTCTAACAAAACATTCCGGACATTTTTTCTGCCGGTTATTACAATAACTTTTACATCCATCATTGGAATTCTGTTCGTGGGGCCGCTCTGTACAATCATAGGAAATGGGATTTCTGCATTCATATTTGAATTGCAGGAAATCAACCCGGTTTTATCCTGGGCCGTCTTTTCCGCACTTTCCCCATTTCTGACAATGACAGGGACGAGCTGGATCTTTACGGCTATTGTGCTGGAAAGCTTAGGGAATACCGGCATGGAGATCGGCTATATGGTGAGTTCCTTCATTTGTGTGACAGCGATAGCCGGCGTGGCTCTGGGTGCCTATTTCAATGAACCCGGCTCACCGGAGCGGCACGCTTATCTTTCCGCAGGACTGGTAGCGCTGTTTGCCGGCATTACAGAACCGGCGCTTTACGGGATCTGTATTCCCAAAAAGTCTCTGCTTGCCGTGGCTTCTGCAGCCAGCTTTGCGGGAGGAATTTATCAGGGAATCTTTACACCGTGCAGTACGGTGTACTCTTTTCCATCGGTGTCAACAGTACTCATGTTTTATCAGGAAGGCAATCCCTCCAATCTCTTCCACGCAATTTCCGCCGCTGCTATCGGATTTATAACAGCCCTTGCACTGACTATTGCCGTCAAATATATCCGCGGGCCAGAACAACGCGGGCAAGCCCACAAGGGCTTCCCACCCCCTCACTCATGAGGGGCTTGCACACTTTGGCGCCGCCGCGATGCCTCCTTGCAGCTATATACCTCAAGGCGGCGTGTGCATCCTCCCGGAGGAATTTCCTATATCAAAAAAAGCCGCACACATAAGTCATCATACTTCGTGTGCGGCCTTCACCTATGTCAAGGCAGCGCCTGTCCGGCAATTTTCTATTCTTTTCCGTCAAAGCAGTACGTACAGAGTTTGCACGGTGACAGCCCAATCGATGCAACCAGATCATCCAGCCGGTGGTAGCGCAGCGTTGTAAAATTCTGGCGTCTTCGCACTTCCTCCACCATATCCTGATACCGGCTGCAGCAGGGATCTGCATACTCTTCCAGCACTTCCCCTGTCACTTCCTCTTCCCTTTCCTGGATAATCCTTCGCGTGATTAAATCCAGCTCTGACTTGGAGCGGGAGAAGTTCAGATATTTACAGCCAAACAGAAGTGGTGGGCATGCCGGACGGACATGCACTTCTTTCGCTCCGCTCTGATACAGGAATTCGGTTG
This sequence comes from Clostridiales bacterium VE202-21, assembly GCA_000509105.1. GTDB lineage: Bacteria > Bacillota > Clostridia > Lachnospirales > Lachnospiraceae > Faecalicatena > Faecalicatena contorta. The sequence goes on along the minus strand of BAIF02000066.1, from coordinate 202,558 downwards.
TCTCATGAAGCTGGGTTCCTCGTACGATAGAGTCATCGATCAGCAGCAGCTTCTTATTCTCAATCAGTGCCTGTACCGGAATCAGTTTCATCTTGGCAATCAGATCCCGCTGGTTCTGGTTCGTCGGCATAAAGGAACGCGGCCAGGTTGGCGTATACTTAATAAATGGCCTGGCGTAGGGGATTCCGGATTCATTAGCATAGCCAATGGCATGTGCAATGCCGGAATCCGGCACTCCTGCCACGATGTCCGGTGATACGCTGTTCCCGTCCCGCTTTGCAAGCATGCTTCCGCACTTGTACCGCATCTCTTCGACATTAACTCCTTCGTAGGAAGAAGTCGGATAACCGTAATATACCCACAGGAAGGAACACATCTTCATCTCCTCACCCGGCGGGCTTACTGTCTCTACGCTCTCCGGTGTGATAAATACAATCTCAGCAGGCCCCAGTTCCTTATAATCCGTATACCCGAGATTGATGTACGCAAAATTCTCAAAGGAGACACAGTAAGCACCGTCTTTTCTGCCGACCACAAGCGGTGTGCGTCCATATCTGTCTCTCGCCGCATACAGCCCCTCCGTGGTCATCAGCAGCAGCGTCATGGAACCATCCACAAGCTGCTGGACGTACCGGATTCCCTCCACGATAGAATCCTTTTTGCAAATGAGGGATGCGATCAGTTCCGTTGCGTTGATCTGTCCGCCGCTCATCTCCTGAAAATGCGTATGTCCATTTTCATATACTTTTGACAGGAGCTCCTGCATATTATTAATCTTTCCGACCGTCGTAATTGCAAAGCTTCCCAGATGGGACTGGATCAGCAGCGGCTGTGGTTCGTAGTCCGAGATGCATCCGATTCCGAAGCATCCCTTAAGCTCCTCTACATCTTTCTCAAACTTGGTACGAAACGGTGAATTCTCTATATTATGAATCGCACGCTGAAATCCGTTTTTCCCAAAAGTTGCCATCCCGCCTCTTCTTGTCCCAAGATGTGAATGATAATCCACACCATAAAACAACTCTAACGTACAGTCCGTTTTTGAAGCTACGCCAAAAAAGCCTCCCATGTTTTTGTCTCCTTCTAAAGTAAAATTTCTTTTGCATATAACAGGCAGCGTCATGAAGCATGCCCTCACAGCCTGTTTCCGCATCCAGTTTAACACAAACTGATTCCCAGCGTAAAGACTGTGAGGATCAGTTTTCCAAATATTTATTTCTGAGCTTCTCCTTGTCCGCATCGCTGAGCAGGATCCGGCTGCGCAGGTATTCCTCCATAGAACCATACTCCCTGTCAATCACATCCAGCGCCTTAACCAAATGCTTCACCTCTGCTCCCGCCGTAGAGCGCGCGGCCTGTACCGCTTCGTCCCCTAAGCCTTTATTTCTCAAAAACTGCTCCATGGCTTTTATATTTTCCTTGTAATAGTGGTTGGTTATCTCATAATCTTCCAGAATGACGCTGCGCTCAACGCCCAGTGCAGCCAACACCAGCACAGATCCGAATCCGGCCCTGTCTTTTCCGGCGGTACAGTGCCAAAGAACTGCTCCATGCTCATTTTCCAAAAGAATCCGGAAGAACCTGGCATATCCCTTTTGGGAAAATGGTGTTGTGGCAATCTCCACATACATATCTGCCATAGCGCCGCTCAGTAAGTACTTGATGGCCTCATCCGGCGTAAATACGCCGCTCGCTGCAACTGCGGCCATACTTCCGTTCTCCTCGTCCAGAATCGGTACGTGATAATTCTTCACCCCGTCCATCTCCGGGTCCGGCGCTTGTCCCTCTCCGGTGTCGTCCTGAAATCAACCACATCCGTCAGGCCGTATATGTCCCTAAGCCTTTTCAGATCTTCCGGCAGGGCTTCTGCCAGCTTCCCCGTCCTCAACAGCATGTCCATTTTGATTTTCCTGTTATCGGCTCCGGTGTATCCGCCGAGCTGCCTCGCATTGCCAACACCGGTAAGCCCTATTGATTTTAAATCCATATGATTCCTTCTCTGCCTCCTGTTTCCGCCACATTAACCGCATCGTATTTTATTATAGACCTTTTCCCTCTCCCGCACAAGATTCTTACATCCCACTTTTCCTTACTCCCCCTGCAAAAGGATAAAATGATTCTTATGATAGCTAAGCAGACCGTCCCTCTGCATTTTGGAGAGTTCATTGGACAGGGCGCTGCGGTCCACAGCCAGATAATCTGCCATCTGCTGCCTGTTAAATGGAACTTCAATCTCTTTTTTTCCCTGTTTTACCGCTTCAGACGAGAGGTAGGACAACAACCTTTCTCGAATGGATTTAGGCGTAATATGATTGATCTTCTGTGCCAGATTCAGATTCTTGGACGCCATAATCATAAGCAGGTTGCGTACAAGCCTGGCATGATGGCTGCAGGAGGACGCACAGCTTCTGACCACCTTTCCCACATCCAGAAACAGCACCGCTGTCTTCATCGTTGTAATAACATCCGCCATCATAGGGGCCCTCTGGCTGCACGCATAGGTCTCCGCAAACACCTCTCCCGGCAGTATATGCCCGATAATATTTTCATTTCCCCAGATATCCGGCCTCACAATATTGACGCCGCCCTCCAGCAGCAGCCCCATCCGTTCTATGTGCTGCCCTGCATGGTAAATGACCTCCCCTCGTGCGTATGCCCTCTCCTGCGCCCCCAGGCATCCCAGCATGGCTTTGGCCTCTTCCACGGTAACCCCCTCAAACAGTTTCGTTCCCACGATAAATTTATAATCCATAAATTTTCTCCGTTTCGTTGTAATAACAACTTTTTTTATATTTAAATTATAGTATAATGCCACTATAGATACAAGGAAAGGATTCAAATCCCTGAACAGTTATATACCGGCAAGTAAAAAGGAGGAATTGAAATGATAAGAAGAATTATAGAAATAAATGAAGAAAAATGCAACGGATGCGGATTATGTGCAGAAGCCTGCCACGAAGGGGCAATCGGCATGGTGAATGGAAAAGCCCGTCTGCTCAGAGACGATTACTGTGACGGCCTGGGAGACTGCCTTCCTGCCTGTCCGGCAGACGCGATCCGCTTCGTGGAACGGGAAGCCGCTGCATACGATGCCGAGGCGGTCAGGGCCCATCAGAAACACAAAAATACAGCCCCCCTGCCCTGCGGCTGCCCGGGCACGCAGGCAAGAGAGCTGAGGCCGCACACTGCTGCGAAGGCCTCCGCGCCTTCTCCGGCCCCCACAGAATCCCAACTGCGCCAGTGGCCGGTACAGATCAAACTCGTCCCGGTACAAGCGCCCTATTATGAAAATGCAGAGCTGCTCATCGCCGCCGACTGCACCGCGTACGCCTATGCCGGCTTCCATCAGGACTTCATGAAGGGCAAAATCACCCTCATGGGCTGTCCCAAACTAGACAGCATAGACTATACGGAAAAACTAACCGAAATCATCCGGCAGAATACCATAAAAAACGTCACCGTCGTCCGCATGGAAGTCCCCTGCTGCGGAGGAATAGAACAGGCCGTAGTAAATGCAGTACAAAACAGTGGGAAAAAAATCCCCTGCCAGATCATAACACTGTCAACCCAGGGAAAGATTTTATAATGGGGTGAGGGCGGCTGGTAGGGGCCGCAGGGAAATGCACAGCCAACTCCATCCGCCTCCCACTTCGGTTCCCCCACCGCTGTGTTACCAGGCGTCTGGATGCGCCCACTCTGCCGACGCATCCGCCATCTCAGGCAGTCGCCCCCTCCTCTATCCCCGCTCAGCCCAGCAAAAAACCGCCTTCTTGAGGAATTCTGCGCAGCCAGCTGTGTCTTTATCATAATATTCTGTAAACCGTGGGTCCGCCACATACATTTCAGTTATCCCGATATGCGCCTTCGGGGTATACTGCTTCCAGTTCATACCCAGCCATTCCTTATGAAGGCCTACGATGTGCCGGGCTTTTTCACCTTCCGGACTTTCTCCGGCTTTCACAGCTGCATTTAACTCCTCGCGGATTTCCTCTTCCAGACTTGTCATACGGCTGTACTCTTCTTCTGTCATATTCAGCATCCTCTTGTTAGATTCTTCCACCGCATTGTCCCCGTATTTGCGGCGGATCTCGTCTCCGTATTTTTCCTCATTGCTTTTTATCATTTCCGTTTTGAATGATTCGAATTTTTCTGCGTTGCTCATTATAATTTCTCCTTTCATTGACGCAATTGTCTTTTTAACGGCAGTTATCATATTATCCAGCCTGGCCTGCTGCAGTTCCAGCTCCTCCAGATGTTCATGGAGTGCGGCCATAACATCAAAATCGTCACTTTGAATGATCGCCGCAATCTGCTCCAGCTTCAATCCCCTCTCTTTGTAAAACAGAATCTGCTGCAGCAGCTCCAGCTCTGTCTCACCATAATAGCGGTAGCCCGATTCCCTTACACAAGAAGGTTTGAGTAAGCCGATCTTGTCATAGTAGCGCAGAGTACGTGCACTGATACCCGCGATTTCCGATAATTCTCTAATACTATATTCCATATTCATTTCCTCCTGCCGTAATTTGAATATAGCAGTTGACGCTGCGTCAAAGTCAATAGAAATCTAATTTTTATTTTATTATAATACTGCCATATCCATTATATCAGCCCATTAAACTTCTTCATACCCCGTTCTAACATCTCCTAAAACATCCACACTTTACACCCCCGCCCGTCATCTAACCCCAAAATTCGTCCGCAGGCTTTAGTCATGCGGACAAATAAGACGCCGAAAAACCGCAAAGGTCCCGAAACCACAGCCCATATACATCTACTGGGACGCCCCCATACCACCAAACGATTCAATAAGCTCTCCCTTCATTTCGCGCCCCACCCCCATCCACTCAACTAAAGCCTGCCAACAATTCTCCATTTTTTTTGGATATCCCCTCCATCTTATCAATAAATTGCTTTACTTCTTCCCCCCTTCTCTACTATAATGTACTTTGACAGGTTAAGCCTATTAAATAAAATTATTTTAAAATACACAGGAGGGCAAGGTATGTCACAGAGAACAGACATTCACAAAGTACTGATTATTGGGTCCGGCCCAATCATCATCGGCCAGGCATGCGAGTTTGATTATTCCGGTACTCAGGCTTGTAAGGCGCTGAAAAAGTTAGGATACGAGATTGTATTGGTCAATTCCAACCCGGCAACTATTATGACTGATCCTGAAACAGCGGACGTCACTTACATTGAACCACTGAACGTGGATAGACTTGAACAGATTATCGCAAAGGAACGTCCCGACGCGCTGCTTCCCAATCTTGGCGGCCAGTCTGGACTGAATTTATGTTCGGAGCTTGCTGCAAAAGGAATTCTGGATAAATACCAGGTTGAGGTGATCGGTGTTCAGGTCGATGCAATCGAACGCGGCGAGGACCGGATCGAATTTAAGAAAGCAATGAATGAACTTGGCATTGAGATGGCGCGCAGCGAAGTTGCTTATTCTGTTGAACAGGCCCTCAGTATTGCAGATGAACTTGGTTACCCGGTTGTACTTCGCCCTGCTTACACGATGGGCGGCGCCGGCGGCGGTCTTGTATACAACAAAGATGAATTAAAGACCGTATGCGCCGCGGCCTTCAGGCGAGCCTTGTGGGACAGGTTCTTGTAGAAGAATCCATCCTGGGCTGGGAGGAGCTGGAGCTGGAAGTTGTCCGTGACAAAGAAAATAACATGATTACCGTCTGCTTTATCGAAAATATCGATCCTCTTGGCGTACATACCGGAGATTCCTTCTGTTCCGCACCTATGCTCACGATCTCTGAGGAGTGCCAGAAGCGCCTCCAAGAACAGGCCTACAAGATCGTAGAATCCGTTCAGGTTATCGGCGGTACGAATGTACAGTTTGCGCACGATCCCGTCAGCGACAGAATCATTGTCATAGAGATCAACCCGAGGACATCCCGTTCCTCAGCGCTTGCATCAAAGGCAACTGGTTTCCCGATTGCGCTTGTATCCGCGATGCTGGCAACAGGGCTGACGTTAAAAGACATTCCCTGCGGCAAATACGGTACCCTGGACAAATACGTTCCGGACGGAGATTATGTTGTCATCAAATTCGCCCGCTGGGCATTTGAAAAGTTCAAAGGCGTGGAGGACAAGCTCGGAACGCAGATGCGTGCCGTTGGCGAAGTCATGAGCATCGGCAAAACTTATAAAGAAGCGTTCCAGAAAGCCATCCGAAGCCTTGAAACCGGCCGTTATGGACTGGGCCATGCGAAGGATCTGGATCAGAAGACAAAAGAAGAACTGCTGCAGCTTCTGATTACTCCGTCCAGCGAACGGCATTTTATCATGTATGAAGCTCTGCGCAAGGGTGCATCCATAGAAGAAATTCACGAAATAACCAAGGTAAAGACATATTTCATCGAACAGATGAAAGAACTTGTGGAGGAAGAAGAAGCGCTACATCGGGAAAAAGGAAAACTTCCCTCCGATGAAAAGCTGACCGCAGCCAAGAAGGACGGCTTCTCTGATAAGTATCTGAGCCAGATCCTGGAGATCCCGGAAGCTGATATCCGGAACCGCCGGATTGAGATCGGCATAGAAGAGGCCTGGGAAGGCGTGCACGTAAGCGGCACCGAAGACAGCGCCTACTACTATTCCACATACAACGCGGAGGATAAAAACCCCGTCAGCACTGAAAAACCAAAGATTATGATCCTCGGCGGCGGCCCCAACAGAATCGGACAGGGAATTGAGTTTGACTACTGCTGCGTGCACGCCTCACTGGCGCTGAAAAAACTGGGATTCGAGACCATTATTGTAAACTGTAATCCAGAGACAGTTTCCACTGATTATGACACTTCCGATAAGCTGTATTTTGAGCCGCTGACACTGGAAGATGTCTTAAGCATCTACAAAAAGGAAAAACCGCTGGGTGTAATTGCTCAATTTGGGGGGCAGACCCCTCTGAACCTGGCAGCAGACCTGGAAAAGAACGGTGTAAAGATCCTCGGAACCGCTCCGTCTGTGATCGATCTTGCAGAAGACCGCGACCTGTTCCGCGCAATGATGGAAAAACTGGAAATCCCGATGCCGGAATCCGGAATGGCCGTCAATGTAGATGAAGCAATTTCCATTGCACAGAATATCGGATATCCGGTTATGGTGCGTCCTTCTTACGTATTGGGCGGCCGGGGTATGGAAGTCGTGTATGATGATGAGAGCATGGCAAATTATATGGCGGCAGCCGTTGGCGTTACTCCGGACCGTCCGATCCTGATCGACCGTTTCCTGAACCATGCTCTGGAATGCGAAGCGGATGCGATCAGTGACGGCACCCACGCATTTGTACCTGCAGTTATGGAGCATATCGAACTCGCCGGTGTGCATTCCGGTGACTCAGCATGCATCATCCCGTCCGTACATATTTCAGATGAAAATGTAAAAACAATAAAAGAATATACAAGAAAGATTGCCGAAGAAATGCATGTCAAGGGTCTTATGAACATGCAGTATGCAATCGAAAACGGTAAAGTTTATGTACTGGAAGCCAACCCGCGCGCATCCAGAACAGTACCGCTCGTATCCAAGGTATGCAATATCCGCATGGTACCGCTGGCTACCGACATCATTACTTCCGAGATTACAGGCAGGCCATCGCCGGTAGCCGGACTTAAGGAACAGAACATTCCGAATTACGGTGTCAAAGAAGCCGTTTTCCCGTTCAACATGTTCCCGGAAGTAGACCCGGTACTCGGGCCGGAAATGCGTTCCACGGGCGAAGTACTCGGACTTTCCGCATCCTACGGAGAGGCATTCTATAAAGCCCAGGAGGCAACCCAGACCAGGCTGCCTCTGGAGGGAACCGTGTTAATCTCCGTCAGCAGAAAAGACAAGCCTGAAGTCGTAGAAATCGCAAAAAGCTTCGCAGAGGACGGCTTCAAAATCATTGCTACGGGAACCACCTATGACCTCATCCGTGAAAACGGGATCGAGGCGGACAAGGTAAAGAAAATGTACGAAGGCAGGCCAAACGTCCTGGATTTGATAACCAATGGAAAAATCGACTTGATTGTAAATACCCCGGTGGGAAAAGACAGCGTCCATGACGACAGCTACCTCAGAAAGGCCGCAATCAAGGCTAAGATTCCTTATATGACCACCATGGCGGCGGCGCGCACAACAGCAAAGGGAATCAAATATATAAAAGAGCACGGCAGCGGAGATGTAAAGTCACTGCAGGAACTTCATGGGGAGATATCTTAAAGGTATCAGGCAGACAGAAAGTTATGCCGGTGCGTAGTATCAAGCAAAAAGACAGAAAATGCGGCTGCATTTTCTGTCTTTTTCTTATATGCCTTGTTTCAACCAACGCCCGCTAGCGCCTCCCATTAAGGCAGTATATGCCCCGCACTCAGATAAATCTCATACCACTCTTCACGCGTCAGGGTAATTTCGCTTCCAAGTGCGATCTCCACGAGGCGTGTCAGGTTCGTTGTACCCGCGATCATTTGGATATGAGCCGGATGCCTTAAGATCCAGGATGTTGCTATAGTTGTCGGAGTGACATCGTAACGCTCCGCCAGCTCTTCCAGCAGCTGGTTCAATTCGGGATACTTGTCGTCACCTATGAACACACCTTCAAAGAATCCGTACTGAAACGGGGACCATGCCTGAATTGTCATGTCTTTTAGACGGCAGTAATCCAGGATGCTTCCGTCACGGTCTATCGCTCCATCTGTCAGCATATTGACTTCCATTCCATTTGCGATCATATTCGAGAAGGGAACACTGAACTGTAACTGGTCCGTTACAATATCCTGCTTCACATACTTTTTCAACAGTTCGATCTGCATTGGTTTATGGTTCGATACTCCAAAATTTCTTACTTTACCGGATGCATTGAGCAGGTCAAAGGCCTCTGCAACCTCTTCCGGCTCCATAAGCGCATCCGGGCGGTGAAGCAGCAGAATATCCAGATAATCCGTATTCAGTCTCTTCAAACTGTTTTCTACGGACTTTATAATATGCTCCTTGGAAAAATCATACATAACTCCGGGAATAATACCGCATTTAGACTGCAGTATAATATCCTCACGCCTGAATTCTGTTCTCTCAAATGCCTCGGCGAAAAGAACTTCACATTTTCCGTTTCCATAGATATCTGCGTGATCAAAAAAATTTATTCCCAGTTCCATGCATTTATTAATATACTCCTCAAGGCCTTCCTGATCCAGGCTGTTAATCCTCATGCACCCCGCAGCGATTACCGGAACTTCAAGGCTGCTGGTTCCCAATGTCATTCTTTTCATCTCTTGTATCCTCCCGCACATTTTGATAACCCCAGTGTGTATTTCCAGACACGCTCTAAGACACCGCGCCTGGAGATAAACAAAAGACCCAACGAATTCCGCCTTTGGACGCGGCATGTCGGGTTTAGTTTCTATCATTATATGCTCTAAAAAAGAACTTCGTCAAGGACTTTGGGACAAATCCGTTGAGCTTTTGTGTTGGCGCGGATGGGGACGCTTAATGACAGAAAGGTTCTTTCAGGGTTTTCTGCTATTCTTTTAAAGGAGCGTCCCCGTCCGGCTGCGTGACTAAAGATCGTTAACTAAATTCCGATTTTACAGGAATGGCTTAAGATCTTTCATAAAATTCTCCAGCTCTTTCACCAGTCTTTTAGCCGCGGCTTTGCTTTCCCTGGATGCCTCCGGATTATCGTTGACAGCTTCGCTGATAGACTGGATCCCCATATTACAGCCATCCATCATCAGTTTTGCAATCTGCTGGCTGTCATCCTTAATCATCAGCTTCATCTCAGTGGTAATCCAGGAAAATACCGACGCCATTTTTCCCGGCTCCTGCTCCGGCCGGCCCTCCTCATTAAGAAGACCGGCAATTTCATCATCCAGCTCCTTATATTTACCGTCGTATTTCTCGATTACATTCCATAAATCTTCATCTGTAACGTAATCTTTCACCTGTTCAATACTGTCCGTTCCCATCTTGCAGCCCTTGCTGCATTCGTCCAATAGTTTTATTGTCTGCTCTTCCACACTCTCCGCCTTCTTTCTTTTTTTATCGTTTAGTGTGGGGAAATTTCTGAAATATATACCTCTATTCCTGTTAATTGACCGGTTTTATGGCTTAATTCTCCCCCGCTGCTTTTTTCACGCTATGTATTTTCAGCATAACAAACCTCGCTATAGGCTGTACAATACAAAGCTCGACAGCGAATGATATTGAAAAATTATTTTCTTAACAGGGCATACATACAGTAATCAAACACTTTCCCGCTTTTAAAGACGCCGTTTCTCATAATTCCTTCCAACGTAAATCCATTCCTTTCCAAAACCCGGCGTGAACCTGTATTATGAGCAAACGGCTCTGCATAAATTCTTACAATATCAAACCGCTCAAAAGCCGCTTGGCAAAGCTGGCCCACGGCGGCACTCATGATCCCCTTCCCCCAGAACTCCTCCGCCAGCCAGTATCCGAGCTCCGCACTCTTTTCATAGACATCCGTCCCCAGAAAAATCCCTATACTGCCTACCGCATGCCCCTCTACAACAATTGCCCTGCACAGTTGACGTTCTCCGCTGTCCGCGGCACAGGAAAGCACATATCCCTGCGCATCCTCCCGCGTATATGGATAAGGAAATGCATTGCGCAGATTGCAGGCAATCTTCTCATTGTTTGCATAAAATGCCACGTCATCAATATACTTCTCATTCCAATTGTCCAGTACAAATTCCATAGTTATTCCCCCTTTATTATATCCTGTCTGATTTTATCCACAATAAGATCTACCGTATCCACTTTCATTGCAATAATACTGCTCCACAGGCGCACTCCCTGATATACATAAAGAATCGTCTCCGTCATCTGCCCAATATGCACCTGCCTGAACTCCCCTGTCTCCATTCCATATGATAACAGCCTCTCCCAGCGTTTCACCGCCTTCCGGTTCATTTCCTCCATATAAGAGCTGCCGCAAACCAGTGAATACTCATAAATCGCATAGCTCAATGAGCTGCCGCTGTCTTGCATCTCTCCTCTTAACTTATCCAGCTCATGATCCAGGATCCACTTCGCGCTCTCCCCTGAATCCACGGCTGCCCCAACAAAGTCCTCTGCCCCATCAGACATTCCGCTCAAGATCTCCTCAAAAATCTCCCGCGTACTCCCGTAATGCCGGTACACCCCGCCTCGGCTCATCCCGCAGGCCTCACAAATCATTCCCATCGTAACTGCCCGAAATCCTTCATTTGCAAAAATCCTATAAGCAGTCTCCCGTATCCTTTTCCGGGTCAATATTCCTTTCTCTGACATAATACCTCCTAGTATAAGCCACACTATATACCTTGCTGTTTCGCTGGCCTGATTTTCCGATAGTGCAAATGCAGAAAAGACATATGTGTCGCTTTTATTATGCGACACATATGTCTTTTTGTCAAGCGTTAAAATTCAAATACATCTAAGTGTCCTTATGTTAAGCGGCAAATCACCGCTTCTTCCCGGCTCTGGATCATACAAAAAATCAACGTATGTACTTTTCACTCTCCCACATCATGCACTCGGACATTACACAGATCCCTGCAGCGCCGCAGGCAAGCATTTCCGCCACGCATTCGATGCTCCCTCTCATCCCGCCTATCGCATAGACCGGTATTTCCACCGCAGCACATACTTGGCGCAGAAATTCTTTTCCTCTGGGAGCCAGACCAGGCTTACAGTTTGTAGAAAAGATGTGTCCCGCGATCAGATAAGCCGCCCCTGCTTTTTCTGCCTCCGCCGCCTCCTGCACCGAATGGACGGAAGCCCCGGCGGTTTGAAACCAGGTAACCGCTTCCGGCCTGGATGTTAAGATGTGCAGCGGCAGATGAATACCGGCACTCCCCTGTTGGCGCGCTGCTTCTATAAAAGTATGTGGTATACACGGCACCTCATGTCTGTGGCAGATTTCCTGTATTCTTCTAAAAAGTGACGCGTACTCATCCTCCGTCAAATCCTTCTCCCTAAGCAGAACCGCACGGGGATGCTTCTTGCAAATGGATTCGATCTGCTCCTCAAAGGGGCGGCGGCACAGATGCCTGTTGGTAACTGCTATGATATGTTTGTAAATATCCGGCACATATTGTTCCATGATTTTCCTCCTTTTTTGTTAAACATAGAGATAATCACTCATAACAGGCTGCAGGCCCAGCTTCAGCAGATCCTGGTATACCTGCTCCACGGAGCGGCCGTCGGATATCTCAAACTGTTCGTCACCCTTTTCCTGGATCTCCTCTACGTGTTCTCCGATCCCGGTGCTCACGCCTGCCGAGATCTTTGTAGCGGCAATTTTGACCAGATTATCTCTCACACGGGCACATTCCCTGGTGGATATGGTGATGCTGGCATAGGGCATAAACAGCCTGTATGCAGTCACCACCTGCAGAAGCTGCGGCTCATGTACGTCCATTGGATTGATCCGGTCATTATTTACTATGGGCCGGAGCCGCGGACAGGAAAATGCAATCTCGGCATGCGGGTATTTTCTCTGGAGCAGCCAGGCATGCATGCCGGTGGCAAATGCATCTTTTCGGAAATCGTCCAGGCCCAGCAGGGCGGCAAATCCGACGCCTCTCATCCCCCCTTTCAGCGCCCGTTCCTGGGAATTCAGGCGGTACGGGAATATCCGCTTATGACCGGCAAGATGCAGTGTCTCATATTTATCTGCATGATAGGTCTCCTGAAAAACGGTCACGTAATCGGCGCCGCATTTATGCAGATATGCATACTCATCGGTATTCATGGGGTACACCTCGAGCCCGATTACTCTAAAATATCTGCGTGCGATCCTGCAGGCTTTTCCTATATATTCCACATCTGATTTTGCCCGGCTCTCCCCCGTCAGGATCAATACTTCCTGCAGGCCGCTCTTTGCAACGGCCCTCATTTCCCGATCGATCTCCTCTTCGCTCAGCCTTGCCCGGTTTATCTTGTTATGGCAGTTGAATCCACAGTAGATACAGAAGTTCTCACAGTAGTTTGCAATGTAAACCGGCGTAAACATGTAGATGCCGTTCCCAAAGTGTTTTCTGGTCTCCCTCTGCGCACGCTGCGCCATCTCTTCCAAAAACGGCAGCGCGGCAGGTGACAGCAGGGCCCCAAAGTCTTCCGGAGTACGCATATCCCGCGCAAGGGCCCTGCGCACATCATCTGCAGTATACCTTGTATAATCATAGGCATTCATGGAGGCGATCACCTGTTCCTGGATCCCGGACTCCAGAACCTCCATCCCCGGCAGATAAGTCATATGGTCAATCCGGTTTTTCTTCTGCAGTTCCTTTATCTCTTCATTTAAAATACTTTCATTTACATGATTTGCTGTACTCATTGCCGCCTCCTAATCCTGCAAAAATCCGGTGAGCGGTGAAGAAGCGCTTGCGCCTTTGTCAATGACCCGGGCCATACCGGACAGATACGCGGTACGCCCAGCTTCAATTGCCTTTTTAAATGCCTCCGCCATGGCAGGGATATCACCGGCCGTGGCGATTGCAGTATTGGCCATCACGGCCGCTGCACCCATTTCCATCGCCTCGCATGCCTGGGACGGTTTCCCGATCCCTGCGTCCACAATAACCGGAAGATCGATCTCATCAATCAGGATCTGGATAAAATCCCTGGTGCAGATCCCTTTGTTGGAACCGATCGGGGAGCCCAGAGGCATAATACAGGCAGCTCCAGCATTTGCCATGTCCCTGGCCGCATTTAAATCGGGATACATATAAGGCATAACAACAAAGCCCTCTTTTGCCAGAATTTCCGTGGCCTTGATCGTCTCATAATTGTCAGGCAGCAGATATTTTGAATCGTGAATTACTTCGATCTTTACAAAATCTCCGCATCCCAATTCTCTGGACAGACGCGCAATACGCACAGCCTCCTCCGCATTTCTGGCGCCGGATGTATTCGGGAGCAGCGTCACATTTTCCGGAATATAATCCAGAATGTTTGCCATGCCGCCTTCATTGGCACGGCGGAGTGCCAATGTGATAATCTGGGCGCCGGCCTTCTCTACCGCTGCCTTGATCAGATCCAGCGAATATTTTCCTGAGCCCAGGATAAAACGGGACTCAAATGTATGCCCTCCCAGGACAAATGAATCATTTTTACAATTTTCCATTTCTAAACTCCTCCTATTATTCTTGTTTTATTTGAATAGCTTTTCATGTTATCTCAGTATCAGCTCCGTAATGAGGTTTGCCTCGTGTGCTGCACAAACTGCCACTCTGGGGGCCATTAGCCCATTGCCGTATGATGGTTCTGTTTTTTCGTCCCCGCACAGATAAAAATGTTCTGTTATCTTCCGCGTGTGGATCGCATTGCTTTCTCCATATCCTGCCATACCGGAAGCAGCAATCAAATATTTTTCCGGATACAGCTCCAGTATCCCGTTTGCCAGCATTGCCTTAGCTTCCGGGTCATCGAAGGCTTCACATATCATATCATCCGCCGCAAACAAAGCTGCTATATTTTCTTCTGTCACTTTTATACAGTCTGTGGTAATGTCCAGGTATGGATTGATTTCCGCCAGCTCCTCCTTCAGCGCCTCGGTTTTGTACATTCCGATATGGCGCATAAAGTATTGCTGCCTGTTCAAATTGGTAATGTCTACCCGGTCAAAATCAAGCAGATGCAGGTGCCCTACTCCGATTCTGGCAAGGAAGAAAGCCACATTAGAGCCGAGCCCTCCCAGACCTGCGACCGCCACTTTTGCCTTTGAAAGCCGCTCCTGTATTTCTTTTGTATGGCGCTCTTCCAGCGCACACCTTATCTCTTCCCTGGTCAGCATCTTTCCATCAACCTCCTCCTACAAAACTGACAACCTCCAGAACATCGTGGTCTTCAACCAGTGTCAGGGACAGCATTTTTCTGGGCACAATCTCACCATTGCGCTCTACCGCCACCCGATTAACAGGGAACCCCTGCTGTTCCAATAGATCTGATATTGTGGTATCAGGCTTGAAATCGATTTCTTTGCCATTCACTTTCAGCATATCTTCTCCTCCTTTTTATGCAGTTACTATTCAACAAAGTGTGCATCCCGCTGGGAAGCAAAAAAAGAGTTCATGAAAGAACTACACCCGCGGTGGTGCACCCCTTCATGAACTCCTGTTCACTCTCATCGGTATTGCTTATGTAATTATGCCGCTGCTATACACGGGGACGTGCATAGTAACATTATGTAAACTCCGGAAAGTCGGTATAAGAAAACCCAAAAACGGGAAGCGCCATCGGCACTTCCCGTAAATATCTTACATCAGTCCCTACGTTGGCATTATCCAAATCAGGTATATGGGTCGAAGTTCTCAACTTCCTCTCAGCCTATCTATAAGCTCCCCTGTTTAGTTTACGTGTATAAATATACGCTGTTTCTTTTTATTTGTCAATACTTAAAAATATCCGATATTGGGGGCTGAACTGTAACGTTACTATGCGCGTCCCCTCTCATCGTAATCCATCCCGCAGCGTATTTATTGCTTCCTGAAATCTTCCGTCCTCCCGGATTTCTGCAACTGCCCCATCGGTAAGCAGCCCTTCCAGAATCATCTGTCTCATTTCCTTTGACGCAGCCTCCTGCCCTTCCTTTACTTTGACAGCCGCCGAGAATAAAAGCGGATTTGGCAGCATCACCTGCCCCGTAATAGCATCTACAAAACGCACAATGCTGTCCAGCGCCTTTTCTTTCTCTCCCGCCCGCAGAAAGACCTCAGCAAATATTCCGTCGCTCATTCCTCTTGTACAGCCAAATATTTCTTCCATCTTTCGGTAAACTTCACAGATTTCCAGCCCTTTTTCTGCATCTGGCTGTACCTTCTCGTCCGCCAGAAGCAGCAAGCAATTCTGCATCTGCCCTACAAGGGTGAACAAACGCTTCTGTATCACTTCCACAGCTTTGTCCTTTTCATCCCGCTTCAGATATAACTGCGCCCACAGCATCGTAGTATCCGCAGTATATTCCGGTATTTCCTTCAGAAGCCGTTCTCCCGTTTCCAGTTCCTCCTCTGCCAGCGCCATAGATGCAAGCTGGATGACCGCTTGGTCGCGGTATGCGGGAATCCCGTTTACCCGGATATATTCCAAAAGCTCTTTTCTCTGCTGCTTCCACTGTATTTTCTTTTCTTCTGATGCCAGCGGAAACATCATCTCGAACATGGTCAGCACCGCCGAAGCATTGTATTTCAGCGGTACACTTGCCGGATACTGATGAAGCAGCTTCTGCAGCATCTCCTCCGCCGCCTCCTGCCCCTGTTCTCTGCCGGTTTCAATTACTTTATTAATATGTTCTGCAACCTGCTCATCAGGCAGTGACTCTTCAAACTGCAGTAATGTATCTAAATTGGTGCCCAGCGCTCTTGCCAGGGGGCACAGTAATGTGATATCCGGGCAGGAACTTTCTGTCTCCCACTTACTGACTGCAGGCCCCGAAATCCCCAGTGCCGAGGCCAGCTGCTCCTGCGTCATACCTTTTGCTTTGCGGAGGGCGGCTATATGCGCTCCCAGATTTTCTTTCATAAGCAAGATCTCCTTTTCTGATATTTGTCCGGCCTGACAACTTTAGTATAGCCTCTCATGTACCGTCATACAAGAGAGGCTTCGTTAACGAAAGCTCTAAAATTATTAACCATGATTCAAGTCTTTATAAACTACAGAAAGAAATCATCTCCACTCAATCCGTATATGCGCGGCCGCCATTGCATTTACCGGTACATATAATGGATTAAATCCTTGGTCACAGCAGATTCCCGCCAGTAAACTCCTGTCCTGTTTCCGGCTTCCAGAATCCTTTTCAGCACCTCTTCTTCTACTCCATTTTTTATCAGAAGCCCCGCTGCCGGAGTATCGCTCCTGTTCTGCAGCAGCAGCTGAAAATAGCGGTATGCCCCCCACAATGATACATGGGAAAAATCCTGCCCGCTTTCCCGGAAGATCAAGTATGGAAATGATCTAGGTATCCACATACCACACAGGTCGCAGTAATTGTCCCCCCGTTGATATCTTGTCAATCGCGGATAACGGAAATAATCGTGATATATTCCAAAAACTTTTGCATATCCCAAAAGAAAGTTTTCCAGTTCCCTTGCTGTTACCCCGAAGATCTGCCTCTCAATCGCATCCACCGTTTCTTCCGCCATCTCACCCTGTTGAAATATTCCATACCAGGTATCCGCGCCAGTGGGATACTTTACATGAATAGGCAGACGTTTAAACTTTTCATCGCCGTTATATATCTCATCAATAAAGTCATCCAGAATAATAGCCCCCTGGTCAAGCCTGAAAAAGCCGTTAATCTTGCTCTTAACAGATCTATCACCGGAGTGCTTTCCCGTAAAATAGTACGGACTCATTTCCAGCATCAATTCCGGCCTCTCCTCTTTCATACAAACGCCTGTATAACACAATAGTTTACGCTCTGATACAAATGCCCATGTCCCATGTTCCGGAATAACGATTTCCCGGGCAGGTACTGATTCCGTGTTTACGCTGTCATAGATTGCTTTTATTATTTCATCCATGTCTATACCTCGTACTTTCCTTTTCCATGTTCATCTGGTATTTTCTGCCGATACCGGATTACAGTTGTTGTGTAATGGGGTGATTTTTCAGGGTCCTCCTCATAACCCACTTTTTTTATAATTCTATCACTAATTTTCCTTTTTCACCATACCCCTCCTTCCATTTGGAAGCCTGTCAGCTCTCCCTTTATCTCGCGCCCCCAGCCGCATACAACACTATAGCTTGTATCTGCAGAAGGTTTGGGATAAAATGACTACAGAATATAAATTTTCACAAGCAGGAGGTAGCATATTGAAAGAAATTGCCATTTACGGCAAGGGAGGTATCGGCAAATCCACACTCAGTGCCAACATCTCTGCCGCCCTTTCCATTCAGTTCCGCTGGCAGGCGAAGGCTTTTTGAGAGGGGAACGCTACTGCCCTCGTCACTCTCCCCCAATATCATATCCACAGATATGAACGAGGATGACATGGTATTTGGCGGAATGCAAAAGCTCACCGATACCGTAACTGCCATACTAAGAGAGAAGCCAAGGCCGCGCGCCATCGTCATCATCAGCTCCTGTCCCGCCGGTATCATAGGGGATGATATTGATATGGCAAAATCTCTGGCAGAACCTGGTATTCCTGTCATTACAATTAAGACAGACGGCAACCTCTCCGGCGATTATCTGCAGGGCATGCTCATGTGCTATACCGAACTGGCCAGGCAGATCATTGACCCAAATGTGCAGCCCGAACCTAACACGGTAAACATTGTTTTTGAAAAAGTGGTTGCTAAAAATACGGAAAATAACTTTCATATAATCCGGGATTATCTGGATAAAATGGGAATCCGGGTAAACTGCAGATTTTTATGCAATACATATTACGATGAACTGAAGAATTTCCGCAGCGCTTCGCTCAATCTGCTGGCCCATAAAGACTATACAGGGAAAAATTTTACCACTCAGCCACCACCGATAACCAGACACTGCGCCAGATGGAATTTGATCCGCTTAATTATCCCGAACTGTGGTATTTTGGGCAGCCCCGGGTTCCCTGCACCTATCTCGACAAACGGGATTATGTATATGGCAGCAGGGATAAACTGACAGAGGCGCTCCATTTTCTGGAATCTAATATGAACTTTGATCTAATAGTGATCGTCAATTCCCCGGGGGCCGCCCTGATCGGCGATGATGTCAGAGATATTGCCATGGATGAGATTCAGGGTACTCCGGTTTTTACGGTGGAGACCCCCGGCTATTCCAGGGATATATGGGAAGGGTACAGCTCTGCATGCTGCCAGATTATCCGAGAGCTGCTTCCTGACGCTCCCCTCCCTGTAAATACGGGCACACGTAAAAAAGTGAACATCCTTGGGATGTCCATATTCCACAAATATTACCAGGGAGACTGCCGGGAGTTTACGAGGCTTCTGGATCTCTGCGGCATTGACGTGTCCTGTATTCTTTGCTGCGAATGTACTTTTGAGGAAATCATGGGCATGAGAAATGCAGATTTGAATATCGTAGTGGATACGATCTATGGAATGGATGCCGCCAGACTCCTGGAGGAAAAATATCAGATCCCCTATGTCTCCTGTCCCGGCGTCCCGGTAGGATTCTCCGCCGCCGAGACCCTGATTCATCAGGTATGCAGTCTCCTCAATGCAGACTCGGCCGCCTTTGTCACTGAGAGTGAAAAATCCAGAGCGCGCGCCTATATTTATCTCTCAAGACTGAATTCCCTGACCGGCCTTCCAAAGGGGGTAAAATTCGCGGTCCATGGCACCTGTTCCCAGTGTTACGGGTATACCGCCTTTCTCATCCGGTACTTCGGCATGACCGCGGACTGTATCTCGGTTCTGGATCCCCCCGGCGCCAACAGTCCTCCAGCCCCCGAATATGAGGAACTCTGCCGGCTGCTGGAGAAAACATCCATGAGCGGCGCCCTTCATAAAGACATCTTGTCCACCGATGCCGAACTTGTATTTGCGTACGGAAATATCATCGCAAAGCTGAAGGCGATGCATCGTGACTTCAGCGGAATCGAGATCAGTCTGCCCTCGATGGGCTATACCGATGTCATTCCTAAGACACACCTCGGGCTTTCAGGCGGACTGCTGTTGTGCGAACAGATCATCAACGGGCTGATGTTCCGATAAGAAGTACGGCAGACAGTCAAATCGACTGCCTGCCGTACTGCATATTTTTCTTGTATAGCAATGCATAGAAATCGGTAAAAAAATCCTAATTCCCAACTTTAATTTCCAAATACATGCCGTAAAAATTCAACCGCTCCCCTGGCGTCGTTGTCTAACATTTCTTCTGTAGCATCCGGCGCCAAGTCCCTCCAAACTTTAATTTCCGATCCCACAGTTCCGCCGCTCATCACAAAGGGCTCCATTACTACCGCGCCCTGGTAATCAATATCTTTCAGCGCCTGACCGATTTCCGCCCAGGGAAGGCTTCCTTTTCCCGGAACCCGCCTGTTCTGCTCTCCCACATGGAGATGCCCAAGCTGACGTCCTGCTTTACGGATAGCCGCCCCTATATTGTCTTCCTCTATATTCATGTGAAAGGTATCCAGCATGATTTTTACATGGGAACTGTCTACCGCATTCACAAACTCAAGCGCCTGCTCACAGGTGTTCAGCATGTACCCCTCATACCGGTTCAGAACCTCCATTCCCAGAGTCACATCACAGTCTTCCGCTATTTTTGAAAGTTCTTTCATATTTTTTATTGCGCGCTCTAAATCTGCTTCTTTGTCCATCGGAGCCGCCGGATCCAAGGGCCAGTAAGAGTATAAGCCTCCGCCCAGCACCTTTATGTCCATGAGCTGCAGACGAGGCAGCAGTCCCTTAAAAAAGTCCATTCCCCTCTTTACAACAGCCGGGTCGCCGGAACAAAGGTTTTGTTCCTTTGTCGGCCCGTAGCCTGCTGTCATGATAATCCCTTGATCCTCTGCACATTTTTTTAAGTCCAGAAGCTGTTCGTCTTTCAAGTACACGTTCCGCAGCGCCATACAGGAAATCTCTAATACATCAAATCCCAGCTTTTTAACTTTCTGTATGTAATATTTGTAATCTGCCTGCCATTCCTTTGTCCAATATGCAAAATATATTCCATATTTCATAATTGCGCCTTTCTCCTTAAGTTTAAGATTTAGTTGGTTGCTTATATTCTGATCTATTCCGCAAAATAGATCCAAATATGTCCGATTATACATAGAGCCATCACCACAGTTAAAAAACGGTGCACAAGAAGATTAAGGCGTTTATTCTTCGTTATGGTATGGCACAGTACAATCAGCAGTACCATGACAGCCGCAGTCAGTGCACCAGTAATGAACACACCTATATGGTGTACCTTTATCATAGGAAACACGAATATAAAGTGCAAAACAGCGATAACGAGTATTGCAGCACTTATGTACTTATGCGCCTGCATAAAAAATACATCCGCCTTTTTCAGATGCAGTTTTCGCGTCACCGCTTTCACCAGCAGCATTAAAAAACATAAAAGACATAAATAACCCAAAATAATACTCATAAAAATCCCCCCAGTACTTAAATCCCTCCTGCCTCATATGGCAGCTTTCTCTCCTGGCAGCATCCTTTTTTCGTTCCGGTCAAATCCTGCCTGTTTATTCATTATATACCTTATTCTGCAGCTTTGCTGCAGACCCGCCCGCAGGGCATGAGTTACGGGGTGCCCTTTGGGTATACCTTATTCTGCAGCTTTGCTGCAGATCCGCCCGCAGGGCATGAGTTACGGGGTGCCCTTTGGGTATACTTTTCTCCGCACGAACTCAATCTATCCTGCCCACCATTTTCCATGTAATGTTCAAGCTGTCGCTTGTAGCGGCTACGGTGGTAATCATCAAATCCACCACCCGCCGTTTATCGTCAAAGGATACGCTTCACATAAGAGAGCAGGACATTGTTTGCGCCTGTCAGACTGTCCGCCAGCTTAACACCCGTTCATTCCCGTAAAGTCGGCGGCGTCATTGACGATGACCGTCCCCTGGCTTGTAAACAATGACCTTTGCAATCAAACCCCGCTTAATATCCCGCACCAGTTCCTGAAACTTTGGGCGGTCTGTGTTCTTGCCGCTGTACCCTTTGTCTGTGTATTCCTTGCAGTTACCGGCTTTCAATGGAAATACTGTCCTTTTTGTCTACCGATTGTCTTGCATAGATCGCGTCTATCCTGTTATTCATTTTGTCGCTCCTTTTCTTAAAAAAGAAACGGAGCTGCTGACATGATTATTATACCGCCAGCAGCCCCACAAATCAACGATGGCTTCGGAAAACCTTACGCCCCGGCTTCCTCATTCTGCCGCCCACAGTGGAGCAAGTCCACTACCTCACAGATGGGATAGGGTGTGTTCCTTGCTATCCTGCGGGATATTAAGAAAGATATGGAAAGCGGAAAACAGCCGAGTGAAGCTGTGACCGCCGCCATGTTCCAAACCATGCGGAACGCATTGGCGAAGCGGAAGCAAATCCCGTTTTCCATTGACGATGTAACGGCAATGGTTGCCGGACAGATCGGACAGCTTGCGACGATGGACGAGGAAGCCGTTGATCTATTCCAACAATTAGCAAAAAAAATGATTACGCAAACAGAGAAAATGTAACTATCTTGTCACTATTAACAAATAGATATCTGACATTTTCCCAAGTGAAACTGGGGCGTGGTGGTCTTTTGACTGCCGCGCCCCGGTTTTTCTATATTTAATAAAAAATTCATAGTTAAGTATGAAAACATACTTGATATAAGTACGATTTCATACTATAATAGTAGTCGTGCAAGTATGAAAACATACTAAGGAGGTAAGACCATGCAGGAAAAAATAAATGAATTGTTGATGGACTTTAATAAAATCAACAAGGAGTGCGACGAACTATATCACAAAGTGGCTTCAAAGATGGGGATTTCAGACAGCGCCTTTTCTATCTTTTATACCCTTTATGACTTAGGCGATGGCTGTCTGCAAAAAGACATTTGCTATGAGTTTTTTGCAAATAAACAGACGGTTAATTCTTCTATTCGGAAACTGATACAGGAGGGATATATTTATCTTGAACAGGGTGTTGGCCGGGATAAGCACATTTTTTTAACCGAAGCTGGAAAACAGTTTGTTGAAAAGTACATTGTGCCAGTCATCCAAAAAGAAAATGCGGCCTTTACCGCCTTGAAAGAGGCGGAACAAAAGGAACTTTTACGCTTGGCAAATATTTATATGGAAAGTTTGAGGACAAAATTAAATGAGATTTGATCGTATTTTCCATAGCAGATTACTGAATTTAGGAGGTAACACAGAATGAAAACAATTTTACGGTTCATAAAACCGTATAAGTTGCTATGCTTTTTTACATTACTTGTTATGTTTTTAGATGTTGCGGGTGGTTTGCTAATTCCGACCATCACAGCGGATATGATAAATGCCGGTATCAATGGCGGCAATATGGACTACCTGATCCGCAGCGGAATACTTATGCTGATCGTAACAATCGTTACCAGCTCTGGCGCGTTGTTGGGGAGTTATCTCGCCGCAGACCTTTCCTCTAAAATTGGCCGGGATATGCGGAACGCTCTTTACGATAAATCGCTCACCTTTTCCTCTTACGACTTTGAACAGTTCGGAACAGGCTCTATGATTACCCGCACATTGAACGATGTAAATGTGGTTCAGCAAGGGATTGTTTGGTTTATTCAAATGGTACTGCCTGTTCCGGCTGTCTGCATTATGGGAATTGTTATGGCATTTACGATTGATACCATGATGGGCGGCTTATTGATTGGCGCAACGCTGTTTATCCTGCTTCTGGCGGTTTTTGTAACCCGTAAAGCCTCATTGATTTTTGCCAAACTGCAAAAATTCCTTGACCGCATGAATGTTGTTCTTCGGGAAAATGTTACGGGTGTTCGTGTTATTCGTGCTTTCAATAAAGAAAAGTATGAAGAAAAGCGAATGCGGAAATCTTTTGAGGATTACGCCGAGGCATCGATCAGCGCAAACCGCCTGTTCGTTGGATTGGAAAGTATTGCCCTGTTTGCAATTAACCTTATCATTGTCGTTATCCTTTGGCTAGGTGGAAACCGGATCGGCGCGGGATTTATGGAAATTGGCGATATTACTGCTCTGACACAATATGCCATGATGATCCTTTTTTATATCATTATGGCCCAGATGGTGATGATCTTAATTCCCCGCGCTATGATTTGTGTTCGGAGAATTTCAGATGTGCTACATCTTGCGCCGGAAATTCAAGATGGAATGCCGTCTGTTGATAATAACCCCAGTCAAACGAAAGAAGTTATACGGTTCAAAAACGCAAGTTTCCGCTTCGCAGACGCGGACGAGAATACCTTAGAGGATTTGGACTTTACCTGTAAAAGAGGGGAAACGACTGCTATTATCGGCAGCACAGGCAGCGGAAAATCTACGATTGCAAAATTGATTTTGCGGTTTCACGATGTTACTTCCGGCTCTGTCCTTCTGAATGGCAAGGATATTCGCAGCATGACGCAGAAAGAATTAAGGGAGCATATTTCTTATGTGCCGCAAAAAGCATGGCTGTTTTCCGGCACGATTGCTGACAATCTTCGGCATGGAAATGACCGTGCAACCGAACAGCAAATGAAGCACGCTTTATCGGTTGCACAATCCGAATTTGTTTATGATCTCCCTGATGGTCTTTACTCCCGTGTATCACAGGGCGGTACAAACTTTTCAGGCGGGCAAAAGCAGCGTCTTTCGATTGCGCGGGCATTGGCAAAGAAAGCCGCTCTCTATATTTTTGACGATAGCTTTTCCGCTCTGGACTTTAAGACTGACGCAGCGTTACGGAAAGCCCTTGCAGATGAAGTAAAAGACGCGGCGGTGCTGATTATCGCCCAGCGGATCAGCACGATTATGAACGCGGAACAGATTATTGTGCTGGAAGAAGGGCGGGTTGTCGGAATTGGCAATCACGATTTCCTAATGCAGACCTGCCCTGTTTATCAGGATATTGCAAAATCTCAAATGAAAGGAGATGTGAACCATGAGTGAGAATAACAACAATGCAGAAGTTCTTACAGAAGAAATGGATTTTGAAAAGCCGGGTCATGCGTGTCAAACACTAAAAAGGCTGTGGCGTTCCACGGGCGATCAGCATAAGCGGTTAGCGGTTGTGCTTGTATCGGTAATCCTTTATACTTTTCTTTCTATTATTGCGCCGCTGTATAGCGCGCACATCGTAGATTTGCTTTGGAACAACATTAAAGAGGCGATTACAAACGGCGCAGTCTTTCAAGTTACATGGGCAACAGGTGGCCGGGATATCGTATTTTTATTGTTGATCTATCTGGCAACGGCTCTGTTTTACACCCTTCAATCGTTCCTTATGTCCAGCTTTGCGGAAAATCTTAATCTCCGGCTACGGACGGAAATCAGCGAAAAGCTAAATCGGCTCCCACTCGCTTTCTTTGACCGCACCAAAACCGGGGCAATTCTCAGCCGGACAGTGAATGACTTGGATAAAACAGCGGAAGCCCTGCAATCAGGAATGTTGAAGCTGTTTACAGCCGTTGGCATGGTAATCGGCTCTCTGGTGATGATGTTCCGCTTTAGTATATTATTGACGCTTGTTTTCTTGGTGTTTACAGGAATTGCACTGGCAGCTACAAATTTTGTGGCGGCAAAAACACTGAAATCCTCCATGAAACGGCAACAGTGTGTGAGTAATGTAACCGCACAGGTAGAAGAAGCATACAGTGGCCGGGTTATCATAAAAGCATTTAATCAGGAGGAAACCAGCTCTGAAAATATGCACAAGGCCACGGAAGAACTGGCCGAGGCTACCAAAAAAGCGGACTTTATGATAAACGCAATCAATCCGGCGATCCGCCTGATTAACCGTTTCGGTCAAGTGCTGATTGCGGTATTGGCTGGAAAAATGCTGCTGGAAGGAAGATTGACCGTCGGTGTGTTTCAGGCATTTTTCCAGTATGTAAATCAGGCTTCGGAACCGCTCACGGAAGCTGCCTATATGGTAAACAGTATGCAGTCCGCTTTAGCTTCTCTGGAACGGATTTATAAGCTGTTGGACGAGGAAGAACTTTCGCCGGAACCCGCTCTCCCCGCTATTGTGGATCAGGCAAAAGGGACAGTAGAATTTCAGAATGTCCAGTTTGGATATACGCCGGACAATATCTTAATGCACAACATCAACTTCTCTGTAAAGCCAGGACAGAAGGTTGCAATCGCCGGCAGCACAGGAGCCGGAAAGACAACGCTTATCAATCTGCTTATGCGGTTTTACGAGTTAAACGGTGGAAAAATTACTTTAGACGGAACCGATACAAAGGATATGACCCGTTCAAATTTAAGAAGCAATTTTGGAATGGTGCTGCAAGATACATGGTTGTTTGGCGGCACGATTGCGGAAAATATCGCTTACAGCAAGCCGGACGCTACCCGTGAAGAAATCGTAGCGGCGGCAAAAGCGGCCAGAGTGGATTTCTTTGTCCGCACCATGTCGCACGGATATGATACGGTTTTAAGTAACGACGCGGAAAATATTTCTATGGGCCAGCGGCAGCTTCTAACCATAGCCAGAGTATTCCTTTGCAATCCAGCGGTTATCATTTTGGACGAAGCGACTTCCAGCGTCGATACCCGCACGGAAATTGAGATCGGCAAGGCTATGAAAGCCCTGATGAAGAACAGAACGAGCTTTGTAATCGCTCACAGGCTTTCGACTATTATAGACGCTGATTTGATCCTGTTTATGCAAAACGGAAATATTATCGAACAAGGAACACACGAAACTTTGTTAAAGGCAAAGGGGGCTTATGCCGATCTGTATTATAGCCAGTTTGCGTGATGCCTTTGTCACAAAATAAAGGCAGAAACAGTCCTATATAATGAAATTTTCCGGGACACACTTTGTCCACAAGTAGGAGCGTAGGACGAGAGGCGGGGGCTTTCATATACGCCCTGTATGCTGATGAAACCGGTCCTGTGCTTGATGTTCAGCCTTTATTTTGTTGTCAGCAGCCCCCGTTTCGTGGTCTGCGTGTAGTTCCTTGTAAACTGACATAATCTCTAAAGTAAACTACAGGACTTATAAACTGGAATATGCGCTCCCTGCATAAGCCATTCTCCCAAATTTAATCGACGTACGCTTCATAAATTTGTGCGCAGCTGGCAAAGAACCATCTCGCAAAGCCAGAGAACAAAGAGTTTCCGAGAGTACTCTATTTTTCAGACGTTTCCGCGGCATTTATGTATATACCTACTGCAAAGAATATGCTGTTTTGTAAAAACAGCGCCCAATTTAATTATGGGTCTATCCGACCCATAATTAAGACCGCCGCTTCACAGATATCACATCTGTTTCGCAGCGGTCCTATTAAGTTCTCCCGCAAGCATATAATGGAGCTAAATTTTTATAGTTAACATTTCTCAAAATACAATTCATACCAAACCAAAAACGTATAAATGGTCCAGATCTTTCTCCAGTTATCCGAATTTCCGGCGATATAATCATCAAAAATCGCATTAATCTCATCAACCTGAAAAAACTTCTCCGCAGCCTCACTGCGGAACTTCTCCCTGACATCCTGATTATATCTGTCGTCTGCCATCCAGATACGAATCGGCACGATAAATCCCAGCTTTTTGCGGAAGGCGATCTCTTCCGGCAGTACTTTCGCCGCTGCAGTCCGAAACGCCACTTTATTCTGCTCCGCATTTACCTTATATTCAGAAGGCATCCGTGAGGCAATATCAAAGATCCTGGTATCGGTAAGTGGCATTCTGATCTCTAATCCCGCGGCTGTACTCATCTTATACACATTGAAATAAATGTCCCCCTCCAGCCAGATCTGGATATCCACATCCGACATCTTCGTAAGCGGATCCAGCCCCTGTGTTTCCTCATAAATCCCTTCCGCCAGCTCGATTGGAAGAACATCGGGATCATACTTTTTCAAAATCCTCTGTTTCTCATCTTCCTTCATAATATTGGTATTACCTACATAGAAGGTTTTCAAATTCTCGCCATAACGTTCCGCATTGCGGTACATATTATACCCGCCAAAGAACTCGTCCGCCCCCTCTCCGGAGTAACATATCTTCGTATGTTCGGCCGCCGCCTTACAGCCGATTGCAAAAACGATGGCTGAAGCATCGCCCAGAGGCTGTTCCATATTCTCCATCACATAAGGCACTGCCGCAAAATACTCTTCCGGCGTAATCAGGCGGCGGAACGTCTTTCGTCCAAGGATATCGCCCGTCTTCTGTGCCAGTTTTGATTCATCAAACCGTTCTTCTTCGTACCCGCAGGCATCCGCCGTCTCTGCATCAGACATTGCCAGTACATAAGAAGAATCAACGCCTCCTGATAAAAAGGATTCTGCCGTCTCATCCGGGGTTTTCACCTCGGTCATGATCCGGCCAAGCGTGGTATGGATCTCCTCCGCCCATTCTTCAAGGGATTTGCTGTAATCCGGATGAAATTCCGGCTTCCAATAGCGTTCTATCTTAAGCTGCCTTCTCTGCCAGGTCAGAAAACGCCCGGGCATAAGCTTTTTCAGGCCGCGGAAAAATGTAGTCTCTCCCGCCACGTATGTAAAGGTAAGATACAGCTGCAGCATCTCTTCATTCAGTTTCTTCACAAATCCCGGCTGCTCCATGATCTTACGAATAGAGGTACCGTACAGAAGCTTGCCGTCCGCCGTTTCATAATAATAAAAAGGCGTAGTTCCAAACTGATCTCTCAGACAAAACAATTTCTTCTCTTCATCGTCCCACAGGGCAAATGCAAACATGCCGTGCATATGGTTTCCCATATCATATCCCCAGGTTTCGTATGCCTTTACCAGAATTGCCTGCTCACGCTCCTCCCTGGACAGGGAACCATCAATTCCCAGTTCCTCACAAAGAGCTTCCCAGTTGCGGATATGACCACTGTATTCTTTTATTATTATCATATGTATGTCCTCTCGTATTAAAATTTTATTGTAACAGACTGCTTTTTATAGCAGACTTAATTCATTTATTTTAGCATAATATAAAGCGGTCAGCAATAACTAGAGGAGAACAATTAGCGGCGGGGTTCCGTCTTGTTACTATTCACGGGGCCGTGCACCCCGCTGCACGGCATCCGAGCCAATAAAATGATGGAGCCGGGCATCTGGGTCCTCGCCCTAGGCGGCTTTAAATGGCCCAGATGCCGTTACTATGCGCGGCCCCTGGGCCGTGAATAGTAACTCCATCTTAATGCAAAGAGGGGGACGCTTAATAACAGGGAGGTTCTTCCGGGGGCTTTCGCGATTCCTTCATGAAGCGCCCCCCTCCTCTCGCGAGACTGAAGCTCGTTCATTAATTCTTATATTTGTTTTGAAAATATCCATAAAAAAAGTGATAGAAAATTGTACACAATCACGATAGATAAATATGATATATAACGTTATAATATTATGTAATAACGTTATATCCGAGAGGGGAATAAGAATGCTTAAAAGAAATAAAATAAAATACGTTTTTGTTATGCCCGCAATTTTATTACTGATCGTATTCGTCTATTATCCGGTTATAAAAAATATGATCTACAGTTTCTATAACATGAGTGCATTTTCGGTTCATGAGCATTTTATCGGGTTAGACAATTATCGATCGCTGTTCGCGGATCCGGTTATCAGGACTGCTTTAAAGAATAACTTTATTTATGTATTCTGGTCTTTGTTGTTTCAGGTTGGCGGCGGCCTTTTGATTGCGCTGTTTCTGGAAAGCAGCTTTATAAAAAGAGGAAAAGTTTTCTTCCGAACCTTATTTTTTATCCCTTCTATTATTTCCATTACAGTGATAGGCGCGTTGTTTACTTTTATCTATCAGCCGGACATCGGCCTGCTGAACAGCCTTCTGAGATTTTTGGGATTTGACTCACTTGCGGCTGGCTGGCTGGGCAATTCACATACTGCCTTATACGCAATCATTGCCATGAGCCAATGGCAGTACACCGGTTATGCGGCTATGCTGATCATCGTGGGGATACAAAGGGTTTCTCCGGCAGTTCTAGAATCTTCAAAGTTAGATGGCTGCGGATTCTGGCAGCAGGCGAGATACATTATCATCCCGCAGATAAAGGATACGGTCACGATTGTGATCATCATTACACTCAACTGGGCGATGCAGGTCTTCAATGAGATTCAGGTAATGACGGCAGGAGGCCCTGGCAATGCAACTCAAACACTGGGAAACTACATGTATACGGCTGCCTGGTCTTATGACAAATTCGGGTATGCCTCCGCCATCGGTAACCTGATACTTATCATTACAGTCGTACTGGCATTTCTGCAGATGAATATCAGCGGGTTTGGAAACGAGAGCTGATACGTGCGGGAATCCGCCTGCAGGTCATTTCCTCAATCTATCTGATAAACAAAGGAAAACAGTTCAAGAGTGAATGGAGAGTACATTATGCTGAAAAAATCTGAGTTTCATTTGAAACAGTTCGTTCTATATTTTATTTTTATACTATTTTCATTATCAATTATATACCCATTATTTTGGATTTTGTCCAATTCTTTGAAAACAAATAAAGAGTTTTATAATAATACATTCTCACTGCCCGGACATCCTGAGATCGGGAACTATCTGCAGGCATGGAAAGAGGGCATATCCTTATACTATCTTAACAGTATCATCGTCACTGTCATTACGGTTATCTTAATCCTTTTGGTTTCTACACTGGCGGCTTATGCAGTTACCAGATTCCCTTTTAAGTATAAAAAGATACTGCTGGGGATACTGCTTGGAGGAATGTTTGTTTCTCCGCAGACTGCGGTGCTTCCCTTATATCATCTGCTCAGAGATTTAAGAATATACGATACCTATGTGGCTATGATTATTCCCATACTCGCATTCCGGATCTCGTTTTCAATCTTTCTGCTGTTCCCGGCTTTTCATTCCTTTCCAAAGGAACTGGAGGAAGCGGCTGTTCTGGATGGCTGCAGCAGTTTTGAAATTTACAGGAAAATCATGCTGCCGGTATGCCGTCCGGCGGTTACCGTGTGTCTTTTATTAAATTTAATATATACCTGGAATGAGTTTACTTTCTCTTTAAACTTTATAAGTACGGAAAAGTATTATACGATCCCGATCGGCCTGATGTCATTTTCACAGGCTTTATACACGGACTGGGTCGTTCTGCTGTCGGGTATCGTACTGGCAATTGTGCCTGTGCTTGTGCTCTTTATTGCCTTTCAAAAATATTTTGTAGCCGGGCTTACAGTGGGCAGCGTGAAAGAATAGGGGGACCCAAGATATGAAACGAAGAATAAAAATAACTCTTATACTGGTATTTACCATGTTACTGACGGGTTGCGCCGGACCGGCTGAACAGGAGGACAAAGTCACGTTAACATTCATGCACCGGTGGACGATGGAACCGATGAAGTCTGCCACTGAGGATATGATAAAAGAGTTTGAAAAGGAAAATCCGGACATAAAGATCAATGTAATCACGGCTACAAATTCGTCTTATAAGCAGAAAATAAAGACCGTAATCAATTCGTCCGCACCGCCGGATATATTCTTTACCTGGGGTGACGAATACCTGAATAAGTTTGTAAGAGAAGGCTTGGTACTGGACCTGTCTTCTTATATGGAAAAGCACCAAACTTTAGAAGAACTTGTTCCAGGGCAGACGGCGGCCTTTCAATATCAGGGCGGGATCTACGGCATACCGCTGAAAATCGACGCCAAATTATGGTTTTATAATAAAGAAGTATACAAAAAACTTGGACTGGCCCCGCCCGGCACGTACGAGGAGTTTTTACAGCAGTTGAAAGTAATACAAGAGGCCGGGATTACTCCGATTTATTTCGGAAACTCCGACCCTTATGCAGGCGCGCATTATTTAACAACATTAAACCAAAAATGTGTTCCTGAAGAGACCTTAAAAGCTGACTATTCATTAGAGGATGGTTCTTTTTCGGATCCGGGTTATCTGCAGGCGCTTACGATTTATGAAGATCTTCACCAATATATGAATGCAGACACGGCAGCTTACGACTGGAGCTTTTCTTATTCAGGGCTGATTAACGGAGACTGCGCACTGGTATACGACCAATATGTTACCATCGCAGATTCTATGGAGATGGATGCAGAATTCACAAAAAATAACTTGGGTATCTTCCCCTTTCCCACCATAGAGGGGGCAAGAGGAAATCAGTCCATTATCACTGGAACACCCGACGGCTATGCTGTCAGCAGTAAAACCAAGCATCCCGAAGAGGCCTTTCGGTTCCTGCAGTATATACTCTCTAAAAAGAACACTTTACGTTATTTAGAGAGCAGCTATTGGGTGAATGCTACAACAGACCTGTTTGAAAATATCGGCCAATATACAGACATCGAGCCATTAATAGAAGGCATAAAGTATATAAAAACCTCACCTTCTACAACCCCCTGGTTAGATACGGAACTCGATCCGAAAATCGCGCAGACTTATTTAAACGGCCTGCAGCAGATTGATACCGGGGAGGCAACACCGAAGCAGCTGTTAAAGCAGATTCAGTTAGCTGCGAAAAGCGCAAAATATGATAAAGGTAATTAAATGTAAGAGTTCAGGCAGGCCTGAACTCTTACATTTAAACTTCCCTTTATGCATTTTCATAATTAAACCGGTACCTGGATGCAACAATATACTCCTGCCCGATATAGATTAGTTGATTCTGGGTATCGTATATCTCTGTATACAGCAGGAATAACGGATCGCCAGGCGCAATTTTTAAAAGCTGCGCCTGTTTCGAATCCGCCTTTAATGCATCAATATAGGAGTTCTGGGAACATCCCACTATAATACCATGGCTTTTTAACAGATCATACAGCGACCCTTCCAAATCATCCGTGAGAAGAAATGCATATTGGGTAAAAGGAAAATAATTGTTTTCCAACATGACAGGTATCTCATCCGCATAGCGGACGCGCTGTATGTATAGTATGGCATCTTGGTCAAGGCTTGGATGCGGTACCCGTCCGGGTGAGTTCTTCGTGAGAACCGTTCTCTGGGTAACTACAGCCGATGGGGTCATGCCATTCACAATGCAGGAATTTGAAAAACTCATATTATGTTCTATTTTACGGAAAATCTTCCGCTCTTTTACAAAGGTTCCCTTCCCCTGATTTTTAACAAGAAGACCGTCTTTGCAAAGTTCTTCAATCGCACGGCGGATGGTGATCCTGCTCACATCGTATTGTTTAATTAGTTCGACCTCTGTGGGAATCTTAGATCCGGCCGGATACTCTCCGCTTTTTATCCTGGCAGAAATATCGTCTTTAACCTTTTCAAAAAGTGGACGCGTCGTATTATTTTCAATATTCATCTTATTACCTCAACTATATCATTATATGTCATGGAACATTTTATCATATTCATTATAACATTACAATACGAATATGGTATACATTATAACAAAAAATGTGATTAAGTGACAAAAATTTATTTTTAAACAAGCAATTAATTGTTCATGATGACAAATTTTATTTCATCTCAGATCCCCTATTGATTATATCGTATTATGATGATATGATGAATTTACGAAAGGAAGGTGAGTAAATGGATATGGCATGTGATAGAATTCTGGTTTCATCAAGCATATACGATTCTGTTTCAAAAGAACCATACCAGGGCTATATTGTATTAAAGGATGGCCGCATTAGTGACGTAGGAAAAGGAAAGCTGCCCGCCGCTTATACCGCCGGGGGACTGAAGGTACAAGACTGTAAGGACGGCACGATCTGTGCCGGATTCGGGGACACGCATACGTTCTTTACCGGATACGTCATCGACAGTCTTGGTGTGAATCTTTCCCACTGCAAAACACTGAAAGAGTTGAGAGACTGCCTGGAATATCATATGGAAACAGCAGCAGGGAAAGGGGTCCTGTTCGGCAACCATCTGGAGAGCTGTTTTCTTCACAACAACAGTGTCGATACCATGTTGGAGGAGATCGGACACGACACCGAGATTGTTCTCTTTGCGCCCGGTCACGGAACTTGTGCAATGAACCAAAAGGCAAGACAGGCGTTTGGTTTTGACCCCCAACACTGCCATGCAGAGGCTCTTTACAAGATCATGGGGCTCTATCTGAATGACAGACAGTTTATCGACCGGCAGATCGAGGGTTATATGAAACTGCTCAACAGCCGCGGAGTTACATCTGTAAAAGAAATGGGGTTTGACGATTTCTATGGTTTCACAGACGTTTTAAAGGAACTGGAGGAGAATGAGAGACTGACACTGAGAATATCCTTCATGTCCCAGCCCGTCGGAAAGCCCGCTGATATTGAGTTTGGTCTGAAAATGAAGGAAGCATTCCAAGGGGATTATGTAAGATTTTCGGGTTTTAACCAAATGACCGATGGATTGATTTTAAAAATGGAAGGCCATCTTCGTCAGCCGTACGAAGGGACAGACAGCGTATGTAACAAGGACATTGACTATAAGCAGCTGGAAAAAGAGGTGCTTCTGGCCGATAAAAACGGCCTGCGCTTTACGCTCCATTCCGAAGGAGACGGTGCATTCCATGAGATCTTAAACATTTACGACCAGTGTGAGCATATCAACGGACGCCTCAAAAACCGGCACGGCATTACAGATCTGGAATTAACTGAACCGGAGGATGAAAAGCGGATGGCCAAAATGGGGGCATTCGGTGAGATCTATGCGCAGGTATATGCGCTAGATACTTATGACGGCTATGTCAATGCCTATCGAGATGTGATAGGCGCCCGCCAGGAGCGATATTTAAACTACCGTTCTCTGGCAGACCATGGAGTACGGTTGTGCGGTGCAACGGATCTGCCATTACTGATTCCCAGCATACCGGAATCTATATTTTATGGATGCGCTAATTTCGGCAGTGATAAGCAAAAACGTATCAATCCACAGAATGGCCTGACTATTTCAGAGATGCTCGACGCCTGGACTGTGAACAGTCAGTTTGCTATGGAGAGAGAGGATGAACTTGGCACATTGGAAGCCGGAAAAAAGGCAGACATCGTTATTTTTGATCGTGATCTGTTTAAGGTTCCGATGGACGAGATGCTGAATGTCCAGGTAAAGGAAACGATAGTAAATGGAAAGACCGTATATACCCAGAGGGTACCACATCATGCATGCCCTGCGGACAGGCCGGCAGAGCTGAAAAATAAGGAATGAGAATAAAACAGGGAGGTTCATTATGTCAGAATCAAAAAAAGGAAAGTTAGGTGCACGAACACTATTCATGTTATTTATTTTTGGATTTGTTAACGCAATCATGTACTGTTTCCCCTATGTAAGATACGTATTTTATGATCAGCAGATTGCGGCAATGGGAATTACAAATGAACAGTCAGGAGTTCTGATGTCCGCATACTCTTTTGCCATGATGGCTGCGATGATTCCGGGAGGAATCCTGGCAGACAAAATTTCAGTGAAAAAAGCAATGCTGCTCTCAATATTAGGGTCGTTTGTGCTGATTATCATTTATGCGCTTACAATGGACTTTAAAATTGCCTGCGTCATTTGGTTTTTTGCCGGATTGACAACCAACTTTGTATTCTGGTGTGCAATCACAAAGGGTGTCGGTATGATTGGCACAGAAGAAAACCAGGGAACCTGCTATGGAATCTACTATGCGTCATCCGGTATCATTTCCGCAATTTTGAATGCAATTTGCCTTTGGGCTAGCGGATTCGGCAGTGATGAAACAAAAGCTTTCATTATTGCAATGTGGGTTATGGCAGTGGGAACCCTGATCGCATTCTTTTTACTATTAGTCTTCTTCAAGGAGAAAGAGGTAAAATCTGATAATCCGAATGACACGTTCCAGATTAAGCATATCGGGGTGGTATTAAAGAATCCTATGACCTGGATGTTTTCGATCATGGTACTCTGTGCTTATGGGTTGTATACAAGCTTATCTTATTTCTCCCCATACCTGACAGATGTCCTGGGAGTACCTTTAGTAAATTCATCCTTAATCAGCATTGTACGAAGTAATTTAATGAATCTGCTTTGCCCTCTCGGCGGATATGTCATTGACAAAATTTTTAAGTCCGCAAACAAATGGTACGTCACTGCATTTACAGCCATGATTATTATCTATGCAGGCGTTATGATCATGCCGGGTACGGTAAGTTCCGGCGCAGCAACTTTTGTCTCCCTGCTTCCCGCAGCAGTGGCGATGATGCTGTACGGCGTCATCTGGTCCGGTTTAAAAGAATGTAAGTTTAAAGCGGCATATACCGGCACCGTAATCGGTATTGGTTCCGTGCTTGGCTATGCTCCTGACTTCTTTTATTTTCCAATATTCGGAAAATGGATGGATACATACGGAAATGGAGCTTACAAAATGATTTTCGGCTTTTTGATGGTTACTGCTGTAATCGGTATCATTATGGCTATACTGATGAAATTAAGAATTAAAAAAATGAGTGTTTCAGAAAAATAATGTTCGTATAAAAGGAGATTATGTATAATGTTTATAGAAGATTTTGATGCAGGCAAGATGGTGGATGAGATCCAGAATAAAAACGGCAGAATTACAGAGGTTTATTTTGTCGCATGCGGAGGCTCTCTTATTGATTTATACTCCAGTAATTATTTTGTAAATAAAGAATCCGTTACCATGGTCGGGGAGTGGATTCCGAGCAAAGAATTTGTCCTGACACCGCCAAAGCGTCTGGGCAGCCACTCGTTAGTCTTTATCTGCTCACACGGAGGACATACACCGGAAACTGTGGAAGCCGCCGATGCTGCCGCCGATGCAGGGGCATTTGTGATTACTTATACGCACGACGCCGAAAGTAAATGCGCAGACAGCAAATACCATGCTATTGTATACAAATGGGTCGACGAGACCTTGCAGAAGGATAAACCTATGTGTATAACCTATGCGGTTTTAAATGAATTGATCCACCGCCAGGAACCCGAATATAAGCTGTATGAGGCTATGAAAGACGGTATTGTTAAGTGTGACCAGATCATCCGGGATGCCACAAACAAATATCAGAACAAAGCATGGAATTTTGCTGAACACTATTATCAGGCGCCGTTTCTATATATCATGTCCTCGGGAGCTGCATATGCACAGTCTTACGGTTTTGCTATCTGCTCGCTGCAGGAAATGCAGTGGATGGACTGCTGCTACCTGAATTCGGCGGAATATTTCCATGGCCCGTTTGAGGTTACAGATGAAGACCACTTATATATTTTGATGATGTCTGTCGGCAAAACACGGGAAATTGATCTGAGAGCCAAGGCATTTCTGGATAAATATGCAAAGAAATATGAAATTATCGATGCGGCGGAGTGCGGACTTGAAGGGATTGCCGCGGAATGCGTGGACTACTTCAATCCTCCTTTGTTCTACGAGATGAGTGTATTGTACAGAACAGCAATTCAAAATAAAACCGGACACCCTCTGGATATGAGACGATATATGGGGGTAGTGGAATATTAAATAACACGGCTTGTCCCGGAGATCATTCGATGATTCCGGGATGCCCGTTTTAATTGCAAAGGGGTCTGACCCCTCTGCTCAGGATTAACTGCAAAGGGGTCTGGCCCCTCTGCACACCCTGCACAGGATTGGAGGTTAAAAACATGAAATACGATGTTAGTGTAGTTGGGTTTGGAGATAATGTGGTGGATATCTATACGCACACGAACACACAATATCCCGGAGGAAACTGCGTGAATTTTGCAGTATACTCAAAAATGTTCGGCGCCCGCAGAAGCGCATACATGGGATATTTCGGCGATGATCTGAATGCGGATCATGTAATATCTGCTCTGCGCACGGAACAGATCGAGCTGGTCAAATGCAAAAAGATTCACGGTGAAAACGGGTATTCCCGCTGCAAATTGGAAGATGGCGACCGGGTGTTCCTGGATTATAACGAAGGCGGCGTAAGAAGCAGGCACATCTACGAATTGGACGAGTTTGATTTGGAATATCTGGCACAGTTTGATTTGGTTCACTGTGGAAACTACTGTTACATGGAGAGCCAGTTATCTAAGATCAAGGAGGCCGGTATTCCGCTATCGTTTGATTTCTCGGATGATTCAACTGATGAGTATTATGAAAAAAACGCCCCACTCGTAACCTATGCCTTCTGTTCATTTGACGGAACGGATAAAGAGGTGCGTCAGCATTTAAAAAAAGTAGCGGCATTTGGGCCGGAAATCGTATGCGCATCCCGGGGAGCGCAGGGCTGTATGCTTTATTCAGACGGGAAGTTCTATACGCAGAAAGCGGCGCCCCTTGAAAAGGTTGTGGATACAATGGGCGCAGGGGACTCCTTACTAACAACATTCATGGTCGGATATCTGGATGCGGTGAAGCACGGCGCGGATCGGGAAGAGGCACTGACCGGAAGCATAGCAAAGGCTGCCGGATTTGCAGCAAACGTCTGCCAGATGGAAGGCGCATTTGGCTATGGAAAAGAAGTGCTGATCGATAAATTGAGAGCTTAGTAAGGGTATAACTCTGACAGATAAAAACGTTTAAATTAGATAGAAATAGAGGAAGCGGAATCCGCTTCCTCTATCTTTTATGTTCTCTGCTGCCCCGTCCGGATTGCAGGGAATTCCCTGACCGCAACTAAAACTCCGTATCGTAGTCCCACGGCTGTCCTCCGGCGATACACCCTCCGTCAACCCGGATTTCCGTCCCGGTAATATAAGAAGATGCATCCGATGCCAGCATGATACACACCCCTGTAATATCTTCCGGATATCCCGGCCTGTCTAAGGCAATCCTTTCCAGCAAATACTTGGAGCGTTCCGGATGCTCCCAGGTAGGTACTGTCAACGCAGTCTGAATATGTCCGGGACTTACACAATTAGCCCGAATATTGTATTTGGCCCATTCTACAGCCATAGACCGCGTTAAGGACAGAACACCGCACTTTGTAGCGCCATATACAGAACAGCCGCCAAGGATACTTCCCGTATTATGGGAACCAATATTAATGATACTGCCTTTTCTTTGATTTTTCATTAATGGGGCCACTGCCTGGGTCACCAAAAAAACACCCTTCAGGTTAATATCCATGATCCTGTCATATGTCTCTTCCCTGACATCCATAAACCCTTCCCGTTTATTGATCCCCGCGCAGTTTACCAGCACATCAATCTGACCATAGGCTTTGCCGATCTTATCGATGCATTCTGTTACGCCAGCCTTATTTGTTACATCCAGCAAATAGCTTGATGCCTTACCGCCCGCTTCTGTTATTTTATTTTGAATATCTGAAAGCAGGTTTTCATTTATATCGCAAAGAGCAATCCGGGCGCCGGCACATGCCATGCCCAATGCAATGGCGCTGCCGATTCCACCCGCTGCCCCGGTAAAAACTACTACTTTATCTTCTAATGAAAACATCTTCTCCAGGTTTTTCCCTACGTTCATTCTTGAATGCCTCCCTTGGCCTTAACACATACATCCGCTGTCTTTTCATAATATTTTGCTATCGCGCTGTGATCCTCCTGTCCATGTCCATCGGCATGAAGCTTTTGAAGCATCTCCATCACACTGGCTGTTAAGGGAAGCGGAACTCCAATTTCATGGCCTGTATCTAAGGCATTGTTCAAGTCCTTAATATGTAAATCGATTTTAAAACCCGGCTTAAAATTCCGCTCCATAATCATTGGGATTTTCGCGTTCATGACCGTAGAACCAGCCAGGCCGCCCTTGATTGCATCAAACACTTTTTCTGGATCAACACCCGCTTTTGTGCTAAGCATAAAGGCCTCGGAAACAGCCGCGATGTTTAATGCAACAATAATCTGATTTGCAAGCTTTGTTGTATTCCCGGCACCAATCTCCCCGCAGTATACTGCACTATTTCCCATCGTCATCAGTATATCATATACTTGTTCAAATACTTCCTTCTTGCCGCCTGCCATGATTGACAATGTTCCATCTATCGCCTTTGGCTCACCTCCGGAAACAGGGGCATCCAACATTTCAACCCCCTTTTCTGCGCATGCGGCATAAATCTCCTGGGAAGCTAAGGGTGCAATTGAACTCATATCCACTAAAATGCTTCCGGCCAATGCGCCTTCCAGTATCCCGTCTTTCCCCATAACGGCCGTTTTCACATGAGGCGAATTTGGCAAAACCGTAATTATAATCTTACACTCCCCGGCAACCGCCTTCGCAGATTCGCCTTTTATTGCCCCATACTTTACCATCTGTTCCATGTTTTCTTTTATTACGTCGTAGACAACAACTGTATGTCCTGCTTTTAATAAGTTTGCAGCCATTGGTTTTCCCATGATACCCAGCCCGATAAATCCTATTTTCATGTTAGACTCCTTCCGATCCATCCTCATTGAACAATTTTTTTGTACGCATCTACCCGGCTGCCTGTAAATCCATCTCCTCAACCACTGTCTTAATATGCTCTTTTGTAAGCCCATGATATGCAAGTACATCCTGGTAATTATGCGCGCTGCATCCAAAAGTATCTTCTATTCCTACAAATTCTATTGGGATGCATTCTTTTTTTAGTACCTCGGCTATAGCGCTCCCCAGTCCGCCGACAATGCTGTGTTCTTCTGCCGTAACTACGCCTTTACAGCCTTTTGTAATCTGAATAACTGCATTGGCATCCATAGGCTTTATGGTACTGACATTGACCACTTTCACAGAGATACGGTCCTCCAGTTCCCTTGCCGCCTGCATTGCAAGACCAACCATATATCCGGTAGCAAAAACCACCACCCGGGTTCCCTCTTTTAAAACTGTTGGCTTGCCAATTTTAAACTCCACTCCCTCTTCCGTTACATTTTCGTAGTCATTTCGATTCAGTCTGATATAACATGGGCCTTCCATTTCTGTAACTGCCTTTACGGCAGATTTTGTCTCATTGGCATCTGCCGGTGAGATGACCGTCATATTCGGAATCGCCCTCATAATTGCAAGATCCTCAACCGCCTGATGAGTCGCTCCGTCGCCAAAATCGGAAAGTCCCGAAGAAGAACCACAGATTTTAACATTCAGATTCCCAATGGCAATGGTCTGGCGGATCTGGTCAAATGCCCGCCCTGCGGCAAACACAGCGAAAGAATTGGTAAATGGTATCTTTCCTGTCTGTGCTAATCCTGCTGCAACCGATGTCATGTTAGCCTCTGCAATACCCATCTCATAATGCCTGTCAGGAAATTCTTTTTCAAACATCTTTCCCATTGTGGACCCGCCCAAATCTGCATCCAGCACTACAATGTCCCTATTCTCTCTTCCAAGTTCCACTAACGCTTCTCCATAAGCAATCCTTTGATTTTTACAGCTCATAGCCATCCTCCTCTATGCCAGTTCTTCTAATGCCTGCTCGTAAGTCTCGGCTGTCAGCATTCCATTATGGTAACCGACAACATTTTCTGCAAAACTGATGCCTTTTCCCTTTACTGTATTGGCAATTATCACCGTAGGCCGTTCTCGTTCCAAATCGGCTTCATCCAGAGCCGTAAGAATTTCCACCATATTATGGCCATCAATATCCAGTACATTCCAGCCGAAACTTCTCCATTTATCCGGCAGGGGATTGGAGTCCATGCGTTCCTTTACGATGCCGTTTGCCTGCAGGTTGTTCTTGTCTACAATCGCAATCAGATTATCCGCTTTATAAAATCCTGCTGCCATTGCAGCTTCCCATATCTGCCCTTCTGCCAATTCACCGTCCCCGATCAGTACATATACATTCCTGTCTATACTGTCTGCTTTCAGCCCAAGGGCCATTCCAAGCCCAATTGACAGACCCTGCCCGAGCGAACCGGTTCCGGCCTCTATTCCTGGTGTCTTTCTGACATCCGGATGCCCCTGCAGATAAGAACCGATCTCTTTCGTATTCTTTAGATCTTCCACCGGGAAAAATCCCGCTTCAGCCAAAGCCGCGTACTGCAGAATAGCCACATGTCCTTTGCTAAGCAAGAATCTGTCCCTATCCGTCATTTTAGGATTCCTGCTGTCATAGTGCATCTTATAAAAATAAAGTGCCGCCACAATATCTGCTGAAGAATTGGAGCCTCCGATATGCCCCGCAACCCCGATTCCCATACTGATAATTACATCACGCCTTAATACTTTTGCCTGTTTTGTAAGCCTGCTAATCAGCTCTTCACTGTATTTCATTTTCAAACCCCCTTTTAAAGATCATCAATACTTTCGTATACTACAATTTTTGTACGGACTGTAAAAACAGTGTACAGCCCTTTATTGAAAAGTTACCGTTATTCTAATTTTTGTATTTCAATCTCCCCCTCATATTCCGCACAGAGAACCATATCCTTATCCAGCTTCCCATTCTTGGGCAAAAGAACCCTGAATCGGTATTCATCCCTCGCCGGCTCATAGCTTTGGAAAAACTGCAGCTCTTCACAATTGTCTAATATCGTTACTTTCTTTATCTTTGTTTTTAAGCCGGTTATCAGAATTTCATACGGAAATTCCGGGTATTTAAATACATGTAAAAACATCTTGCTGTCATTGCCGGTTACTCTCCCCCAGCTTATTTCATACTGGAAGTCCATATTTAAATTGCACTTATAGATACTTTCGCCATTGAGGTCAAGCCACCGGCCTGCTTCATCCAGTACTTTACAGCTGCCTTCCGGAACCTTCCCCTTCTCGTCCGGCCCGATATTTAATAACAGGTTCCCGCCTTTTCCTACTACATCTACCAATTTATACAGCACGTCTGCAGCGCTCTTCCAGTTATGATCTACCCGGGAATACCCCCAGGTATCATTCAGGGTCATTGGAGTCTCCCAGTCACCCGGGAAAGAAAGAACCGGGATTTCATTATCCGACATCTGTCTGTAGTCGCCCAGTTTATATCCAATCCGCCCGTTAACCAGGCAGTCTGGCTGCAGGCTCTTTGTATACGCCCTCAATTCCTCACATAATTGGACCGGCATCACATACGGAGTATCAAACCACATAATTCCAACCTTTCCATAATTTGTAAGCAGCTCTTTCACCTGTGGTTTTACTTTGTTATAGAAATATTTTTCAAAATCCTTCTCTTTATCCGGCTTGAAATCCCATTCATTCCCCCATCCATTTTCATCTTCCCAGTCCTGCATCTGAGAGTAGTAAATGCCTAGTATAATTCCCTGTTTTCGGCATTCTTCTGCCAGCTCTTTCAATGGATCCCGTTGAAAGGGCGTGTTCATAATGTTATAATCAGAAACTTCTGAATGGTACATTGCAAATCCGTCGTGGTGCTTTGCTGTAAATACAATATACTTCATCCCCCACTTTTTTGCTTTCCCTACAATATCCTCTGCGTCAAAATCCACAGGGTTAAATGTTTCTGCCAACTTCCTATATTCCTGAAGAGGAATTTCCGCATTTTTCATAATCCATTCTGCCCCATACGGAATCTTTTCCCCTTTATAGACGCCACCAAGCATGGAATAAATTCCCCAATGAATAAATAAACCGTATTTAGCGTCCTTAAACCAATGATCTCTTGCCATTTTCCTTTCCTCCTTCTATCCTTTAACTGCGCCGGACATAACGCCGCTCTGGATTTGATTATGGAATAATACATATATAATAATGACTGGAATAACCGATAAAATAATAAAAGCGTACTGCGGTCCCATCTGCGCCGAAAATTCTCCCCAAAAGGACAGCATCGCCCTTGGAACTGTATACTTGGCCGGATCAGAAATCAGCGTAAGTGAGAAAACAAGTTCACCGTATGCATAGATAAAAGAGAAAATCGCTTCTGTAGCAATAATCGGCTTGCATATTGGCAGTAAAACAGAACGTAATAACCGAAAATCACTACACCCATCTATAATAGCCGCCTCATCAATCTCTCTGCTGACAGAGTCCAGAAATCCGGTGAACAGAAAGATTCCCTGTGCAAGATTAAAGCATACATAAACTAAAACAAGGTAAGCGAAATTATTTTTCAGACCCCAGCTTGCGGCCATAGATGATATGGGAATTAATGTTGAATGGATCGGTACCATGACTCCTACTACAAATAGCATGTAAGCATGTCTCGCAAAGAAAATATTTCTTTTCCTTGAAATCGCATAGGCTGCCATCATTGCTACGATTACTTCTATCACTGTTGTCGACAATGCCACAAGCAGTGAATTCCCAATCGAACGGAAGGAATGTCCCAACTCATTCGCCACCACATAATTCTCTATTTTCCAGTGTATCGGCAGATTCAACGCGCTTCGATACATCTCATCATTTGTCTTAAATGACGAAATAAATACATACAGTAATGGAATAATTGTCGCAAGAAGCCAGACTCCGGCTATTGCATATAATATCAGTTTTTTCCAACTTCTTCTTTTCACTCTTATACCCCCTCTCAATATT
This sequence comes from Clostridiales bacterium VE202-21, assembly GCA_000509105.1. Taxonomy (GTDB): domain Bacteria; phylum Bacillota; class Clostridia; order Lachnospirales; family Lachnospiraceae; genus Faecalicatena; species Faecalicatena contorta. Next base: position 158,643 of record BAIF02000066.1, on the reverse strand, counting down.
CTTCCTGCTTAAATATCTTGTTGCAGCAGATACTTAAAACTACTCCCAGTATTAAGAGTATCATTGCGATCGCTGCACTGCGCCCCATCAATTTAAAGGAATAGGCATTTAAATACAGCAGGATTCCAGGGGTGGAACTGGCCGCATTCGGACCTCCGCCTGTCATAGCCCAAATCATATCAAATTGCTTGATACAGCCTGTAATACATAAGATTGAATAGACCTTAAAAGAATTTTTACATAAAGGAAGCGTAATATAGCGGATTCTCTGCCATGCCGAGCAGCCGTCTATGACTGCCGCCTCATTAAGTGCTTCCGGAATTGTCACCAGGCCGGAACAGAAAATCAGCATATTATAGGCAGCCGACTTCCAGCAGTTTACTAAAGCAACAATCCATACATTTAACCCTGGGGTGTTCAGCCAGTCAAAATCCATGGACTGCAGGCCCAGGTTACGGATAATCTCCATAATAGCCCCATAGTTTGGGTTAATAAGGTTCTTCCACATAACAGCAACAATCGTAGTCCCCAGAATTACCGGAAGATAATAAACGGTTCTAAAAAGGTTTTTCCCCCTGATCTTAGATGTTACCAGAAGAGCCAAGCCATATGAAAGCGGCATCTGTATAAAAAAGCCCACTATAAGAAATATCCCCGCGTTTCCCAGTGAACGCCAAAAAGTTTTATCTGAAAAAATGAATCTGTAGTTTTCTATACCAACAAAAGACTTTTTAACACTAAATATCCCATTCCAGGACTGAAATGATAATATGGCATTACTGATAATAGGATATATTACAAATATAACAAGAAGCGAAATTGCCGGAAGTAAAAACACCGCAGCAATCCAGTAGTCCTTTCTTTTCATACTTTTCCTCCTCATATGAATACATTCAGCCAATGAAGCCGGAATGGATATCACAATTCAAATTCTCTATGAAGAGGACCTCCATTTCTGCCATGCAGCCACACTTTTCATGGAGGCCCTTCCTCTTCTTATTCGTAATTTGCCAGGTTATCCATAATCTCTTTACTTACCTCTTCGGCTGATGAACCGCTTCCCAATAGCTGGAGGGCATTTCTTACCACTGTGAGTTCCGCCGTATTTGTACTTGCCTGTGCCAGTTCCGCAACATAGGCCTCTGTTTGGGACATCAACTCATTACACTCCTCAAACATATAGTTATCAATAATGCCTTCTGATGGGATTACGGAATATGTATTCGCATACTCTTTTACCAAACCATCAACAAACTCCTGGCTTGTCAGCCATTTCACCACTTTTAAGGAAGCCTTAATCTGGTTTACTGATTTATTCATTGTACAGATAAAATAGTTCTGAGAAGCGCCTCCCATATTGGCCGTTTCATATTGAGCATCAAAGTATGGTATCTTAGTCGCATGGATTGTCTGCTTTTTAAAGCACTCGGAATCAGACAGCAATGCCCCGCCCCTGGATAGGTCGATCATGAATGCACAGTCACCTGCGCCAAAATAGGAACGTTCTGCATTTACGTCAACACTTAAAACATTTTCTCCAAAGTATCCTTTGTCCTGCATATTTTTAATCTCCTGAATCAGGCTGACGATTTCAGGACTTTCATATGTAAACTTTCTTTCTGCCAGCTCATTTTCAAAATCTGGTCCATATGACTTTACCGCCATTGCACTCAGAAGATGCCCATACCGGTAATTATCAGATTCCCCTACCATAAAAGGCTGATAGCCATTGTTCTTCAGCACTTCACAGCAATTCACAAGTTCCTCCCAGCTCTTGGGGACTTCCAGATTACATTTATCTAAATATTCCTCGTTATAGTATAAAAGAAGTTCAAATGCTGACCATGGCGCGCCATAAAGACCTTCATGCCCATATCTTCCATAATCGACCATATTCCAATTCGCTTTTACAATTCCATTGTACCAATCCGGATCAGCTTCAAAATATGGCTCAAGGTTTAATACAATGTCAGATTCTACATAGTCCAGGCAGTTGGTTCCTCCATACTGCATAAAGATGTCCGGCGCGTCTCCTGATGCGAGATCTGTTGAAAGCCTGTCGAGGTAGTCATTTTCTTTCATAATAAAAATCGGCTCGATTGTAATGCCATTATTGGATTCATTCCACTCATTCACCTTATCAATAAAATATTCACTCTCCGCATCTCCGCCGTCAGCATTGATACGATGATATAATTTTACAGTTGTTTCTTCTACTTCCATTGCATCAATATCATACCCTGCATCCGCAATATCTCCCTGCGCTTTTTCCTCTTTTTTTCCGCTTCCGCATGCGCACAGCCCGACTAATACGGAGACTGACAGAAGACAAGCTATAATACGTCTCATTCTTTTTTTCATTCTATTCTCCTCCTTTTCCTTTAAAAAGTGCCTTTATACAAATCATCTGTATGTCGCTGTAAACCGTTTTCCCTACTCTTAAAGCCTCTCCTCCCTTCTGTTAAACTCTCACAAATAAGTCTGCCAAACGTTTGAACTGATAGCTCCTGAACACCAATCTGTTATTTGATTGTTGTTAGTTGATACTTGTATTACAGGTATGAGTATAACATACACTATCATTTTTTTCAATATATTTATTTTATCAAATCTATTTTTGGGTATATTGCACAATCCATTTTTGTTAGTATTCGGTTTCTCTTTCAGTTGAAATATTCATAATTCTTTTCAATGTGTGCATTCATCATTTTTACAGCCTCTTCCTCATTACGGTTTTCAAATGCTTTTATAATCTGCTGATGATAATAAATACCGTTCTCAAACCCCATTTTATCAATTACAGTATCCATTGACTGCTCTAAAACATCCTGCAAAATACTATTTGTTTTTATGAAAAGCGCATTCCTTGTAATCTGGGCGATCTTAAAGTGGAACTTTAGATCTGCCTTGCTAAACCCTTTGATATCAGATTTATCTTTGCACCCCACCATTTCTGCTAGAATAATCTTTAGTTCTTCAATATCTTTTTTCGTTGCCCGGTTCACGGCCAGCTTTGTACAGCCTGTTTCAATGATCTGCCTGAATTCAAACACCTGTGCATCTGACTGGTCTCCTAAATACATAACAGGTATCAAAGCATTCATACTATCTCCGATATCCAGATTCCTGACATATGAACCATCACCAAGCCTTGTTTCGATCAATCCTAATGCATTCAGCTTCTGCAAAGCCTGCCGTACAGTAATCCTGCTTACTTCAAACAGCTCCGCCAATTCATTTTCTGATGGAATTTTGCTTCCAGGCGCCCACTCGCCATCAATCAGCATCTTCTTTAACTGTAATAATACTTGTTCACCTACATTAACCCTTTTAATCGGCTTAATCCCCATCCTGCTACCTCCCATGATCCATAGTTTTTATTCGTCATGCATATTAATAAATCCAGATTGGTGCCGGGATTTTAATTAAATGCATTTGATCCTTGTATGCTGTAATACAGCTAACACTATTATTAATGATTTCAGTTCAATTGTCAATCATTGGATTCAGTTAATAAAATATTATAGGGCTTTAAAAGTAGTGATGATCCATAGAATGTCAAAAATATTTACTCTTACTAAAAAAAGGATGGCCTCAGCTATCCTTTTTTAACAGTTTACGTTTTTATTGGCGACGGTTTTAGCCCCTTATTCCGGATCATCAAAACGGGTTTCAAATCTCCGGTCCGACCATCTTACCTTTTTGTTGCTCCCGGAGTTTCAAGTTTCTTCTCCCCAATTACCTCAGCTAATACCAGTAAGTTACTTGTCTCCGGCCAGCAGCTTCCGTTAAAGACGCCCCCGATACACCTTTCGCTTTCCCAGTCTGACATATTGACTCGCTCACAAATATAGCCCTGCGGCAGTTTTTCCGGCTCTGCCTTAACTGAATCATCATCTAACAGGGCGGCATCCTTCGGTACATCCCACGAATAAATTGGCCGTTTATCTGTAGACATATACTGGCTAATTGTTAAGGTGACGTCTTTGGCAAGCTCCAAATACATGGGATTTTTTGTCCACTTATACACCTTAAATAAGCTATCCCCTGATAACGTACATATTCCTGGGGCTGCATGTTTATTTTGTACGTTAGCAAATACAGCGCCTACCGTCTTCATATCCTTTCTTTCAAATTCACAGTTTTTTGGAAATTTGTAATTATATGAGACAACCCAGCTGCTGCAAAAATTCACCATATGCTTTGCATATTCCAGCCACTTTTCTTCTTGAATCACTTCATAAAGAACTACATAACTTTCCAGCAGCGCAAAAGCTGATTCGCTGTCAGGACACTGGAGTACTTCTCCCGGTCCTCCTGTTGTAAAGCCTTCCATTACAAATTTATCCCAATACATATCCGCACTTTCTCTCGACACTCTCAGATATCTCTCATCAGAAAAGAATTGATATGCAGATGCCAGCGCCCCTGGAACTAATGCGCCTGCAGTCGATCCGCCTACTACAATGCAGCCCGAATTACGATTAATAAACTGCCCAAATTGTCCATATGTATCCCACATTTTTACAAATGCATCTGCTAATTTTTTCGTTCCTTCCAAAAACGGCTCTGGAATCTTAACATTCCGTTCCTTCATCAAACCAAAATGCTTAAATAGAAAATATAACGTATCTGCGCTTCTTCTAATCAGATGCCATTTTTCGGATGCACTTGTTGGATTGCTGGCAGGATTTCCAGAAGAATCACATTCATCCATAAAAAAACCGCTTTCCAGCTGTGTTTTAAAAATATGCTCTAATGTACATATTCCTCGTTTCCACTCCAGCGCCCCTCCCAATTTCATCAATGCGTAGGAAGCTGCCCCTCCCCCTACCCAACCAAGCTGCCACATCTGCCCTGGTTCTTCTACTGTTCCAACGCCGTAAAAGCCACCTTCCGCCCTCCAATTCATTTTATTAAATTTTTCTATTTGTATTTTCACCTGCTTATCAAATGGAAGTGTCTCCGGCCTGTCCGATGGCAACCCCATGCATTTCCTATTTGTGAAAAAGAACTGAAAAAATTCTTGTATATCTCTACAGGGAAATTCAAATATTTTATATGGAATTTCTATTTTGCATCCTTTATTAAAAGCACGTCCCCGATCTTCTTCCTTCCTCATAAAGGGCCATCTATAAATACTATTTCTTCTCATATGTGGATAAGTAATTCCAATTTGTCCATTTTCATAAGATAAACCAAGATTAATTCCATCAATCTCTTGTATCGTATATAGAAAGGCCGCCTTCTTTTCCTCATTTGAATATACTGCTACACATGGAACGCTCACATCTCCAGTAGTTATCTCAATTTTCCCTTTTCCGTCTTTCTTTAACCGCGGAACATCGGTAATTATATTCTCTATGTTTACATCAGCCTCTTCTTCTGTAAACATAGGAGGATAGTTCTTTTTCATGACTGAAAACTGATTCCCTTTATAACAGCATGAAGGAAAAAGCACATATTCATTACCTGTAATTCTCATATTTACTTGATAAGAAAGTTCAATATATGTATCTTGAACATCAGCGTTTACTTTTATATACATCGTATCTTTTTTTTCACATTGCATTACTGAAAAATTATCATTAGATTTTAGCAGAAGCATATCTTTCCCCTCTTTTTGATTTTACTATTATTCTAATTACTCATGGAGCGCTCTATAAATATTTTCTCCTTTGCATTTATTTTAAACGTTTTTATCTCATACTTTCCAAACAAAATTTGTTGTTTAAATCCTAAATATGGAATTTCTATTCTTGTTTCCGCCGCATGGCCGCTGGAATTATAAAGTCTTAACGTGTATTCCTCACTTTCTGTTTGTTTATAAAAAGCCCCCAGTATAATTTCCCTATTTTCAATTATAACTGACGGCTGCACTTCTTTTCCTGCTCCAGAAGGGAAAAAAGAAACGACAAACGGCGGCTGATTGAATCTCGCTGCATCAGAGCTAATATACTTTCGCCGCTCTGTGCAGCACCCTGGCTGCACCTCAAAATGAAAATGACGTTCCCCTTGATCAATTCGGGGGATAGCTCTGTCATCTGTAAGTAATTCCCTTCCTTCTATCGGATGCGCTGAATATGCCGCCGAATGAATCAATGACATCCGCATTCTGCCATCTTTATAGTCACTTCCATATATGCCATCATTGATGATGGTAAAGCCCATGTCATCCTCTACAGAAAAAATCCCATTCCAGCTTTGAGAAACCATCTCACTTCCATCTGCTGTAAGCTCTTTAACTCCATATGCAGTTTCCCCCATACAGATCCCCTTCTTCAAAGTGGTTGGTATTTCCATCTTCAATACTTTTCCCTTTTCCCCCCATTGGACAGCCACATCGATTCCAATCTTAGAACCTTTCTTTGGCAATTTGTAATGCATTGTCAGATATGAGCTCCCGTATCCCATTACTGCCTCAATTACTGTCCGAACTTTTCCGTCCTCAATCACACGGACATTTGAGATTGTTTTTTGGATTCCAGAATAGAGTTTTCCCTTTTCATCTTCTAAAAGAACAAATCTTCCTTCTTCTTCTCCATAACGGTCGGCTCTCATTCTCCATGGGTCATTGTCACCTTCCAGCACAATTGGACAGAAAGAATTCTCTTTTACAAATTCTTTTCCAAATACTTTCAAACTGTCTATAAGTCCCGTTTTCGCATTGACAATTACTTCTAAATCCTTTGTTATGAACTTGTAATCTTCTTTTATACCAAGACTGAAATCTGGCTTTTCTTTTATATTTTCCAATCTGCAGTCAAAACGGTTCATTTGAGACGGCTTCAATTTTGCATAAAATGAAATCTTCTTGATCCAGTCCAAATTAATATTACAGGATTCTTTTTCTACTTGTGATAACAGTTCCCGTTCTCCCTGAAAAACTCTAGGTATAACATAAAAATCATCCCAATTTTGATCCTGTAGCTGAAATTCACATTCAAATATTCCTTCTAATTCATACGGATGTGGATTGTAAATTAAAATGGGAATTTCCCCTTCCTTCGCAGCTGCCTGCCCTGCAGCCAGCTTGAAAAAAGCTTTTATTTTTAATTTTGACAGTATTTCCAGCCCATGGTCCATAAGCCGAAGCCCCGCCTCTTCAACCGCAGGAATTGCTGAGCCTGGAAGAATATCATGAAACTGGGCTGTCAATAAGTCTTCCTGTGCAGTATGTATATCTATTAATGGATATTCCAAATCCCCGTGTAAACAAGCATGGGAAAACATTCTTTCAACCATGAAAAGTTCATTTTCCAATCGCCTGTGCTTTTGTTTTATACGTATTTGTGAAGTATAACAACCGATCGCCCAACTGTTTAAATCCTTTTCCACAATCGGATATATGTTACCATCTTTTCTCCTTTCGTCAAAAAATTGTTCCGGGGTCGAATGTTTTACTATACGTTCTCTCTGCTCTTCCATAACTTTTTTTAGGCCGGCCATATCAACTCTGGATGGTCCGCCGCCATGATTACCAACGCCCCACAGCAAAAGCCCGTTTTCGGTTTCCTCATGTTCAGTGATCCATTTTCGCGCCTTTTCCTCTGCCTTCCCCAACAGGGAATTATAATGTTCACTGGAGCGGTGAGCCATGATTTGAGAATCATCAAATCCGCACCAAATAAAATCATCATTTGGAAGAAAACAGTTGTCCTGCAGCGGACGACAAAAAACATAAGAATCATAACCACTCTTCTTTAAAATTTGAACCAGCCCTCTGCTGTGTCCAAACGGATCAAAATTTATGGCCGTAGTCGGCTTAACCCCAAATTTTTCCCAAAAATACTTTCGTCCAACCTGAATCTGCCGAATCAAGGACTCGCCGCTTGGCATATTACAGTCTGGCTGAAGATACCAGCCTCCTATGATATGCCACTTCCCCGCCTTTACAAGTTGTTGTATCTTATGGAAAAGCTCAGGCTCGTATTCCTCTACCCACTGGTATAATATTGCTTCATTATGATTAAAAATAAATCCATCATAATCCTCACAGAATTTAGCCGCTGTACGAAATGTTGAAAGCGCTGCCGCGATTCCATCTTCCCAATTCCATAACCATACCGGATCCAAATGAGCATTACAAATTAAATGTAGCTGTTTCATAAATCCACCTGCCTTATCTTTTTCTTATCATTTCATTTTTTATACTTGGTTATTGTCAGATGTCGACTTGTAAAGGACTTTATCCAAGTGCTTCCGGATACTCATTGCACAATAATCTATATGGTTCTTCATCTTCTTCAATGTCTGGAAATCGACCAATCGGCTCATAAAATCGGTTGTCAGATGTATCATCATTACACATAGAGACTTCGCCCAATAAAACTGCACCTGTTCCTTTTTCGGCCTCAAATGCATGATACAAACCTTGATATATAGTAATACTCATGCCTGGAGTCAATTTGATTCTCGTTCCTGCGGGTACATAATATTCTCTTCCGTCACTCAAGACACGGACATCATCCGTTCCAACCTCTTCTGGTGTAGAATTATAAACGATAATAAAAACATTTCCCCCGCCCCGATTGATGATATGCTCCATTTTATTCCAGTGAAAATGCATGGGTGCTTTCTGACCGTCTTCTAACATCAGCAGCTTCTCAGCATATGGTTTCGTATACTTCTCGTCTTTCTGGTTCCCATTTCTCAGTGTAATGAGCGCAAAACCAGTTTCCTTAAAATTATTTAAACCAAAATCAGTAATATCCCATCCCAGCATATTATCCTTAATTTCCTGATATTCTTTCCCCTTTGCATTCCATTCACTAACAGACCAATTGCAAAAAGGGGGAAGTTTATATCCTTCCTTTTTGATCAACCTCTCCATATTTTTTATTATTTTATTAATCTCTGATCTCTTCATTTACGTTTTTTCCTTACCTGCTTTCAAATTTCCCAAACTCTGTTACCAGTCTGTCTACTGTTCTGATCCGCTCAAATGTTGTCCCTGGCACCACTTCATCAGCAACTCCCAAAACAAATCTGTTATCTTTCCTCATCAGGTCTAATACCTTCTTTACCCACTCTTCAAAATCAGTATCTGAAAAGCTATCTGCAAAAAAACCACTGGGCAGTCCGCCCCATATTATGGTTTCCTCCTTTACATGTTTCCTTAATTCCTCCAGCTTAATATCTCCTACATGATAAGGTGTGACTGCTTCAATGACATCAAATCCTGCATATGAAAGTTTGGTCAATAGCGGGATCAGTGTTCCATCCAAATGCACCATTGATTTTTTTCCCGCCTTTCTAATTCGTTCCGTCCAATCCTCGTGGATAGGTTTAATGTACTCATCGTAAATATTTCCCCCAACCAATTCACTGCTCAGATTATCAGGCACAAAAATACACCCTGCGGGTGAATCAATTGCAATCTGTGCTGCCTGCGTGTGCTTCTCCGCCATACACTTCATCAATTCATCGAATTCGTTCGGTTCTTCTTGCAATAACTCTGTAATAACCGTCTCAATCCCTGCCTTTAAAGCCACAAGTTCCATCATAGGAGATTTGGGCGTATAAGATACATTAATACCATTTTCACCGATAGACTTCATCCGCATTTCAGATAAAGCATAATCCGGCACATACTCAATATCCTGGTACAAATATTGTAAGGCTTTCAAATCCTTGCTGCTTTTTACCAGATATTCTACGGGGGCTGAGCTGTGGGAACTCTCTACATATCTCCACACCTCCCGCAAAGTTCCATAAGGCGTTTTATAATAAGTGATTGTATCGTTCTTATTCTTAGTAATTTCTACACTGGCATTATGATAGATCTCCTGAAACGGAAAATATCCCTGCAGATAGAAGCCTGCCCCCAAGTCCTTATGCAATTGCTGCAGGCCTTCTTCTGCCAATCCTCCGGCAAGTCCATCGACTAGATTTCGGGTATAATTGCTCCCCATGGCTAAATATTCTTTAGGTATCTTCTGTTCATCTCTTAAATAATTTAGCCAATATGCCAGATCTGCAAACCATGGAACGAATTCAGGTTCCTTACCTTCCAGAACTTTGAGCACATCACTTCTTTTACTCATATGTAAATTCTCCTTATTGTCTTATTTTCAACAAATGCGCACTCATAGATCAAGATATAATATTGTGTCTGCCAGAACCTTCCATTATCTTTTTATTTAGAGAATCGTATGCTGCATATGCTTCCAGCACATTTTCCGGATTTGCGCCTGGTCCAAACTCAAGCTGCATAATCCAGCCCCCATTTTTCCACAAACACAGATATACCTGTTCTACTGCTTTCCTCACTTCTTCTGCTGTACCGTTAACCAGGATGTGCTGTCTGTCAATTTCTCCCCAAAAACATATCCTGCCTGCGTATTTCCTCAGATTTTCTAAGCCCATACAAAAAATCTGACAGTTTAATAAGTCGATTCCTATTTCGATTAGGTCTTCAAGGATCAGCAAGATATTACCATCCGAATGCATCAAAACTTTTTTTCCATACCGCTTTGCAATTTGGACATAGTCTTTATACATTGGTTTGAATACTTTCCGCCATATCTGAGGATTGATAAGCAGTGATTCCTGTGATCCCCAATCATCCATTAACATAACTGCATCTATATCGGTCTGACACCATTTTTCAAGTAATCTGCAATAAAAATCATGCATTTTGGTAACAAAAGACAACATTTTTTCCGGCATAAACATCAAGTCCATGTATAATAACTCTGTTCCTCTAATGAACTGAAGCTGTTCAAATGGACGCACAACACAATCTGCTCTTATAAATCGATCTTCATTCTCTTTACACCATCTATTTACTGTTTCTATATCAAAGCTCAAAAGTTCTTCCGGAATATGGATTTTAGATGTATCTTCCCATTCATCATCCGTTAAATCTATTAACGGCCTTTTCACCTCTCCAATAACTCCCGGTTGGATATTTTCAAAGATGCATCCCCATTCGTCCATATACTCGCCATATGTAAAAGGGTTACCACTGGCTATTGTTTTTTCCGTATATCCACACTCCATTACATTTGTAATCAACGCATACTTTTGTTTTAGTTGCTTTACTAGATCAGGAAATCTGTCTTCCGCCCATGGCAGTGTCCATATATCGCTCGGTATCTGTATTGGATTTTTAAATTCTAATGCCGAGTAAATAGCATTCTTTCTGTTTACCCCTAAGTATTTAAAGGCATCGGCAGTATCTTTTAAATATTTGTCAGTTATACCTATACTACGGGGCTGCGGGTATGCTTTTGCAATAAATCCGCCGTTTTGTGTTGAAAATAACCGGATCATTTGTTCCGCTTTTTGAAACAGTTCTTCTCTGTTTAAACTTAAAGTTCTCTGTATATCTAATGGGCAGAAAAAGCATATGCGCCCCTTATAACGTCTGGAAATTTCCTCTATCCCCATGTTATCCTGCTGATCCAAATTAATTACATCACAGCCTGCCTGTATGAATTCTTCTATAAGGTCTAAGGTATACCCACAGCTGTGGATAAATGTATCCATACCATAATCGTGAATATGTTGATACATTTTTTTAAACCGGGGTATAAAAATCTCTCTGAATTTTTCTATAGAAATCATTAGCCGATCCTGCAGAGCCGTGTCATCAATAGTTATTATCCCATCAACTCCCAACGCCGCCATTTTATCTATCACTTCCAGGTTTATCTCCAGAAGCTGGTCTACCGCCTTTTCTATTATTTCTTGATTAACTGCAGTATTTACCAAGAAATCTTCAAAACCAAATAAATCAATTAAGTGTTGGAAAAGCCCGCAAGGGAGCATTCCCAATACATATTTCTCCTTTACATTATTCCGGATCTGGTCTTCCATTCTTTTATATCGCCAATCTTGATTAAATTTGGGAAATTTATATGCTTTTAAGTCGTCTGAGTTCCCGCACTCTTTTAATGGAAAATACTTAGGCTCTCCAAAAGACTCGTCCACGCTCTTATAAATGACCCCCCATTCGTTTTTTCCATCTATCGGAGGCTTGGACTCCACAAATACCCACATCATATCTTCCCCATAATATTTTCCATCCTGGGGAGTTCTATTAGAGTCGAAATTATATGGAATTCTTTCTGGGGTTTTAAAATGAATGGCTGCTTTAACTAATTCTCTGCTCGTCATTTTCTAATCCTCTTTTCTAGAAAATATGGTAATTTTCATTATTCAATACAATTCAATAATTGAATGATTTTAGAGTCCCTGTCTTTCAAGAGTGCATGATCCATTTTTTTATCATATTCGTATATGCCTTTTCCACTCATTATCCCAATATTGCCGTCCTCCACACACTTTTCAAATAAGTGATTGATGTTGTTATTATTACATAATTCAGGATACAGGTACTTTGCAACACTATTAAAAATTGTAAGCCCTCCCAAATCTGCAATTTGAAAGGGACCTGAGCATACATAGCGCAGCCCATTTCCATACTTGATTGTCCGGTCTATATCCTCCGGAGATGCGATTCCTTCTTCCACCAGATAAGTAGCTTCTCTTAATAATGCAAACTGCAGGCGATTTGATAAAAACCCTTTAATATCATGTTTTACTAAAACAGGTTTTTTCCCTAATTGTCTGAAAAAATCAACAAGCCTTTCACATACACTACCGTCCGTAGATTGCCCTTTTATTACCTCCACCAAGGGGATAATGTGCGGAGGGTTCAAAAAATGTGTTCCGCAGAAACGTTTTTTATTAGTCACATAATTACTTAAAAGATCTATTGAAATTGCGGAAGTATTCGTTGCTATAATGGTATCCTCTTTCGCGCTTCTGCATATCTCTTCATAAAAATTGGCTTTTATATTAATATTTTCAGGAATTGCTTCAATAATTAAGTCAGCATCTTTCATACATTGTATATCTGTTGTAAATTTAATAGACCTTTGTATTGCCTCCGCCTGGTTGGCATCTATGACCCTATTTTCCACTAAAAAATCCAGATTATTTTTTAATACTTCTTTTGCGAACACAAAATCGCTTTCTTTAATACTATATAATGTTGTCTTAATTCCTACTCCCGGAAACATCTGGCTGATCCCAGCCCCCATAAGCCCTGCACCCGCAACAACAACGTCCTTGATATCCGATTTTTCCATATGTATCACCTTTTAAAATATAAAATATTTTATATTACTTTAAAATGTTTTCACTGGCTTTTATCATTGCCCACACGTTTTCAGTAGGAATGCTGTCGATCATTGTATTGCATGTAGACAGAATAAAGCCGCCATTTTTATTGGCTGCCAGTATCGTTTTCCTGACTGACTCCGCCACCTCCTGCGGTGTGCCAAAACACATGATCTGATCTAAATCAATATTTCCCCACAAACAGAGCTTATGGCCATATTTGTTTTTTATATCTGCAATATCCATACCGGCTGATGGCTGAAGTGATTGTATTCCATCGAATCCGCACGCAGTTATATCCTCCATAACTGTATTGATATTACCGTCCGTATGCAGAAATACTGGTATTTCCTTATAACTCTTAATTTCTTTCAGCATCTTCCTATACAGAGGGAATACAATTTTTCCCATGATATGCGGCGGCAAAAATACTCCAGTATTAAAAGCTATATCATCTGCTATCAGGATTCCATGGGCTCCCTTATCTATAAATATTTTTGCCTTTTCTATTTCATATTCAATCACCTTTTCAGATATCTCTAGCACTTCCTCCGTGTTAGTCAGGCAGTATACCATGTAATCTTCCATCGTATACATTTCATCTACCATAGAGACGGGTCCGCCTATCTGGGCAAACACAAAAAATTCAGTTTCTTTTACATACCGTTCTACTAATTGCCCTGTTACGAATTGACAGTCGGGCTTTCTGTAATTTTCTGCATCTTCTATATCTATTGCCTCTTGAACTATATGTTTTGTTTTATCGGTTATTTCATAAATTTGCCCATATATACTTTGAACAAGTTTATGTCCATTTTCCGAAACTCCTATCTGCCATTCCGGCCATTCTCCCACATTCACGAGATCCATATTCAATTTCTTTCTTATCGCAACATCTCTGTCAAAATCCTGATAGTTCAAAGAATAAGTCCTTCCTAAAATCCTATTTGCCAATTCCGGTTGAATATAGACTTCTCCTTTTGGTACACGGTCTGCTTCTTTGTGTAATATGGCATTCTGTACTCTTTCTCTGCTCTTCATTGCTGCCACCCCTTTTTACTATTCCTTTACTGCCCCTGCAGTAATGCCTTCCACAACAAATTTTTGCATTACCGCAAATAGAATTCCTGTAGGCAGCAATGCTATTACACCGCCTGCCATTAAGACGCCCCATTCAATATTATTTTTTCCTATTAAGGCTTTTAACGCAACCGGTATTGTCCAGTTCTCCGCTGTACTTACAAAGATGGTTGCTCCAATGAGTTCATTCCATCCTCCCAAAAAGCCAAATACAAACACTGATGCAATACCAGGGAGCATGATCGGCAAAACAATTTTTATAATCGTCTGGATTTTCCCGCATCCATCTACCATTGCAGCTTCCTCCAGCGAGTCCGGGATCCGTTGAAAAAAGCTTCTCATTGTTATACTGCAAAAGGGTAGATTTCCGCATATATAATAAACTAATAGGCTAAACTTCGTGTTAATCAAGCCCGCTTCTGCGAAAAAAGAATACAGTGGAATCAGTACCAAGATTCCAGGAATAACCTGAATAACAAGGAAAAAAAGCAGAATTAACCCTTTGCCTTTAAATTTATATCTGGACAGTGCATAGCCACTTAAAATTGACAGAATTGTAACAACAAGTGCTGTCAGCAATGCTACAATAGTGCTGTTTTTAATATAAACTCCATAATCCATCATCCTGAACAATGTACTATAATTCTCCGTCGTAAAAGTATGTGGAAAATATGTAATAACACTTCTGTCCAGAATCTCGGCACTTGGTTTAAATGAAGTAATTACAACCCAATATATTGGAAAGACAACTATCAGAAAATAAAAAGTAAGTACGATTGCCTTAAACGAAAACAGAAATTTCTTTTTACCTCTCATAAATTCTCTCCTCCCTTCTTTCTTTTTGATATCGCTAATCCGGAAATTGCCAATAAAGAAATAATTAACATAAATGCAACCCCTAGTGCAGAAGCAAATCCAAAGTCGTATTTTGCAAATGCTCTTGAGTACATATAAGAAGTAATCGTATTCGAAGTATTTGCTGGTCCTCCTCCTGTGATAATCATGATCAGATCAAAGGAATTTAATGACCAAATTGCTCTCAGTGAAACCGTTGTAACGATCGTAGGTTTAAGATATGGTAATGTAATAGACCAAAACTGACGTACCAGCCCGCATCCATCTATTGCAGATGCCTCGTAAACATCATTTGGTATCGATTGAAGCGCTGCTAACAACAGCATTGCAAAAAAAGGAAATCCAATCCAAATAGTTGCTATAATTACAACAGCCAATGACCATCCTGGCGTTCCCAGCCATGCTATTTTTTCATTTATCGCCCCTATTTTCAAGAGAAGATCATTCACCACTCCATATTCTCCATTAAATGACCACCTGAACATCAAACCGATAACACACCCGGAAAAAGCCCATGGCAGAAAAACAATTCCCTGATATAAGCCCCTGCCCCTAAATTTTTTCCGCAGGGTCAATGCTAAACCGAGCCCCAGTATAAACTGTCCGATAATGGAAGTCAGTAAATATACTACAGTATTAGTAAACACTAATTTAGTATCTTTTTCTGATAATAGTTTGACAAAATTATCGAGTCCATTGAAAGTTATATTATTTGGATCCGTTAGTTTATAATTTTGAAAAGCCATTATAAAGCTGTTGATTAATGGATATCCAAATACTAAGACCAGGCTAATTATAACCGGCAGCATAAATAAGTAAGCCTGCTTTGTCCTTGTTCTGCTCCGTCCTTTTGTTTCTTTAAATATACAATAAAATATTCCAGCCGTTACTATTATAAAAATAATAAAAAATAGAATTGTACTCACATTTTTCATAGGTTATCTCCTTAAATTGCTTCAAAAGCCTGCCGTAAGTCTTCCTGTAGGTTTTCAGTACCTTCCAGCCCGCAGTGTATTCTGATCAAGCCTCGTTCTTTTTCTGTTAATCCCATAAACTGCAGGTCTTCAGAAGCAATATTTTTTACAGGACATAAGGCCAGACTTTCAAATCCTCCCCAGGAACATCCCTTTCCAAATAATTTCAAATGGTCTATAAATTCCACGGCTTTGGATGCGTTCTCTTTTAATAAAAAGCTCATCAGTCCTGTATGCCCTGTCATCTGTTTCTGAATAATTTCATGCTGGGGGTGGGAAGCAAGCCCTGTATAATATACCTTCTCTACTTTAGGATGATTTTCTAAATATTGTGCAACTGCCATAGCTGTTTCCTGATGCTGTTTCACTCTCAGGGGAAGTGTACGCAGTCCCCGTATCGCCAGCCACGCTTCCATCGGGCCTAAAATAGATGCAAAATATTCCCGGTAATGCAGCTGCACATTATCCATTAGTTCAGCATCCTTTGATACCAATACCCCACCATTGATATCACTGTGGCCCCCGATATATTTCGATATTGAATGCATCACAATATCTATTCCCAGGTCTAATGGCTTTGAAAAAATGGGTGTACAAAATGTATTATCTATATATGTTTTTATACCATGTTTTTTGGCTATGCCTGCTATTGCTGCTACATCTACCACTTTAAAAATAAACGTTGCAGGGCTTTCTAATATAATCAGACTGGTGTTCATTTTTATAGCATTTTCCAGTTCTCTGATATCATCGCCGGCAACATATGTAACCTCCATTCCCAGCCTTTCCACGCAATATTCATCTAATAAACGCTTAACCGGAAAATATACATTTCTCATGCAGATGATATGATCCCCTGTCTTTGCGATCGAAAAGACAGCGGCGGTTGCGGCTCCCATACCACTGGAGAAGGCAACTGCTTTTTTCCCATGCTCAAGCGCTGCTATTTTCTTTTCCAAGATAGTTGTTGTTGGGTTTGCCGTTCTCCCATAAACAAAATCCTCTTTCAGATTAACCGTACTCTGTTTTTCATAAGTATCAAAAACATGCAGCGAGTTCATAAATACTGGCGGTACTACAGCGTTCATATATTTATCCGGATTTTCACCTAAATGAGTTACTGTAAGTAAATCTTGATTCATAACTTTATCCATTCCTTTCACTGTTCTATTTTTCCAAATAGCCGATTATATGCTGTTAACACAGCATCCTGCCTTCCGCCCTGTAAATTGCTTGATATGTATATAATTGTAGGATATTCCGGCTTCCAACAAGTTTTTATCTTTTCAAGAAATTCTATTTCTGTTCCAATTTGTGGATTATCTCCGTGCTGATAGTGCGGCAGTATTACTGCTTTCCCACCAAAATAGTCATATATACTGCTCATATCCGATGAATACTGTGATGCAAAATTAACGGATCTGAGACTTTCATTTTTTATTATTTTCCCAAAGTACCTTTCATTCATGGTACAGCTATGCAGCATCAAGCCTCCAAATTCACGGCTAATAATATTGTTATATTTTACTCCAAATTCCTCATACATTTCGGGTGAAACCATAGACATTGTATCATCAGCTATATAAATGCCTTTTTCCTTAGGCGCCCAAATAAGAGGCCATGTTAGCGGACATAAATTATCACATACTGCTTTCATTGCGTCGATATATTCGATTACTGTTTCACACAATAGTTCCAGTAATTGGTGGACTTTCCCAGGATGTTCGTATAATGATATATAAAAGTCATTCGTCTCCCATATCATTTCCGCTAATCCCAATGGATTTTGAATATCTCCTACTCTTATTGGTATTTTGCCGTTTGTCTTATTTGCAAAATATTCTATCAGCCGGATCTGTTTTCCTAAAAGTCCATCCAAAATGTTCGGCTTTTTTATGTTGTCTACATCATCTACCGAATAAATAATAGGATTTTCCAAGTATTTATGCCCATCTTGAAAAACCCGTTCCTTTCCGCCTAACGCACATGGAATGATATGTGTCCCAATCCCCGTTACCAGTGAATTATAATTATCATCTCTCCCTTGCAGCGTTGTATTATATCTATGTATAGCAATTTGGTAACATCTTTCCATATCATCTGCGTTCCCTGCTATTTGTAATGGAGCATCTTCCGTCTCCTCTAATATTAATGCCGGTCTCTCTGCTTTTCCTAAATTCCATATTACTTGCAGCAGTTCTTTACCTCTCAATTTTTCACTCCTTTAATGATTTAGCAATAGGCAACATTACGTTGCCCATTGCTTCTAAATATCTGCCTGTCTATAAAATGCGTTTCACATTTATTGAATTACAATAGGTTCCGGAACTTTAGATCCAGGATTTTCTTCTAAGTGTTTCTTCATACGGCTGGATAGCTCATTTGAAAGGATATCCAATGTCTCCTGCTCTGTCTGCTCTCCTAAAAGGCATTTCTGCATTTCGACGTGTAATGTTTCTTGATGAAGGTCTGTTACATCAAAAGGCCCGTAGTTTGTTGGGAATATTGCGTCCTGCTGATTTAACTGTGCAACAAATGGAGCATATATACCATCCTCACCATAATTTTCATCATCTCCAACATCAGCTTTAACAGGAATTGCCCCTGTCTGTAAACAATACTGCATGTTATTATCTGTACGTGATAAGAAATCAATTAATTCTATTGCTGCTTCCTTGTTCTTAGTCTGGGATGAAACGACATATGAGTACGGATTAGAAGTTCTTATAATCCGGGTTCCGTCCTTGCAGACTGGTACGGGAAGCACGCCCCATTCATCGTCTGACATTTTTTGGGATAATGTTAATGCTACTTCTGAATCGTTCCATAATGTCCCTGTCAAGCCACTTGCAAAATTATCTACCATTTCGGCAAATCCCCAGTTCACAGAATCTTCTGGAACATAGCCATCCCTATATATATCACACCATTTAGCAAACGCATCCACGCACTCAGGGCTGTTCAATAAGCAATTGCCCTCTTCATCATACATTTTACCTATAGTAATTCCTTGTAAATATCCCTGGACACAATCAAATCCGCCTCTTGCCCCTCTAAAAGAATTGCCGTATCGATTCTTCTCTTTATCTGTTAATGCTTTGATCAGCTCTAAATATGCATCCCATGTCCAATCATCCCCTGTCGGGATCTCATAACCGATTTCTTTCGCCCAGTCTTTTCTATAGTAGATCCCCGATACCTGAAATGCATCCGGTACTGCATATACATGACCGTAAAGCTGGCGTTGTTGTTCCCATGTATATCCCTTTACCACCTCATTATATTCATCCTCATGTTCTTCAACATACTCGTCCAGCGGATAAAGCCATTCCGCTTCAGTAAATTGTCCAAACCAGCTTTCTGTAAAAGTCAATACGTCCGGCAATTGTCCGGCCGTACCAAGAACCGTCAGCTTATTTGCCGCATCATCCCACGGAACGCTTTCATAAATAACCTCTATCCCTGTCTCCTCCTGAAACTTCTGGAATGTGTCCTTATAATAATTTTCCCTTGCTTCACTAGGCGACACATCCATAAAACGTATTGAAGTACTCTCCTCAGTATCAGCTTTCACATCTTCTTGTTTTTTTCCACCACATCCGCCCATCATTCCCATGACTGATGCAGTTACCATGACAACTGATACACCTCTTCTTAATATTTTCTTTTTCATCATTTTCTCCTTTCTTTTTTTGAGGTTTATTGCTAAAGAAATTCTATCATACGAAACAGATACTATAGAATAGATGTATTTATTATTATTTGTATATTTCGACATATAAAAACACAAGTACTCTTTATTCTTGTTATTAATAAAAGAGTCCTTGTGTTTTTTTCACTTTTTATTAACTTTTTTACCTTGACCGAAACTCACTTGGATTTATTCCCGTATATTTAATAAATACTGTAGTAAAATATGCAGGATCCTCAATACCGACCGCTTCTGCCACTTCATATATCTTCATTGTAGTATCCTTCAGGAACGTTTTTGCTTTCTCTACCCGATATCTGTTAATTGTTTCTATTATAGTCTTTCCTGTTTTTTGTTTATATATTCGACTAATATATCCAGAACTCACCTCCAGGTCATTTGCCATTTCTGCTATAGTAAAGCTATTTTTATAATTTTCCGCAATATACTTATCTATTAATTTTACTAAATAATGTTTTTCATGTTTACTTTTCATGACATTATCGACATATATCATCATTTTCTCTACTCCATCATATACCTGATATGCAGTAGTAGCCCGCTCTATAGCTAAGAATGTCTGTTGTTCATTTTCCTCTGTATCCTCATCATAATAATTTGAATTCAGGTGTCTATATGCTATAGATATAAAATTGAAAACACTTATTTTTAATTTGTCAATAGGATACTGTATTTGTGAAAGTTGTTCTGCAGTCGCTTTTAGAAGTTGAATTGCATAAGGGAGGTTTCCTTCAATTAAGCAAGTCCACATTTCATGAAATCTTTTTTTGCAGTTTATTTCTATAGAATTTATTTCAGATATATAGCCAATGACTTCATTCTCACCTGTCCAGGCCTGATTTCTAGCAGTCATTGCCTGTCCCCAGGCCAGTGAAAGTAAATCCAGAGCATAAACAACATCACTGACACCTATCTTAATGATCATTCTCATGAATTCTTCCGCCATCCTAAGCGTTTGGTTGCATATACTTAGGATTCCCTCTTTTGTTACTTCTTTTTTGTTGTTTCCACAAAATACAATTGCAATTTCCTTTTCTTGTATTTCTATAAAATAATACTCCTCCTCTATGTCCAACGCTTTGAACAAATTCTTAATCATCATAAGAATGTTGTCCTTAGAATATTTTTTTTCATTGTAAATAGCTATTAAAGAACAAACACAGTAGTTTTTCTCTTCCCTTTTTAGGGATTCCAGCTCTTTTTCAAGCTGTGGTGCACAGTTATTACCTTTGATCAGCATTCTAAGCAGCATTTCCTTTAGGTAACTGTCTTTTTCTTCTTTTTCCTTTCGGCTTTTATTTTCTTCTTCTTTTTGTTCAATCAATCTTTTCATTGTTTGTGGTAATTCTTCGATAAAATCATTTTTTATAATAAAATCAGATGCCCCTTTGCGTATTGATCTCTGAATTAGTTCGAATTCTGAATATGCAGTCAGAATCACTACTTTTATTCCTTCATATAAATCTGTGATCTTTTTTGCCAATTCCAGTCCATCCATAACCGGCATTTTTATATCCGTAATTACAAAATCCACATCATTGCCTTGAATAAACTCCAAAGCTTCTCTGCCATTTTTACATGTCTTGGAAATCGTACAATTTAATTCATTCCAATCAATTAACGTTTTAACGCCTTGCTGAATTATGCTTTCATCATCCACAATAATTACCTTGTACACTACTATATCCCCCTCTAATATTTTGGCAGTTCAAACCAAATAATTGTCCCTTCTCCTATTTTACTTTCAATATGTAATTCACTGTTATACAGTAGCTGTAATCTTGTACCGGTATTCCGCAATCCTATCTTTTCTCTTTTTAAACTATGACAATCATCTGTATGGAGAGATTCCACATCAAATCCGATTCCATTATCACAAACTTCTATTCGTATCGCATGTTCCGCCTCTTCTACTTTTATCTTAATCTCCATACTCCTGTTAAGATTATTCATACCGTGGATCACTGAATTTTCAACTAACGGTTCAATCGTAAGACGTGGCAACTCATATTTTCCCAAGTGTTCCGGCAGTGAAATCGAGTATTGAAGCTGCTCTTCAAAGCGTTGTTTTTGTAAATACAGATAAAACTCGGTATATTCCAATTCTTTTCCGATTGGAATTCTCGCATTTTTTTCTGAATATAGAGATGCACGTAAAAAGCCTGAAAGTGCTTTCAACATATGATATATTGTATCATCCTGGAGCATTTTCGCTTTTATCTGTATTATCGTCAATATATTGAAGAGAAAGTGTGGGTTTACTTGCTGTTGTATCATTTCCAGCTCTAATTCCTGGTACAATATCTTAGATTTATACTCTTCATTAATGAGTTTTTCCATTTTCATAGTCATATTATTAAATGTTTCACTCAAATCATTTTCTGCCTTATTTGAATATGGTTTCAGCCTTATTGCATAATTCTCGTCTTTAATAGCCTCCATTGCATCATCCAGATCTTTTATAAACTGTGTATTTCTCTTAGACATGCAAAACACTACGATTATTGATATTAAAAATACCAGACATATCATATATAATATAATAGTTAGCTCTTTCAGCACCATTTTATTTATACTATTCTTAGGGATAACATTTACCAGGCTTAGGTTCACTGTTTTGATATTTTTAGTAATACATTCGTATTCAACTCCTTTATAGAAAAATATACTTTCATTTACGTCTTTATATTTTGCAACTTGTTTTATAAATTCGTCGTCTTGCATATCACGGGAATACAAATTTTTATTATCTTCGTCCAAAATAAGTGTTAGCATTGTATCATATTCAATTTTGCCTTCATACGTATTTTCTATCGCATCATTATTAATCCCTAATAAAATAATTAAATTACTCTCCCGCTCCTTTGGTGCTGCTATTTTGAGAGCAGCATACATCGTGTCGTCCTTAGGAACTGGTGATAGAAAATAATACAATCCCGTATTATATATATTGTTGATTTGTTCACTATCGTATACTTCTTGTAAATGCCTCTCTATAATAATGTCTTTTTTAGGAACCGTATATGTATATAACAATAACTTATCATTTTCAAATACAGAAATGTATGCTATCCCCCTATTATTCCAAGCTGAGCTATAGTTAAAAACCTTTTTAAGTTCCTCTTTATATCTGTTCCGATTAAAAACATAGTTTTCATTTTTTTCTTCAAAATAAGAAGGGTCCTTACACCATTCAAGAACACTCGTTTCTGTTGCTGCTAAAACTATTGTATTTGATACAAACTCAAATGCTTCTTCTAAATTACGTGCCGTTTCATTTGTATACGCATTTATTTTTTCAATATTTATTTTATAGACCCGGTTATATTCGTTAGCAATGATGGAAATTCCCAATAGAACTATAATACAAGATAGTAAAAAAATCATATTTTGTTGAATCGTACGTTTTCCATCTTTTTTCTTATTCATAGCTCACCTATTTATATTTTCCAATACACAATTTTCTATTACATAATATAATTCTAGCATAAATACCTTTTAATGTACCTACAAAATTTTTGATATTTTGTTATTATTTTCGATTCCGTTTCAAAAAAATTTCATAAGTGCCATTAGCGGTATCTTTCAATAGGCAGACGGCGTTAATATACTCGCCTGCAGGATATGAACAGTAACGCTTTTGATCCAACTTTGATCTAAAAATCCTAACTTAAAAAGGGTACTTGAAAAAATCAAGTACCCTATGGATTATATCATTCCTTTTTCTGCCTGCGAAACATCATCTCCGGTATTACCAGGCAGATCCCCGCCAATCCGGCAACCAGTACAATTGACCATCCCACCGGATATCTGGACACATAATAGGAAAGCCTTTGCTCCATATAGATACAAATCAGCTTCAAGATCCCGCTTCCCACCGTCAACATCAAACCTGCCGCAATCAGGCAGTAATACAGCCCCTCCGCCGCCAGCATCCTTCGCTCCTGCCGCCGGGTCATCCCCACATTCTTCATAACCTCCAGTTCTCTTTTCCTGGACAATATTCCGGTGATCATAACATTAAAATAGTTCGTCAGCCCTGCAAATAATAAGACTGCGCTGATGCTTCCAAGAATCAGCCGGTTCCCTCTGATATAATTGGCCGCCTCTGCCAGCAGGTCCGATTTGCTGATACAGAAGATTCCTGCCTCTCCGTTCTCCTCGTCTGCTCCTGTTCCTGTCATCTTTTCCCGCCTCCGGTTCTCCCGGGATATCATATTTTGAATCTCTGTCTTTATTTTTGTCTCCCTTTTTTCATCCACATTCAATTCCATATAAAGCGTTTTTTTCTCCGTAGGCAGCTTATCAAAGCCCTCCCTGCTGATCAGATAATAAACCAGCCCCTCTGCCCCATGCCAGGTCTGACGTATATCAGGAAATCCCTCCGCCCGGTTATCCAGATAGCCGCTTAAAGTGAACATATCCGACTGTATTCCTCCAAGTGCCTCTTCTTCTATTACGCTGTCTTTCTCCTTTGGACTCAGCTGATCCCAAATCATCCAATCTTTCTTAGACCGCATTGTTGTAAAATACAGCGGTTCTCCCACACTCTCCTTTGCCAGCCTCTCCTGTTTTGGTGAAAGCTGATGGTCATGGAGAATCATCACGCCTGTTCCATTTTCCAGACTGTCCATATCCACCGGCAGTTGATTGTCCTCCACATACTGCCGCAGAGCGGTGATCTCCCCGTCATTCAGAATCTGGACGACATCTTCAAGCCCGCCTTCAATCATGGCATAGTTTTCACCATATCCGGCGCCTTCTATTACCGGTGCGTTTTTATTAAATGAATCTCTTTTATCCAGTAAGGGCATCACTCCTTTTCTGGAAATAGTCGAAGTCATATAAGCCCCCTCCATGATGTACGACTTCTCTTGATCCACCCCGTCAAGGCTTAACAAGGCTTCTCTGACCTCTGAAGAAATAGGGGAAAACTCATCATAGGAATTGCCATATAATAAGTATAAAATATCCCCTTCTGTCAGCATCGGATCTTCACCCACATCTCTCGATTTATACTCCAGTCCGTATCCCTGTTCCTTCCCCCACTCACTGAATTCACCGGCAATCAGAAAATCCGGACGCTGCTCGATCACATGTATATAATCACTGCCCTTAGTAATAACAACAGCCCCCAGAAAGGTCTCCATCCCAAGAAACAGGGAAAACACCGTCAGTAAAAATCTTCCCCGATGTCTGGTCAAATTCTGCCATGCCATGTACCACAGTTCCCCGGCAGCGCTTCTTTTTCGCCTCTTATGTTTTATTCGTACCAGTTTCTTTTCTGTCTTTCTCCATTTTGCCTTCTTTTGCCTGTTTCTTACCAGACCGGTATAATTCATACTCTCCACACAGGATATATTTACGATGTGGTGAATGACACCTGCCGCTGCGCTTACGGTGAGCATCACTGTAAATACGATGGAAGCCGCCAGAAGCCCCGGCCGAAAGATCTGCAGTTCTTTCGCGCTCCATATCCGCTTAAGTATTGATTCCCCAGTATCTCCGATATCACTGCCAGCAAAACAAAGGCCGACAGAAGTGTCCCTGCCAGCACCCCTGGAATTAAGATTCTAAGAATCTGTCCCAAATAAATTCTATGCATCTGTTTTTTCGTTGTC
Organism: Clostridiales bacterium VE202-21; assembly: GCA_000509105.1. Lineage (GTDB taxonomy): Bacteria > Bacillota > Clostridia > Lachnospirales > Lachnospiraceae > Faecalicatena > Faecalicatena contorta. The sequence continues at coordinate 133,270 of BAIF02000066.1, read as the reverse complement.
CCAACCGTATTTAAAAGCCCCATCTGGCGGATGTCTCCTGCCATAGAGATCTGCATCACATTTTGAACCAGAAAAAACATACCGCACAGGATGAGAAGCGCACCAAATGCGGCCATGCCATACCCTCCTGCCAGCCGATTGACTGCATCGTAGGCATAAGTATTGGCAGCAGTAATCTTCGCTTCAGACGCCTTTCCTGATACATCCTGATATAAACGCTCTTCCGTCTCTTGCCAGTCCATATGATCTGACTGACAGATCAAAATATCTGCTTCTTCCCAGACATGATACCCCCAATCCTCCACTTTCTGCTCTGATATATATCCCACTGCAGAATTGGACGTCTCACCCACATAGTCTGTATACCAGCCGCTGAGGCGGAATTCTTCCTGTTTCGTACAAAGCAGTCCGAGACTTACCGTAAGGCCGATCCGCATCCCCTTCTCCGGATGATCAATACCCAGACTTTTCAGCGACCTGGCAGAAAGCATGATCTCCTGCTTTTCCTTTGGATAGTGTCCGTGAATATTCGTATAAGCCGGTTTCCTAATCTCCTCCCACGCCGCATCATCCAGCGCCTGGATCTTGCAGATATACTGATCACCGTCGGCCGCCTCTCCCAGAGTTACACACCTTCCTGCCCGCTTCACATAACTGAGGGAACAAACCTTCTCATACTGAGACTGGTCCGCATCCCCGATGCAGACTGATGCTGCGGTTCCTGCCGCCCTTACCGCCTTTGTATATTCTGCCTGAACCTTTCCGAATGAGATTCCAAATACCATGGTCAGCGTAACAATACACAAAATAACCGTTCCCAGGAGAATCCGGTTTCTGCCCTTATTGCATTTGCCAATCTCCCTTGAAAGCATTTTAACTACCTGTTTGTTTTGATTCGAGGTAAATCCTTTTCCTGCCATAACTTACCCCTCCTGCCCACTGCTTGTGTCGCTGTTCTGTATACATTTCCCACAGTCTGTCCTGCTGCAGATTCTGCCGTCCTCCATCCGGATGACACGGTCTGCCATCTGCGCCACTTCCTCCTGATGGGTCACTACGATTATCGTCTGATGGTATTTTTCCGCACAGGATTTTAAAAGCCCCACCACCTCAGTACTTGTGGCGGAATCCAAATTACCGGTAGGTTCATCGGCCAGCAGGATAGCCGGCTTGGCCAGAAGCGCCCGGGCGATTGCCACTCTCTGCTGCTGGCCGCCGGACAGGGTCTGGGGCAGCCGCTCTAATTTCTCATGGATTCCAAGAAGTTTTGTTACCTCTTCCAGCAATTCGCAATCAATCTCTGCTCCATCCAGCCGTAACGGGAGCACAATATTTTCATAGACACTGAGTACTGGCACCAAATTATACTGCTGAAAGACAAATCCAATATTCCTTCTGCGAAATACCGTCCGCTCCTCAATCTCCATATCCTTCAGGCTGTTCCCGCGAATCCAGACACCGCCCTCCGTAGGGATATCCAAGCCTCCAAGCATATTCAGGAGCGTTGTTTTTCCGCTTCCCGAGGTTCCGACAATTGCCACAAATTCACCGTCTCTCACCGAAAGAGTCACCCCGTCCAGTGCGTGGACCTCATAAGTATCTGTGATATAATATTTTTTCAGACTGGCGGCCTTCACGATTTCCATAAATTCTTTTCTCCTGCTCTGTATTTGGCAGCTTACATATCATAGCCACAGAAGCCTGATTCAGTTTTCTGCCATACGACTAGTATACGGAGTAAATCTAACAAACTTCTAACAATGTGGAAGGAAAACAAAGTTCAAGCATCAGCCCCGGATGCATTCTCTTCGCCACCAGAAATCCTCCGTGTCTGTTCACGATCTCCCGCGACAGATAAAGGCCAATCCCGAATCCTTCCTGGGTGGTAATACCTTGTCCACGGTAAAATCTTTGGAAAATCTGATTCTCTTCCCCTGCCCCGATGCCGATTCCATAATCTCTTACCCGGATCTTCAGGTACATCTCATTTTGTGACATGGATACTTCCACCCTGCCTCCGGCTTCACTGTACTTCACAGCATTTTCCAGAATATTTAAGACTGCCTCTCCCAGCCAGTTAGGATCATGCAGGAAAGCTGCATTTTCCAGGAGAGAGATGTCAAACTGAATCCCCTTTGTTTCTGCCTGTGGTTGAATCTGTCCAAGGGAATTCCGGAGCGTTTTCAGTATATCCTTTTCTTCTTTCTTAATCTGGATGATATGCTGCTCCAGCCTGGACATTTTGATAAAACTTTCTACAAGAAAATGTAATTTTTGCTCGCTATTCTCAATCGCAGCCGCATACTGCAGAGACTGCCCGGCAAGATTTTCCTGCAGGAACCCAAGATATGTCTCCATGTTCATCAAAGGCGTCCGCATCTGATGCGCAATTTCCGCGATCAGTTTCTGTATCTCATCGCGGCTCCTTTCCGCTGCATCTTTTCTCCCCTGCATCAGTTCCTGGACCCGCACCAGCTGATGTTCAATCCTTGCGTACAAAGTCTCTTCTCCCGAAGCAGAGGCTTTTATTTCCCGTTCATTCAGAATCTCATGGGTCAGCTCTATTATCTTATTCAGTTCCTGCTCCCTCTGTTTTCTCTGCAGGCAATACATACCGATGCTGCCAAACAATCCCCCTGCCAGAACGGATATGGTCATGATAAAATACATACTATCTGCCTCCGATCCGATACCCCAGCCCAAATACATTATGAATATACTCCGGCTGTTTTGCATCCGGTTCTATCTTTTTTCTAAGCCGGTTAATTGTGACACTGACCGTATTATCCACCACAAACTGGCCATCCAGACCCCAGATCTGCTCCAGGATATTTTCTTTTGTCAGCACCTGGCCCTGATTCCTCATCAGATACTCCAACAGCTGATACTCCTTCGCGGTCAGCGCGATCTCCTGTTCCTTTAAGAAGACTTGTTTTCTGTCTGGATACAGCGCTATATCCCGGCAGGAAAGCATCTGCTCTTCGCTGCTGCGTTTGAATACCGCGTTGATTCTTTTCAATAGCACTTTCATAGAAAATGGTTTCACCACATAATCATCCGCACCCATGTCAAACGCGGCCAGCATGTCCTGCTCTTCATCCCTTGCCGTCAGAAAAATGGCGGGAATGTCCCGTTTTTTTCGGAGGTCCTGATACAGTGCGATTCCATCCCCGTCCGGGAGTCCGATATCCACTAATAGCAGGCCCTCCTTCTTCCCCAGCAGGGACAGGGCCTCCTTCTTTGTATGTGCACATATGGTATGAAAGCCTGCATGTTGCAGGGCAATATCCAAAGCCTGATTCAATAATAGATCGTCTTCTATAATTCCAATTGTCATTGCACTTCTCCTAATGATTTCTTTTCGTAATGGTTCAGGCATGCCTGAACTGTTACTCTTTTTCATTTATTCTACCATGAATGGCAATAAAATGCGGAGCAGTTTCCTGCTCCGTGCTTATTTTACTTATAGTACCCATAACGCCGTACCGCCTCATGCATCGCAGACAGATTTTCCGGCGGTGTCCCCGGAGACAGGTTGTTTGCCTCCTTGATGATAAACTTCCGCGTGAAGGGTTTGACAGCTTCTAAAATAGTTTTCACCGCATTGGCGACTTCCTCCGCCGTGCCGGCACGCAGCGTCTCGACATGGACACCACCTTTAACCGTGATATCAGGTCCCAGCTCGCGAACTACCCTGCCATGGTCAATGGGGAAGCCCGTATCGAAAGTACCGGCGTTCAGTTCCCTCACCAGTGTGGGGAAGAACCGGGAAGCGTCCCCGCAGAGATGGATCCAGCCCGGCTCCTCCCCTGTACACAGTTCACGCATCATCTTTTTGTGGAAAGGCAGTATCAGCTCTGTATAGGTATCCAGGGACAGCAATGCAATGCTGTCGTCGGCAAACCCAAAGGATTTTGATTTTTCCGGCTGGCCATAGCAGCGGCGCAGGGCCTTATTCCTCGCAATAACCGCCTCCGTAATATAATCCAGCAGCTCCATCATATAATCCTGATCCACATAGAGATCCATACAGGCCTGCGTAGCGCCGATCAGGCTGCACGCGATGGTAAAGGGTCCATCTGTTCCCATCCCCGCCATCCCCGGGCTGCCCAGGGGCTTTCCTTTGTACGTGTATCCTTCCTCCCGCTTCTTTTTAAAAAACTCATAGTGGGACAAAAGTGTACTTACAATTCCGCCGAGAGGATCCGTCAGGGGACGCGTATTTTTTAAAAGTTCATATTTCGTCGTTTCATCCGCGCATACTTTTGTGCCTGGTTCATTGCACCCATGGAATGCAATCTCACAGCCCAGACAGGCCCCTTCCAGAACATTTTGAAAATCCGGGTACGGTGTTATCTCCTGCAGATTCTCAAAGCCCATGATGCGGTCGCTTATGAGTGATTCCGCACAGTATTCCTGGAACTGGCATTGAATCTCCAGCATGATCTGTGGATTCTTTAAGTATTCCTCAAACGTAATCCGGCGCGGGTTTAGCATTGGATCCGAGATGATCATCCGTGGATTCATCGCAAGCTCCATCATTACACGCTCACATTTGCCTTCTTCCGCCTGCTGCAAAAGTCTGCGGACTTCCTCATTATGCTTTTCATAGTTCATGTTAACACGCTCCTTCTCTACACTGTATACTAACAGTTTATACAGGAATCCACAGCGCGTCTTCCAAGATATGATCATCCTTTGATTCTGTACATTTTTTCGGCCAAATTGACATTTCTTTTATCCCATGATACAGTAAAACGGTATCCCAAAGGCATGGAAAACAGGATGTCCTTTGGGTAAAGCTGATCAAAATATCTGCTGCCGCAGGCTTTGCCGAGTAAATAAACCATTTTATACGTCTTTCCAGAATCTGTCAGGAGGTAATCCAGATGAACTCCCAGAATGTTCGAATAACCACAGATTTTTCCGGGTTGGATATTCCCAACCTTCACCTGATGTCCCGCGTCGAATACCGGGGATCTGACAACGCTCCGCTGAAGCCGCACCTGCATAAGGATTGTTTTGAGCTGTGCTACCACTTCGAAGGCCGGCAGCACTATGAACTGGGGGGCCGCCTGTATGATGTGCACAGCGGCGATATCTTTATAGCCATGCCGAACGAACTGCACAGTACCGGCTTATGGACAGAAGAAAAATCAAAATTTTACTATCTCATCTTTTCCTGTATGCCTGACACCCGAAATTTCCTTGGTCTGGACGACGCTGCATCCGATTGTATCCGCGACACGCTTTATTCAATCCAGACACGGTTATTCCGGGGAATTCCCATTTTGAAGAAGCTGATGGATGAACTCCTATCCATCAGTACGACTCCTTCTCCATTTTGCCGGGCACGGACGGTCAGTCTCCTGACTGAGCTTTTTTATCACTTATCCAGGTTATTGCAGACAGAGAATACCGGAACCGATACGATCCCAGAGGATATCCGGACTATTATCGACTATATGGGCGCACATCTTGCCGAAAGCTGCCGTTCGGAATTCCTGGCCGGTCTGATCCATCTCTCACCGCCCCAGTTTCAGCGGAAATTCCGGAGGAGTACCGGCTTTTCACCTTATGACTATTTACAGCGCCTAAGAATTGATAAAGCCCAGGAACTGCTTGCCGGTTCTGAAATGTCAGTTACCGATATTTCGCACTCCCTCGGCTTTTCTTCCAGCCAGCACTTTGCCGGTGTATTCAAACAGTATACGGGGCAGACTCCATCCGCGTTTCGTCGGAAATTAAGATAGCTGATTCCCCCTGAATTGAGCGGGAATTACTATTATCTATATAGTCGATTTTCCAACTGCCGATCAGCTTCCCGAAAAAATTAAATTCTTCAGGCAGCGCCGCATTTTTACTTTCGCTTGTCAATGTTTTGAGAAAGTTTTGCATTCGTTATTTCCTCCGTTAATCCTAATAAGATCTGCTACAAATTCCGCTTAAGTTCGTCCACAACGGTATTCTCCACTTTCATGCTTTCCTGACACTCACTGCATTCTCTGTCATGGACAGAAATAATACCGCCGCATTTTGGACACGTATATTTCCGTTTCTGCATTTCCATAAACCTTTCCAACCCGTGTTGACGAACAACTTCACTATTCTCCATAAGGCTCGCCTGATACCTTTTGTTGTAGCTTTTTTCAAGGTTTTTGATGGGCTTACAGGGATATTCGGAACATGCAAAACAATAAGACAGCCCTTTCGCCTTGGCACAATCTTTTATCTTGCATTTGCGGCAGTGTTCAGGCTTCCCCGTATCGCTGTTTAAACAACCCGCGCAAGGCTTTTTATGATAACAATGCTTATAACAAACCATACAGTTCATACCACAGGGAGCAAACATACCCTTATTAATGTTTTCTGTTGGCATTTTCATCACACACACCCTCGTCTACCTTTATTCTTTCTGGTTTCAACTTTATCACATTTCCACCCTTTTAAATAGAAAAACCACCCTTGAAACTTTGGCTAGGTGTCAGGGTGGTATTTTCTACTTCTTTCACAGGTCGAACCACTCGTGGGCGGTTGTTCCCTTTTCTGTATAGATCATAACAGATTCCAGACATTTATTCAAGATTTCTTACAACATGTTTGCAGTCTTGCGGACAGATAGGGACTACACAGCACCGTAAAGGGACAAAACTTTTCCTAACATTTATTTTCTAAGCAAGGAAACAGCAGCACTAACCGGAACTGCTTTTCATCTTCTTGAACAATAGATTTTCCACCCATTTTCTGCATCATATTATTTATATTCTGTATTCCAATCCCAGTGCTTTCCGGCTTTTTTTCTGACCTCTGAATACTGTTTTTGACAGAAAAACCGACCATATGCTCTTCCTGAACGGAAGAAATCTCCACCGGTGCTGACGGGTCGGCATACTTCACAATATTAGAAGTCACATTGTCTAAAATCCGCATCACATAATCGGTTGAAATCTGTATAACACAGTCCACCCAGTCCACATGAAATACAACCAGAAAACCTTTCTGCTCAAGAAAGCTGCATATTTCTGAAAACAAATCGTAAAACAAAACTTCATACTGCTCTGGTTCTTCCAGCTCTATCTCGCCCCCGCCTGCAATCAGAGAATATTCAAAAAGGTGGTCTGTCAACTGTTTCATGCGATGAGCTTTCAGGTCAATCTTATCCAGATACTCTTTAAACTGTACCTCACTCTTATACTTTCCCTTCTTCAAGATTTCCGTATAAAGCATGATAGAGGTTACTGGTGTCCGCAGGTCATGGGACATCTCCGTAACAATCCTCTGATTTTCTCTTACCATCTCGGCTTCCTGCTGTATCAGGCTGACAAAAGAAAGCCGCATGCTGTCCAGTCCTTCTGCCAGTTCAGATAATTCATCTTTTCCCTTTACCGTAATCTTATAATCCAAACTACCACTCTCTAAAATTTCAATCTCATCTCTTAGTTTTCGAATATAATCCATTTTCCGACGAATGCCTAAAAGGACAAGCAGAAGAAACAGGACAAAAGAAAGTATTATCTCACCTATCATAACATAATTATAAAACTGATAGATATATGCGCCTGTTATGATGACTTCCACCGCACCATCTGAAAATTCTACCATATAGGAGCTCTCCCATTCATAGTTTTCAGCTGCAATCTCTTCCTCCCATATTTCCTGCCCCGGATATTGTGAATTGAATACCTGTATTTTATCTTTATACATACGGATGAACAATAACTGCTGCTTTTTTACCCACTCATTCAACTTACTGGTATCTCTGGTTGAGAGATTTTGCTGCTCAACATATTCCTGAAGTTTTACCACATATCTTTGATTCTTCTTTTCAACGTAATTTGTCCCTTCCACATAATAGTCAGTTAAGTATTGCCCCGCAATATCCAGAACACAAAACATGGCCAGCGCTGCAACTGCTGATACAATCAAAAGACGCAGTAACTGTGTATAAATGGAATTTCTTCTACTCGTTTCCCGCGTCAAACTTATACCCCTTTCCCCATATGGTTTTGATGTACTTCGGGTGTTTCGGATCTTTCTCTATTTTTACCCGGAGTTTCCGGATATGCACCATTACCGTGCTGTTACAGGAATAAAAATACGGTTCTTCCCACACACTTTCATAGAGGTTCTGTGCCGAAAATATTTTTCTCGGATGCTGCATCATTAACAAAAGCATGTGGTATTCAATATCCGACATTTCTTTTTCCATACCATCGACATACACTTCATTAAAAGTTTCATGTATCTTAATACCTCCATTTTCTAAATATGGCTCTTCTTTACCCATTTCCGGCACATTTCTTCCCATATAGACGTTGTACCGGCGCAGCAATGCCTTTACCCTTCCCAGAAGCTCCGCATAAGAGAAAGGTTTCGGCAGATAATCATCCCCCCTGCCATCAATCCTATTAACTTATCTGACTCCTGTGCTTTTGCGGTAAGAAAGAGTACCGGAACATTAGAAACCTTCCTGATTTCTTCACAGGTCCGCAGTCCTGACAAACCAGGCATCATTACATCAAGAATAACCAAATCCGTATTTTCATCTAAATGTTCCAGACCCTGTCTGCCATTCTCCGCCTCTGTAACGCTGTAATTTTCGCTTTCTAATAAAATGCGGACACCTTCCCGGATATCCGCATCATCTTCCACAAGCAGTACACGTTCTTTACTCATATACTGTACTTCCCCTTTCTTTTTGAATGCTGCCTATCTGTTCTCCCAGATACACTTCTGTTTCCTCATCACGCTGGGAACGTTCCTGTATTTCATTCTTTATTTTTACGCGGTTTTTTTCCAAAAGTATAACGATGCTGGAACCGCCAAACTCAAAATACCCTTTCTCCTGTCCCTGCAGCACTTTAGAACTGCAGGGGTAATTCTGAATCCTTCCTACTAAAAGTGCTCCGATTTCCATCTGTATTATATGTCCTAAAAAGTCAGATTCTATTTCCACATATTCTCGGCAGTTTTCTATAAAAACCGGTGTCGAAGTGTATGCCACCGGGCGTACACAATGCAGCTTCCCTTCTACTTTCCGGCATTCTCGCAGAATCCCTTCACAGACATAGCAATACCTATGGTAATTCTTCGGCGTTAACCGAAAAATCAAACACCATCCACCGGAAAAATGTTTCGCCAATTCTCTGTTCTCCAGCAGTTGTTCTAAATGATACTCAATATGCTTGATTCGATAAGTGCTGTTTTTTCCAATTGGATATACGGTCAGATACCCATCACAAGCTGATTAGGTGCTCCGGTGTGATATCAATCCGTGCTGCACGCCGTCTGCGTGTAAAAAAGTCATTAAAAGAGGTATAGTTTTCCTTTTCATACCCATTTAAATCAATCCGATACTTTCTCACAAACAGCGGTACAAGCCATCGGGAAAACCTGGAATTCAAAAAAATACTCACTTTTCTTGATACCTGGGGTTTTACAATTCTTTTCAAAATGCTCCGTCCGGGAATCGTATGATATAAAAATCGGATAAACAGCGTATCTTTCTTCATACTTCTAATCCCAGCCCCAATAACAGGATAACAAATTCTACCACTCCCGTAAATATAATACCAATTTTTCCTGCCAGATACGGTTTCTTTATTTTAATAGGCAGTACAAATGCCACAGCCATCATGACAAGAACTGTCTGCAGAGTTCCTCCATAAGCCAGTTTATTTTCTATCATATAGCAGACAGGCACAACCAATGCTGCTGCAGTAACTGGGAGTCCCAGATACCACGCCCGTCTACCGCCTTCTTTTTCCTGCCTTTCCTCTTCCATAACATTAAAATATGCCAAACGAATCAGTGCACATAACACATACAAAGCTGCTGTCAAAAAAGAAAGATATGTTTTGCCGCTGATACTGTATGTAAGCAAAGCCGGGAGAATGCCGAAGCAAATCAGATCGCTTAAAGAATCAATCTGAATCCCGAACTGTTTTTCCCTTACATCCCTTTGTTTTGTCGCTGCAACTGTCCCATCAAACATATCGCAGATTCCGGAAATCATCAGGCAGATAACTGCCTCCCGGTATTTGCCTTCAGTTACAAGCACAATTCCTGTAAACCCCATAAGCATGCCCAAATAAGTCAAAACGACCGTATAATTATAGTATCCACATAGTTTTTTTCTTTCTTCCATCTCTCTTCTCAACCTTTCCCTGCGGTTTGCAATGACAGCTTCCTTCTGCCATATGGAGTGCCCATGCTTATCCGCAGAATTCCCCTTTTATTATATATCAGTTCTATCTACCGAGTGAGCCGGAAAATATCAAGCTGTATACAAAAATACACCAGGGTTTTCCCAAAACAATAATCGTCACAAATTTGCGGACACTCATTTTGGTAATTCCGGTAAAATAGCAAAAATAATCGTCTGGAAACAACGGCAGCACCATGCCAAGAAATAGAATCCCGGTATAGGATTTACTTTTAGCTGCCCAGTCCGCCCACTTTTCATACCGTTCCCCCGGAAACATTTTGCCGACTAATCCCCGCCCATATCTTCTTGCCAGTAAAAACGCAATAATAGATCCTGCGGAAATTCCAATATAATTGCACCAAAAACCACCCATACAACCAAACATGACGGCTCCGACAACGCATCCTAAGAATCCTGGCAGAATCGGCAGCACTACCTGCGCTGCCTGAATGGCTGTCAGAATGACCGGGGCCATCAAACCAAATCCCGCGACGTACTTTTGCAGAGTATCAACAGAGTCGAACTTTCCATCCAAATATGCTTTAAAAAGCAATGCACAAAAGACCAGACATACAAGCAGAAATAGCGCTGTTGTCCACTTTTTCCAGCTTTCCGTTTGCTTAATTCTCATTATTCCTAATCACCTTCAACGATTTTTCCATTTTCTTTGTATAATCTTCCGCTTCTTTCATCCATGCAGTATAGAACCTCTCGCCCCTGTGGTCAGGGAGCGCATACTGCTTAACTAAAAATCCTCCCAGATATTGTGTAACCTTCCTGGCACCCGACAGATTCAGATGATCACCTTTATCCAAAGTGTCAGTATTCCAGTCAATCTCAACTTCTTTTAGTTTCATATTCATATCCAGATATTCCAGATCGTGCTCCTTTGCATATACATCAATGCTATTGTGCCTCCGATAGTTATAATTCAATGGAGACGGCGTTCCCAATAGAAGCAGTTCGGCCCCATTTTGCTTGCAAAGGCTTATGATAATCTCCATATAATTTATTACCGTAGGCGGAATTTCCTCTTTCTGCTCGGTCTCCAGCATATAATCGCCTTTTTCATATGGCTGTATGCCGCACCGTAACGCAAAACCTTTGAAATTTTCTTCTGGATACTCTTTATCCATCACAAAAGATTTCCAGATATCATGCCCCCGGAAAATAGGGATATAGTTGTTCGCCCATTCTTCCAGTGTTTCTTTTAGGTTAGTCAGTTCCTGCCCCAATCTTCCCCTGAACATAGTATTTGTTTCCAATATAACCAGCTTGGGCGATTGTGCAGTAAATGCATTTTCCAGCATATGGTATGTTTCCTGTATCTTTTGTCCTGATTGGCCGCAAACATAAGCAGTAATCCCATGATTCTTCCACAAATCCATTGGCGAGACTGATGAATAACTAAGACTATCACCTACAACAATCACATCTATGCTGTTCTCCGGCTCCCTTAAAATCCGAAAGGTACTTTTATTCCTGCTCTGAACCAAATTATCATTTTCTATGTATGTCAGTTCTATTTTTTCTGATACACCTACTAAAATTACAATCAGAACCGTAAAAAATACAAACCGTTTTCCTGCTCTTTTTCGTATTCTTTTAAAATCCCGCATAAATCATGTCCACCTGCTGATAACCGCTTCCGTAGGCTCCAAAGATTACCACCGCCAGAATGAGTCCATAATAGACCGCCCATCTGAACGGAAGACACAATTTCCCGATTCCTTCTTCACCCAGCAGACTCCTTTCTTTTATCATTCCGACCACGGCCACCACCATACACCCAGCTATAATGGCATAATAGTCTGCCTGGTCCAATCCAAAGGTAAGCAGCGTCCCATCCCATAATTTCTGCAACTCGAAATTCTGAAACATACTTCTAAACATCCGAAATCCGGCAGCCAGACCATTTGCCCGGAAAAACAGTTCTCCAACAAATATAATAAGCCAAGTTTTTAAAATCTGGGGAACCTTATAATAAAACGCATGCTCATTCAAATGGGTATATTTTATGATTCTATTTCTGATCGGCTCAAGAGCGACTCCGGCCAGGAGAATCACAAAATAATACATCCCATAGAAAATATAACTCCACCTTGGGCCATGCCACAGACCGTTAAACAGCCACACTGGAAATAGGCAAAACGCAGAGACACCAAGTTTTGTGATGTACTTCCCCAAATGTTTTTTCCCAAATTTATTCCATTTTTTTACTGCTGCAGATACCGATACCGGATAAAAAATATAGGTTTTAAACCATACGCCCAGCGTGATATGCCACCGTCTCCAGAATTCTGCTGCATTTTTTGAGGCAAAGGGCTGACAGAAATTTTCAGGCAAAGTCATACCGAACATTCTGCCACTCCCTATGATGATATCCATACACCCCGAAAATTCCATATAGAGCTGGATGGTATAGGCCACAGCCGCAACTGCAATTATCACTCCATGATAATTCTCATAATGCTCAAAAACAGCCTGTACCAACACATAGAGACGGTCTGCAATGACCATTTTTTTGAATAATCCCCACAGAATCCTGATACAGCCTTTAGATATATTTTCTCCTCTTAGGGAAGTCCCTGCCCAAAGTGTATCTGCAGTCTGGGAATACAGGCTGATTGGTCCTTCCATAATCTGTGGAAAAAATCCAAGGAATAATGCCACCTTCCCTGGATGCTGCTGTCCGTCGATTTTACCCCAATAGACATCTATTATATAACCGATAGCCTGTAAGGTGTAAAAGGAGATTCCAATGGGAAGCACCAGTATTTTAGCCTCTAGTAAAAGTTGGCTTCCTACACCATGCAGTAGAATATTCGCATTTTGTATGAAAAAATTATAGTATTTTAGATATGCAAGTACAGATACCAGTATAAAAATTCCGCCAGCCAGTATTCGTTTCTCTTTTTTCTTATATTGTTTCTTAATGGCATGGCTTTCTTCTCCGTGCAATCCTGCTATATTCATTTTACACTGAAGCTTTACTAAAGAAATCCATATGCCTATGTAATGGGTTACCAATGTCGTCCCCATCAGATAGAAAACCAGTTTCCCGCTGACCGTCCAGAAAAACGTATAGCCACATAGCAATAATGTCATCCATCGGAACTTTTTAGGTGTCAGCTGATAGGCAAGAAGTGCTGCCGGCAGAAAGAGGAATAAATATATGGACGTATGATAAGCCATATCAGTTCCCCTTTAACCTCTGCACCATTTTCCATATAGCATCCGCAGAGTTCAGATTCTCAGGAACAATTTCCTCCGCCTCTATTTCAATAGCAAATACTTCTTCAAGCTCCGAGATAAGAGAAATTACTCCGAAAGAATCCAACAGCCTGTCGTCAATCAATGAATTTTCCTTCTTCCAATCAATACTTTCATCAATTTCCATTAAAATGTTCATCAATGCTTCCATCGTCTATCTTATCCTCCATATTCCATTTATATGTCTCCAGTTTTTTCCTTGCCAGCTTCCATCCCATTTCTTTACTATAAAACGCAGCCTGCGGTAATTCATGGCTTAAGAACATCGCCATTCCCTCCGTCATTGCATAAGCTCCCACACGTTCAAAAATCAGCACATTGCCAACCCTTAAATTTTTAATTGCCACATTCTGCACCAATATATCATTAACCGTACAGAGAGAACCGCAGACGGTATATGTTTTTTCTATCCCATACTCGTGCGCTGGGATTACCTGAAATTTCGGACAATACATACCTCTAATCTGTCCATCATAATAAATCTGATGAATCCCCCCATCTACGATACAATAATTCCTGCCGTTGTTCCGCTTAATATCTTTAACGCTAGTCAGATAGTATCCACATCTTGCTGCAAGTGCACGACCCATCTCCAGCATGACACTTCCTTTCCATTGCATTGCCAGAATTTGAGCGGCAATCATACGGATGTTCTCCTCCACCATATCCTGCTGTCCATCAAAATATGAAACAGGAATTCCAGGTCCATACTCCAATTCTTCTATTTGAAATCCGGATCTTTTTTCCAGTTCCCTAAGAAAAACATCCAGATATGTCAACTCCTTTTTTATCTTTTCCATTGATTTTTTCTGTGTTCCGGAAAAGTAATGAATTCCCTGAATTTTCAGAAACGGACACTTATCTCTCATGGAAACTATATTTTGAATGATTTCCGCCTCCATGCCAAACTGATTTCCACTAGTCAGTCTGAGATATACATGAATCACTTCATTATTCGCATCACACCAATCTGCAAAGGCGTGGAACTGATTCAAAGATTCAATGGTATAGGTACATGCTCCCTTGTAATATCTCAGAATTGAATAGATGTCCTCTTTTTCTTTCAGCACCCCTGATATCAGTATTTTTTCAGGCTCGATTTCAAGTTTTCTACAAATTTCAAATTCTCCCATTGAGCAGACTTCAATCCGGTCTATTAGGGCAGTCATCTGCCTTGTTAGAAATGGATTGGCTTTCATAGCAAAACAAAGCCCTGCCTTCCCTGCCAGTTCATTCCGAATGCACAATACCGTGTCTTTCATTTCGTCCATATTGAATACATAGAGAGGTGTACCATATCTCACAATTCCATATTCCAAATATTCCATATCCATTTCATCACCCCAATTTCTGCCGGAAGTATTCCCGGTCTATTTTTCCATTTTTGTTTAATGGCATCAAATCTGTTTTTATCAACTTATGAGGAATCATATAGGCCGGGAGTTTTTTCTTCATCTGTTTCAAAATCTGTTCCTTACTGACATTCCCCATATAAAATACCACCAGTCTGTTTGTTCTCTGATCCATCAGGCATAAGCCTCTCTCCAGACCATCAATCTGATCCATTGCATGCTCGATTTCTTCTAGTTCAATTCGATGTCCCATGTGTTTAATCTGAAAATCTTTCCGTCCAGAGAAGTAAAGTTCACCATCTTTTCCGTAGAATCCCAAATCGCCGGTTTTATAACAACGTCCCTCCCCCTCTCCACCTCGCAGATAAAATATAAATTTCTCTTTTGTTTCCTTGGGATTGTGATAATATCCTTCCGACAGCGATTCTCCTGAAACACAAATTTCCCCAACTATTCCCGGAGATATAATTTCTTTATCACTTTCGTCTAAAAGGAACACCTCCCTACCCGGAAATGCTCTTCCAATCGGAATTTTTTCTCCGTCATGCAACATTTCTTTTACCCGATAATACGTGCAGTTGCAGGTAATTTCCGTAGGTCCGTATAAATTAACAAATTCTGCACTTGGTAAAGCCGCCTGCCATATTCTGAGCTGTTTTACCGGCATGACCTCTCCGCTGAAAAGAATCTTTTTTACCGTCAGAGGCACTTGATAGGTAAATCCTTTTAATGCCGACACCAAACTGAGGGCGGATACTGCCCATATAAGTGCGGTTACTTCCTTTTTACAAAGATAATTAAGCAGTACAGGCGGCGTAGAAAACATTTCTTTTGGAATAATAACAAGCTCTGCCCCAGTAAACATGCTGGTATAAATATCTTTCACCGACACATCAAAATCAAAAGGCGCCTGATTTCCTATCCTGTCATGAACTGTGAATCCGAATGTCTCTACAAAATGTGTAATAAAATCCATTGCTGCCCGGTGGCTGACTACGATTCCTTTCGGTTTTCCAGTTGAACCGGAAGTAAAGATTCCATACAGGATATCCATATCCCGACAGTCACTCCGGATTTTTTTAAGTATTTTCCAGTCTGTCTGCTCATTCATGGCATCTTTTACCAAATATGAGTTCCTCTTGTAATCTATTTGTGCTAGGAGTTCCCTCGTCCTGTCATTTGTCACAATAAGCTCCGGTTCCAACACGTTCAGAATCTCCTGTATCCTCTGCGCTGGCTGCGAAGGGTCAACCACAACATAGAAACATCCGGCATATACCGCTCCAAACATGGCTGCCAGAGTGACCGAACTTTTTTCTGCCAATATGACAATTGGCTGCCCTGGCTCTGTTTTTCCTGCAAATGCTGTCCCCATCTTCCTGGATATTCCTGCCAATTCTTTCCAGGTAAATGCAAAGATTCCGTCGTCCAACGCTGTGTGACAGGGGTATTGCTGTTCTGTCTTTTCCAAATATTCTAGTATATTCTTCATATTGTTTTCCTTTCAGGAAAAATGGGCCGCATGTTCCCATGTGGCCCATTATGCTTAATTATTCTTTTTGTCTTATGTTGTCGAACCACTTTTATTGGATTTCTGTACTGTGCTGTTTTTCTTTGTTGAATTTTTTTTAGTTGAATTCCTTTGGGTTGGCTTCTTTTGGGTTGAATTCTTTGTGTCAGACTCTTTGTCTGCTCCATCCTGCGCCTTTGTATCGTCTGTCTTATTCTGATCCGCTCCGGTCGTATTCTGTGGTTTTTCAATATCTGCATCATCCTTTTTCTCTGTCTGGGAAGATGGTTTCTTATTTGTCTTTTTATTTTTAGATTGCTCAGTTTGTGTTTTCGGCACTTTTGTATCTGATTTCTTATCCTTTCCACCACAGGCTACCAACCCTAGTGCCATTACGCCAATCATACAGAAAACAAGCCCTTTCTTTAAAAATCCTTTCCATGTCTTATTACGAAAATTATTCATGGTTAAACTCCTCTCTAAATTGCGGCATATATCTTACTCGTCATCATGGTTTCCCCTATTGGGATTCTACTATGTACTCCCTTTTTCTGTCGGCAATTTCTCTGCCAGACAAATAAATCCACTGGCTTTCTCCTTTTATCTCCTTTCCACAAATTTCAAAAGCTGTTCCTTTTGATAAGTACATTATGGCAGTAATATCTTATCTGTTTCTAAATGAATTCTAAACAAATCTAAACTCTCATTCTTTTTTCGTCTGCGGGGCCTTTGCGCTTGGTGTCGGCAGTGATCTGGCGGATAGAAAGCTGATTATGAATGGGGAATATTCCAAGATTAGTTCTATTGCACAGAAGTATATGGATGTAGCTAACAAATATGCGGTCTAAGAAAGATAAATGCATTAAGGGGACTTGAATGAACAAGTCCCCCATGCCTAAATATCCTAATCAACTTTCTGTAATTCTTCCACCACACTGCCGGAATTTCCAAACCGGAACGCTAGATATGGAACCAGTACTCCAAGTAATATCAGAACCGGGAATACTATCAGCATCGGGGTAATAAGGAATTGGTACTTCATAAACCACATTCCCTCCGACAACTTCCTGACTATAGTCAAAGAGAAGATACAACCTGCTGCCAGAGAAAATACAATGGTCAGCAATGCATAGTAAAGCCCTTCCACAATGACCAGTTTTGTCAGCTGGCGCCTCGTCATGCCGATTGCCTGCATCATAGCAAATTCTCTCTGTCTTGAAATAATTCCTGTCAGTATGGAGTTGATAAAGTTTAGTAATCCAATAAATCCAATGACAAATGCAAGTGATCCCCCAACCATCAGGAACATTCCTGTTATAGATGAGAATTGTTCTACATACTGCAGTTTTGAAGAGTAATCCATCAGTGGTTCACTACTTTCCGTATAGCTTTCAATCCAAGCATCCACATCCCTATCTTTCCCTTCCTCCACGTTGAAGGAGTAACTCATAAGATACTTGTCAGATAGTATTTCCTTAAAGAAGTCCGCGCTTACATAGTAAGTAAATTCTGAGCTGATACGGTTGGTTAGGTTCCAGTAATCATCTTTTATTACCGAGAGAACCGTAACCTCCTTCTCTTTATATTCTCCATTCAGGTCCGTATAAGAGAGTATAATCTTATCCCCGGGCTGGTGCAGGACTTTATCTTCATACACTTCCCCTTTATCATCAACCAATGTAGAATAGATGATGTAATCGCCCGTGGCAAGCTTTTCCCTGATCGTATCTACATCACTCTCGCCCTTCCATACTTTCATCTCGTCCACAATAAAGTCCTCCACCCCATAAAACATGGAGGAATAATCACCATTTTCTGTACTTGGGATTGGTATGAAATTCTTTCCATAGTACTCACCCGGTTCTCCGGCTTCATTTACATCATATCCTTCCGGAATCGTGACCCCCTCTTTCTTAACTCCCACCTTCCCATTGGCAGCATAGATTCGCCCGCCTTCTTTAAATCCGTTAATGCTCTGGCATGCCTCTATAAAGGATTCTGTAAGGTTTTCCTCGTCAATCGTTGCTTCGTTGCTTCCATGATAATATTCCGTATTGAAATATTTGGCATTGGCAATTAAAAAGTCCGAGCTCGTAAAGCTTCTCAGAAACAGATCCATGTCAAAAGAGTTCGTGACTGTAAATACACTGTTTAAAAGCACAACCGCCAGTGACAAGGATACAATGATAATCGCTGTCTTTCCTTTACTCCTTCCCAGATTAGAAAGTGCCATGCGCCAGATTTTCCCTCCGCCGGAAGAACGTTTCCCCTTCTTTTTCTCCTTCTTCCCTTCCGTAAAACGCAGCGCCTCTATCGGAGAGACCTTTGCCGCCATTTTCGCCGGATGCCCGGTAGATATAAATACCGTAATCAGTGAGAATACCGCCGCACCGATAAATATCCACGGGCTGACCGGAATATGTGTCTCCCCCTGTGCGACTGTCCCTGTAGAATTCAAGATAGCAGGAAGCAGTGCTTTTCCCACGAAAAAACCGGCCAGAAGTCCAATGGGGATCCCTATGGCAGAAAGTTTCAAAGCCTGCCTGCGGATGATCTTTTTAATCTGCCGTCCCGTCGTCCCGATCGTTTTGAGCAATCCATAATAACGAATATCTTTCATAATGGAAATACGGAAAATATTATATATGATCAAGTATCCGGTAATCAGGATCAGCACAAGAGCTCCCGCTACAGCGCCCACGGTGGCAGGATCCGCGTCCGCCCCGTCAGAAACATATGCCCAGTTGGCATTGCAGGCTATATAATTGTCATCTCCCGGTTCCGTTGAGAATCCGCTTTCCGTCAGCACCTGATCCAGCTTTTTCTGGATCCCCAGACTATTGGAAAATATAACATCCATACGGATGGCGCCCATAGTGGATCCGGTGTCATCCTGCCCCTTATACTCAAGTTCCTGTGCATATTTTTCTACGTAGGCCTGGGATACCAGGGCAAATCCCACATCGAGAGCCGGATCTGATTTGATAACCCCGGACACGGTAAATGTGCGCTCTGTTATGGTTTCATCATAATTGTGCAGCTGCAGGTCCAGAGTGACTTTCTGTCCAGGCTCTTTTGGAAGACCCAAAAGCTCCAGAGAAGTCTCATCCAGGAGGATTTCGTCTGCCGCTTTCGGTGCTTTTCCTTCTATGATGTCTATGAAACAGTGCGGGTAGGCTTCTTCCGGATAGTACCAAGCCTCGGCATGGCGTTTTAAAAATTCGGGATTCCGGACATAATCCGCCACAAGCCGGCATGGCATGCTCTCCTTAATCAGCGGGTGTGCTTTAAGTTTCTCATACTCCTCCTGTGTAAGTTCTTTGAATACCCCGTGTGCATCGCCGCCGGACTGCCTTGCCGTCTGTCTTTGGAAGGTATATACGGTCCCAATGCCTACGGAAAACAGTGCCGAGAACAGCATTGACGTCAGCGCTATTGCAACCACGGCTATCAGATTCCTTGTCTTATTAACTTTAAAGCTTTTGTCCGACAGGCGGCGGATCACCTCTTTGTTCTTCACCTTACGCATGGCTTTCACCGCCTTTACCTCTCACCTTTCCGTCCTCAATCCGTATAATTCTGTCTGAAAGCTGGGCGATCCCCTCATTGTGGGTAATCATTACCATGGTTTGCCCGTACCGCTGGCTAGTAATCTTCATCAGGCTTAGTACGTCCTGACTCGTGGCAGAATCCAGATTTCCCGTAGGCTCATCCGCCAGGATAATGGCAGGCTTGGATGCCAGTGCCCTTGCAATGGCAACCCTCTGCTGCTGTCCTCCGGAAAGCTGTGAGGGCAGGCTGTAGCATTTTTCTTCCAGTCCCAGTGTTCTGATGACTTCTTTTACAAACGCCTTATCAACCGGGTTTCCGTCCAGTTCAATCGGAAGTACAATATTCTCATACACATTCAGTACAGGAACAAGGTTAAAACTCTGGAAAATGAATCCGATCTTGCGTCTGCGGAAAATAGTCAGTTCCTCGTCCTTCAGGGCGAAGATATCTTTTCCGTCCACGTATACCGTCCCCTCCGTTGGGCGGTCAAGCCCCCCCAGCATATGCAGAAGCGTGGACTTTCCGGAACCGCTGGTTCCTACAATCGATAGGAATTCCCCTTTCTCTACGCTGAGGTCTACCCCGTCCAGCTCTCACAAGAATTGCATCTTTCCCGTAATATTTTTTCAGATTCTCTGTCTTTAATACAGCCATTTGTTTTCCTCCTTCTGATGTTTCAATAATTGTGTTACGACTCACGGCCTATGGTCTGTGAATAATAACACAATTCTCTCATATGACTGAAAGGGCCATATCTCCTATTGATATGAAAAGATTGCACCGAAATGCAATCTCCTTTCGTATCTTCTATATTACAGGGCAATCCTAACTATATTCTGTCTGAATCCTAACAGTTGTGATAGAATTTCACAATAATCAAACTCCCTTCCCCAGATAAATTTCAAAAACCGATCCCTTCTCTGTACCGGGCCCAACTTTGATATATCCATCATTTTTTCTCACAATTTGTAAAGGCCGATGCCGACGCCTTCCTCCTGCTGGTTGCCAGCTCCTCTGTAGAAACGACTAAATATCCTGCTCCTTTCCTCCTCCGGGATACCAGGACCTTCATCGGCTGTTCTGATGCACACATACATTGGATATTCGATTACAGATACTGTTAATGTGCTGTCATTGGGCGAGTATTTTATCCCATTGTCCAAAATATTAAAAAGCGCTTCTTCCGTCCATTTCAAATCAAAGACCGCCTCAATACTGTCAAAACCTGGTTCCAGGATTGTGATGGACTTTTCCTGTGCATGAGCTTTTGCATCCCTTATGGCATTTTCAACCAGAGGCCTGAGCGGTTGTTTCACCGGAACAACTTCCAGGATATCACTCTCAAGCCTGGACATCTTCACCAGGGCTTTAATCAGGAATTCCAGCTTTTCCGCCTGGACATGAAGCTGCTCTGCAATCACCTCCCCCTCCTCGGTTAGCGGCTGCTCTTTTAAAAGCTCGCTGTATAGAATGATATTAGCAAGCGGTGTTTTTGTCTGATGTGAAATATCTGAGAGAATGGACTTGATGTCCGCTCTCTCTTTGCGTGCTGCCTCAACTGACAGCTTAGAGGTGGAAAGATACTGTTTCCATCTGGATTCCAGCCTTGAAAGCTCTGTCTCGTCATAATTGACTTCCTGAAATGTACCTTCCATGGCCTCATCAAGCATCTGTTCCAGACGTTTCATCGTTTTGTTCGTTCTCAATATGCCCATCGTCTATTCCCCTTTTTCCCACACATACCCGATTCCATAGACAGTCCTGATCGGACTTTCCTTCTCTTTCAGTTTCAGTTTTTTCCTCAGCCTGCCCACAGCAACCGACAGAGCATTCTCGTCGATATAATCAGATCCCTCCTGCCAAATTCCCTCGTTTAATATTTCCCTAGTTAATGTCTGTCCCGGATGCGATATAAACATGCGTAGAAGCTTCTGCTCCGTACGGCTCAGTTCGATCGGGTTCCCCAGAACTTCGAACACCTGCCTGTCGAACGCGAAGAAATAACCGTCTTTTTGATAACTGCTTCCCGTATCATTTTCCAGGCGCGCAAACAGGCGCTCCACTCTGGCCCTTAAAACCATCAGGCTGAACGGTTTCGTAATATAATCGTCGGCCCCCATCTCGATCCCCCTGACCTCATCGATCTCCATATCGTTGGCAGTAAGCATGATAACCGGAACACTGGAAGCCGTACGCACATGCCCAAGAAAATCATATCCGCTGCCGTCCGGCAGGTTGATGTCCAGAAGCACCATGTCCACTTCTGCTGTCTCCCAGTATTCCAGACCTTCCTTCAAAGAAAAGGCTTGCAGAAACTTCCAGTCAGGTTTCCTTAAAGCCAGTGCCACGCCTTGGTTTAGGCCCTTGTCGTCTTCTATAATTAAGATTATTTTTCCCATTTTTTCTCCTTCAAACACACTATAGGCCTCCACTGTTTTCTGCATTCACTTTCCTTATTACCAGACCATTTTTTTCATTCCATTCAGAATTAATGATATGGATACTACACTCTGGTGGAATATACTCTGCATTGCCACTCTCTGAATCATATACTACAAGCAAAAAGCCCGGCGGCATAGCCCCCCGCAGCCCTATCTTTTCTTTTGATGCACTTTTTTCCACAAAAGCCTGTACTTCTAAAATTAATTTCTTACTTATTGTTCCGGTTATAGAAAGTGATTATGTGGATCGCCATCAATCACATCATTTACTTGTCCTTTTGTAAGTGGATTGTCTTCGAATTTCTCCACAAAACTATTGTGATACATATTCCAATACTTTTTATACACAAAATCATCATTACCGTCAAAGTTGAGCTGATACATTCTAAATATGACAGGAAAATTTTTCGGCTGCCATTGCTCTTCATATGAATAGCAGTATTTCATACCTAACTTCTTCATAACATTGCCGCTTCTCGGATTGTTTCTGTCATGTGTTGCGGTAATATATAGCAAACCATCTTTCTTCACTTGATCAACAACAGCTTTGCCCGCTTCGGTAACAATTCCCTTATGCCAAAATTCCTTACGAAGTCCGTAACCAAAATCATGATGTTCCTCCATAGCTACATTGATATAACCTATAGGAAAATTATCTTCTTTAAGGCAGATAGCATACGCATAGGCTCGCGGCTGTGCATATTTTGAAATGTATCTTTCCTTATAAAATTGCTTTGTTTCTTCAAGGTTTTTCACGG
The DNA here is from genome assembly GCA_000509105.1 of Clostridiales bacterium VE202-21. GTDB lineage: Bacteria > Bacillota > Clostridia > Lachnospirales > Lachnospiraceae > Faecalicatena > Faecalicatena contorta. Next base: position 110,177 of record BAIF02000066.1, on the reverse strand, counting down.
CATACCATGGCAGGAACTTATTAACTTCTTCATCTTTCAGAATAAGAAAGAGCGCCTCCATATCTTCTTCTGTAAATTTTCTTAAAATCAAACGTTCCGTTTCTAATACAGGTGTATTCATGCTATTTTCACTCCATGATTTCTAATTTCTTTGATCTTATTAACATGCCTCCGCCTTATTCTCTGACAAACATCCTGCCGTGCTCAGGAAGTCCCGTTTCATCAGACACATACCTCTCCACTTTCATATGCAAGCCATATTTTTCACGCAATTCAATAATCTTCCCCATCGTGGGTGATTTATGGTGTACATCATAATAAAAAGGCACTTTTCAAAATTTGCTGCTATTAAAACTTTGTGCTAAGGTCTGTCTCACTCATGTCCTGTCCCTAGATATTGCCTCCAAGAACATTAGCTGGCACTCTTTTATTTACGCTATTAATACTTTGCTGATGATTGGTTTGGTATGTCATTCCAAGTCTAACCTTGATAAATAACTAGTGTCACCAGTTGTCCGGTACCGAAACAATCATAGCCAATGCAACCTTTCATTTTCTGCTTTTTAAGTTGCAAATGTATTTTACATCGGTAATCTTTTAACAAATTTGTACATGGTTGCCCTGATACTTTATCTTTCGGAAAGCCATCAATTTTTGAAAAAACAGAGCAGTACAACACAATCCCGAACAGTTTGAACAATCTGACTTCATATGTTCCAATATTTTATCATTTCTTTCATGTATCATCATATACTTTTAGCTCCTACAACTTTCGATTTGCTATTCTAATTATAACACTTCCACTACCAAGTATCCACAACCATCTGGAGCATGACAGCAAATGCCATGCCCCTACTCCATACTGCACCAATGACCTCTCAATCCCATATCTTTTTATGATTTTGGCCATATAAGTCATACTGTTTTCTAGCTTTTGCATTAGGTCAGTTTACAAGGAACTACACGCAGACCACGAAACGGGGGCTGCTGACAACAAAACAGGCTGAGTATCAAGCGCCGGAAAAGTGCGAGATATTCAGCCTGTTTTTTTGTTCGGGGTTTCCAAAGGGGCTTGCCTCTTGGAGCCGACATCAGACGCTTTGTAGGTTGCACTTATTAAACTGTTTTTTTCCAGCCGTAGCAGTCATGGATAAATAGAAGCATCCTCTGTTCTTCATATCGTCTTTAACCTTTTCCTTTCCCGTCCGTTCTTCAGCCTGAGATCAGCTCTTTTATCCACACAGACATCTCCCCCATCCCCCGGTTGTTCCAATAGGCATAAGGAATCGCTTTCAATGTTACATCTGATAATTTTACAGGATATTCTCCATACAGCACTTTTTCATCCCAGGCACTCTCTTCCATTCTTTTCCCTTGCAGCACCAGCTCTGTGATGCCGCCAAATAGTTTAGATGATACTTCCTGTATTGCCTTCTCTGTATCCACATACAACTCTGCCAGATTTTTCCCGTTATCAATTTCCTCCAGGCAATACACAAGGGGACCTTTCACCATTGCCGTTTTGCCGCAGTCGGCGCGTACTTTTGGATTTGCACGTACAAATTTTGCCGGTGCTTCAAAAGAAACACTGATATCTGAATCCTCTGTAAGTACAAGATACGCATACCCTTTTTCTTCTTTATATTCCAGAAGTTCTCCTTTTGCGGTCACCTGATACATTCTCGCGTATTCCGGTATTCTCACTGCCAATGTCATTCCATCGGCCGGCACACAGCCGACTTTTATCTTCACCAAGTTCTCAAAAGGAAATTTTGTTTCTACAGAAACTGTGATCTCCCCTGTCTTCAACTCGATGCATGCCTCGTTTGAAATAAAGAGATTGACATACAGAGCTGTCTCACCAATAGAATATATGTACTGCCCCATAGAGGCCAGAGTTCTGGCTATATTAGGAGGACAGCAGGCAACACCGAACCATTTCTGGCGGATAGGTTTCACATGTTCTTTTGAGGTGCGTTCCATACAATTATCAGGCCACACTTCCAGAGGATTTACATAGAAGAAACTTTTACCATCCAAAGCGATCCCCGCCAGAACCGTATTATACAGGGCACGCTCCACAGTATCAATATAAGAGGCATCCTTTGTTATGTTTGCCATCCTGATGCCGAACATAGCCAGACCGATGGAGGCGCAGGACTCCGCATAGCTGCAGTCATTCGGCAGATCATAATCTACTGTAAAACGCTCCAGAATACCGGATGCGCCAATGCCCCCCGTAATATACATCTGTCTCTGTACTATGTTATCCCAGAGCCTTTTACAGGCTGCCATCAGATCTTCGTCCTGATATTCATATGCCAGGTCCGCCATAGCGCTGTACATATAGACTGCTCTTACAGCGTGCCCCTCTGCTGCTTCCTGCTCCCGCACCGGTCTGTCAGACTGGGAATACTCGGGACGGTAATCTGAAAGCTCCGGAAATATATTTCCGCTGTCGCCTCTGCTGATTTCCTGTAGAAAATAGTTCTCTCCTGTTCCACGCGCATCAATAAAATACTTTGCCAGATTCAGATATTTCCGTTTTCCAGTTATATGGTATAATTTGATCAGACCAATTTCCACTTCCTGATGTCCTGGATATCCATGGTTTTTCCCATCCTCACTGCCAAATGTATCACAGAGCAGATCCGCTAATTTTTCCACAACACCCAGGAATTTATCCTTCCCTGTTCCCTGGTAATATGCTACTGCCGCCTCCATCATATGCCCTGCGGTATATAGTTCATGGCCTTCCCGCAGGTTCTTCCACCTTTTTTCCGGCTCTTTTATAATAAAATAGGTATCCAGATACCCATCCTCCTGCTGCGCCTCCGCGATGAAATCTATGACCGCATCTGCGGTCTTCTCCAGCTCAGGATTTTTCTCTGCTGCCAGAGAGAAGCCCACTGCCTCCAGCCATTTGGCTATATCTGTATCCTGGAATACCGCGCCGTAAAATTCCCCCTTTTTTCTGCCTGCCGCAATCGCGAAGTTTTCCAGGCAGTGGGACGGCTCTGCATCCGGGATACGATCATTCATAGCATCCCACTGATAGGGAATAATTGCTTCTTCCACCAGTTTTACATGCTTTGTCCAAAATGGATCCTGAATTTTTATTTTTTTTAAATTAATAGAATGTAGTTTCATTGTATTCCTCCCAGTCTCCCAGAATAAAGCCTATGCCTTGACTGCTCCGTTGGTCAGACCGCTGACAATATATTTCTGCATGAAAATAAAGATAAGTACCACCGGCAGAATCGCTATGATACCAAAAGCCATAGTAGCGTTCCACAATGTCTGGTATTGCTGCACATAATTGTAAATGCTGGAGGTGATGGGTCTTTTCATAGGATCTGTCATAAATGTGATTCCATAGATCAGATCGCCCCATGCGTATACAAAAGAGAATACGGCAGCCACAATAACGCCCGGTTTTGCTATGGGAAGCATGATCTTCGTAAAGGATGTAATGCTGTTGCAGCCGTCGATTTTTGCCGCCTCATCTAGTTCCTTCGGTATGGAGAGGAAATAGGTCCTCAGGATAATAATACTGAACGGGATTCCAAGGGTGGCATCTGCCAGGATGGGAGCCAGATAGGAATTCAGCAGCCCCATCTTTGAGAACATGATATACAGGGATGTCAGGATCAGGGTTGACGGAAGCATCTGTGTCATCAGGAAATATAAAATCAGAATCTTTCTCCCGCTGAATTTAAACCTTGCCAGCCCATAAGCGGCAGGAATGGACAGGATGGTAGATATCACTGTGGCTCCCACTGCGATGATAATACTGTTTTTAAAGCCCCTAAGCGTATCGCTGGATGCGGAGAACTGGTCTGCAAATGCGTCCAGAGTCAGATTCTTTGGCCAGAGAGGCGTGGGAATCTGGAAAATCTCCACCTGTGTTTTCAGCGCTGTGACCACCATCCAGTATAATGGAAAAATAAAGATCACAAATACAATGGCTCCGATGATAAAAAATTTCAGGTTTCCTTTTTCGTTCTTCATCTCACATCACCTCGTCTTCATCATTGATCAGTTTAATATAGAAAATACCAACCACGAACAGGATCAGGAACAGAATATTGGCTGCCGCCGCACCCTTACTGAACTGAAACTGGTCAAAGGACAGCTTGTAAGCATAGGTTGATACCAGCTCTGTGGAATTGACCGGTCCGCCCTTTGTCATGACCCACACCAGGTCGAACACTTTGAATGTATATACAAATCCCAACGTCAGCACAGACATGATAGCCGGCTTTATCATGGGGATCGTGATCTGGAACAGTGTCTGGAATTTATTTGCCCCGTCCAGACGTGAGCTTTCATAGATCTCCTCCGGAATGGTGGTGAGTCCTGTGATCAGAAGCATCATGTTAAAAGGAATACCAATCCAGATATTTGCCACTACAATGGCTATCATAGCCAGTTTCGGGTCCAGCAGCCATTCCAGCGGCGCGTTGATCAGATGCAGGGACATGAAAAGCTGGTTCATGATACCGCCTTTGCTGGCAAACATGAATTTGAACAGCAGACCTGCAACCGTGACTGGAAGAAGCCAGGAGATCATGGTCACACCTCTGAAGAAAGAGCTTCCCTTAAATTTTTTGCTGAACAGAAGTGCCAGCCCAAATCCAATAAAGAACTGAAAGAAAATAGACGCTACTGTAAAGATCAGTGTATTTCTAATGGCTGTGGTCAGAATCGCCCCACCACCTGAAAACAATTCCTTGTAATTCTCTAGTCCTACAAACGCCTGTTTTGACGCATCCGCAAAGGAATATACATCCACGTTTTTGAAGCTGAGGATAAAGTTCTGTATCATCGGGTATCCCACAAATATCAGCATGTAGATGGCGGCTGGAAGCGCAAATAAAAATCCAACCTTCGGCCCGAGAGTTTTCCCTTTTTTCATTATTTTTCATCCTTTCTTATGAGCAGTTATGGGGTTAAAAAGGGACAGGGGGTTCCTGTCCCTTTCCGGCTGTTTATTTTTCTGATGCCTTCACCTTATCCACTGCTGCCTGTGTATCTTCTGCTGCTTTTTCAGGAGTCTTCGCTGAGGTCATAACCTCCTGGAACCCTGTCTGCAGTGCATCGGAATATTCCGGCCAGGAAGCGCTTGGGCCTCTTGGGATGGATGTCTGAAGCTGTGTGATGAATTCTTTCTGGATTGGGTCGTCCGTCCAGTATGAGTCCTGTGCCGCCTCTGTTTTCGGCGGGAAGGAACCGTACTGTTTCATAGCGTCTACCATCACCTCTGTCTTGTCATAGTATTCCATGAATGCAGTGGCTCCGCCCATGTCATCCTGTTTTACAGCCCCCATATTCTCACCGCCCAGAATGGAGGTTGCCTGGTCAGAATCCCCGTCTTTTTTTGGGAGTACCGTCACACCGTAGTTCAGATCGGGAGCATCCTTTTCGATTCCCGGAATCTGCCATGGTCCGTTCTGCTGCATAGCCAGGTTGCCTGCCACAAAGTTGTTATTTACATCCGACTGTGTCCAGTTCACGCAGTCCTTTGACCAGGAACCGTCAGCTACCATTTCCTGCATAAGGTTGTAGGCATCAGTACCGCCTTTTACATTCTGATAATCCCCACCTGCTGTGTATAACCACTGCAGACACTGGAAGGTTCCCTCATCTGTTCCCGTGGCAGCATTGCCGAAGCCAACCACACCATCTTTTGTCAGCGCTTTTGCCATCTCATGGAAATCTTCCCATGTGGTGTTTTCATTGGGATACTCCATACCTGCCGCATCGAAGATATCCTTGTTGTAGAATAGTGCTGTACAGTTAGTGGCAAAGGGAATGCCGTAATGTTTTCCGTCCGCCATGGTGGATTCCATGGGGCCTTCCAGATATTCATCCCATTTGATATCCGCATCCGATACATCCCCGAAAAGGTCCATCTGGATGAAAGATGCCATGCTGCAGCCGTCCAGTATGACCAGGTCCGGGAGTTCCCCGGATGCCATGCCCAATGTCAGTTGTTTTTCATAGTCCGCAAAGGGTACATACACATGGGATGCCTCGTATTCCTCCTGTGATTCATTGAAGCCGTCAATGATGTCCTGCATCATGTTCTTCTGGGCATCGGTCTCAAAGTAATCCCAGATGACAACCTCTTCCTTTCCTTCGGCAGTCTTCTTACTGCTGTCCGTCCCCGCTCCCGCGGAAGCTGTTCCTGTGTTTCCTCCGCATCCTGCCAACATTGTGGCTGCCATAGCCATACAGAGCATAGCGCTCACTACTTTTTTCCTCATTTTGTTTCCTCCCTTTCGTACGTTTCTGGTTCTTTATTTGATATCTAAAGTATAAGAGAATACCGCCCTGTCTTATAGTCTAAAAAATTAAACAGGGTGGAAATTCTTCAACTGAATTTCCACCCTGTCCATGTTCTGCATCTATTTCTTTATTGTTTCAGAGCTTCCTGTATTCTGCTGCAAACATCCTCCGGCGTGCTCATTCCTGTGATGATCTCATACTGCCCTTCTGATAACTGTTCTGACAGAACTGACCAGTTCTCAAAACTGGTCCTTGAGATGCAGCTTTCCATCTGCTCCAATATGATCCCGTATTCCGGCTTTGCTTTCAAAAACAACTTCGCTACGTCTTCCCTGGGAGGCAGAGAGTTTGCCCTCAGATTCGCATTCAACATTATGTTGATCTGGCTGTAATATTTTAAAAATGCAACGCTTCCCTCTTTGTTTTTCCCTTTCAGCACTGCTATGTTCTCTCCTCCACGGACCCCCATATATCGTTGATCCCCGGGGAATGCCGCAACACCGTAGTTGATGCCAGCCTCATCCAGGGCGGGAAATACCCACGGTCCGTTCTCCATCATAGCGCACTCCCCCGCGATAAAGGTCCTTGCCACGTCATTCTGGGACCAGTTTACACATTCCCTGGACATCAAGCCCTGCTCCACCATATTCTGTATAAACCGGAATGCTCTCTGAGTCCCTTCCCCGCCTGCCTGCTCCAACTCATCACCGGCTGACAGCATAAAGGAAGCAAATTGGAAAGCCCCTTGTTCACCGCTGACCGCAGACATGGCAAATCCGAAGCGCCCCTCCTCTGTAAGGCTTTCGGCCGCCGCCTCAAGCTGCTCCCAGGTTTCAGGAACCTCTATATTCTTCTTTTCCAAAATGTCTTTATTATAGATCAGTGCCACATTGCTGCAGCAAGAAGGCAGTCCATAATAACGGCCGTCATATTCCACGGATTCCATGGCATTTGGAAAATACTGATCTAAATCCGCTATCTCTTTTACAGCCTCGGTAATATCCTCCAGTTTATCCATGTTGATGTAGGAGGGCATATCCGGATTATCGATGATCACCATATCGGGAAACTGGTTCTGGGTGATTCCGATCGCCAGTCTTTTGCTGAATTCCGTCACCGGCCCGTGATATTCCCATGTGAGGTGATACTTCTCCTGAGAGTCGTTAAATCCCTCTGCCAGTTCATCCATGGATGTCCTCTGATTCTCCGTCTCATAATAACTCCACAATACCAGTTCCTCCCGCTCTTCTGAATCACGGACTGCTTCACTGCTGCCCACAGAACATCCGGCCAGGCACAAGGCACAAAAAACAGCGATCATACTGCGCATAGCTTTCATGTTTATTCCTCCTAATTCATCTGCCTGTATTCACCTGGAGATACGCCGGTCTCCTCTTTAAACACCCTTTGAAAATATTTGGGATCATTATATCCGGTGGCTTTCGCTATCTCATAAATCTTCATGTCGGTTCCTTTTAACAACCGCTTGGCATGGCTCAGACGGAACTGCTTCAGAAAACTGGTGAATGTGATTCCCATTTCCCTGTTAAAAAGGGTGCTCAGATATTCCGGCGTAATTTCCAGTACCCTGGAAACTTCCTCCTGCGTCAGCCCTTCCTGGTAGTGCTGCCGGATATAATTGATTGCTTTTTTTATCACGTAATTGCTGATATCCTCCCTCTTTACCCTGGTACTGGTGATGAGCAAAATGACATCCATGTATGCGTTCTCTAATTCATTCCATGTAACAGCTGCCTCAATATTTCTGAGCAGGTTGGCACTTTTCAGATGTTCAAAGAGAGCCCTGTCTATATCCTCCAGGGTATCCCCTATCATATAGTAATTCTTTACAAATGCCCTGCGGATATCGTCTGCATCAAAATGCCCCGTTTTTATATAGCGCAGAAATTCCTCCGCACCTTCCTTCACTTTTTCCGTATCCCCCTGGCAGACAGCATTGCGTATGCGCGTAGAGATATCCGCAGGCGGCAGAAAAGCCCTGGACTGGTATGCTTCCACAGCCTCCCTGGTAAGCCAGCCCTTCTGGTCCCATATAAGGAAGAAGAAATAAGATCATCCAGATCCTGTGCCGTTTTCTTCAGATCTCTCAGACTTTTGAAAGCCTGTCTGGTCCAGATTGCCCGCTCGTCCTTATCCTGATAATGGAAGATCAACCGGTTGTAAAAAGATTTTTCCAGGTCCGAAAGCCTTTGAAACCCTACATCTGCGCAGGCCAGAATATAGAACTTCTGCAGATTTTCCATATAAAAAGCGTACCACTTCACCTCACGGTACTTTTCTTTCAGTTCATCCAGCGCTATCTCCGCATATTCCCTATAGGAAGCGGGGGCAGAACCTGTGTATCCGGCAAAAAGCAGATATTCAGCCTGTTGTGCCAGACCGCAGACATTCTTCAGTATAGCATACTGATTGTCTTCCTCATGCTCTTCCCCGTAGAGCAGATTCCTCAGATGCGTCTCGGGGGTCCCCTGGGTAAGCTGCTCTTTTTTGATCCTATCCTCAATCTTTACCAGCATATCCTCCACGTCATCCACTGACAAAGGCTTCAGTAAATAATCATCAACTCCATACTTTATAGCCTTTTTGGCGTACTCAAATTCGGAATATCCGCTCAGGATCACTGCATGTATCGGTATTTTTTGTTCGTGAAGATGACGGATCATCTCCAGTCCATCCATTTTCGGCATACGAATATCTGTGATCACCAGATCCGGTTTGAAACGGAGGATCAGGTCAAGGCCTTCCTCCCCGTTGGAAGCCTCTCCAAGGACGATATGGTCTGTCAGCGATTCGATAAGTTTCCCCATACCTTCGCGAATTTTTATTTCATCTTCCACGATTATGATCCTCATTGGCTCCACTCCTTATCCTGCATTGGTATTTTCAGTGTAATAATTGTCCCCATATCCTGTATGCTCTTTACATCCCATGAAACCTCCTCACCGTAGTACATCCGCATTCTGGCAAACGCATTGTTCAGGCCAATGCTCCTGCCGTCGTCTCTGACTGCTGTCTCGGGATCATTAAATATATCTGCCATGCCGGGCGGCATGCCTTTTCCATTGTCTTCTATGATAATATCCAGTTCTTTTTTGTTCTCTGACATGATGATATCAACCCGCAGGATTCCGCCTCCCTCAATGCCTTTAAAGCCGTGCAGAATCGCATTTTCAACAAAGGGCTGAATGAGAAGCTTATGGATTCTTATGTTTTTCGCCTCTTCGCTCACATATACCTCACAGATAAAAGCATTGTTGAAACGCATTTTCTGAAGACTGACATACTTTTCAAGCCAGTCTGCCATCTCTGCGATGGTTACCATCTGATTGCTTTTATTTATGCTGTACCGAAGAATAATACCGAGGTTGCGCAGCATTTTACTGATTTCATATTCTTCCTTTTCAATCGCCATCCAGTTGATAGAGTCCAGTGTATTGTACAGAAAATGTGGGTTGATCTGAGCCTCCAGTGCCCGTATCTCAGCGTTTTTCTGTTTCTGTGTGATCTCGGTCACCTCGGCAATTAGATTCTTAACTTTTCCGGTCATGGTATTAAAGTTATCCGCGATCTGTCCCATCTCATCCTCTGTATCCACATGCACCTGGATGTCCAGATTGCCGTTCTGCACCTGCTGGATCCCCCCTACAATGTTTCTTGTAGACTTCTCGATCAGCCTTACCGTATAGCGTATCAGCAGAATGGAGGCTGCAAACAGCAGCGCGCCGATGAAAATGGTCAGATACTGGATCTTTGTCACATCACGCAGCATGTAATCCCTATCATAGGCATTATAAAAGATCCATCCGAGCAGTTCGTCCTCATAACGGTTCACAGCAATATTCCTGCCCTTCAGTTCCCCGGTATTTTCCACAAAATCCTTGATCGTCTTATTGGAATTGATGGCTATACCGGAGTAAAATGAGTTGGGATATGTCAGTACATTGCCGCTTCGGTCTGTGATGAAATTAACCGCGTAGATCTCTGAACCGTCCTCGGTCTGACCCCTGCCGCACACTGCGTTTAAGACAGATTCATTGACGCTGGTCACCACAGTGGCAATGGGACCCTGCTGGATATCTTTGAAGTCATACATCTGCTTTGCTATATGGAAGATCCGTTCCTCCTGGTTCGCCCGCAGAAAACGCTGGGTGGGAGATATGATCATATTCGTTGCATCCTGCGCCTGGCGGCAGGGTTCTATAGACGTCATATCCTCATAGCTGTTCCAGAGATTATCTACAGCGGAGGCCATACCAAAATCATATGTAATATCCTGCCCGTCCGGCAGGATAATGCTAATACACTCAACCCCATAGACAGAAGTTCCGTACTGCTGCAGTTTGTCACAAATTTCCCGGCAGATCCTTGCCTTCACCTCGGAATCTTCTGCCTTATAAGATTTGATTCCCTCTATAATCTGATTATCCGCATAGATCTGATATACAAGATTTGTATAAATATCCAGCGTCAGATTCGTCCTCTCTGATATCTGGGCAAGCTGGTTCACCATAAGGGTGTTTACCTTTTCTTTCATGTTGTTTACAATGACATAGAGCATCAATATCTGTGCCACCAGAAGCGGTATGACCGATGCAAGAATGAAGGTATATAAAATCTTCCGGCCTAATTTTTGGTTCTTGAACCATTGTAAAAAACCTTTTTTTCGTCTCATTATTATCTCCAGGTTCTTTTTAATAACAAAATGACAAATATCATAACAGCATCTGACATGAGTTTTATTTAAATTATTATACTTAAAATACTTCTTACAAACAAGCATAATTTAAATGGAAGAAAAAATCGTCTGTATGCTGTGTTCCAAGTATCATTCCCCCTGTTTTTTCAAAGGTATCGGTAAATCCTTCTATACCGGGAGTTCCTATCTGAATACGATTTCTATAAATGTGCAATACTTCTATGTACTCATCCTTGATCTCCCATAAGAGTTTGGTTCTGAAATACGCGTTGTTACTGCTGATATTTTTAATAAACTGATGTTTTAGTTTATTAAGCCTCATTTCTGTAAACACCCTGAACTTCTGTTCCGTAAAGCTTTCAATACTTTCTCTTCTCATATATATTCAACAGCTTGCTTTCCTCAATTGGTCTGAAAAAATATTCATACATCATATTATCCAGTCTTCCATTGTCTCTCAAAATACCTGCATAATCAGAAATAACAATTATGATGTATGCTGTAGTTACCTATGCAAATATGCGTGGGATACGGACTGTTGACCGTATTGTTGAATTGTGCGAAAGAGTCCTTGCTTTTATCTGGCTTACTGCAGGCCAGAAGCCCAGGCGGGATGCTTTTTATGATTTTAAAGGTAAAAAATAACCGATGAAGTCTTGGATGACCTGAACTGCCAGTTCCTGCGTCGCTTAAAAAGGAAAGGACTCATCACGCTCAAGGAGCTTTTATTGACGGTACAAAAATTCTTTTGCGGCCCCAAATAAGCTTCATTAGAAAAAATAAGAATATGCCGTGGAAAATTATGTGCTGGAAAGCACCTAATTCCACGGCATCTTCCTATTCTTTGGTAAAGGACTTAAAAATCGGTATTAACCGACAGCCCCTTTAACCCTCTACTCAAACTCAATAGTAGCCGGCGGCTTAGGAGACATATCATAGCAAACCCGATTCACATTCTCCACCTCGCCCAATATCCTCTCGGTTATCTTCTCCAGCACATCCCAGTCTACCTTCTCAATCGTAGCCGTCATAGCATCGATCGTATTAATAGCCCTCAGTATAACCATATACTCAAAGCATCTCTCATGGTTCTTCATCCCCACAGATTTAAAATCCGGTACAACCGTAAAATACTGCCAAACCTTCTTATCCAGCCCGGCTTTCTCAAACTCTTCTCTCAGAATAGCATCCGACTCCCTGACCGCCTCCAGCCGATCTCTCGTAATAGCGCCCAGACACCTCACACCAAGTCCCGGCCCCGGGAATGGCTGGCGGTATACCATACTCTCCGGCAGTCCCAGTTCAATACCGCATGCGCGCACTTCATCTTTAAACAACTGTTTCAGAGGCTCGACAAGAGCAAACTGCAGGTCCTCCGGCAATCCGCCCACATTGTGATGAGATTTTACCATCTTAGCCGTTTTCGTTCCGCTCTCAATAATATCCGGATAGATTGTGCCCTGTCCCAGGAACTTAATCCCATCCAGTTTCCGTGCTTCCTCTTCAAATACACGGATGAATTCCCCGCCAATAATCTTTCTCTTCTCCTCCGGATCTGCGACTCCTGCCAGCTTATCCAGGAACCGATCCGTTGCATCCACATAGATCAGGTTCGCATGAAGCTGATTCCGGAAGACTTCCACAACACTCTCAGACTCATTCTTCCGCATCAGTCCATGGTTTACATGCACGCATACCAGCTGCTGCCCGATCGCTTTGATCAAAAGCGCCGCTACTACAGAAGAGTCAACACCGCCGGAAAGAGCAAGGAGGACTTTCTTATCCCCGACCTGGCGCTTCACAAGCTCCACCTGATCCTCAATAAAGTTCTTCATATTCCAGTTTGCTTCTGCTTTGCACTGGCCGAAGATAAATTCCTTCATGGTCTCGTCATCCGGAAACTGATCATACTGCTTCTCACATTTTGCGGTCGGATGGTCTACGGAAATCACCGGATATCCGCACTCGTATAATGCCGGGCTGACATCGACTGCCTGTCCGTCGACAATGCGGTTCTCACCGCCGTTTAATATAATTCCTTTTACATTGTCCAGTGCATTCAGCTCGTCCACGGTGATGTCGTGAGGGTGAATCTCACTGTATACGCCAAGGCTGCGGATTTGACGGGCAAGCACGGTATTGTTGGTACTTCCCAGATCCAGAATAACAATCATGTCCTGTTTCATTTGTTTTCCTCTCTTTCTTATACCATGAACCCAAATCGGATTCCCCGTGGATTTCGGTTCATAATATATTCGTACATTATTTCTTTCTGATTTTTCTATGAGCGATACATGCAAACTATGTTTCATGGTCCGCTCTGTATGCGGCTCCCGCTCATATCATAGAAGGTCAAAAGTTGATCCAACGGCTCCATACTTTTTTATAGCTACGAACACTTAGCGGCTGTATTTTGGCCGCTTACGTGCGATGCATAAAAAATAGTTGGCAAGATCCTTTCGAGCCTTACTATTTTTTATTATAACTGAACCCGTCTTTATTTTCCATCTAAGAAATAGAAATAACACATATTTTTCTCTCTGCATATAATAATTAAAATTGTATTTTGTCAGGAGTTTCACAATGGAATATCCCCAATACGATTATGCGGTCATTGGAGGAGATATGCGGCAGGTATATCTGGCGGAAGAACTGGCCCACCATCAGAACCGTGTATGCTGCTATGCCCTCATGGCCGCGCCCGACGAGCGCAGGTACTCCGATGCCTCCGTTGTAAACGCGGTTTCCGGACTTCGGGAGGCCTGTGCCGGATCCCGCTGCGTCATTGGTCCCATTCCGCTCAGTAAAAACGGTCGTGATATCAGCCAGAATGCGCTGGAGGGCTGCCTGCATCTGGATGCTCTGCTCTCCTCTCTGAACTCCGGCTGCCATTTCTTTTCCGGCTGTATTCCGGAATCTTTTAAAAATGCGGCGCTGGAAAAGGGCGTTTCTGTCCATGATCTGATGGAACACAGTTCCCTTGCTTACTACAACACGATAGCCACAGCGGAGGGCGCTTTGTGCGAGGCTATTTCCAGAAGCCCGCATAATCTCCGCCAGAGCAGTTGCGCGGTCCTTGGATATGGAAAATGCGGCCGTACACTTGTCCAATATTTAAAAGCCCTGTGCTGCCGCGTCTTTGTCTTTTCTATTGATGAACAGGAATGTGCCCAGGCTGCTGTTGCCGCCGATACTGCGATGCCCCTGGATGCTCTTTTGAAACACATCGGGAACTTTGATTTTATTTTTAACACGGTTCCCGCTTTGATTGTTACGGCGGAAGTACTGGAAAATGTGAAAAGTTCCGCCACGATCATAGACATTGCGTCCGCCCCCGGCGGAGTCGACTTTGCAGAGGCGCAGAGGCTGGGAATCACGGCCGCTCTGTGCCTTGGGCTGCCCGGGAAATATGCCCCTTCCTCCTCAGCGAAGGCGGTAAAGGAAACCATCGAATCCCTGCTCTCTCAGGAGAATACGTGTTAATATTCACGGCCTAGAGGCCGCGCATAGTAACGAATACGTCTCAAATTCATAAGGAGTGATTAAATATGTCTTTAGAAGGAAAAACAATTGGAGTGGCCCTGACGGGCTCATTCTGTACCTATGAAAAAGCATTTGAAGGAATTCAGAATCTTGTAGACGAAGGAGCTCTGGTCCAGACTATTTTTTCAGACGCTTCCGGCACCATTGACAGCCGCTTTGGCAGTGCGGAAAATTTTCTAAAAAGAGCCGAGGACATCACGGGTGTCCGCCCCATGATGACCATATCCGAAGCAGAGCCGATCGGCCCCGGCAGTCTGCTGGATATCCTCGTACTATTCCCCTGTACCGGCAACACGATTGCCAAGCTGGCGAACGGCATCACCGATACACCAGCCCTGATGGCGGCAAAGGCCCACCTCAGAAATAACAAACCGCTTCTCATCTCCATTTCCACCAACGATGCCCTTGGCATGAACATGAAAAATATCGGCCTGTTATTAAACGCCAAAAATATCTATTTCATCCCGTTTGGCCAGGATAATCCACAGAAAAAGCCCAACTCCATGATTGCACACACCGAGTTTCTGATTCCTGCACTGGAAGCCGCTTTGGAAGGACGTCAGTATCAGCCTGTCATCCTTTAAGCCTAAGACGCTTCGTCATGATTCTGAAAAGTCTGGAAGAAGATATGACATTTATATGAAAAAGGAGAAGAAAAAATGTGTGGAATTGCCGGATTTTTTAACCCTTACATGGATTACAAAGCGAATGAACCAAAGTGGAAACATATTCTGGAGGATATGAACCGCGCGCAGAAACGCAGGGGGCCCGACGATGAGGGTACTTATCTGAGCTCTCTGTGCGGGCTGGCACATGTAAGGCTCGAGATCATCGACCTGGCAACGGGGCATCAGCCCATGATCCGCAGGTCACAGAACCGTGAATGTGCGATTGTATTTAACGGTGAGATCTACAATATGGCGGAGCTGAAAGCGGAACTGATCCTGGAGGGAGCTGATTTCTGTACGTCCAGCGACACAGAAGTCATCCTGACAGGGTATATGCTCCATGGAAAAGATTATATCAAGAAACTGAACGGCATCTTCGCTATCGCACTGTGGGATTCAGTTCCCGGTGAACTCTGTCTGTTCCGTGACAGGCTGGGCGTCAAACCGCTGTTTTACACCATGACCGGGGAAACCCTTGTATTTTCCTCGGAAATCAAAGGGCTGTTTGCTTATCCCGGCGTAGATCCGGTATTGGACCGCGCCGGACTCTGTGAGATCTTTGCCCTGGGGCCTGCCAAAACATACGGCAAGGGCGTTTTCAAAGATATCCTGGAAGTTCTGCCGGGCCAGTGCATCACATTTGACCGGACCTCCTGTACGGAGGAGTTCTATTGGATGCTGGAGAGCCGTCCCCATGAAGATTCCATGGAAAAAACGATCGAGAAGACTGCGTGGCTTGTGGAGGATGCGGTCAAAAAACAGATGCTTTCCGACATCCCCATCAGCACCTTCCTGTCCGGCGGCGTGGACAGCAGCCTTGTGACCGCGATTTGTGCCAGGGAGCTGAAAAAACAGGGGAAAGTATTAAATACCTTTTCCTTTGACTTTGTGGATAATAACCGCTACTTTCGTTCCAATTCCTTCCAACCCAGCCAGGACCGGCCCTACGTAGATAAAATGGTGGAATATGCCGGTACGAACCACCGGTACCTGGAATGCTCCAATCAGGATCAGCTGGACTGCCTGTACAAAGCCGTGGATGCAAGGGATCTTCCCTGCATGGCGGATGTGGAATCCTCCATGCTGTACTTCTGCTCCCAGGTGAAGGACTACAACAAAGTCACCCTGACCGGTGAATGCGCAGACGAAATCTTTGGCGGCTATCCCTGGTTCCACAGCCGGGAAGCCTTTGAAACCGCTGCCTTCCCCTGGTCCCGCAGCATGGAACCAAGACAGACTCTTTTGGATGACTGCCTGATCCGGGATCTGCGCATGGAAGAATATGCCCGAGAAGCATACGAGAAAACAATACAGGAAACACCACGCCTCCCCGGGGACACCCCTGAGGAAAAAAGACGCCGTGAGATCGCCTGGCTCAATCTGCGCTGGTTCATGGTAACACTGCTCGACCGGATGGACCGCACCAGCATGTATAACGGTCTGGAGGCAAGGGTTCCCCTGGCGGATCACCGGATCGTAGAGTATATCTTCAATGTACCCTGGCAGATGAAATGCCCCGACGGCATTGTAAAAGGTCTGCTTCGGCACGCGGGAGAAGGGCTTCTCCCCAGCGAAATCCTCTGGAGGAAAAAAAGCCCCTATCCGAAGACATACGATCCCGCATACGAAAAACTGCTTGGTGACCAGCTGAAAGAAGTTCTGGCCGATCCCAATGCGCCAATCCACAGCTTGCTGGATACTAAGAAAGTCTATGCATTTGTAAACAGCCCGTCCGACTATGGGAAGCCCTGGTACGGACAGCTCATGGCCGGTCCCCAGATGTTGGCCTACATGCTCCAGGTCAACTACTGGCTCGCACATTATAAAATTCGATTCTAAAAAAGAGTAGGCGCACCGGGAAATAATAGCGCATAAATAAGACAGGAGACCTTACCGTTGTCTCCTGTTTTTTATGCCGAAATTCAAGTACGCCTCGGCGTACTTGCGGCGAGACGCGCGTCATGCTCCGCATGACACAATACCTCAGCACGTCTCCTCCATCCGCCGGCGGCTTTATTTTGGAAGGATATTGGACTCCCGCCAAGACAAAATTATTACTTACCCGCTGCCTATAGAGGTGGGAGTCTTATCTGCTTTCAAGATAACACTCCTTGCTAAACAGGCGGTTCACTCTCATTCTTCCCTGACAAACATAAGTACAAATCCCCCCGCCAGCAGAGCCCCGGCTATCCATATAGAATGCAGCCCAATAGCCCTGCTCATAACCGCCCCGGCCGCGGCACCAACCGCAAAGATCAATATCACAAAGTAATAATGCATACTTTTCTTTCTCAGCGTAATATCTTTTGTAATATGATACTTACAGAGCATTTCTGTGGCACTTCGCATATTGCCGATACACATGGTAGTAGCACAGGGAATTCCCCTGAATTTACGGAAACTGTTCACCTGCATGGCACAGGCAAAAGACATCAGTACATTAGCCAGTACATCAAAAGAATGCGGCAGAATCCCCACCACGGCAAGCAATATCACCTCCACAATAAGGACAATCTGCCGCCAGTGTATTCTCTGATAATCTTTATATAAATGGTGTACCCATTCCGTCACATATACTCCGCTGATAAAAGCAGCCAGCGGCATCAGATAATGCAGTGCCGTCCCCCAGTTTCCCTGGGCCAGATTCTGCCCCAGCAATACAATATTCCCTGTCTGGGCATTGGCGAACACCTTCCCTCTGCAGTTGTATGAATATGCATCCTGAAACCCTCCCGCCAGCGTCAGTAATACCGCCAGCACCATAGATTCCGACATCTGCTGCTTTGCTTTTAACTTAATCATCCGTCTAACCTCCAGCGTAAATAAAATCATATCCTCCACCATTATACGACCTTCTCCCCCAAAGTAAAGAGATTTAGGATACAAGATTTGGAATATCGGGGGCGGGGCGCCAGAAGTAAAATCTCATTTCCCGGTTGGGATCTCAGACCGAAGCAACGGATGTGCACTGGCGACGCGTAGTCGTTCATCTACAAAAATGGATTTCGTGCCGCTTGCCGAAAAGAGGTTTACTATTTTTAATATAGCGAAAAAACTCTTTTTCAACCTACTGGGGATATAAAAGTTACGCCAATTCTATTCCATCCGCTGCCCCGGTCTGGAATCCAACCGGGGAAAGAGTTCCTTCCTATCGGCGGATGAACCTAGCTTACCGTGAGCCGGGACGGACTGTGAAAAACACCTGTCCTGTTGGAAATGCTTTTAGCGAGCATAGCGGCAGTAAGAGGAAATCCGCGAAATCAGCCTGAAAAAAGCTGCTTCCAAAGCAGCTTTTTAGAACACCTGAGGCGTTTAATCATCAGATTAAACGGTGAATGTGTTCGGTTCAGGCTGATTTTGCGGATTTCCTCTTACTGCTGCTTGGCGCAGCGGCTGTATTTCCAACAGGACAGGTGTTTTTCACAGTCCGTCCCGGCTCACGGTAAGCGTCCACCCCATCCGCGCCCAAGATTAAAACTCGTTCCCTAAATTTCTTCGATGATCTGTTCTTTTAGTACAGATTGTCCCGAGATGAGTACTGCTACGATACAGATCAGGATATTGACCGCTGCCATCAGCAGAACAGTCAGCGGGGACATGCCTGCCTTAGGATGCAGGTACAGATACACATGAACCATAAAGTAATACAGGATTTTCTGTAAGATCAGGTACATCACCACCATGACAAGGCTGGAATACAGGCCGTATCTCACGCCCTCTTTTACCAGCATTTTCCGGAATCCCGCATCTGTGATACCCATGGCCCGCAGGATGCCGAATTCGTGCCTTCTTGCAGCCACCAGATACTGCATACTGTTCAGGATGTGGAGAAAACTGATTACCAGAAGAATCGCTCCCACACCGTAGAAAAACAGCATTTTCTGAGCAAGGTACTGGTTCTCTTGTTTGATCTGTTCCGTGTAATCTTTTACAACACATTTCTTAATTCCTAACACTGCCTTGCGTATCTCGTCAGATACTTTCGAGGCGTCTGCCCCTTCTTTCAGGCTGATGCTGATTGTCCGGTAACCGCTGACTCCAAAATTCTTCTCCATCTGCTCATTTGTCATGATGATATCAACCCGGTCCCTGCCGTCATCCTCTATAAATGTATCCACCTTTGCCAGCGGCCGGCTTGCTATCGCGGCTGCATGGAAGTCAGACTGTCTGTACCAAGACTCCTCTGACTTAAAACGCAGCACTTCCTGGGCAGCTTCTGGACTTGCAGGCGTTTTCAGAGTGATCTTATCCCCTGCTTTGATCTCGATTCCGTCATAATTCCCCTGCCCGTCCATGATGGTCTTGAATATCATACTGTTCTCTGCACGCATCCTGTCCGGATCAATTTCTCCCTCCAGAAGATACTCGTTCAGACCTTGAAGGAGCTCATCGTCATACCCGTATATATTTGCTTTCAGCAGATAATCATTCTCTCCGATCTGCACAGCTACGCCATTGTACTTCTCCATCAGTACCGGATCTGGTTTGATATCCCCACTGTCCGCAGTTTCGGGATAATAGGAATTCCATTTAAATGCCCCATCCAGGAATGGCACTTCCCCCAGCATATACCTGACTGCGTTCATGCTTTTGATTCCCTGTATCTGTTTCAGATCCTGAACCGTCCGCTCGGGGATGACCGTCCCTAATGCATCCGAATCTACATAGATCTGGATATCTGAACCCAGGCCGTCGTCAGCCTTGAAGGTCAGTTCATTATTAATTCTGGTATTTTCAGATACATATGCCGCCCCCAGAAAAAGCAGGCCTCCTGCGGACAGAGAGAACAGAATTCCCAGAAACGCCCCTTTTCTTGCAAACATAAACTTTTTTGTTAGAACCCCTGTGAGATTTGAAAGCTTTATGCTGTATATTTTTCGGTTCTTTCTTTTCTTCCCGCCCTCTTTGGCAAGCAGCTCCCTAAGCGTCAGTTTGTGCATTCTACGCACCAGTATGAAACTGATCAGAAAGATTAGAATAAGGAAGAATACCGCTCCTCCCGCAATGACATCTTCGGATATATAAAATGTTCCGGGGGCAGGCAGGCTCACGGCTGTCTGTCTGGTATCTCCGCTCTGGTGTACAATAAAGTCTTCCGGATACACAAAAATCTGCCCCTGGGCTCTATAGATCAGTGAAGCGGCAGCATTTCCCAGGATACAGCCCAACGGATACCCGGGCAGAAAAATCATAAATAATTCTGCCGCAAGAATACCGAATGTACTCTTCTCCCCCATTCCCACGGTCTGGAGAATGCTGTACTGGGACATTCTTCGGATAACAGATACCTGGAACAAGCTGTACATGATAAAAATGCTGAACAGCCCCAGTGCAGCCATAACGACCTTTTCGGTAAGATTCCAGTTTTCATTCAGCATGTACCAGATATAAGGCAGACCGGTCCCCTTCACCGTGACCCCCGTCTTAATCGTATTCAGCACAGACGTGCCGCCCTCTCCGCCCAGATACTTGAGCATTTGATTATTTCTTTTCAAACCGGATTTTTCAATTCCAAATGTATCTGCCATTCTTGCAGCCTGCTTATACACCTTGCGGGACTCATCAAACTTTATATAAAGAAAATCTCCATTTGTCCCGTAATCAAGATCCTTGTCAACCAGCACTTGCATGCTGTCCGCATCCGGCATGCTGGAAATGATGCCGCACAAGGTAAATTCTTCATTGTCCAGCTTCATCCGGCTTCCTATCTGCGCCGGAATATCCAGATTTCTGAGCGTGTAGGTATCCATTGCCACTTCATTTTCCTGCTGTGGATAGTGTCCCTGTTCCAGCCTGCGGCCCATGATATCCAGATAACCTGAGTCTGCATATGCCATGGTAATCTCGTAGGGCTCTTCCAGGACTTTCCGGATCGTCAGAACCCCAAACTTCTCAACTTTGTATCCCTTTCCCTCGGTATGCCCCTGAAATTCCCTGAACCATGGGAAATCGCAGCGCACATAATAATGCCAGTCTCCTGCCTTGCCTCTGGCATTTTCAAGCGTGGCATTTCTCCCGCTCCCCATCAGAGAGCCTATACCGGTAAGTATGGACGCAGAAAGAAGAATCCCCAGAAACAAAGACAGCGTTTGTTTTTTGTAATATTTTAAATAGGCAAAAGCCAGCCGGATGGTATTTTTCAATGCATCTCACCGCCTTTTGCGTAAAATTCTCTTTCGCCGTCATACAGCCGTCCGTCCTCGATACGTATCAGCCTGTCACAGGTCTGAGCAAGCGCTTCGTTGTGTGTCACCATTAAAATTGTCTGGTTATACGTTTTGCTGCTGGACTTTAAAAGCCCCATCACTTCGATAGCCGTACGGGAATCCAGATTACCGGTGGGTTCATCCGCCAGTATGATGGCTGGTTTATTCGCCAGCGCCCTGGCAAGGGCCGCCCTCTGCTGCTGGCCGCCGGACAGTTCATTGGGGTAGCTCTTTCTCTTCTCCCAAAGTCCCAGCTCTTTCAGCAGATCCTCTATATAAGCGTGATCCATATATTTTCCTTTGTCAAAAGTGACCGGAAGAGCCACGTTATCGTATACGTTAAGCACCGGCATCAGACTGTAATTCTGGAAAACGAATCCGATATTGCGGCGCCGGAAAATCGTCAGCTCTTTCCGCTTCAGCTCTGCTATATCGTGGTCCCGTATGATCACTTTCCCCTTTGTAGGTATATCAAGCCCTCCGATCAGGTTCAGCAGGGTGCTTTTCCCGCTCCCGCTTGCCCCCACAATTGCCGCGAACTCGCCCTGTTCCGCAGAGAAACTCACGTCGGACAACGCCCGGACCGGGATATCCCGGGAGCCATATACCTTATCTACATGCTGTATGTCTAAAATCTTCATCCCAAACACTCCTTTCCTGTTCATTCTGATTTTATCAGGACGTGCTTACATACATCCTACAAATAAAAAAGAAATTCTTACAAAACTGTCAGAAATCAATTTCCACAGTTCTGTAAGAAAACAGAAAAGCAGCTTCCCTTCCCATGCTCAGAAGCCACGTTCATATATCCTTTCTCCTTTTCCAGAATCAGCTTGGACAGATAGAGGCCAATCCCGGACCCATCCATATTTTCCGCATCCTTGCTCCGGTAAAAGCGTTGAAAAATCTTTGTCAGCTCCTCTTTCGTGATTCCCATCCCTGTATCCTGAAACCAGATCTCCGAATACATCTCATACCGCCTCATCCCGATCGTAATACGCCCTGACTCCGGCGTATACTTTACGGCATTCTCCAGAATATTGGCAAAAACCTCTGTAGTCCATTTGGGATTATGATACAGGAGACAGTCCGGAAAATATTCGGTCTCTATCTCAATCCCCTTACGTTGTGCCTTCTCGTAAACCAGATTCACCGCGTCAAGCAGCGTCCGGCGTATCAGTGCCCCCTCCGCCTCAAATACAATCACATTCTGCTCCAGCTTCACCATCTTAAACAGAGAATTCAGAATCCACTCCACCTTTACCGACTGCTTCTTCATCTTACCAAGGAAATTCTCCTGTTCCTCCCGTGGAAGCGATCCATCCTCCAGAATTTCCTCATACATCATAATGTTTGCAAGAGGAGTCTTCAGCTGATGAGACATATTGGAAATCAAACTCTTTACCTGCTCCTTCTCTCTCTGGGCGCTGCCCACCTCAGCCTCCAGTTTTTCCTGGATACGCCTCGCCTTCCCCGCAAGCGCAGACACCTCGCCCTCACTCAAATCCGTCTGCTCAATCCTTTTATTATCCAGAATCCGGTCCATCATCCGGTCAACTTCCTGGTAAAGTCTCTGTTTCTTCCACTTAAACCACAGCGCTGCTCCGGCGAAAACAAGAGCCAGCCCGCCAAAAATGCCCATCCACAACCATTCCATCATTCTCTACCGCCCTGTTTCAATCCACCCTCATATGCATGATCAGTCACTCATTATTATCCGATGTACTAGCTCTCTTTCCATATGTATCCCAGCCCATGCACCGTCTTAATACAGCCAGGGGAATCGGGGTTCTCCTCAATCTTAGCACGCAGCCTCCGAATATTCACAGAAACCGTATTCTCATCCACAAACCGTCCGGAACTGTCCCAGACATATTCCAAAATCTGTTCCTTAGACAAAACCTGATTCCGGTTTTCCAGAAAAAACAACAGCAGCTTATACTCCACCTTACTCAGCAGAACTTCCCCACCATCCCGAAAAACCCTGCACTCCCGCAGATCAACCCGTATCCCATTAGACTGGACAGCCTGTCCCCCATCCCGCCGCATAACCAGCCGTTTCACCCTTGCTTTCAGAACCGCAACTGAAAAAGGCTTCGTCATAAAATCATCCACCCCCAGCTCCAGAGCCATCACCTCATCCAGCTCCGTATCCCTGGCCGTCAGCATCAATACAGGCACATCACTCTCCGCCCGAATCTCCCTGCAAAAATCAAACCCACTTCCATCCGGCAAATTACAATCCAAAATAACACAGTCATACCCGCCCCCAGCCAGCATCCGCCGCCCGTCCCGGATACAAACCGCCAAGTCCGCGACATACCCGTCCGCCGAAAAAGCAAACCCAATCCCTTCCCCCAAATCAACATCGTCCTCAACAATCAACAAACAAGCCATACTCAATCCCTCACTTCACAATCCCAGCAGTCACCAACATCCACACAAAAAATCCCCCTGCTGACCATATCTCATTTTAATATTCTATCATAGTAAAAAACTACTGTAAATCCATTCCAGCAATACCATTCCCACACGTACTCCTACAACAAATTCTCCCTTACTACTTATACTTCCAATCCAACTAAATCCGCCTCCCCCAATAATACCTACCAATCCAACTTACTTCACCTTCCCACAAATTTCCGCACATCCAACTAAATCCGCCTTGCCTCGCAAATGCCCTCCTTTCCAGCCCAATCAGCCTCCCTCGTTTCATTCACTCCCGAGAAAACCACGCCCTTCCTCCCGCCCGGATGCGCCCAGCGGTTTTGGCGGACAGACGGGAAGCAGCCTTCGGGTACACATGCCGGAAGGCTGCTTCCCGTCTGTCCGCCAAAACCGCGGATCCCTTATCCCTTCATAACCTCCCCATAAGCCATTCTCTTCTCAACTGCCTCCCCCATTTTTCCCATCTCAGCCACGTCCCCGATCAGGATAACTCCGCAAAGTCTATTATTAAGGAAGTAATACTTCTTATACTGTTTTCTCCCCATATCCTTAAATTCCACCGTCTTATACACAAGATTCGGGTTCTTCCCCGTATCTCCCACCGCATAAAGCGCGGTATTCATCCCGTTAAATGTAAGCGCCGCCGGCACCTGCTCATACTCAACTTCTTCCCCTGCCGCATTGGCGCCTGCCACTTTCCCCTGTTCCACGGCTTCCGGCCAGATTGCATAATTGACGTTCTGGTATTGCGCACAGTCACCGCATGC
Source organism: Clostridiales bacterium VE202-21 (assembly GCA_000509105.1). Lineage (GTDB taxonomy): Bacteria > Bacillota > Clostridia > Lachnospirales > Lachnospiraceae > Faecalicatena > Faecalicatena contorta. Next base: position 85,537 of record BAIF02000066.1, on the reverse strand, counting down.
ATATACATCCGCCATACTGGTTTCCATTCTGCCGTTCACCACCACGCCGCGATCCGTCTCCAGCCCCATCTGTTCAGCCAGCCCGATATTGGCGCGGACTCCGCTGGAGATGATAACCATATCCGCAGGGATTTCCTCCCCGCCGTTCAGCCGGACTGCAGTTACACGCTCTTCTCCCAGAATCTCCTCTGGCTGTACGCCGGTCCTGATATTAATTCCACACTCTCCGCCAATATCTTTTAACAACTCTCCCGCTGAAGCATCCAGCTGACGCCCCATCAGAACAGGCGCGATCTCCAGTACCGTAACTCTGCACTTTGCCTTCTTCATCTCCCAGGCGGCTTCCAATCCCAGTACGCCGCCGCCAATGACAACGACATTTTTAACCTTAGGAAGAAGATCGGCAATCTTCCTCGTATCCTTCAGTCTCCGGATAGCTACGACTGCTTCCTTGTCACTGCCGGGAATCGGAGGGATAAAGCACTCCCCGCCCAGAGCATAAATCAGCTTTGTATATTTCAGGCGTGTTCCATCCTCCAGTGATACCTCTTTCTCTTTTGTATCCACGGAAGCCACTTTTTTACCCAGAACCTGAACGATTCTCTGTTCCTGATACCATCTTTCATCCTGAATGGCAATCTGATCCTCATCTAATTCCGCCATGATAGACTTTGTCAGCATGGGCCGGTTGTAAGAGCGGTAAGGTTCATCAGAAATCATCACAACGGAAGCCGTCTTGTCCCGGTCACGGATGGCTTTTGCCGCCTGATAACCCGCCGCGCCATTTCCCAGAATCAGATAGAAGTCTTCCGTATCTTTTCGGTAAGAGCTCTCCTCCACTTCCACGGGAACAAAGTTTTCCTTCCCCACCCCGCAGACCGGGCAGATCTCCAGTGAGGCATCGAATATCTCTCCGCAGACAAGGCATTTTACAAGGCCGCTCTCTGCGGTTTTCTTCTTTGTATTTGGTCTGTCCAGAAGGATACACCCAAAATTATATCCAAAATCAAAGGCGTCCTGTCTGTCCGCCTGATCCGGTCTGAAACGAACCTGATACCCTTCCACCACCTGCATCCGCAGCTGTTTGAGGCGCTCTTCTATATGGGGAACGCCTTCGCCGCTCCATCCGTAACTGCCGAATACGCCTGCAAGCTTGCCGCCATGGGTAACCGGCGTCATAGCCAGCGTCAGATCCCAGATCGGTTTCAGCGCCTCCCCCACAATCGTAGGCGTCCCGAACAGAATCCCGTCTGCGAATCCCAGTTCCTCCACGGCTTTGCCCGGGTCTGCCTCTACCATATCATAAAGGCGGATATCAATATCCCCGCATTCCCGGATCCCTTCCGCAATGTTCTCTGCCAGCTCTTTTGTATATCCGTAAGCACTGACATAGGCGATAATAACGGTTTTCTTCTGATTAGGATTGCGGACGTCACACCATTTCTCATACCATTGGTAGATCTGCTCCAGCTTTGTATCCAAAACCGGCCCGTGACCGGTACATATCATCGTAATATCCAACTGACGCACCCGCTCCAACGCCTTGATCATATAGGACTTAAAGGGGCCGATGATACAGTCAAAATAATACTTCGTAGCCTTTTCATAATCCTCCCAATTCTCCACTCTGCTCAGCAGCACATCATGAAATCCATAATGAGAGCCAAAAGAATCACAGGTTACGAGGATCTGCTCCTCCTCAATGTAAGTGTACATCGTATCCGGCCAGTGCAGGTTCGGCACAGCCATAAAATACAGAGTCTTATTCCCAATCCGCATACTCTGCCCGTCTTTAACCACAATTCCCGTAAAATCCCGGTTCACGATCTCTTTCAAAAAACCGTTTGCAGTCCCGGTAGAAATAATTTTCAGATGCGGACACATATCCAGAAGCCGCTCTACGCTTCCCGCGTGATCCGGCTCCGTATGACTTACGACCAGATAATCAATCTCACTGACCGTAGTCACTTCTTCCAGTTTTTCCAGGTAATCATCCCAAAATTTCTCTTTAGCTGTCTCGAACAAAATTGTCTTATCCCCGGCCTTTAATACATACGAATTGTATGTAGTTCCAAACTCCGTATACATAATAATGTCAAATACACGCAGGGAATCATCCACAATTCCGGTCCAGTAAAATCCTTCTCTTAATTTCAGGCTTTTCATTGCACATCTCCTTTCAGGAAACAAATGTCTTTTTCTTATAATACCACAGAAATCATTTTCTTAAACCTTATAACATGATTTCCGGATAAACGTTTAAAATATGTAACAGTTCAGGCACGCTCGAACTGTCACTAAAATATACTTATAATCTTTATGAACTTAGCAATACTAATTTTACTGATTTTATTACTGAAAGGTGCCACACTCATGAATAAAGAATATTTAATAAACCAAAGGCCACTAAAGGCACTTCTTGTCTTTGCCTTTCCTATTATGATCGGAAACCTGTTCCAGCAGTTTTATACTATGGCCGATTCGGTCGTCGTCGGACGGTTTGTCGGCGAAGATGCCCTGGCTGCAGTCGGGGCATCTTATTCACTGACCAATGTATTCATTTCTATCGCCATCGGCGGCGGCATCGGTTCCTCCGTTGTTACGAGCCGACTCTTCGGTTCCCGGGATTATACGAAGATGAAACGCTCTATATCCACCGCACTGCTCACATTTCTTGGCCTGAGCATCCTGCTGGGCGCTTTCGGCTTATGGCAGAGCAGCGCAATCATGCTGTTTTTGAACACGCCGTCCAATATCATGGGACAGGCCGCAGAATACCTGAATATCTATTTTCTAGGGCTTCCCTTTTTATTTATGTACAATGTGCTGTCTTCCATGTTCAATGCGCTGGGGCGCTCCCGTATTCCGCTCTACCTGTTGATATTCTCCTCTGTTTTTAATATTCTTCTGGATATCTACATGGTATATTCCCTGGATCTCGGGGTAGCCGGAGTCGCATGGGCTACGCTTATAGCCCAGGGCATCTCTGCAATCACCGCCTTTATTCTGTTTTTGAGAGAACTGAAGGCATACCCCGCTGCGCCTACTGTACCGTACGGCAAAGAGGAACTGAAGGCAATGACCAGAATCGCGCTTCCCTCTATCCTTCAGCAGTCCACGGTCTCCATCGGCATGATGCTGGTACAGTCGGTTGTCAACAATTTTGGTTCCGAAATCCTGGCCGGATACTCCGCTGCCATGCGCGTCGAGGCCCTGTGCTTCGTCCCCATGGCCGCAATGGGCAATGCCATGTCCCCCTACACAGCCCAGAACATCGGGGCCCGCCGGTTCGACCGGGTACAGAAGGGCTATCACACTGCCTATGGGATCGTTGCCGTATTCGCCGTATTGCTCTGCCTCACGCTGCAGTTGTTTTACCGTCCGATCATCACCATGTTTCTCGGGGAAGGCGGTTCTGCACTGGCTTTGGATACCGGCATCCGCTGTCTCAGATTTATGGGCTGGTTCTATGCCCTGATCGGCCTGAAAATGATCACAGACGGTTTGCTGCGCGGAGCCGGAGATATGAAAATGTTTACCGTTGCTAACCTGGTAAATCTGGGAATCCGGGTCTGTTTTGCCGCCGCTATGGCTCCTCTTTTCGGCATTTCCATGGTCTGGCTGGCAGTCCCCATCGGCTGGACGGCTAATTATATGATCTCATTTATGGAGTACCGGACGGGGAAATGGAAAAAGCTGCATCAGCAGGAATCGGTTTCCCGGACATCAAGATAAGCACATTGGGAGGTTTTTACCTTACCCATTGTGCCAGTTCTTTCTTATACATCTTTCAGCCATTCTTGTATACATGATACGAGCCTGATTCCAGGCTTCTAAGCACGGATCACATAGCCAGCCTTCCTCGGCTTCGCCTGCCCCTGTTCCGCCGCATATCCCAGAATACAATGCCCCACGCCAATATACCGTTCCGGATCCAGGCCCCAGCCTGCCAGAATCTCTCTGCCCTCTTTCCCGTCAAACACCTCTCTCGCCCGGTGAATCCAGCAGGATCCGATTCCAAGTGAAGCCGCTGCATTCAGCAGATTCCCAATAACCAGACTGCCGTCCTCAACGCAGGTTCCCCTGGATCTGTCTGCCAGCACGACAATCACCGTAGGAGCCCCGTAAAAAGGATCGCTTTCTGTCCCCATAACCTCCGCATTCAAAGCAGAAAGCCTTCGGATCATATCCGCATCCTGCACAACTACCATCACCGGAGACTGCAGTCCCATCCCGGTGGGCGCATACATCCCTGCCTGTAGGATCTGTTCCAGAATCTTCTCCGGAACCTGCTCTCCCGTATACTTACGAATACTCCTGCGTTCCTCCAGGCACCGCAATGTTTCATTCATTCAAATCACTCCTTCATACACTCCTAAACATCACAAATGGTTCCATCCCCATTGTACCATTTATATTTCTGTAATGAAACCCTATATGCCCGCATAGCGAGCTAGTCGTTACTATGCACGGCCATAGACCGTGAATAGTAACCCCTCATCTTAAACGCTTCTCATATGCGTCAGTTCTCCCGATAATTTGGGCTAGTTTAACAGACAGCTGCTTCTTTTACAATTTTCCAACACTCTTTAGCAGTAAAAAGCCCGGATTGCCCTGCACAAATATTCCGCTGTTCCGTCTCCATAAGCCGTATCATAGTATTGGGCCATCCCCTTGTCCGTCTCATACATCTCTGCCAATTCCAACATCATAGCGCTCACATCGTCCATCTGATACAATTGTCTGGAAACAAAATCCAGCTCCCCTACAATCTGTTTTACTTCAAACGTGCTTACATCCTTTCCCTTTAATTCCGCAAGTTTTTTATAAAGTGTTTCGCTTCTTTTCTCATAGGCATTAAAAACCTCTTCCGGCAGGTTATCTTTTACCTCGTCCATTGCTTTGTCTTTGCTGCCATACCATTCAATCATCTTCTGATAATTTTGCTGCGCTTTTTCGGAGCCCGCTCTTTCCAGAAACGATGCTTTAAATATTTGACTATTTCGTAATTTTCGCATTTGGATAGATTCTTTCCATCCTGCTGTCCGGAAAATGCTCATCCAGGAAGTCTCCGACTGCTGACTTCTCCGTTTTTCCGGTATTTCTCTCCGTGTACCTTCCCAGTGCCATACCCGAAAGCAGCATATTGACAATCATAAATACGATCATTACATTGCAGATCACCTTTCCGGCGCGCATGGGAATCTTTTCAATCCACCCCGAAATCTTCGGATAGATTCCCTTCATCCAGATAACGGCTGCGATCCCCCAGAAGAAACAGTACAGCAGATTAATCCGCCCGCCCAGATTGAATGCAAAGTCACTGTAATCCCAGAAAACGGTTCCAAATACCAACTCCGTAAATACACTGCAGATATACTCGTAGGCCCCGCCCAGGACAGTTCCAAACAGAAAGATGAAGCTGTCGCTTTTCTCTCTGTATTTATAAAGTATCAGTGTCAGAATCGCACAGGCCAGCCCCCATACGATGCTGAAAGGCCCATACACCACACTGCTGCGGCTCATCAGTTCCCCGCTCGTTATCAGGCAGAAGATGGTTTCCACAATGTCTCCCAGAAATGCGCCAATAAAGAACAGGGAAACCAGCTTGTAAAAGCTGCACCCCTCTGCGAACACTTCCGGCCTTTCCTTTTCCTCCGCCGTTGCCGCAGCAGGCTCAATATCCGGAAATGCTTTCAGCATACGGTTCTGAATCCGGCGTGTAAGTGCATTTTCCAGAAATTTTGAAGTCTTATGTAATTCTTCCGTGATCTGGCTGATCCGCTTGTTTTTCTTCAGCCCCAGAATTGCAATTGCTGAGCCGATACTGTCCACTGCAAGCAGGATCACCGCCGTCCAAACAAGAATCACTCCCGCCAGTTCCGGCACCAGAGATACAACCCGTAGCAGCAGCGGATTGATAAACCGGAGAGTCAGAACTGCACAGATTCCCCAGAGTACGGAGCTTTCCAGGCACACATAACCTTCGATATGGAAACGCCGTTCTGAATAGTTCCACCATTTTTTATGAAAAATCTTTTCCATCAGCCGCCCGGTCATATATTCTATGAAGGAGGCCAGTATCAGTCCGCCCAAAAACAGAAAGAATACGTGGTTCTTCAATTCCGGCAGGAAAACGGCAAATGCGGCAGCACCGGCTCCGTATATAGGGCAAAGCGGGCCGTTCACAAATCCCCGGTTGATAAACTTATGTTTTTTAACTGCTGCAACGGCAACCTCGCCGCACCATCCCACAAAGGAATAGATAACGTACAGCCAGAGCAGTTCATATCCTGTGTATTCCATGATTTCTCCCATCTTTTTCAGTAAATATTTTCAGCCTGCGAGACACATTGTAGCACAAAGTCTTCTGAATTACAGTGGATTATAAAAAATTTATCCCCAAAGAGTATGTACAGAGGGTACTCTTTGGGGATATCAATCATTTCAGGCGAAAGCACCTATAGTCTAACTTCTATGCCTGCAGTAAGAAACGACTGTCAGGATGGTAAACAGCACTGTGTTCACAGCTGCAGCTGCCACCATGACACAGGGCGTCCAGAACGCCTGGCTTCCCAGATATAAAAACCGGGTATCCAGCAGTGCATATAAAAAGCTGTTTCCCATCCCGGTTCCTCCGGAAGGCAGGATCGCACAAATCCATTCTGCCAGGCTGCCACCCCAGAAATTGCTGAGAAATATGGGGAGGATACAAAAAATCAGCGCCGTTATGGCGGAGGCAAATACACTTTTTAGTCTGCTGGATAAAAACAGGGTAAAAAAGATTGTGGCAAGTAATGTCAGATACCCTATCCCAATAACAAGCATCTGCAGCCGTCCTACCGTCATTTCAACAAAAGTAATTGCAGAAAATGCAAACTGGATATCCGTTTGTCTGGCTTCCCATCCGAATGCCGAATTGACTGTTACTGTGAAAATTGTCATGCAGACTGCATATATTATGGTCAGAATCGTAAAGCATGCGAGCAGTTTCACCGCTGCAAGACGCCGCCTTCCGTGCCGGGTACAGCGCAGGATCTGGTCGGATTCTGTCTGGTACTCTACCGAAAATATGGGGGCCGTAATTACCACTCCAACTACAGCCATTAAAAACACCATAATCCCAAAATATTCTATGGCATTCGTGTCCGTGCCGGGATAATAGGCAAATGGTTTCTCTACCTTTTCATACATGGCTGTTGCTTTTTCCCTGGCCTGCGGGTGGTCCGGCTGCTCCATATTCATCAGATCCACCAGATGCCGGCTGCACTGCTCATAAAACTTTCCTGCCTCTTCTGCCGTCAGATCCATCGTCTCTGCCGCAATTCCTGTTGTATCATCTGCGTACACTTCAGCCAGTTTACTGACAATAAACGAAACCGGCGCTATTTTTTTATTGTATTCTTCCACCGGCATTTTTTCATCATAAACCCCATTTTCATACTGTCCGGCGCATTCCTGATATTGCGCCAGAGCTCGGACAATCATCTCCGGCGTAATGATTCCCGAATACTCCGCCTGCTCTGCCTTGACCAATTTTATGGCCTCCAGCCCTTTTACCTTTACCTTATTCCCGGCCTCATCCTGATACGTATATCTTACAAAGCTGATCGGAGCATACGCAAGAAGGGCAGTCAGCACAATGGCTCCCAATATCACGATCAGCACAGACCTCGTTTTCAGAATTCGCTTTAGTTCCATCAGATAAAGTCTCATATCAGCATTCCTCCTTTCCCGATTCCTCCTGCGGGAAAAGCCACAGATACAAATCTTCCAGTCTCGGACGGGCCTTCACTGACTCCGGGAAAACCGGCTTTTCAGACAGATAACGGACGGAAACCGAATCGCTGTTATCATTGCGCAGGTTTACGATTCTGGCCTTCTGCTCTGCACGGTGCACATCATAGGGCGGGATCTGTGCATTCCAGACCTTTCCTTCCATCATCCCCACCAGCTCTTCCGTGGTGCCTGTTGCCACAATATGCCCTCCTTTCATTACCGCATTCTGGAAGGCGATATATTCCACATCCGGTACGATATGTGTAGAGATCAGCACGATCCTGTTCTGAGCAAATTCAGAGAGCAGATTGCGGAAACGCACTCTTTCCCCCGGATCCAGGCCGCTTGTGGGTTCATCCAGTATGAGAATTTCCGGTTCATTTAAAAGAGCCTGGGCAATGCCCACCCTCCGCTTCATTCCTCCGGACAGCTTTACGATCTTTTTATTTTGTACATCTTCCAGCGTAAGCGTTTCCATCAGTTCTGCGATCTTCCGTCTTGTCTCCTTACGTGTCAGCCCTTTTAGCACTGCGACATATTCCAGATAATCTTTTACGGTAAATTCCGGGTAAAAACCAAATTCCTGGGGCAGATAGCCAAAAATATTCCGGTAGGCTTCCCCCAGCGCGCCAATTTCAATATCGTCATACTTCACACAGCCGGATGTAGGCCTCATGATCCCCGCGATCATTCTCATCAGCGTCGTCTTACCTGCCCCGTTTGCGCCAAGCAGCCCCCAGATCCCCGGAGTAATTGTCAGACTGACATCCTCTACGGCTGTCTTATCCTTATATTTTTTTGTAAGGTTTTCTATTTTCAGTTCCATTTCTGCTCCTTTCATTTCCGTTGCCTACTTTGCTGCTCAATGGATTCAACAGGATGCCGGTCCATCCGCAAAGCTGTTCGTCTTCCAGATCCGCCTGAGCTGATATGCACAGACTGCAAGGCAGAATATACATGCCGTCCACCCCACAGCCGCCGGCAGATCCGCCAGACTCCCTGTCCCGGTCCGGTCCATTATAAAAATGAGGGCAAGAATGCATACTACCGCCGCGTTGCAGCTCTTTACATAAGACTGAATCCTGATATGTCCGAGCAGACCGATGCAGAGACCGCTCACAGCCAGAAATGGCAGCAGGCTCGAAAAAACAATCTCCCGGAAATGGTATACATTTTCTGCTGCCGTCAGGCCCATCATTCCCCCGATCAGTACAACAGCCCCCGCTTCCGTAATCAGCAGCCTGGCCGCCATCAGCCGTCCTGCGGAGAACAGCGAGGCACTCTCGATCTCTGACATCCGGTAACGGATACTTCTTCCCATCATCGGAACTGCCATCCACGCCAGCATCACAGCCATCGCAAATAGAAGATAGGGCAGATGCCTGGAGGCCGCTTCCATATTCCCTAAAATAGTATGAAGAGCACAAAACATTCCAACCAGCGCCAGCAACTGTAAACACCATATTTTCCAGCCGATAAATCTGACCTGGCGCAGAACCAGTTCACCAAATCCGATCCTTCTGGTCCTGGACAGGCTGTTCTGCCTGCTTGTATAAATAGTTTTCACCATACCGGCCGTTTTTTCCAAATGTTTTTCACAAATCTCCGGTTGTTTTTCCCGGAACTCTTTTCTAAGCTCCGTTATAAATGCATCATTTTTCATCTCCATCACCCCGCCATTCCTGCATATTTTGCAATGTTCCCTCTTTGTCCTGCCCTGCAGCAGCCGTCTTTTTCAGCCTTTTCAGTGCATAACGAAGCTTTGACTGTACCGTTCTGACTGGCAGCCCGGTAATCTCCGCAATTTCCCGCAGTTTCATCTCCTGTCCATAACGCAGAAAGACCAGTTCCGACATTTCTTCTGGAAGCTGCCTGACAAGCCTCAAAAAGTCCGTATCGTCCTCTGTCTCCTGGAAGGAGGGATCCGCCAAAGGCACTGCCTCCAACACCTCGGCCTCCACGGGCACCTCACATTTGCTACGGCTCATATCAATGCATGTATTCGCAGCAATCCGATAGAGAAATGCACGGAATCTGCCCCGGTGGGCATACCTGTCCATATAGCGGACAGCCTTCAGAAATGTCTCCTGCACCGCATCCTCTGCATTTGCCTGGTTAGAGGTATGCCAGCAGCAATACCGGTATATTTCCGGATAATACATACCGACCAGCTCATCCAGCCCCTCCATATTCCCCTGTTCTATTTGTTTAAAAATTTCATTTTCGCGCGTCAATTTTTCCTCCTCAGGGCGTCCCCTACTAATAATAACGGATGGGATTCCTGAAATGATTTAAATTTTCTAAATTAAAATAAATATTTTTTAAGAGACAGCCAAATCGTAGATTCTGCCGCCTAAGCCGAGTATACATTCCGCTTTCCCGCCGCCTGTAATCTTTCATATCCTCCCATATCTCCTGCGGTCTGTCAACTTGGTGTATCAGACAGACAAAAAAGCAGACAAAAAGAAGGCATATCCCTGGTTAAACATGATAACCGGGGTATGCCTTTTTTTATCTGTTACTTTCTTTATTTTTCAATTTCCTGCAGTTAAAGAATCATTCCCATCTTCTTCAGCCTGCTGCGTATTCCGCCCTCTGAGCGGTGATGCACTTCACTGATCTCCTTAATCTTCATACCGGATTGGTACTCTTCCTTCAGCCGCTCTTCCTCTTCTTCGGTCCATGCCGCGTACGCCTGCACAACGCCCTGTGAGACCAGGCTGTCCCTGTATGCCTCAAATCCGTCTTTGATGGTTACTTTCTTTTTACCCGTCTTTTCGTCCAGTTCCTCTTCCGGCTCTGTCTTTGGCTCTACTTCCTCCGCCCGGATCCCTTTTTCTTCCATATATGCCTTAACCATGGCCATAAATTCTTCGCCGTACTTTTCATATTTATTTGTTCCGACCCCGTTAATCTCAAGCATGGCCGCCTTATTAGAAGGAAGATAAGTACTCATCTCTTTCAGCGTCCTGTCCGAGAAAATGATATACGGCGGCACATGGTTCTCCTGTGCTATCTCATACCGTTTCTGACGAAGTCGTTCAAACAGATCCGGATATTTCACGTCAACCACTTTCTGCTTCTTTTCCGCCTTCTGCTTTGCAGGTGCTTTTTCCACTTCTTTGGGAAGTTTGAGGATCACCGGTTCCGGAGTCTCCTCCCAGACCAGATTCCTTCCCATTTCTGTCATTTTCAAAACCGGGTATTCATTCGTGGTCAGGAACAGATAGCCCTTCACCAGCAGGTCATTCATAATCTGCCGGATGCGGATCAGCGTAACTTTTTTCAGCGTACCGTAATAAGGATTTCTGTCCAGCCTGAACTGGCGTACTTTTGCATTTTCAGATCCATGAACCGCATCGATAATCGCGTTGATGCCATACCGTTCTCCGCTTGTCCTGACCAGGTTGATCAGACTGACTGCCTCCTGCGTCACATCAATATCCTGAAATTCCATCAGGCAGTTCTCACAATTTCCGCAATAATTACCGCCGTATTCTCCAAAATAGCGCAGAATATAATCGCGCAGACACTCATTTGTAAAACAGTAAAAGGTCATTTTCCTGAGCCGCTCATTGTCCCGCTCCCGTATCAGTTCCCGCTCTTCATAATCCAGATCTTCGTTCTCTGTCTGCCTGCCGATCAAAAATTCATTGATCTTCACATCCTGCCCGGAATACAGAAGTATGCACTCCGACGGCTCCCCGTCACGCCCGGCACGCCCAGCCTCCTGATAGTAGCTTTCAATATCCTTGGGCATATTGTAATGGATGACAAACCGCACATTGGACTTGTCAATCCCCATACCAAACGCATTCGTCGCCACCATGATCGGTTTAATATCATAGATAAAATCTTCCTGATTTTGTTTTCTCGCGGAATCCGACAGGCCTGCGTGGTACTTTGCCGTCATGTAGCCTTCCCGAAGCAGGGCTTCGTGGACCTCTTCTACATTTTTTCTGGTGTTGCAGTAGATAATTCCGCTCTTATCCCCATTCTTCTGAAGATACGACAGCAGCTCCGCCATCTTATTTTTAGGCTTTTTCACCGCAAAATAGAGGTTCTTTCTGTCATACCCCGTAACCATGACCGTCGGTTCCTGCAGTCCCAGAATACAGACAATATCCTCCTTAACTACCTTGGTGGCAGTTGCCGTATAGGCCGCAATAACCGGTCTTTTCGGCAGCATATTGATGAAATCCACGATCTTGAGATAGCTGGGCCTGAAGTCCTGCCCCCATTGGGATATACAGTGCGCCTCATCCACAGCCACCATGGAAATATTTACACAGCTGACCAGCGATAAAAAGGACTCCGTCAGCAATCGCTCCGGCGCCACATATATGATCTTGTACCTGCCGTTTCTGGCATTGTCCATCGCTTTTCTGTATTGAACCTCCGTCAGGGAACTATTAATGAAAGCGGCGTGAATCCCCAGCTGGTTCAGCGCCGTCACCTGATCCTTCATAAGAGAGATCAGGGGGGATATGATGAGGGAAATCCCCTCAAACAATAACGCCGGGACCTGGTAACAGATCGACTTGCCGGCCCCGGTCGGCATGATCCCCAGGACGTCTCTTCCCTGCAGTGTGCTTTCAACCAGTTCCTCCTGTCCGTCACGAAATGAATCGTATCCGAACACTTCTTTCAAAACTTTATATTTATCCATTCATTTCCTCTTCCTGTAAATTGATGCCATTGGCTATTACATAATCTGTCAGATGTTCCTTCTGTCGAATTCTTCCCGCAGCCATAAAGCATCGTCTATTGTATTCTTCCAGCCGTCCCGTTTTAAATCAACCCGCCAGCCGTCTTCTGTCCAGAGTACCTCCACGCCCTCGTTTTGCAGCATCTGCTTCTGTAAATCCGGCGTGGCAAATGCCGCGGCTCCGCTTAATATCCCTCTCGCGTTCACCACACGGTGAGCCGGCGCATCCTCCCCCGCGAGCCCGCGGCTCAAGGCATACCCAACCTGCCTGGCATGCTTCGGTTTTCCGCACAGCAGCGCGATCTGCCCATATGTAGAAACTTTTCCTTCCGGAATGATTGAGCATACCAAAGCCGTTCTTTTATAAAAATCCATAATCACACCCGCTACTGCCTTTAATCTTGTTAAAATCCCTTTAGCTTTTAGTATATATCACTCCTTGTGAAACTGCAATATCGGGATTTGAGGACGAATCTCGGCGTAGATGGGGTGCGCCAAGCGAACTGGAAGCGGCTATTCGTGTTGCGCATCATGCTAAAATAGACTTTGAAGTTTTTATGTATGGGATCTTTGGAATGTTTACGGATGAAACTAGGAAATTCAAACCTATTTTCTAAAATTTTTTTATACAATCTGAAGAGCTTCGATAGATATTGGGACTTCTGTTTGATATAATGATATAATATGAAGCATAGATGAACGAAGTTGTGTCTTCCTGGCGGTATAATTCCGCTATGCTGTGAAATAAGTTCTACATAACAAACAAATTACAAAAAGGAAGCGATTGCATTGCACAGTAATACATCTCAGGATGAAAAATACCGGATGATGACGGAGGCGCCCATCCCCGGATTGATTGGCCGGCTGGCTGTTCCAACGATTATCAGTATGCTGATTACCTCATTTTATAATATGGCCGATACATTTTTTGTCGGCCGGATCGGCACCAGTGCGACAGCGGCGGTAGGGGTAGCATTTCCACTCATGGCTGTGATTCAGGCGCTGGGCTTTTTTTGCGGACACGGGTCGGGGAATTCTATTTCCAGAAGGCTTGGTTCTAAAGATGCGGATGCAGCGGGGCAGCTGGCGGCCACGGGATTTTTCCTGGCTCTGTTCCTCGGTTTTGCAGTAATGGCACTGGGACTGATTTTTCTGAAACCGCTCTGCATTGTACTTGGTTCTACGAAAACGATTCTGCCTTACACGGAGCAGTACCTTGGGATCATACTGATTGGCGCCCCCTATATGACTGCACAGCTTGTATTGAATAACCAGATCCGTTTTCAGGGAAATGCTTTTTATTCCATGGTCGGGATTACCATCGGGGCGGTCCTCAATATCGCGCTGGACCCGCTTTTTATCTTTGTCTTTCACATGGGGATCTCGGGAGCCGCCATTGCCACGATACTCAGCCAGTTCGTCAGTTTTATTCTCCTGCTGGCCGGCATCCGGATCTCTGGGTGTATCCCCATCCGGTTCCGCAGCGTCCGGTTCCGAAAAGAACGGCTGCGGGAGATCCTGGGCGGCGGGCTGCCGTCGCTTTTCCGGCAGGGACTGGGCAGTGTCGCTACCATGACGCTTAATATTGCCGCGAATCCCTATGGGGATGCCGCGATTGCCGCCATGTCCATTGTGAGCAGGATTACCATGTTTGCCAGTTCGGCTCTGATCGGGTTCGGACAGGGATTCCAGCCGGTCTGCGGATTTAACTATGGCGCTAAAAAATATGGCCGTGTCAGGGATGCTTTCTGGTTCTGTGTGAAGGTCTCCACCGTGGCCCTGTTCATCCTGGCGGTCACCGGTGCGCTGCTGTCCGGCCATCTGGTCGGCATTTTCCGAAATGATTCGGAAGTCATCCGGATCGGAACGACGGCGCTTCGGTTCCAATGCCTGACTTTTATACTGAACGGATGGATTATTATGAATAACATGATGATGCAGACCATGGGGAAGACTGGATATGCTTCCGTGCTTGCCTCCGCCCGGCAGGGGCTTTTCTTCATCCCGGCACTGCTGATTCTGCCCCGGCTCTTCGGCCTGTTTGGCATCCAGATGGCGCAGGCAGTGGCTGATGCATGTACCTTTGTCATCACAACAGTCTTGTACCGCATTGTGATGAAGCAGATGCGTGGTGAGGAATTAGTAAGCAAAACTGACCGTTAATAACAGCAAGTTAATGATTATTCGAGGTACTCGCCTGAATACATCAATTCTTCGAGATATTTTATATGCTTCTGAGAAAGGAGGAACTTCTTATGATACTCTGCATTGACAGAACTCCATGCAAGGTCTGATACGGACGAAACTGCATGGAGATAAGAATAGGAAGCGTTTCATCTCTGCACTGTTTGACTGATGCACTGGTGCAGCAGCGCTTGACTATTTTTCGTCCAACCGGACTTTGCATTTTTAATATGACGATTTCAGTGAATTATTAAAAAGGAGCAAAGTCAAATGAAAAACTTTAAAAAATTATTTCAGGGATTACACTCATTCATCCTTCTGTGGGCAACCCAGTCATTTTCAGAACTGGGGAGTTCCATGACCAGTTATGCGCTTGTTATCTGGGCTTACCAGCAGACCGGATCCGCGCTTACATCCGCTCTGCTGACGGTGTGTTCTTATGCCCCCTACGTGCTGCTGAGCATCTTTGCAGGCGCTTTGAGCGACAGATGGGATAAGAAGCGCACCATGCTGGTATGTGACAGTCTCGCGGCAGTCAGCACCTTACTTGTTTTCTTTCTGCTTGGGACGGGGCGCCTGGAAATCTGGCATTTGTATCTGATCAATGGTTTTAACGGATTGATGAACACCATCCAGCAGCCTTCCTCGGACGTAGCGGTCAGCCTGCTCACGCCAAAGGAACAGTATCAGCGGGCCGGGGGGATGCGTTCATTCTCCAATTCCCTGATCACAATCCTGTCCCCGGTCATTGCCACCGCCATTTTTTCGCTTTTCGGAATGACGGCTGTTATTGTCTTTGATTTTCTGACGTTCGGGACTGCTTTTATTACACTGGCATTTTTTATTCATATTCCTGCCGTTAAGGTATCCGCCGGGAAAACGCAGGAATCAGTCCTGAAAGCCGCGGGGAAAGGACTTCAATATCTGGCCCGGAATCAAGGGATCTTTTACCTGATTCTTTTTCTTTCAGCCATCAACCTGACCGCCTCCATGTACAACGCGGCGCTCCCGGCAATGCTTTTGTCACGTAATGGGGGAAGCGAGGCCGCCCTTGGGCTGGTCAATGCCTGCTCCGGAATTGCAAATGTAGCGGGAAGCCTGATTGCTTCTTTTGCTTCGAAACCAAAAAGCCGGGTAAGGGTGATTACCAATTCTCTGCTTTTTTCCATGAGCACAGAGAATTTTTTGCTGGCACTGGGACACAGTACACCCGTATGGTGCCTGGGCGCACTGCTTGGATGGCTGTTCATCCCGATTATGAATACGAATATGGACGTACTGCTTCGCACCCACATCCCTGTGGAGCTCCAGGGACGGGTATATGCCATCCGCAATACCTTTCAGTTCTTTACCATTCCGATTGGATATTTTCTGGGGGGGATCTGCGTAGATAAGGTGTTTGAACCATACATGAGCCAGAAGGCGGCTGACAGCCTGCCGGGGCTTTTATTCGGCACCGGGAAGGGAAGCGGTGCCGCAATGCTGTTTTTAATACTGGGATTTATCGGTGTGATAACCTGTCTCATATTTCGGAAAAACAAACACATCTGGGCGCTTGAAGAATAGCCGGCTGTGCGGATTTTAAATCAGAAAATGCCTCTCCTGATTCAGCATCAGGGAGAGGCATTTTCCACTTCGTCATCGTTCGTACGTCCGCTGGAAAACGTAAAAGGCTTTTCCAGGTAGTACCTGTTTGTTAATCAGACAGACCTGCAGCCTTCTACCGTGATTTGGGGCATCTGGAAATAAGTCGTAAAGCCGAGCTTCAGGATATCCCCAAACTCTATTTGCTCGGGCGGCAGATAGACATGTCCCAGTTCACTGGGTACCTTTTTGTATCCATTTTCTTCGAGTTTCTCATCCTTGCCGGCAAACCTTGCCAGCACCTCCACATAGGAGCCGCCTCATGTGCTGCACGCGCCAAGGAACAGCACGAGGTCTTTCTGACCCTTTTCGTTCATGTATTCTTTCAGATTATTACTCATTATAACCTTCATAACATGACCTCCTTTTCTTTAATGTTATCATTGTACACCATCTGTCTGGAAAAATCTGTGATTAAGTCACATAAAAGGGGTCTGACCCCTTTGCCCTCCGTTTTCAGAATATTCTGAATTTATCTCTGGGGCATTTTGAATTCTTTCAGCGCCTGATTTAAATATTCATTGAATGGAGCCATAAGCCGAAATCGTTCAGCCGCAAACTGGATGAAAGTATCCTTGTTCTCTAGTCTCTCATCATTAAAGTTGTCTTCAATATACCAGCTTTTGTTTTTTAAGTACTGCGCCATAGGGTGTTCGGCGTTGTACCCTTTTGGGACGTTTTTTAACGCACTGCCTTTGATTGCAAAACCTGCCTTGCTGTCTTTGAATTGAGGGGATTCCACGATCTCCCGCAGCTCTGCTCCGTGGCCGTTTATATAGTCTCTTACCATGGCTGTGGCATCCCGGAACATGTCAGCAAATAATCCGCCCCCTAGAAATGATCGGTCTCCCGGGCGGATACACAGGAAATATCCGACCGGCACGGGCAGCTTGCCGGCAGGGGATATATGGCATCGAAAAGCCGGATTGTACGGGGACTTGTCATTGCTGAACCTGGTGTCCCTCATCAGCTTAAATGTAAGTTCCTTGGGCTGGAAGTTCAGGATTCTGGCATCATCTTTGCCAAGCTTAGCCATCAATCCGGCGATGATCTCTTCAAACTCCCCGAACGCCTCCTGGTACTCCGCCTTATGGGAATGAAACCACTCGCGGTTATTGTTCTGTTCTAATTTACTAAGATAAGTAATTATTTTTGACATGGTGCGCCTCCTAATATTCCTGAATCTTTTTCATCTGAGAAGAATTCAATACCATTACCATTCTTTCCTTTATCGTCTCCGGGGTCTGGTACATCGGAAGTTCGTCAAATACAAGCGAAAGCTCGTCCAGCTTTTCCATCTCGTCTTTGTACTCTTCCAGCACCTTGTCTTCAAGGGGATGGAGCTTGAGATACTCCAGGCGCTCCGGGCTGATTCTCTTCTGCCGGACCGCATATTCCACCCGTTTCCTGCAGGTGCACATTCCCACGCCGGACAGCCCGCAGTATTCTGCAAGAAATGCGGCTACCTTCCCGCGGATTCTGGAAAGTTTCTGCCGGAAATTCTCTGGAGACATCTGCAGGATCTCCCCCGCGGTACGACTGTTGATTCGAAACATTGTGCCCAGAATAAAAATACATCGGCTCTCTGCATCGAGACATTGCAGCATCACATTGGTACAGGACAATTTCAGTTCCTCCGCCATCTGCTGCCTGCTCTCCTCCTCAATCAACCCCTCCGTCTCATCCAAAACCGCGTATTTGATATCATTTCCATAAAATTCAAAATCCAGCGGCTGGTGCGCAAACATGGACTTTTTATAATTCAGCAGATAATTCACAGTAATCCGGTACACCCATGTTTGAAAATCGCTTTCCCTCCGAAATGTCCCCAGATTCGTCATAACACGTACCAGTATCTCCTGGGCTGCATCCTCCGCATCCGGGATTGTCCCCAACATCCTCAGAGACAGATTAAATACCATATCCTGAATTCCGGCCAGAAGTTCCTCCAGCGCATCTGCATTCCCACCGACTGCAGATTCTATAAGCACATTTTTGTTATCGTTTGCTTCCTTCATCTTATCCTTCTCCTAACTGTGTATTTTTTCTTACTTTAAATTAGACACCAATCGCTTCATGGTGTGACAGATATTCTCAAACTTTTAGCATAATAAATATATTATATCATCTTTCATGAATTCATCTTCCGTATCCCATTTGTATTTTGGTTATTTACACACGATCCATTCCCTGCACTTCTTAATTATAATCAAGGCAGCAGCAATTCCACTCTATCTATCATCAAATGTCTTTATATAAATCTGGGAATCTCTTCTTTTTTTTATTTCTTCAGACTCTTTTTCTTCTTCATCAAGTTCTTGAACCTGCGCATCACCTGTACCTGAAAGAGCTTCAAGCATCTTGGCTATCTCATTCATGGCTATGGGACCTGAACCCAAGGACAGGATCACCATTAGGGTGATAAAAAACTTATATATCTTTTTCTTCATTATATTCCTCCAATCCAATCTCTGCTTCGCTCTAATAATAGGTATGCGGTTTATACCCGCTATCTATTTGCATACAAAAAAGAAGCCATTGTCTGATTCTATAAATGACTTATAACCACCAGCACACTTGCAATAAAGGATTCGTATGGTCGTATATATTTATGCTTTGGCCATGATTTGGGAAGGAATTGATTCAATTGTCCAGACGTACCTTATGATTAATTAATGTCCATTTATCAGGCAATAATATAAATAGGGTCAAAAAGAAAAAAAGAAAAACTATAATAAGAAAAAGAAGCAGGCCCATTGCTTTTGGGATAGCTGTAATCATGAGTATTGAGCATCTATTCTTTGTTATAGTTTCATTACTAGAATTATTTTTGTTCAAAAATAAAGTCCTAAAACAGGCAGTATTATTACCGTCTTCATTGGTAACGATACTTTCTGAAATTTTCCACGTCTCAGAAACAGTTGTCTTATCTAATAGTTCATATAGATTGTAAGCACTACAAAAAAGCGCATTCACAGTTATGCACACAGCAAAAAGAAACATGATGAAAAAGACTCTAATACGAGATAGCTGATTTTTCTTTATATTTAATACCATTCCTGTTCCCTTCTTAGCTGCCGCTGCGACTAATGTGGTTAACTTAAGCTGCATTGCTTTTGATTCCATATCTTGAAATGTTGGAAAATTTTAATTTATTTAATTATACCAGAGTAAAATGAAAAAATGAAGCGCTGTATATTTATACTACGAATAGACATTGCGTTCTGAACAGTAGCCTTGTTATTATAAAAGACTTTGTCTACTGTATGAACAGTTCCGGCAGCCCCGAACTGTTCAGCCAGCTATGGCCTAATATCCGCACGGCCGCTCCCCCTTGACTTTTCATTAAGAAATGATATACTAAAAAACAGGTTTATCAATACCGTTAACGCGAAGACAGGAAGAGTAAGCTGAACAGCCACACATAGAAAAATGCATCTGCTGAAAGTCCATTTCATGGGACATCATCCGAAAACCACCCTGGAGCGGCTTTAATACAGCCCGGCCGACACCGTTACCGTCTAATGAATGGCACTTGCAAAAAGGGTGGAACCGCGGTATCATAGTCTATCGTCCCTGAACAGTTTTCAGATTGTTCAGGGGCTTTATTTTTTAAGGAGGAGAAAACAAATGAAAGTTACACTGAAAGATGGATCTGTAAAAGAATACCCAGAAAGCAAATCCGTCATTGATATTGCTTTTGATATCAGTGAGGGGCTGGCAAGAGCGGCATGTGCGGGAGAAGTGGACGGAGAGGTCGTTGACCTCAGAACAATTATTGAAAATGACTGCACTTTGAATATCCTGACCGCCCGTGATGAGGCAGGGCTCCGGGTTGTGCGCCACACCTGCTCCCACGTATTGGCCGAGGCCGTAAAAAATCTATATCCAGATGCAAAGCTGGCAATCGGGCCTGCAATCGACACGGGATATTATTATGATTTTGATTCTGCGCCGTTCTCCAGGGAAGATCTGGATAAAATAGAAAAAGAAATGAAGAAAATCATTAAAAAGGGCGCCAAATTGGAGCGTTTTACACTTCCAAGAGAGGAAGCCATCTCTTTTATGGAAGAAAAAGGTGAGCCGTATAAGGCAGAACTGATCCGTGATCTCCCTGAAGATTCCACCATCTCATTCTACAGACAGGGAGAGTTTGTGGATCTGTGCGCAGGCCCGCACCTGATGAGCACAAAGGGAATCAAAGCATTTAAACTGACTTCCTCTTCCGGCGCATACTGGAGAGGCGACTCCAATAAAGCCATGCTGCAGAGGATCTATGGGAGCGCTTTTGCCACAAAGGACGAGCTGAACGAGTATCTTCAGTACCTGGAGGAAGTGAAAAAACGCGATCACAACAAGCTGGGCCGCGAGATGGAGCTGTTTACGACAGTAGATGTCATCGGCCAGGGACTCCCCCTGCTGATGCCAAAGGGCGCTAAAATCATCCAGACACTCCAGAGATGGATTGAGGATGAGGAGGACAATAACTGGGGCTATATCCGCACAAAGACGCCGTTGATGGCCAAAAGCGACCTGTATCAGATTTCTGGTCATTGGGACCACTATAAAGACGGCATGTTCGTGCTTGGAGATGAGGAGAAGGATAAGGAAGTCTTTGCCCTGAGACCCATGACCTGCCCGTTCCAGTACTATGTATACAAGGCGAGCCAGAAGTCCTACCGCGATCTTCCGCTCCGCTACAGTGAGACCTCGACCCTGTTCCGCAATGAGGAGTCCGGGGAGATGCACGGCCTGACCCGTGTCCGCCAATTCACAATCTCCGAGGGGCATCTGATCGTCCGCCCGGACCAGATGGTAGAAGAATTTAAGGGCTGCCTGGCCCTGGCTAAACAATGCCTGACCACCCTGGGCCTTCAGGATGACGTCACTTACCACCTGTCCAAATGGGATCCGAATAACACGGAAAAATACATTGGAGATGCAAAAGTCTGGGAAGAAACCGAGGGCCACATCCGCAATATCCTGACCGAGCTGGACGTACCATTCGTGGAGGATGAGGGGGAGGCCGCATTCTACGGCCCCAAAGTCGATATTAATGCCAAAAATGTATACGGCAAGGAAGATACCATGATCACAATCCAGTGGGATGCACTGCTTGCCGAACAGTTTGATATGTACTACATTGACCAGAACGGCGATAAAGTACGCCCCTATATCATCCACAGAACCTCCATCGGCTGCTACGAAAGGACCCTCGCCTGGCTGATCGAAAAATATGCCGGCATGTTCCCTACCTGGCTTTGCCCGGAACAGGTTCGTATCCTCCCTGTCTCCGATAAATACCTTGATTATGCAGGCAAAGTGGAGAAAGAGCTTAAGGCAAATCATATCCTCGCCACGGTTGACGGCCGTTCCGAAAAGATCGGGTACAAAATCCGTGAGGCAAGGCTTGCCAAGATCCCTTATATGCTGATTGTCGGGGAAAAGGAAGAAGCGGAAGGCACCGTATCCGTAAGAAGCCGTTTCCTTGGAGATGAAGGCGCGAAAGGCCTTTCGGAATTTATCGACGCAGTCTGCCGGGAAATCAGAACAAAAGAAATCCGTAAAATTGAAGTGCAGGAACAGAAATAATTGCTGCTATTTGAGATACGCCGGCAACTTGCATAAACACTGAGTTTTGCAGGCCGCCGGCGTTTCTTTTATGCCCGTAAGCGGGTAAAAAAATAGCTCTCACCGCATAGTAAGCACAGACGCATTAAGAAGAAGGATACAACGCCAGAAAATACAGATTTTTATCTGTGATTACAGAAGCAGGTCATTCAAACACATTATGCGGCTCCCTTTACTTTCATAATAGCGCAGCATTTCGTCGATTTTTCTTTTATCATAACTGGTAATACAATCTGAAAGAACAGCAACGCCGTAATTCGCTTTGCATAAATTGTAGCAGGTCGATTTCACGCAGGCAGCAGCATCTGCCCCTGCTATATAGAAATCACATATTTCATTCTTACGAATAAAGTCTGAAAATTCTTCACTGGTTAATGCGTTTCCCTTGTATTTTGTAAAAATATTATTTGATACTATTTTCAAGTCTGAAGCTAATTCCGCCCCATGCGTATTGGGTTTGAAAGTCCTCGTGCCTGCTGATAGATTTTCATGCCTGATATAAACCACATGAATATTATGATTGTCTGCCCAATCGACAGCTTGATTGATATTGTCTATAATATCTTTGTAATTTTTTGTGATGTCATTTTGAATATCAATGATTACTAAGGCTTTTTTCTGCATAGTGTCTCCTCCTGACAGGTAAATTAATTTGTTTGCTTTATTATGATAACATCTAATTGTTGACAACATTATGGCAACAATCTATATTAAAAAAAGAAGTTGTTGAGTAACAGTTCAGGCCTGCCCGAACTGTTACGTTTTGAAAGGTGGTTCTCACATGAAAGTTGACAGGCTTATTAGTATTATTATGATACTCCTTGACAAAGAGCGGGTAGGCGCACAGGAGTTAGCAGATATATTTGAAGTTTCTCCCCGCACAATCTATCGGGACATAGACGCGATCAATATGGCAGGTATTCCTGTCCGCGGGGCATCGGGAGTCGGCGGCGGCTTTGAAATCATGCAGAATTACAAGGTGGATAAAAAGGTGTTTTCGACTACTGACCTTTCCGCTATCTTAATGGGACTTTCCAGTCTTTCCAATATGATGAGAGGCAGTGAACTGATAAATGCCCTTGCGAAAGTCAAGAGCTTTATCCCCGCCGACCAGGCGAAAGACATAGAATTAAAGGCAAATCAAATATATATAGACTTAAGTCCGTGGATGGGCAGCATAAACATACAACCCTATTTAGAAA
This sequence comes from Clostridiales bacterium VE202-21, assembly GCA_000509105.1. GTDB lineage: Bacteria > Bacillota > Clostridia > Lachnospirales > Lachnospiraceae > Faecalicatena > Faecalicatena contorta. Next base: position 62,389 of record BAIF02000066.1, on the reverse strand, counting down.
TAATCAAAACAGCTCTACAGGAAAGCAAACTGGTTTCATTTGACTATGCAGACCGCTACGGCAATAAAACCGCAAGAACAGCCGAACCATATCAGCTTGTATTGAAAAGCAGTCATTGGTATTTGCAGGGGTATTGCCATAAAAGAAATGCTTTTCGCTTATTCAGACTATCCCGTATATCAAATCTGCAAATGAACGAGGAAACTTTCACACCTCGGGAATATCAAAAACCGCAGTTAGATTTTGCTGATATTTTGGCATCTATGCAGACCAAAATCAAAATTCGTATTCATAGCTCTGTCATGGACAGGGTACTTGATTATTGCACTTATGAAGACTTATCGCCGGACGGTAATGAACATTACATTGTTAATTTTCCTTTCATAGAGAACGAATATTACTACAATGTTCTTCTCAGTTTTGGAGACAAATGCGAGTGTTTAGAGCCGTTACATATCCGTACAGAAATGAAGCGCAGATTATATAATATCGCTGCCATATACGAGAATTAATACACAAAGAAAGACAAAAAAAGCCCGCCAAAACTATATCACTCAGTCTGGCGGGCCATTTTAATGCAGTCCAGTTCATCTTATATAAATCTTTGTTGATTACATTTTAAAATGATTATAAAAATCCTTCAGATCCTCTTTTACATCCGGAGGCAGCTGTGCCTTTTTGATCCCCCGTATTGCGCCCTCCAGCGAATACAGACGGTGGATACAGGCGGATGAATCGATCTCCTGTATTTTCAGCCAGGCCTGTTTACTTCCCATCGCCCTGAGCTGATCAAACGTAGTAATGCCGGCCTCCCGAAGCTGTTCTTCCACCACCGTGCCTATATTGGGCAGTTTCGATAATTCTCCCATCATCCCTTACCTCCTGTCATTCGAATATTATACTTATTATACATCAAACAGACAAGGTGCGCCAGCCATTTCTATCTGATAACCGTTACTTCATCGGCTTCGAGACCATGCAGCTAAGACTCCTCAGCCAGTCTCCGGTAAACATATATAAAAACTACCGTTAAAATACCGAGATTCACTAAAACAGTCCCCCAGGCCTTTGCTGTGCCGCCATCGTCCGTTCCGCTGATAATCAAGTAAATCTGCTGTGAATAAAAAACGGCAGCTATTTTCTTAATTGTATCGTTAAACGCAGACAGCATTGGTAAGAAAGAGAGCACCATCATAACCGGCACTGTCAGGGAGGTTGCACTCATCTGGCTTTTACATGCAGTTCCGATAATTGCACCGATCAGAACGGACAGGATTATTCCCGTCATCATTACGCCGCAGAACTTCAAAAATGCCATGCCGGAAAGTCCAGCCGTCAAACCGAAGCACACCGTGCCTGCCAGACACGCCAGCAGGACGCACCCGCCCACTGCGGCCAGATACTGAGGCATTCTGACATTTGCCATCAGCAGCGCCTTTAATGTATGTTTTTCCTTTTCTTCTGCCAGAACCTCCGTCGTAGCAATAAGCGGCGCCATTCCAATATACATGGACGCAAACATATAAACAAAATAATTTCTCGGCAAGCCCGGCATCTTCACTGCAAACGTCATAATAACCGCTAATACAGGAAACATGACAAACTGGATCAGTACATTTTTATTTTTCAGGGTATCCTTCCATTGTTTTTTCAGAATCGCGGTTACATTTCTCATATCTGCCTCCTAATATATCGTACAGACCTCCCTGCAGCGCTTCTTCAATATCAGTTTTTGCAAGGTGACTGCCTGTTTCAGCCTTTCACCAGGCTTCTTCCTGTCAGTTTCATAAATACAGTTTCCAGATCCGGCTCTGTTGAATGGATGCTCTCTACCTCTCCCTGCCGGAAGGAGGATGATATCGTGTCAGCAGCCTCTGGAGAATTGGGCAGAGTCAGCATCTCTCCGTTTTTAAATAAAATTTGAATCTGATTCAATTCATTATACTTGCGGCACAACGCGTCCGGTTCACCGTATTCCACAATCTTTCCCTGATGGATCAGCGCGATATGGTCACACAGCTTTGCCGCCTCCTCCATATTATGAGTAGTCAGAAATATGGTAGCGCCATTTTCTTTCTGCTCACGAATCAGCCCGTGTATTTCCGCCGTCATGGCCGGATCCAGGGCACCGGTCGGTTCATCCATGAATAACAGCTTTGGTTCCTGCAGAATCGCCCTGGCGAAGACCAGACGCTGGCGCATCCCCTTGGACAGGCTGGACGCAGCCGTACGGCCTTCTCCGTCCAGGCCTACCTGGCGCAGTACTTCCCGAATCCGGCTTTTCGGAATCCCGTGGATATCAGTAAACAGCTTCAAATTGTCGTAACAGCTCAATCTTTCATAAACACCTGAATCATCCAGCATAGCCCCCATCTGGCTGTAGATTTTGGTCCGCTCAGTAACCGGCAGCCCCAGTACCCGGATCTTCCCCCGGTCCGCCTTTAACTGACCGGTAATTAACTTAATCAGCGTCGTTTTCCCAGCTCCGGAAGGCCCCAGCAGGCCAAAGACTTCCCCCTTATGGATCTCTATAGAGATCTCTCTAAGCACTTGCTTTTCGTAAAATGATTTGCTGACCCCTCTGATACTAATCGCGTTTTCCATCCTGATCCTCCTTCCACCTTTCCTTCAGATGCTCCAGGCTTTCCTCCAGTTTTTCATTTTCCATCCGGTTCTTAACAGACATAATCCAGACACTGGCCCCAAAACATATTGCAAAGCATAAAACAAACATCACCCAGGCCTGCCACATATGAACCGGGAACCATCGAAACAGAATAATAAAAAGTACAATTACCAAGACAGAACAAAGCAGCATCAGGCAGATCCGGTACAATTCCGGCATATATTTTGCCGCCCTTTCTGAAAAGAAAAGAAACCTTATCCCGGTGATCAGTACGGCTAATCCCAGATACTGGCACATCGTAGCCAGCGCAATCCCTCTCCCGCCCAGCCTGAACATCGTGGAAAGAGTGCGGGTCTCTTCTCCGAAAGCAAAAGTAAAGATCAGCATCAGGATCATCATAAACCCAAATGTACAAAGTACATTTTCCGCAAAGTCAAAAAAATTCTTTTTTTCTTCCATTTATTTCACCCCCAGTTTCTTTCGCACATAGTCCGCATACTGCCTGGACACGGTCAGCTGCTCCCCGTTTGTCATCGTTACCCGCAGCTTCCTGTCCAGATCCGCACGGATCTTCTGGATTTGCCGCAGATTAATAATGCAGGACTTTCCTGCCCGAAAAAAATCGAACTCTTTCAGTTCCTCCTCAAGCTCATACAATTTTAAGCAAGATTCAAAAACATCGTCCTTGGTATACAAAAAAGTTTTCTTATCTGCCGTGTCAATATAAAGGATCTTAGAAATGTCCAGTATATGCGCTTCTCCGTCCTTCTCTCCCAGCAGCTTAAAATCTAAAATGCGCAGGATCGAAATCACCCGCTCCAGCTGCGGAGTCAAATGCCGGCAGGTAATCTGTATCTCAGTCTCATCAATCTGGCTGTCCGTATGAATCGAGATTTTCAAAAAGCCCTCCCCCTTTCAATTTCTGTATTAACTATACTTGCTCAAAGTTGGAAAAACAATCCCCATAAACTAACCTGCCCAAATAAGGGGCTGAGTTTCCATGTGGGGAAGATGAAAGTGAGGACGCCTGGCGTGGGACGGGACGCAGACGGAAGCATCTTTCTGTTGGGGATTCTGACCGCTGTGCTAAACAGCAGTAAAAGAAGACACACAAAATCAGCCGGCAAAAATTGAACTATAATCAACTTTTGCCGGCTGATTTTGTGTGTCACCTCTTACTATTCTTGAATTTGCAGACCAAGAAAGGATCCCACTCCTCATCCGTTTCATCGTCAACTCATTCTCTAATGTATGACTCAATACCGTTTGCTATCCCTTCAGCCATTTTTTGCTGAAATTCCGGATCTGCCATCTGCATATCATCCTGCTGGTTGGTCATAAATCCCATCTCAAGGATTATAACCGGAACCTGGCTCCAATTGATTCCGGTCATGGTATCGTCTGTCTGAACGCCTCTGTTATAAATACCGGTGGCTGCGCAGTATGAATTCAGGACTTTCTCTGCGAGCCGGAAACTCTCCTCGTACAGGCCTCCCGCATAAGGATTATCCGGTGACATAACCAGACACAGGGCACCGGCACTCTCTGGACTCTCACTGCCGTTTGCATGAATCCTTACACAAAGTTCTGCTCCGGATTCATTTGCAATCTTTGCACGGTCCTGGTTGCTGACCGATGTTTCATGGTTTTCGCGGGTCATCACCACCTGGAAACCACGTTCAGCCAAACACGCTTTTACCTGCTTGGCTATATCCAGGTTGAGCTGATATTCGGCAAGTCCGGTAAAACGGCCTGCAGTGCCTGATGTTGTCTTCGCCTTCATGATACCGGAGCCCGGTCCGTCCTCTTCTTCTCCCATCATTCCCGCATCCGGTCCCTGATGGCCTGGATCCAGCGCTATGATGATCTGGTCCTCTGTTTTCTCAGGTTCTGTTGCAGGATCTGGTTCCTGAGTGTCCGATTTTACAGGATCTGATTTCTTGGTATTTGATTCTTCAGTATTTGATTCCTCCGTGTATGATTCCGCTAAGCCAGCTTTGGGAGTGTCTCCGTTATTAAGTTTCTCAGCACCGGCTTTCGGAGTTTCTGTCTGTGATGAAGCCTGCCGGCTGACCTGATCGGCCATTACCTGCTTTCCTGCTGCCCGTTCCGGCTTCCTGGCCGAATAGATAAAGACTCCGGCCGCAGCCACTGCTAACACAACGGCTATTCCCGCTATTCCTCTGATTTTCTTCTTGTCCATAATTCTCCTTTTCAGCCGCATTCCCGGCACTATTACAAATATGAGATATTATATGCCCTGCTTGTCCAAATTATGAACAAAAGAAAGTTTTAAGACACCCTTTTTGAGTGTTTATCCGCTGTCCGGTTTTATAGAAAATCGAACAGACTCATCTGTTTCCCACTGTCCGCATTTTTACGTTTGTCTGCCCGCTCCCGGCAGATTTCCTCCTCAGGCAGTTCCGCGAGAAATCCGGATTCTTCCTGGGAAGTTGTCAGTATCAGTTCGTCTTTCGCCCTTGTCATACCAACATAGAAAAGCCTGCGCTCCTCTTCTGTATCAACAGTATCGTCTTTTTCAAAGGGGATAAGCCCTTTTCTGACACCATAGATGAATGTTACAGGAAACTCCAGTCCTTTTGCCCCGTGAAGCGTCATAAGCGTGACCGCCTCGCCTGTATAGCGCTTGTCACCGCAGCGTTTTAAATCGCTCTCCACACCCATGCTCAGCGCCTCCATAAATTCATCCATATTTTTATAGAACACCGTCATGCCCGCAAGTTTTTTCATCGCACTGCTATCCTGCATCTGCATTTCTTCTATCCATTTCTCCAGGAACTTCTGAGTTCTGCTTTTTGCATAGAGGGGTCTGAACTTTTCTGCCATTGCCTGAAATACGCCTTCTGCCACCACATTGATTTCCATATCCCATAACAGCTTCAGGGATATTTTCTTAGAAAACTCATCCGCCGGATTCGCCAGGCATTTGAAGAAGGATATGCTCCCTCTTACTTCATCCTCAGCCAGAAATGCTTCTCTTCCCGCTGTAACATATGGGATTCCTTCTTTTCTGAGGCATCTCTCCAACAGGTCAGCCTGCCGGTGTGTGCGGTAGAGCACGGCGATGTCACCGAATCCCCGTTCTTTTCCGCTTCCGGCGCCAATCTCCTGGGCTTCCAGCATGCCGATTCCGCCTGTAAGCCTATTGATCTCCTTTGCTGTAAATATGGCCTCTGCCATCTCGCTTGCTGCTTTTACTACGCGTACCGGCATTTCTTCCTGCCTGTGGGGCAAAAGCCGTCTCTCCGGTCCCGGATTGTGTGAAATAACAGACGCAGCCGCATGAAGTACGGAAGGTATACAGCGGTAGTTCCATGCAAGCCGGATCTCCTGCATATCCGGATAATCCTGTTTCAGCTTTTCAAAACAACGCGCATCCGATCCACGGAAACCATAGATGGACTGATCCGGATCCCCAATTACAAACAGCTCCCTTCCGCCTTTGTTCCAAGCCTGAATAAGACGGTACTGTATGGGACTGATATCCTGAAATTCATCGACAAGCAGATAGGAAAACCCTTTTTCCCATCCTTCCTGCGCGACTCCCTGTTCCATTCGCTTTAATGTCTCCAGAAGCAGGTCGTCAAAATCCAACAGCTTCTGTTCCTGAAGAATCCTCTGGTACGCATCCGCTCCTTCCTGCCAGTTCAGAGGCATATCCGTCTCCTCTTCATCCGCACCGTTTTGCACCAGCCTGGTCTGCATCTCTTCGGGGGACATTCCCGATTTGAGAAGGGAAACCACCCGGAGCAGTTCTTTTGGCTTCATCTTCAGCCCGGTTTCGTCCAATGCCCTTCCTGCCGCCTCCATTGAGGCCGCATCATCCGCCAGTGAAAATTCGATCCCCTGTTTTTTCAGGAAATTCAGGCAGATCGCGTGGAAAGTCCCTACCTGCATTTTGTTCAGATTTCTGGTTCTGCCAATCGCCTTTTTGATTCTTTCCATCAGCTCCCCTGCCGCCTTATTTGTAAATGTAACCGCAGTAATTTCAGAAGGCTTTACCTTTCGCACCTCCAGCATATGTAAAATCCTTGATATCAGAGTCTTTGTTTTTCCGGTACCTGGCCCGGCAACCACGGCAATTGCGCTGCCCACGGCACGAACTGCCTGTTCCTGTTCCGGGTTGAGCCCCGCCGATTGGTTCTGGCTGTCCGCTTCCCCTACAGTTTTCTCACCGTCTGCCATGCTCTCTGGTACAACATTTTCCGCCCCTGTTTCCGCTGCAGTCTCCTTGCCGTCACCGGACATCTGTGGCTTATCAGCCTGATTCCCCTCTTCGTTGATGCGTTTCTCTACCGTCTCTGCTGCCTGGATACAAAGGGCATCAAAGAAACTCATTTGCCCATCCAAACGGTCGATCTCGTCCTGCGTAAATAATTGAATTGTCCCATACTCTCCATCAAATCCCGGATTGCGCTCTACCTTCCCATCTCTCAGTCTTCGGATTCCTTCCGCAATCAGATGACCCGATATTTTTTTCACTTCTTCCTCAGGAACCGTCCGCAGTATTTCGAACTCCGGTCCCAATGTACGCAGCATATTCTGATACTCCTTCTGTACTTTTGTACTCGCCGCAGAGTGCCCCAGGGATGCTCCAATCACTTCCGGCAGAGGCACCAGGCTCTCAAAACCTTTCGCCCCAGTCCGAACATAGCCTTCTTCGCGGTCAGCCAGCTGTTCTACCCGATGCGACACTCCGATTGTCAGCTTTCGGCCGCATACGGGGCAGACGCCCCCATATTTTATCGTCTCCGCGGGCGTCAGGCAGATGCCGCATTTTCGGTGGCCGTCGTAATGGTATTTTCCTTCTTCGGGGAAAAACTCAATCGTTCCATGCAGGCCTTTTCCGGTCTGTATGGCCTCCCTGAGTTCTGTAAACGAAAGCCCGATATCCAGCAGATTAGCTTCACGGCCCAATTTAGCCGGGGAATGCGCATCTGAGTTGGAAATCAGCTGATACTGATCCAGCGCAGAAATCCGCCAGTTCATCGGCGGGTCAGAGGACAGGCCGGTCTCCATAGCATGGATATGTCCTGCTAAATCCCCAAAGCACTCCTCCACCGAATCGAATCCTGAGAAAGCACCGAAAAGGGAAAAATGAGGTGTCCAGATATGAGCGGGCACATAAATTGCACCGGGACACAACTCCAACATAATTTCCAGCAGATCATGACAGTCCAGCCCCAGGATCGGCCGCCCGTCTGAATGGATATTTCCAATGATCTCCAGCTTTCTTGCCAGTATCTCCGCGTCCTCCAGGCCCGGCAGCAAAATCAGGCTGTGTACCTTCCGGACTCTGTCGTACTTCTTATAGATAGAACTGATTTCTCCTGTGATTACAAACCTTGGGATCATCACATCCGCTACAGAGCCGTCTGATATGCGGTATTCTTCTTTCAAAGTGTAAAGCCCTTCTTCCGCCGGCTGGAGCTTTTCCAGCATTTCTTCCCGCCAGGCCGGATGGGTAAAATCACCGGTTCCGACAATGTGAATTCCCTTTCGTCTCGCCCATAAGTCCAGGTTTTCCAGATTACAGTCCCTGCTGGTTGCACGGGAATAATGGGAATGGATATGCAAATCTGCTATGTACATATAAACACCTTCTCTTCTGAATACTTTATGAAATTACTTGTCCGCTTTTGTATCTTTGCCGTTCATTATAACATGTGATATCGTCGGAAATCCAGTCTATCGCATCATGCCATGTATAGAATATGGTCCTGCCCTTCCTCCTCATCAGCTGAGAAAAATACGTGCTTATTATGGCCGCCTGGCCCCGGCTTCCGGGAGGGGGCATTACTGGTACTATTGGAAATCTGCTGAGGATGTCAGTGTAACGCGTTTTCTGGTAAATCGGATTTCTGCTGGTGAGAAGTAATATTTCCCGGTATTTTTCCTGTCCGTTTTGGTTCGGATAATCGTATATTTCGAAAAATAGTTCCAGGGCTTTTTGTACTAATTCCGGGGAACGGTATACACCGAATGAACAGGATAAGACTTCTCTTGTATCTCTGCTTAGAAGAACACAGAGATAGATGTTTCCATCCATCTCTGTGTGATATTGTCCTATGCCGACACACAGCTTGTGCGGGGACGGGACCTTTACGCACGGCTGATTGCACGGCTGATTTGGTATTGGGACGCCCTCTGTTGTATATGGCCGCTTGTCTAGCTGCGGACTCTCGGCTGTTTGAATCTTCTTGGCGATCCGGAGCCATCCGGCCCCTTGCTGCAGCTCTGAATCATCCTTCCAGAGGAGAATGTCTTCAGGTATGTCTTCGTAATCTTCCAAGTGGAGTACGGGATTTAACTGCTCTAATCTCATACTTAATCTCCTAATTCTGGTGATTTTATGTTACGGTGAAAACAGGCGGGATCTGTTTCGCAGCTAAATTTTTTCATTTTCCAGGATATGTAATAGCAGACCTTCGCATCCTTCTACTATATCGTCGTACGTTCTGTCGAAATTGCCTGTGTACCAGGGGTCGGCAATATCACGGGGATTGACGGTAAAGTCTAGAAGGCGGTGTACCTTGTGGTCTGGGTCGGATCCTATGATGCGGTGGATGTTACGGATATTGCGGTACTCCATGCCTATGATGTAGTCGTATGCGGCGTAATCCTTCTTTTGCATTTGAACTGCATATTTGCCGGCTGTACTGATGCCTTGGGTCTTTAACTTTTGGACTGTACCGTAATGGACTGGGTTGCCTTCTTCCTCGCGGCTTGTGGCTGCTGAGGCTATGGAAAATGAATTGGCTAATCCTCTCTTTTGGACCATGTCGCGGAAAACAAATTCTGCCATGGGGGAACGGCAGATGTTGCCGTGGCAGATAAATAGTATTTTTTTCATCTTGATTATATTCCTTCCAGCTTTTGAATAACACATTTCAGGTTAATAAAAAATAGGCTATCTTTATCTAATATACATTCAAATACATTCTTAACATTCAGTTCATTATCAAAGCCAAAGTATTCTGAAACAAACATTTTTATCTCCCATACAACAATATTTATTCTTTTAGCATTGCTAAATAGCTGTCCAGTCTTTCATTCACATACCCCGCAAATAATTTCTCCATCGCTCCCCAATTATGCTTCACATGGTATTCGTCAAAAGCACTGTAATACGCAATTCGATCCGCAAATTTTATATCGATCGGTGGATATCCTGCTTTCATCAATTCCAGATTCACAAGCAAGCGCCCCGTGCGGCCATTACCATCGATAAACGGGTGAATGCCTTCAAATTCAATATGAAACCAGGCAAGCCTGGGAATGATATGCTCTGGGCTTTTTCTATAACCCTCCAGCAACTGCTCCATCTTCGGCTGGATTAAATACGGCTGTACAGGCTCATGTTTTGCCCCCATAATTCTTACCGGAACTTTTCTGTATACACCCTTGTCATCTTTTTTATCAGCCAACACTAAATAATGAATTTGTTTAATGATACTTTCTGATAATGGTGACTGTTCTTTCACTAATTCCCTCACAAAATCAAAGGCTTCCTTATGTCCAACCGCCTCCATATGATCTTTTAAAGGCTTCTGATCAATGGTCAAACCGCGCAGTACCATATCAGTTTCACGGAGAGTCAGCGTATTCCCCTCAATGGCATTGGAATTATAAGTGAATTCAACCACAAATTCCTCTGTCAGCCGCTCAACCTCTCCCTCAGTCAAAGGACGTCTGGAATCCAGTTCTATTTTCTTCCTATCAATGTTCTCAAGCAGGCTTTCCGCAGACTTATACCGGCCATCCTCCGGTTTTTGCGCCTCTGCTGGAACCTTCCAACTGCGCCCCTCACGAATAACACCTGGAATTTTCCCCTCTGAACATAATATTCGTACTCTTCTATCTGAAATGCCCCATTTCTCTGCGGTCTGTTTTACTGACATATACATATTTCTGCACCTCGCTTCAAACAATAGTATACCCAATTATCGGAATAATAGCAACGCTATCGGAATAATATTACCCCTTTTTCGGAACAATGCAAAAGCTCAAAAGCTACTTTTTCCAATGTAGGTAAGTAGGTAATCATCCGGCAGTTTGGCGGATCATGGAAGAATATCCAACATCTCTTCATTTGCCGGAAACGCACCGAAATCTTTCATTTTTCCCATCATATGTGAGAGATAGTTGTATGGCTTCAGTCCATTCATAAGCGCAGTTTCTGTGATACTGAACACGGGTTGCATCTCCATGGGCATACCTGCCCTGGAGGAATTCTTCCTTTATCAGTCCATAAAATGGCTGCAGATACCGTTCCGCACACTGAATGATCCAATTCGCCATGGTCTCCGCAGAAAGGTTCAGGCCATAACGGGCAAATTCCCGTTCCTGACGCGCCAGGGGCATGCCATTGACATACTTTGCGTTCATGATGCCTGAAACCAGGAATGGTGTTGCCACACTGCCTTTAAGAAGGGAAGGCCTCTTTTCCGTTTCAAAGGCGGAAAGGTCTTCCGCCTATTTGCCGGGACACTTCTTTTATAAGAAGACGAATGGATTTCCTCCATTTCCGGCTCCGGCGCATCCGGATCTGTTTCCTGCTCTGCCTCGTTAAAAAGGCTCAGCTAGTTATATCCATCCGCGTATTTTTCGTATACGGTAAAACATGAGTACTGGCTCATTTTTTACCGCCGTTTCCGGCGGCCAGGTCTACACATTGGTTGTTTTAGATTTGCTCCGACAGATCTCCGGTAACTGATCGAACCATGGAAGCAGTTCTTCAATAAAGCTGTAATCTGTATCATCCTGATGGACCTCAATACTGTCAGGATGTGGGGCAGATAACGGAACGGATTCAGGTTATTCGCCTTAGCTGTTTCCGTTATGCTGTAGATGATCGCACTGTTTAGCTTTTTACCGCAATGATTCCAAACATCATCTCTCAGTCATTGAATATCATTGTTTTGATGAATTTAAAAATTGTCAAAGTCACTTTGTCCCTTTGCAATATTTCTAAAGTATCAAGTTGATACTTTAGGATAAACCTGTGGTAATCTAAAGATACTCTTAATACTCAATCCTGAAATAATCCAGATAAACTTTATATTTATCCTGCGCCGTCAGACAGGTATCTGTCAGATACCCCTTCTCATTATCCCACTCTTTCAATCCTCGATAATAAATTAGTTTTAGATGATCCTCGATGATAAACGGAACAATATTATATTTCAGACACTCTTTAAACATAATCAGTCTGCCCACACGGCCGTTTCCGTCCTGAAATGGGTGGATTCTCTCAAACTTCACATAGAAATCTAAAATATCCTCAAAGGTCTTTTCTTCTTTCGCATTGTACTCTGCCAGCAGGGCCTTCATTTTGTCGACAACTTCTTCCGGAAGTACGGTTTCCATGCCGCCCACCTCATTTGGCAGTTTCTTATATTCTCCCGCTGCAAACCAGTCTTTTCTGGAATCACTGGTTCCGCTTTTTAGTATCAGGTGCAGTTCCTTAATAAGCTTTTCCGTCAAAGCGAATTTTGCATGATCAATGATCATATCAATACAACGAAAATGATTTGCTGTTTCAATCACATCATCCACATTGAGAACTTCATTTTCCACGCCGATAGTATTAGTTTCAAAAATATATCTGGTCTGATCGCGAGTCAGACGGCTGCCTTCCATATGGTTTGAATTATATGTTAAATCAATTTGAGTCTTATGGTAAATTCCATCTGAATATTTACTTGCCTTCTGTCCCTGCAAAATATCCAGCAAAGTTATCTGTTCTTTTCTCTTGTTGGATCGCTCTGGTTTTTCAGCATCTTCCGGAATGTTCCAGGTCTTGCTGGTAAGAAATGCGCCTTTTACACGCCTATGAGCGTAATAATTTCTCACACTTCGCTCCGATATATTCCATTTTTTCGCTGTTTCATTAACTGAGAGATATCGCATATTTCCTCCGTTTATATCTGTCTAAGTTTTCCAAACCAAAATCTCCTTGAATTTTTGTTCAATAACTATCTCCACGCTTACCGCTTTGTTAATTCTTCGGTCTTGAAAACATAATAACCTTCATAATAGTAACTGTGATCAATGCCCTTCATATAAATTTTACGGTCATAAATATTATCAGTCAGGGCATTTATTTCACGTCCCCTTCTATCTTTAAGGCACCGATTTCGCCCGTTTCACTCGCGTAGGTCAATAACAGCTAATCCGCCAATCTCTTTTATCTCGAACTTCATTTCTCTCTCAAGCCAACCAAGGTCTTGTCCCTGGTGCTCAACAAAAAACTTTAAGTAATTCGGAATTCCTCTACTACTATGCTTAATGCCATATACCCCGCCATTATATTTAGAGTCCATTCCACCAAGTTGTATCAATCTCTGATTGAATTCATTCAATAAATGACCGCTCTTGCTTCGATCCTGAAACAATTTATCTAAAAGAGATAATTTCCATGAATGATTTACGATCTCTGTATCAAATATTTTATGTCTTGGCAAATTAAAAAGAATCTCACTAATACTTCCAGCATCTAATAAAAAACATCCGTTATTACAGTCTTCACACCATCGGAGTGTTTCTTCCTGTATAAATTGAATATTTTTTATTTGTTCTGTTATGTCCGGTTGTGTTGTCGTGTAAAACATATATAATGGATACGAATTTCTATACCTGGCTTCATTCAAAAGTAAATCTATCTGGAAGCCATTTTTATTACCATAACTTAATAATGAATAATTATCCTGATTATTTGGCCATAACTTTTTAGCCTGTACCAAAAATCTATACCCATTATACTTATCTTTATAAAAAGGATCCGTCGTTAATATCCACCACTCCCAATCTGCTCCATTCTCTGATTCTTCATGGCGTGAAAATGCCTTATAATAAATATTCGGATTGCTGCTTGATATATCATATAACAGCCAATCCGTCAAAGACTCTTCTTTTACATGTGCCTGCTTCAGTAACCATTCATAAATAAAAGCTGAACACTGATGAAACACAAGCGCTTCTTCCTCTTCCCCAATAAATACTACTCTTTTCATTAGTGCCTTTCCTCCCTGGTGGTATACGGAATCTCATTCTCTTCACACCATTCTTCCGCAATTTTACATAGCGCCTGGAATCGGTATGCGTAGTATTCTTCATCAATACCTAAGTTTATAATTTCATCTTTAAAATGGCGATAAGCCTTTCTTCCATGCAGTGCCAACAAAAGCCGCTCCTGTTTTCTTTCCGATGTCACTCCCAGCGCAAACGTCTCCATAATCTTCCACTCATGTATTTCATATTGGTTCGGAAGACGTTCATAACTATCCGAAGCATCAATCTCTTCCTCTAATTCTTCATCCCGGTCTACCCACATGCCATCCGACAACGCCACTATTTCACCGGTTTCGGTATTTAAAAACTGTTCCCAGCTATCTGTACATGCCTCTAATTCTTCAGCAATATCTTCTATACATATTTGTTTCTTCATTTTCTATATTTATCCTCCGTTAGAATAAGGCACTCTGTTATAAAAAATATTTTGACAGTTTAATTGACTGATTGTATATCTCTGTCTGACAGTTAATTCGAGATATTTATTTTATTTTTCGATTACTTTTTCTGATAATAACATTCAGCCACCTTTCAGATTTATGCTCTACCCGCACATCCTCTGTAATCCACCATTCCTCTAATATATATCCACCTTGTTCCGAGAGTATTTGTGACAGTTCTTCCTGTGTAAGATCGCAAAAATACCGGTCACCAGACCATCTTTCAGAAAGCCCGTATTTCCATGAGGCATATAGGACGCCTCCCTCTCTTAAGGCAGTCATCATTTTCCCGATTATCTCCGGTAACTTATCTCTCTTTACATGCAGCAAAGAGGCGCAGGCCCATATACCATCAAACGCCTCTTGAAAATCCATATCCTCAAAACGGAACTGCACTACCTGCTGGCCGGTCAGTCGTTCAGCAGCTTTACACATCGACTCCGATGCATCGGCAACCGTCACCTGGTATCCCTTTTGCATAAACCAATAGCTATCGCGTCCACTGCCGCAGCCCGCATCCAATATATGCGCACCTGGCTCCATGTATTTTAAAAAGCGGCCGTAAACTTCTGACATATCAGCCTTCCAGGTGTTTTCTATAAATTCCTCTGCATGCTCATTATAATAGGTGATTGTCTTACTATCTTCCATCCGTATTTCCCGCCTTCCATAAACTTTCTGGATTTCTTATTTATTTCAAGGAAGCAGCTACAGAATCAAATCCGCAGGACATTTCCATAATCCATATCCCTGCAGCAAGGCGGATTCATGCAGTGGTTTTAAATTATGTTCAAGTATATTCGTAAATCTTTCCTCCGTGTTTCCCTCGATAAATAAGGTTTCACTTGCCCATATTGCATTGAGATTATCTCTCCTGCAATTTTCGAATTTTTTACGGATACCGGGATTGCTGAAAACAATTTTATATAAGTAATACTGATTGCCAGCCAGCCCCGGAAAATAGCTGTCCCATTCCGGAAGTCTGTTATTCTTGCTGGAATTCAGCCTCTTCTCCATTGGCGTTAAGTTCCATAATTCGTCATTTGCGATATATGACCGTGGAACAAAGTGATCCAAGTCATAACTTTTAAGATCCAATTCTTTTCCTGAGTAGATATCATATATCGGGGAGCCGCCTATTTCGACCGCACTTTTCCATAGTTCTCTGGCGTGATGCAATTTCCGGATCTTGTTATTCTCGCGCTCTAATTTATATATGATGCCGGGAACTCCCGGGTTACGGTCCTGCAGAAAACGGATTTTCTTTAATTGGATCCAGCTGTATATTACAGGATAGTTATCTAGTATCAGCTGCCTCCAGTGGGGATTAATCCGGATCTTTTTCTGCAGTCCTTTTCCATCAATAATGGTGTAGAGAAGCGATGTTTTTTCATTCATCCGATTGATATACTCAATCAGCCTCCCCCGCTGGTTCCAAAGTTTATTCCCGCCCCCGAGTTCATCCAGGAAAGATGACAAAAGCCTGTACGGAACGCAGTTCGTAAGGTTCGTTTTATCACTTCTCAGTTCCTTTTCATTCAGCTTGATGGCCGCTATAATGTCTTCCCTTTCTGCATCTTGTGATAAATCCGAGTTCTTAGCCAGAGTGTTAATGGCATGTTCAAGAAAATTCTCTGTTTTGTTTTTTATAACCGGTCCCAGATGAAGGTGAAAACAGGTGACTGTATACCAGGCCCCGCAGATCATTTCATTAATAATAGCATCAAAACTTACCACTTCATTATCCCTAATTAAATTCAGGATTGCTTCGAGCCAATAGAATTTATAACACTGGGAAGGGTCATCCAGCATTTTTGCAAATTTAATTGTATCTAGATTATTTTCATAGATAATTTCTGAATCCAATTTTAATTCCATACTCATGTTTCCACCAATCCCTTACCCGACAAATTTACCGCCGCTCAATCCGTCATCGATCTTCTTTTGTATATGAACCAATCCATTATTTTCCCAGAAGCTCATAATAGAATATATACTGCTGCATAACCCCTTCACAGCCCTTATACCGCCTTTTCGGAAAACCCTTCGGATAATGCTGCTTTAAAGCCTGATTAATATGAGTGTCTACTGGAAATGCCTGGAGGTGGTGGAGCGCAAACAGACAGATACAGTCAGCCACCTTTTCGCCCACGCCGAATAGCTTCAACAGCTCTTCTTTCGCCTTTTTATACGGCATCTGCCTGATCTCATCCAGGGATATATCACCATTTACCACGCTTTTGGATGTCCTGACCACATATTTGCTCCTGTATCCCAGATTGCAGGCCTTCAGCTCGTCCTCATCCAGGCAGGCCAAAGCCTCCGGCTTCGGAAACGTATCATAAATGTTTCCGTCAGCATCCTGTTTTCTTTCCCCGTACTTTTCGCTGATATTTTGTATGCATCTTCTGATCCGGACAATATTATTCTGCTGGGATATCAGAAACGACACGATCATCTCCCACAAGTCCTGATGCAGGATGCGGATGCCGCTGCCAAATTCTGAGGCAGACAACAGATATCGGTCACGCTGGCTGATACATTTTTGATAGTCTTCATAGTCTGTATCCAGGTCAAAATAGTGCTTCCAATAATTTTCGTATTCTGCTTCATCACAATAAAATGTGCATTGGTTCCCGCTCTGCCGGATTTCCAGATATCTTTCCCCGGCGATCACGGAATATGTATCTTCCCCCTTCTGGCTCATCCGAAAACACTGTCCGGAATTGCAGATCTGGGATATATCAAAATAATTCAGTGTTTTTTCAGTCATTGCTTTCATCCGTATCTCTTCTACTCCACTCCTGACTTTGCGCAGATATCCGCAAGACAGCATTTATCACAGTGCGGCTTTGTCCGTGCCGTACAGACATCCCGTCCGTGGTATACAAGCCTGTGGCAGAAGTCACTCCCTTCTGCCGGCGGTATCAGTTTCCACAAGGCCATCTCTACTTTTTTAGGATCCTTTATTCCGTCTACCAGTCCAATGCGGTTTACCAGGCGGATGCAATGTGTATCTGTCACAATCGCCGGCTCACCGAATACGTCCCCCATGATTAGATTGGCGCTTTTTCTTCCTACCCCCGGAAGCTTCAGCAGCTCATCAAAGGTTTTAGGAATGCCGCCGCCATATTGTTCCTTTAATATTTTCATGCAGGCGCTGATGTCTCTGGCCTTGCTTTTGCCAAGCCCACATGGCTTTACGATTCGCTCAATATCTTGCACATCTGCTTGGGCAAGCGCATCTACATCCGGGTACTTTTCATATAAATCTTCTACCACCACATTTACCCGGGCATCAGTACACTGTGCTGCCAGACGCACACCCACAAGCAGTTTCCATGCCTGGTCATAATCCAGGGTACAGTCCGCATCCGGATATTCCTTTTTCAGACGTTCTATGATTTCCAATGCTAATTCTTCTTTTGTCATCTTGATCCTCCAATTAAGACTTTATTGAAATCTGTTTGCCTGCCCTCCGCCTATAGATATGGAAGGCTTATCCGCTTTCAAGATTAATCTTCTTCTATTATAACAACCTTGCACATTGCTTTCCAGTTATAATTCACTACGTTTCTATTATAGATCAAAGTGTACAAACCCCACCCCCTCACTCGTGTGGGGCTTGTACACTTTGGCGCCGCCGCGATGCCGCTTTGCGGCTATATACCTTATCGCGGCGTGTGCATTCCCCGGAGGGTTTTTATGTAATAGAAAAGTGCTTAGTACTTTCCTATTATATAAGAAACAGAGCCGCAGCTCCATAGAAGTTTCTTCCACTATGAAACAACAGCTCTTAACTTTTTTTTATGAAATGTCATAAGTACTTTATCTCTTCCATCATAGCCGGCCTGTTCCGATACTTATATCTCCAGGATTCCACAATCCGTTCCACGGTTTTCGGCCCAGTAATCATAGCCTCTTTCTAATATCTTGGAAGAAAACAAATTTTCCCATCCCTCATATATCATATGTACTGCCTCCATATCACTTTTTTTAATTATATCACTCTGTGTGATGGAAATCAGCATGCTTCTGCAATATATTCAGTTGAAACTCAGAATATTGGCTGCATTTCACCCCCAAGTTCTCCTGACGCTTTCCTGCTGTACCACGCAATCAGAAGTCCAAGTGCAGCTGCCGCGTAAAAGATAATAAACACCCCATGATCCAGCTTCTCAAACAGAAAACCATAGACCATCTGCCCAACCGGCTGTGCACAGGTTGATACCGCAATGATCCAGGATATTACTTTCCCGATCATTTCCTGCGGCACTGTCATTTGGATATAGGACATAATCTGTATACTGTAAATAGAAGATAAAGCCATGATAACCATTCCTACTGCCGTCAGCAATGTATAAGTCAGATATGCCGGACCGTCTATCATTAAAATAACTCCGAGGGGCACCAGAAGAATTCCGCAGTATGCCAACAGTTTCCAGCTTTTGTCCACCCTCAGTTTTGCCCCCAGCACGCCGGCCCCTACTCCTCCTGCCAGTCCGCCGACCGCCAGAGCCGCCTGCATGAATCCATACAATCTGGATGCTTCGCTCTCTGAAAACCTCAGCAGCTGCATAACGATTACGGGAAGCCCTATAATCATCAGGGAGGACATCACCAGATTTACCCCGGCACAGCAAAGTGTCAGCTTTCCGATCTCAGACTTCTCACGGCTGATATAAGATATGCTTTGTTTTAAATCCGCAGCTGCCTCACGCAGAACGGAGACATTCCGCGTTCTCCGTGAAGAAGGGATATGAATAAAGAGTTCCATGACCGCCGATAAAAAGAAACATCCTGCCGCCATAGCCAAAACCGGGTAAATCCCCCATAAACTGTATGCAATTCCTCCAAGTGCCGGCCCCAGAAGGCCTGAAAGCGAAGATACCATATTAATGACTGCATTTGCCTGCATCACTCTTTCACCGGACACCAACACCGGTATGCTGGCCTGCACGGAAGGCTGGTAAGCGCCGGATATGCCGTAAAGCATAAACAGCATCACCATAACAAGCCCCGTTATATTAACTTTTCCGTAAAATAGTAAAAAGAGGATTGTCAGGGCCGAAGTAAAAAAGTCCAGAAATACCATGATATTTCTCTTATTTACCCGATCCGCTATGATACCTCCGATTGGTGACATTACTGCCAGAGGAATAAATGCGCACCCGGAAACTACACCAAGTACCGCCGCCGAACCCGTTACGTTCAGCAGATGAATAGGCAATGCAAATCTCATAACCGCATTGCCGAACAACGAAATAATCTGACCGGTCACGACCAGCCAAAAATCTTTTGAGAATCCTTTTTTCTGATTCATATATTCTGCCTCCATTTTTTATTTTAGATACCGACCGTTGGTATGTATATGTCCAAAAATTATCTGTCCTGTCTGGACAGGACAGATTGTGAACATCCTAACTATTTTTGTTTTTCTGATATATAGCTGCATATTCTTCCAAAGCAGCCAGCACTTTATCGTCAATAACATTGATCCCAAATGATTGCAGTATTATGTGATAAAATTTTACTTTCTCAATCATCTCCTCCGGACCGCAATGATAAATCATCGGGTTGAGCCATACATTTCCCAGCAGCATAATAACTTCCGCCAGCTGCTTTGGATAATCCGTCTGAATGGAACCGTCTTCGATTCCCTCCTCGATCACTTTCCAGACCATTTCCGTCGCCTCTCTCTGGACAGAGTCACGCAAATATAGCACGAGAAGCTGCGGGTTCTTCAGCATATCCGGAGCCACTTCAAACATCTCCTTCTGTGCAGGATTGAAAGCAGATACCCTGAAAAGTTCCTTCAGCTTTTCCATCCCGCTCAGATCTTTTCTATTGGAGACTTTCATCATCTCTGACTCAGAGCCAAGATACATCTTATCTGCTACTGCCATCATGATATCTTCTTTTGACTTAAAATGATGGTATATAGCCCCCTTGCTTAGACCGCCCAGGTGATCGATAATGTCCTGAATGGATGTATGGTCATACCCCTTCTCACTGTACAGACGGGCAGCGGTATCAATGATTAAATTCCTGGTTTCTTCAGGATATTTGTTTCTTGCCATGTCTCACTCCTATTTCTACGTAACATACTAACGGTATGTTTATTTTACATACTTACGGTATGTATGTCAAGAGATTTTTATGTTTTACTGGATAGGATATAAAAGTAATTCCCTATATCCCGCATTTTATTGCCTAGCTTCTTTACTTATTCACTTATTTATATTCATTATATTTAAAGTTTTTACCCCTCACTTCATCGGCAGGATACTTTTGGCCATTCTTCTGTATTTTACTGGTCAGTATATCCTTAAGATCCATGTGATTCATCTGAGCAAAACGCAGTACAAAAAACAGTACATCTGCCAATTCCTCTTCAACATGCCGGCGCTTTATTTCATCGTTCATGATTTTTTTCATTTCCTCTTCGTTTTTAAAGCGGAATATATCTAAAAGTTCATTCGCTTCTGTTGAAATCCCAATTGCCAGATCTTTAGGATTATGAAACTGATCCCAGTCACGCTCACTGCAGAATGCTCTTACTTTCTCCGTTAATTCTTTCACTGTATAATCTTCCATTTTACTGTAATCTTCCTTTCAGGTATTCTGCCAGATTTTTGTCAACACAGTAGACATAACATCCCTTCATGCCACGTGTCATCAGTGTCCGATATGTGTTTTTAATTAATTCATCCGCAACTTTTACTGCATGTTCCGGGTCTTCTCTGCTCATTTTCTTAATTCCCTTAAGTGATTGATCCGTTAAAGCTCTTTTAGTAAAGTCAGTAACGATATGGCCGTTTTCAAAGCGCATATCATTGCCAATGATAACCCCCGCATATTCGAATTCGAGCCCCTGGCATGTATGAATACAGCCAGCCTCATTAACAGAGTTTTCGTCGATTGCAAATGTGGTGGTGTTCTCCAGATTCCAGCTGATTTCAAAATCATCAATTTTTATGTCATGCACCTCAGAGTTATTTCTGCCCTTTTTGGGCCAGTCCCAACAATATCCGGCAAGTATTCTGGCATGGTTGGCACTTCTGTTTTTTTCAATGATTATTTCATGTACTTCCTTTGGGGAATCCAGAATTTTGATATCATAATTCAAATCCTGCAGATCGTAATTAGCAGTTGGGCGGATCTCCAGCACGTCATCCAGCCAGGCAAGATACCCTTCGGACCCATTGCATCTGAACTGTGAGGTCAGCTCCATTTCAAAGTATTCTGCTTCCTCTTTTTCTGCCCACCGTTGAATCTCAGCTTTACTCCCGATATCACTGATTGTTACCCTTTGACTTTCGTCAATAAAAAACACACTGCATTTTGCGGCATGTATAATCTCCATGATTTGGTTAACTCCCTGATTATGAAGCATACCGGACTTTTCATTTAGGCGGTGGGCCTCATCCACAAGCAGCGTGTCCATGCTGTCTTTCGGCATCATAGTATAGGCGCCTGACCCCTTAAACATATTATCAATACTGCTTCTCTTCATGGTTCCCTTCAATTTCTTTAGATAAACATTTCTCGGTGCACTGTTTTTCGAAACATACTGACAAAACTGCTCTTCATATGTCAATTGTGCCAGCAGATTAACCGCTACAACCGTCTTGCCCGTACCCGGACCTCCCTGTATGACAATTACCCGTTTTTTTTGATCTCTTTGGGACTGTCTTGCTAATCCAAGAATCTCTTCATATACTACCTTCTGATCATCTATCATGACAAATTCCTGATTCCCCTTAAGCATATTAACAATGGAGTCCTGCAGACTCTTAGACGGTTTTATTCTGCCACTGTCAATATGGTAGATTAGGGTTTTGTTATCACCGGCAACAATCCGCTTTTTGATAAATTCCCTAAATTTTTTAACCTGCCCCCGTGTAAATGCAGGAGCTTCTTTTAGATACTCCAAATACTGCACTGCATCTAATGGATCATCTGATTTTCTTCTGTAATTGTGAAGATACGAACAGGGAAAGAGACGAATTCCTTCGTTCTGGACAGATTGATTATAATCCCCAATCAGCATTGCATATGACCATGCCTGATAGGAGGGATGCACCACACGGCGTACTGCATTTCCTGTGTAGGTTTCTACCAGTCCGTCTCTTCCATCCACCGCTTCAAGATTGCCCCACTGTTTTAATTCTATAATAATCACATTTCCTTTGTTCTGTAAATCATAACCAGAGATCAAAAAGTCCACTCTTCTGGATGTGTGAGGAATGTTATACTCAATTGCAATTCCGGCATTTTGAGGAATTCCTTCATCATTCAGCACTTTATACATATATTCCAGCGAATTTTCCCAGGCCCGAAATTCATTGGATGCCGTATGCCTGTTCATCTTCTGATACATGCCCGCTTCTATTTCCAGCGCTATTGTATCTTCTTCCACGCTTTTCAAAAAATCCGTTTTTGTCCCATTGTAAATTATCATCGTATCTCATCCTTATATTCCCCGATTCACTCCACTGGACTTTGAAAGTCTGTCTTTAATATGTTCTCCCAAAGCTTTGTCCATGCAGTATACTTTACACCCTCTTGTCCCTCGTGTCAGCAATACCCTGTATGTATTTTTTACAATATCCACTTCTCGTTTCATTGTCGCTTCTATTCCAAACTTACGTAAGAATTTTTCTCTTGCACTCTTGCTTACGGTATAGTCATCAGTTGCCCTCTTACTAATATCCGTAATTATTTTCCCATTTTCATATCTCAGATCTTCTCCGATAATGACTCCCACATAACAAAATTCTAATCCCTGACAGGTATGAATACAGCCAATCTGATCAAATGTTTCGCCTATAGCCCAGCTGACAGGATCTATCTTGTCATCATTATTCCAGCGCAGATTTTCATTTTCAATATTAAAATCATATAGCTTCTTTGTTCGGTCATTTCGCGTCTTCCACTCCCAGCAATATCCTGCAATAATTCTGGTATTTAGATTTCTTCGGTTCATCTTTTCCAGAGAACCTTCAAATTTTTTAAAATTATCTTCTACCTGGATATCATACTTGAGACTGACTGCCTCTCCTTCCTCATTCTCCAAAAGTGCGTCAACCCATTGGATATAGTCTGTCATTCCCCTGCACCTGAATTGTGCCTGCAGCTCTCCTGCATCGATAATATCCGCATCCTGACGCTTTGCACATTCCATAATTACTTCTTTCGTTCCAATATCTTCAAAGGAAACAATCTGTCCCTCATCTATAAAGAAAACGGAAACTACCGCAGCTTTTATAATAGACACAATCTGTTTTTCCTCGCTTAGTCGATGAGCTTCATCAACGGTAATGACACTGGCTTTATTTCTTTCGAGTTTTTCGAAGAAAGGAGGGTATACGATACTGCTGCTAAACCGTTCCATTCCTGCTATTTGTCTTAAGTCAAACCTCAAAACTGCTCTGAGTGCTTTATTTTTCGCAGTATAATAACAGTTCATATCCGTATGCTCACACAAACATGCTGCCAAGATTTTCAAAGCTACTACTGATTTACCCGTTCCCGGACCGCCCTGCACCAATACTACTTTTTTACGTTTATCGCGTTTGGCAGTATTCAGCATTTTCATGACTGTTCCCTGCATTCTTTGCTGTTCTGCATTTAATCGCAGGGAACTGTCATTTACACTCAATTTTTTTAACAATTCTAAAAGAGTCAGGGAAATACCACAGCATTTTGTTTCAATATAAGTCAATACGCTTCCATTATCACCGCTTTTAATTTTCTCTGCCAGATAAGACTCTAGTTTCTCATCCTCTCCTTTAAAAAACACGGGGATATTTAACATATAATTTTTATACCCATTTTGAAAAAGAGGATCTTCATTTTCCTGTAAGCAGTAATTATGTAATACTACAGCCGGGCATAAGTGCAGGGGGACATCCTCTTTACTAATACCTCCTGCTATTGCATTTTTATAATAATTAATCTGATAACATGGATGATCCCTCAATTCACTCCCGCCGCTCATTGGGATCTGCACTTTATAGCTTACTGCACTGTCACAGCATTCTATGGCTGACCACTGTTTCAGTTCTATTAATATTGCAGTCATTTCTCCATTATCATCAAATCCGGTTATTATCAGGTCTACCCGCTCGGAAAGCCCGGGTACCTGATATTCAACAGCGATCCCGGCGTCTGCTGGGAGTCCTGCCTTCTTAATAACCGCGTACATATACTTCTGCACAGAATGCTGCCATGCACGGTATTCACCGGTCTGAACTTTCCCTGCTAAAACTCTGTAATTTTTCTCCAATGTTGCCAGAAAGGTTCTATTTTCTACATCATTTATGAACTCTCCAACTGTTTTTGCATATATTTTCATAGTTTATCTCCACAGGCAGCCCCTGCCTGTTTGTATTCTTATATATCCTGACTGCTCTCACTCTAGTGTACCGGAAATACAGATCTTTTTCAACAGACCTGGCAATAAATCATGAAAGCTGCGTTATTTTACTGTATTCCCTATTCCTTCCCCAAATAAGCATCCAAAATTTCTTCAAACAACTCCACCGGATTTTCTTCCAAAGCATTTGCCAATACAATGAGCTTCTCAATGCTAATCCAATTTTTCCCCAGCTCTACATTTGCCAGGTGCCGCGGGGAGATCCAGGGTTCTCCCCCAAACAGTTCCTCGCTTCTGAGGTCTATGAAGTTTTCTCTGTTCTTATACTGTTCACCAAGGCCTTTTCTCTTGCCCGACAACAGTTCGCCCACTCTGACCAGCGCCTGACTGTATTCTTTTTTCTCCGCCATGATTTTTCCAAATATGCACCATGGTGCATTTATTTTTTATAGATTTTATATTACTCTATTTTTATAATAAAGACAACCGCATGGAAGCATTTCTGGCATTCTAAGGAGGAATTATTTATGAAGAAACCGCTGAAGTTTAAAGTCAACTCCCTTCGAACCCTCGTCTCTCCCTATAAAAAAGGAGCGAAAGATGAAAGTACATATGAGACTATTTATTATTTATTGGTGGACATGAAGGATCTGCCCGAAAACATTCCCCTGGATGTAAACCCAAGGGAGCCAAAGATGACCACCAATGTTGCCAAAAGTCTGTTGGCCGCGGTCACGGAACCCGAGACGGACTTTTATATCAACAACCGCGGAATCGTAATCGCTGCCAAATCGCTTACTTTTAACAGCACAGATTCCGAAGTTACGATCGATATTGGTGATCAAGACAATGAAAATGACCGGTTTGTTTACGGAATTCTGGACGGCGGCCATACCTATACTGCAATTATTAAAAAGCGCAATGCAATCCCTGCAGGAATCACAAAATATGTCCGCATCGAAGTTATTACAAATGTACAGAATATCTCCCGGCTATCCGATGCCCGGAATACCTCTGTCCAGGTATCGGACATTGCACTATTTAATCTGGATGACAATTTTGAGGAAATAAAAGACGCAATCAGCAGCCAACCGTATGCCAGCCGTATTGCATACAAAGATAATGAAAATAAACCCATTAATATCTCGGAATTGCTCCGCCTGATGTATGCCTTTGATATCACCAAATATCCTGACGATTCTGCGGCCCCGGTGCAGAGCTATTCCGGAAAGGCTCAGGTCTTTAAGCGCTATAAGGAAGCCTATAACACCCCCTTTTATAAATCTCTGACCAGACAGATCCCCAAGCTGGTTTCTTTATACGATGTTATCGAACATGAACTGCCTGTCAAATACCAGGAGTATAAAAAGGCATTGGGCGTCAGCGTCCCCCGGTTCGGCAGCGTCCGCGGGATTGAATCACTGGAAAAAAGTGCCAAGACGGAATTCCTGTGCACGGATACCAATTACGTTGTATCCAGCGGATATATTTACCCTATTTTCGGGGCATTCCGCAGTCTGTTGAAATATGACGTAATCGATCAGGAGGTCTCCTGGCTGTTCGATCCTATGGAAATATGGAACGAAGTTGGGGTAAATATCGTGCAGAATACGTTCGAAACCTATACGAATCCACAGTTAGCAGGTAAGGACAAACAATTATGGCTGTCTAACTATAGAATTGTAGAAACGCAGAGCCTGAGAAAACTGCTAAGCAATGCGCGCTAAAATCACAAAAGCCGCAGCTCCCGCTGGTTATGAAGGGACTGCGGCTTTTGATAAACTGCTGCTTTATGCCAGTGCTCTGGCTTCCAGCTCTTTTTCTAAAAACTGCCTGATATATGCGTTGTTTTCCTCATTCAGTGTGGGCATAAATGCCATATACCTGCATTTTTGGAAGCTTTCTCCATCCAGGCTGAAGGAATATCCGGTCACACATTTTGGATTACAGTCATCCGGATTTAACAGCCTCTTACATACAGAGGATTTCCGGATATCCTTTTTCATCTTCTCGGGCAGAATATTAAGAAAATCGGCATACTTTCCAAGATTCTCCGGATAGATACGCAGTTTTACTCCGGTTTTCCGGAAAACAAACGTTGCCAGTGTTTTCTTCGTATCGCAGAAAACATAGGAAACAACAAACCCGCTCTTTGCGGATTTTATATCACATTTACAATTGTTCTGTGTAAGATAATCATTCAATTCCTTTACAAAGCCCTGGTTTTTACTGTCAACACTGGCTAGAAACTCTTCAAACTTTTCGTCCATAATATACTCTCCTCTTTTATTTTTCTTCTATCGGTATCCATATCTGCGCCAGATAATCCTGATCATAGGGGTTATTGCTGCTGTACCACTCCAGCTCCGGGCAGTCTGCATGCGCAAAGGGATAGCTGATCAGCCATTCCTCTGTCAGGTACTTCCACCCATTTTGAATCCCCTGCGGCACCGGCCCTCTGCAATCGAAGACAGCCCATGCTGCCTGTGGAATTATCATTTCATGGAATCCCTGCGGAGCCTTTCTGTCTGTGACGGCCATGATCGAATAATCCACTTCATCCGGTGAATCCCCCGGTTCCTCAACCAGGCCAAACAGGCCGCGGGGTTCTCCCTGATCCATCGTTGCCAAAGCTGCGAAGGTACCGTCTCTTTGACACTCACTCCAAAATCCGGGAATTTTAACCAGATGGGCATCATTCTCCCGTGATATGCGGGTACGCCTTCCAACCAGACGGAATGCTTCCTTTTGTTCCAGCCTCCAGGAATATTGCTGTTTTACGG
This sequence comes from Clostridiales bacterium VE202-21, assembly GCA_000509105.1. Lineage (GTDB taxonomy): Bacteria > Bacillota > Clostridia > Lachnospirales > Lachnospiraceae > Faecalicatena > Faecalicatena contorta. Next base: position 35,065 of record BAIF02000066.1, on the reverse strand, counting down.
AAATCTGCATCTTAGGCAGTATCCGCAGTTCACTCTGATCACGCCTGGCCTCCATGGGTGATATACCATGAAACTGGTGAAACGCCTTTGTAAATGATGTGGGAGAATCATAGCCGTACTTGTAGCTGATATCAACTACTTTCATGTCTGTACTTTTTAAATCGTAGCCCGCAAGAGTCATTTTCCTCGAACGGACATACTCCGCAAAACTGATGCCATTCATATATGAAAACACCTTTTGAAAGAAGCCATATGAGCAACCCGCTATTTTTGCTATCTCCTGAACGTCAACAGGCTCCTCTTTCCGCTGCAGATGATGCTCCACATAGTCGATAATGATCTGTAATTTTTCATTCCATTCCATATAGCTGCTCCTTTAACATGCGGTGATATTATTCTAACATTAATGTAATAGGGCTTCATCTTATTTTTAGTACTCACTGGATAGTGTCTGATTTTGTGGACAAATATATTCTTTTTTTAATAATCTTCTATAGCTTTTTCCTATATAGAAAGGGACAGAGCCTAAAAAACGGCCCTGTCCCTTATCAATCATACTTATACTATCTCTTTAATGGCAAACCGGTATTATCTGTGAAGGATCCTATGGCAATCATGATAATGTCAACAACCCAGCCAAATCCGAAGCACCCTGCTGTCACAAACCACACGATGCCTGTCCCGTATTTCCCCACATAAAACCGGTGTATGCCCAGATACCCTACCAGGAAGCATAGAACCAACGCAAGCATCTTGCTCTTTGGGCTGCAGGCCTCTGCATATTGCTGATTCGGATATACGGGCACACCATTTGTAAACACTTCTGTACCATACCCATTATTATTAGCCCCCTGTGGATTGGCATATCCATTATTATTCACATCCTGTGGATTCACATATCCATTTTCCATTCTACTGTTCTGTGTCTCCTGCGGTTCTACATAGCCGCAATAAGAACAAGTTGCCCCTTCCAGAGGCGCGCCGCAGCGCGGACATTCCCCACCCATAATATTTTCTCCTCCTAATTTTTTCCATATTCAAGTACGCCAGGGCGTACTTGCTGCGAGGTCGCGTCATGCTTTGCCTGGCATAATACCTCTGTACGCCTCTGCCATCCGCCGGCGGCTTTGGATCTAATCATTTTTCCGGTGCCTGCAGATGTAACACTGTACAATACAGACTTCTTCCGATTTCCATGACTGTTCATTCCCATACCGTTTGCAAATTTATTTTCTCATAATATGAGTATAGCAAATTAATCTCCTATACTCAATCAAAATCTGTACAGGGCTTCTGTTTCTTCGTCTCCTTATCGGTCTCCCATGATCTTCCCGTAGTATGAATCTGCGGTATAAAGCGCCGCCGCCGGATTATGCCCCAGTACGCGGTCTTTCACCACCAAAGTAGTAACAGGGGCTTTCGAATACTTATAAAAAAGACTGTCATGACCCACACATAATCCAATTAAAATATTAAGATCCGTTTCTTCTTTATTCAGTCTCATGGCCTGATGAATTGGATTGCACATAGTAGCTCCAACCCCCTTACATTTTTCGGGAATTCCCACTTCAGTTTTATCAACCGCCCCCGCCTTACACGCAACCCCAAACACTTCAAAACCATGACTTCTTAAAATCCGTGCTAATATTCTGGACTCATTAATCAGGCCTGCACATGTGGCAATTCCCAGTTTATAATAATTCATTCTCTTTGCAAATTCTATCGTCTCTTCTACTCTGGTCATTTTACAGTAGAATTCATACTCAACTTCTGCGGCATTAAGCATAATCTGCTTATTCTCTTCTTTATCATATTCTTTTATTGCAACATCCAGCAGTTCCTGGTCGCTGTTCTCTGTTGTCAGACAGAATTTAGGATAGACTTTATTCTGTGAACCACAGTTGGCAGTTCCACAATCTATACAGCTTCTTGTAATTTCATCTTTCATTTTCTGCATATCCCCCGCTTTTTTATATTTCCTTATAAGTACAGGCGCGTAGGTAACACATTTTCCACAGACCTCGCTGCCCGCTGCATTTACTTCGCCTGCACTGTTTAGATAGGAACTGCCGAACTCTGTGTGTTCCTGCGCATTTTCCCTGCACATGGCATAGCACTTCTTTCTGTCATATCCTTCATATGTAAGTGCATTCACAGGACAGTGCTTCACACAGACCCCGCAGGTTTTCTTCTGTTTGTACAGGCACTGCTCCGTTTTCATGGGTTCTCCCGGTTCCACATTCAGGTTTGTCACAATTGTTGTTAGACGCCCGCAGCATCCGGCCTTTGTAATTAACATATTGTTCAGCCCAAATGTTCCTATACCGCTGGCATATGCAAAATGCCTGTGTGACCAGTTGCTTTTTAGTATCTTATTATCAAACACTAATGATTCCGGCGCAGTCATTCCGTTGTACCCATACTCATTCAGTATCTCTATTATCATCTTATTGAGTCTGGGAAACATTGCATTTGTGAGCTCATAAGCCTGAGCCCATTCCGCAGATGCAAGATGATCCGTGTACTTATTACTTCGCGCTGTCTTTTTGGTAAATGGAACAAAACAGCATAATACAACAGATGCATCCTGCATAATATCTTTGGGAAGCTGATGTGTACTTCTCACAATGTCAGGCAGCCTCCGGATGTATGGATGATTTACATCTGCGTAACCAATAATAGGCTGTCTCCAGAGTCTTCCTGCTAGGGAGTCACACTGCCTGTCGTACGCATCTATAAAATCAGCTATTTTAGATTCCAGTTTTTCTTTCATCGAATTATCATACATAAGTAAATGCTCCTGCTATTAATATCCGGTAATACTATAGCATAAGGACAGGTTTTACCTGCCCTTATGCTTCTCTTTTCTTTTTTGCTGTTTCAGTTCAAACTGCCGCTGTTTCTCTGCTTCCCGCTGTTCCCGGCCCACAGTCCTGCGCTCAGTTTTCCTCTGCTCCTGCTGTAATTTTAAAGCTTGCTGCGATTTGGTGCCTATACCGGTGTTTTGAACCTGTTTGTGCACCTCCCGCTGTACCCTCTTGGGATTGCGGCCGGATTCTTTTACATCAGCAGCCACGGCCTGGCTAAATCTCAATTGATCGTAATTTTTCAGAATAAAAGCATACACTTCATAATCTTTGGGTTCAGCCCCAAACGTAATCTTACAAACCGATAGCTTTCCCTCTGATATCCGTTCAAAAACACCGATCCAGAAAGGTTCCGCAAAAAATACTGTCAATTTTACCGATACTTTGTCCATGACAATTCCTCCTTCATACCTTGCGGCTGTCGCAGTATTCGGCGAATGCTCCTGTAAACAAAGCATTATCCTCTTTACCTGCAAAAATTGTGATGCACAAAGAACGGACGACCCAAGGAGGGAGGGTTACTTACACCAAAACGGTGCGGCCGGACTACCTACCGGCTCTGCGGGATGATAACCGCGTTGTGTTTTTATCTCTGTTTCTTGATTTTACCATATCCTTTCTCTATTGGTCAAACTGGAATCATCAATTATATTTATGAAATCAGGCAGCTCTATTCTGCACAAAGCATCTGCTCCAAAAAAGCTTCCTGCGCCGCAAATGCCGCGCCTGCTCTGCTGTTATCTCTTTCTTTCACCATTTCTATCTGGAGTCCCTTTCTTAAATTATCATGCAGCAGCCCCGACACTTTCCCCTTTGTCACATGGAATAATTCTGGAAAGTCCGTTACAATTGCGCCACCCACGAGGATATATCTGGTATTGTACATATATACAAGATTTCGTATCAGCATAGCCAGATACTGTCCCTGACGCTCAACGAACTCGCTGGCCCAGCCTTCCTTTCTTCGGTATGCCTCGTATATCTGATGCACGTCCTTCACCTCATGTCCTTGTTCCCTGCATTGCTCGATTAAGCTATTTTTTGTCAGGTATGTCTGCACACAGCCTGTACTGCCACAGTCACATAGCCTTCCGCTGGATTCCAGGATAATATGTCCCACTTCTCCTGCCGCATTATCGCTTCCCCGCACAATACTGCCTGCATACATGATAGCAGAACCCACGCCTGTGCCTATTGACAGATATGTCACATCCTCATGCCGGATATCCTTTCTGCGATGCGCCAGCCCAATCAGAGACGACTTCATATCATTGTCTACATAAACCGGTTTCTGGAATTTTTCCCGGGCCATCTGTCCCAGTTCCACATCCTTCCATTGGAACTGAGGAGCGAAAAATACAGTTCCGGTTTTGTAATCAATATTCCCTATACAGGAGATACCCACTGCATCTATGTCCTCCATCCGGCAGGATGAGTCCGCGCACAGCCCAAGGCAGCCCTGGTATGCAATTTCCAGGATCTCCTTCGCCTGATACCCCGTTCCTTCAAGCCTGATCCTCTTATGGGCTGTAAAGTCATCCACAAAATTCAGGATACATATGCCAATGTAGTCCGAATCTATTGAAATCCCCAACGTAAGCACTGCATCCGTCTCCACCTCTAGCTTGATCCCATTGCGCCCCACATTTCCATTTGCCACGCTCTCTGACTGCCGCACGAACCCGGAGGCCATAAGTAACTCCGTAATCCTGGTAATGCTGGTGGCGCTCATCTTTGTTATCTTGGCAATATCTGCTCTGGAAATGTTAGAATTCTGATTATCACGTATAATGTTCAATACTAACTTACAGTTATTTGCCTTTATATCGCTTTGGCTCTGGACACTTCGCTTTTGCAAATTTATCCACCTCTTCCTTATTTTTCCTGTATTTGCTCCTATTATACCATAAGCAAAAACCGTACACAAACGGATTAGATCCGCATTTCAGCTTAATATGTTTCCGTAAATGGCCACAGTGTCCAGGGAAGCTTCGTATATTTGTTCCGGATTGCTTTCAAATCCTGATAAGTAGCTCCGGGAGTAAGCGCTATGATCTGTTTTTTTGCAAACTTAACAATATCAGGAAATTGATAAGCCTGCTTTACGACAACTATATCGTAATCCTCAGCCCTAAAATTACCGACTCTGCACTGTTCCATATCTGTAAAGGAATCCGCCACTTCACAGATTGTAACATCCACATCCCCCAATGTAACCGTGACAAGTCCGCCTGCGTATGTGTTAAGGCCCGAACGCATGGGGTGGTACACCAGAACATGCCCCTTTGATTTTACTTTCCCCTGGATCCGTACCGGCAACGACCATTCATCTACCCCCGTACCCAGCATAATATCAAATTCTTCACCGTCTGCCATATCCTTCAGCTTATGGTACGCATCTCTGTCATAAATCGTAGAGACCAGCACTTTTTTCCCATTGAACCGTCCTTTTTCCAAAAACAATTTCAGGAAATAAGTATTCATGCCCGTGCCCCCTGCTGTAGTATTGTCCCCGGAATCCGAAATCACAACCGGATATGCCTCGCTCTCACAGGCCATTTCAATTGCTTTTTCCGGTTCCACCAGCTCTCCCTCGAATCTGAATTCGTGTCTCCTGTCATAGATTTCCTCTGCAATCTCTCTTGCCGTCTTCATGGCTTTCCCGTAATCTTCCTGATTCCTGGGTACGATAACAACGGCCGGGTAAGTGTTCTCTGTGTTTGCCGAATGCATGGAGATAAAAAATGACGCACACGCCGATTCCCCTGACGCCTCCATATTTTTAAATCTGGAGATTACAGAGCGCAGAGGCTCGTCCCTTGTAAGGGCAGTATCTCCGCACAGCAGCATGGGCAGGCGCACAAGTGCTGGCTCAATCTTAACCCCCCGTTTTGAAAAATCAATAAGTGCCTCCGCTGTTACGCGGTAAGTATCCTGCTGATCCTCATGGGGTGCCGTGTGGTAGGCCCGCAGGATATTTGCATATTTCGTGATATCCGGAGACAGATTCCCATGCGGATCCATACCTATGGCGATGGGGATGTCATACCCTACAACGCTTCGGATCTTCCTAAGCATGAACAATTCTCCGCACCCGATATTCTCTGCATAGATGGCGCCGTGGAGCTGAAGCCAGATTCCGCTTATGTTGTCCTGGGCGCGAATCTGTCCGACGATCTTATCCACATAATACCGGTACGCGCTTTCCTCTATCACTCCAGACGACATCCAGCCTGCAAACGTGCAGGGCACTACTTCCGCCCCCGCCTCTCGGAATGCAGACACAGCTCCCGGAAAGTAGTCAAGGAGTTCCTTTCCAGTTACTTCAATAAAATCTTCCTTCTTAGTAAGGATAGGATTAAAAGTATTGGACTCATGATAAAAACCTGCTATTAAAAATTTCATCTTCTTTCCCTCTTTCTTTGTGCATGAAAATTTGCAGAGGGGTCAGACCCCCCTGGGTTTATGAGGTTAAATTTTCTTATCCTTATTTTCAATATATTTATCTGCCACTACGATAATCAAAAGTATCGCGCCTTTAATCAGGTTCTGGATATTTACATAAATATTAAACATGCTCATGATGTTAAATATCAAATTCATCAGCAGGATTCCTGATAGTGTTTTAACCATACCGCCTTTTCCGCCTGAGATGGCAGTCCCGCCGATTACAATCATAGGTAGCACGGAGGGCATGGCATCCTCGCCCACAGAAGGAGAGCCCGAACACATACGGATTGCAAGAAGTATTCCTCCCATACCTGCCATAAAGGAGCAGAAAGTAAGGGACAGGCATTTATATTTTTCTACATTCAGGCCATAAGCCTTCGCCACATCCGGAGCACCGCCCACTGCATACATATTTCTTCCGGTCTGGGTTTTCTTTAAGAATAATTCAAGTACAGTCACACAAAAAAGCAGGAAAAGGAAGAGTACCGGTATTGGACCGATTGAAGCCATACTTAGCCTTAGCACAAGATCAGACATGATCCCCACTGGCTTTTCGCCTGCAACTGCCAGCGCCACGCCGCGTACAGAAACCATCACCGCCACAGACACCATAAAAGCGGGAAGCTTTTTGTATGCCACAAAGTATCCATCTATCAGCCCAAACAGTGCAGAACCTGCCAATGCAATTAGAATTGCTGCAGCCATCGGGAGTTTTTCAATTGTAACGGCAAAGGTAACACTGGAAAATGCCATCACCGCACCAATAGAAATATTAATCTCACCGGTGATCAAAGTCATGGCAAGGCCAAGAGCAACCACGCCATAAGTAATCATGGATGCAAGGATGCCTTCTATATTATTCATAGATAAAAAAGCTGGTTTCATAATTGGGACGATCAGGAAGGCCAAAACACTGACCAGCCAGATACGATATTCGTTTAACACTTTTTTTACGATTGTCATGCTCCGGCCTCCTTTACAGTTTTTTCAGTCGGTTTGTATACAGCGCCACGAGGAGAATTACACCTTTCACGATCGTCTGTATTACCGTATTAATATTCATTAAGTTCATAATGTTGGTAATCAGCCCGAGTATCAACACACCGGTCAGCGTTTTTACGATACTTCCCCGCATGCCGCCTTCCCGGTTTCCACCGATAATGGCTGCAGTGGCCGCGTCAACCTCATAGCCATAGCCGGTTGACGGAGACGCGACTCCCGTCCTGGCCGTCAGCATAATGGCTGCAATCCCCGCACACAGACCCGTCATTGCAAAGGAAAAAATTTTAATATTGTGGGCGTTGATACCGGACATAAACACCGCTACCCGGTTGCTGCCGCTAAGCTTTATTTTTCTCCCGAGGGTGGTCTTCTGCGTTATAAATTCCAACACGGTCATAACTGCAAACATGATGATAACAAGCACCGGTATTCCCAAAAACATTCCTTTGCCGATAAAGCGGTAAGACTCCATGCTGTTATCGCAGTAGATATTGAACCCGCCACTATATGTATACGCACAGCTCTGGGCCAGAAGCATGGTGCCCAGGGTTGTCAGAAAGGAATCACTACTGTTTCCTTTGATAATCTTGATCAGTATTCCGTTGAACACGCCAAAGAGCAGCCCGATGGCCAGCGCTGCCGCAATAGCCAGAAATGTATTCTTCGTAGAATTTAGGGTTCCAACCGCCACCACTGCACAGATAGAAATAATTGTACCAATAGACAAATCAAATCCATCTGCAAGTATAACGATGGTAAAGCCTGCTGCAAGTACGCCGTTGATGCTTACTTGCCTTAACACATTTGAAACATTGTTCCAGGTACCGAAGTTATCAGAAAACACGATTCCAAATACAATAAGAAGGAATAAGATTACCCAATTCAGGTTCTCTACAATGAGCTGTCCCGCTGTTTTAAGTGAAATTTGTTTTGTCATTACATTCTGTTTTCCACTCATATTCTTCACCCTCCTTATATAGCATATTCCATGACGGTCTGGGCATTTTTATCATTCCCGGTCAAGTCTGCCGTGATCTTCCCTTTATTTACAACAAGCACCCTGTCACTCATCTCCAGTACCTCCGGCATTTCGGAGGAGATCATAATGATACTCTTGCCATCCCTCACCAGCTGGTTCATAAGAAGATAGATTTCATACTTGGCACCTACATCAATCCCCCGTGTAGGCTCATCAAAGATAAAGACCTTAGCGTTTGTGTTCAGCCATTTGCCGATCACAATTTTCTGTTGGTTACCGCCGCTCAAATTCATAGCATACTGTTCCTTGGTCGGTGTTTTTATCTGCATTGCCTCTATCATTTCGTCGGCAATCTTTTCATCTTTTTTAAGATTTACCATACCCATGGAAAGGGTGTTATGCATATTCGCCATACTAAGGTTCCATCTAACAGAGGATTTCAGCACAAGGCCTTCCTGCTTCCTATCCTCGCTCAAGTATGCAATCCCTGCATGAAGGGCATCTTTGGGGCTGGTAATTTTAACTTTTTTTCCCTCCACATACACGTCGCCCGAGTCTATATAGTCAATTCCACAAATTGCCCGGCCGATTTCTGTACGCCCTGCCCCCACCAGGCCGGCCAACCCCAGAATCTCGCCTTCCCTCAGAGTAAAAAACACGTCTGATAGAACTCCCCTGCGGGAGAGGTTTTCAACCCTCAGCACTTCTTTGCCGCCTGCTTCAAAGTCTCTTTTTGGGAATTTATTTGTAATCTCACGCCCAATCATTTTCGAGATAATTTCTTCTTTCGTAAATGTTTCTATTTTTCCGCTGTCAATGATCCTGCCGTCCCGCAGGATTGTCACCCATTCGCACAACTCATTTATCTCTTCCAGCTTATGGGAAATATAAATAACAGAAACCCCTTGTTTTTTAAGCCCTCTCACAACTTCAAACATTTTTTCACACTCTTTTGTCGTCAGTGTAGCGGACGGCTCGTCCATAAGAATTAATTTTGTGTTTTTATAAGAAAGTGCTTTTGCAATCTCAACCATTTGTTTCTGTGCAACACTTAATTTTTCTACCAGGGTTCTGGTGTCCATCTCGTAGCCGATCCGCTCCATCAGCGCATCTGCTTCCCTGTACACCTTCTTCCAGTCAATCAGCCGTTTTTTCCCTTTAAACAGCCGGCCCATAAAAATATTCTCTGCTACAGACAGATGCGGCACCAGGTTCAATTCCTGGAAGATAATACTGATGCCTAAGTTTCTTGCGTCGTCCGGACATTTGATATCCACATTTTGTCCGTCAAATATAATGCTGCCGCCATCCTTTGCGTAGTTCCCGTTCAAGATCTTCATTAATGTAGATTTCCCGGCTCCATTCTCACCTATAAAAGCGTGGATCTCTCCCTTATGTATTCTCAGCGTAACATGATCCAATGCCTTGACGCCCGGGAATATTTTCGATACATTGTTCACCTCTAAAATATATTCTTCCATGCGGTCTCCTCCCATGCTCTTCCCCTAAGGTTGATTCTGCAATCTGCTGTAATGCAAAAATGAAACGGACAAGCTTTCCTGACTTTCTTTCCCATCGCTGCCACACAGAGAGCAACAGTTCAGACGAGACTGAACTGTTACCACAGAGACCTTTTTTTAGAATTCTCTGTCTGAGATTCCCCTAAGAATACTTGAAATAGGGAACGGGATTACTTATATCAAAGAAACTTGTCCGCTTTATACATTTTTGAAATCAACCCTGTCCATTCTGCTGTACTTATTCCGGTATGCCGTGCGTTATTTTAGTAGTCTGCCTGATCCAGAGATGCTGTCTCCTGTGTCATATAGGTTGGTTCTACGCCGTATATCTGATCAACATTCCTGCCATCAAGAAGGTCATGCAGCATATCTACTGCGGGGGCTGAGAATGCTTTTGGCGGGCAGCCGATACAAGCGTACATTTCACCGTCCATAACCATCTGCACGGTCTGTGATGACGCATCAATCGTTACAACTTTGATATCCTTACCCGAATTCTGAACCGCTTCCAGAACACCCCATGCCATTTCTTCACCCATGCAGTAAAAAGCACCGATATCCGGGTTTCCGGTGATCATATCTTCTGCCGCATTCATAGCCACCGCACGGTCCCAGTCACAGTTAATTTCATTTACAACTTCAATGCCGTTGTATTTTTCTTTGATCTGTGTCCTGAATCCTTCCGACCTCTGGGTGGTATTGTCTGCGCCCGCAAGGCCGGCAATTATACCGACTTTGCCTTTTCCGTCCAGTGCCTCTGCAACCGCGTCTGCCGATTTTGCTCCAGCCGCCTTGTGGTCATAATCCGCAAAAAATACATTGTCATAGGATTCGAGTGCGTCCTTCATGTCCGTCATCGTAAAGACATAAAGCCCTTTTTCCGCCGCCTGTGTTAAGATCGGTGCGATCGCTTTGCTGTCAACGGTCTGAATATAAAACCCATTAACGCCTTGGCTGATGCAGCTCTGTACAAGGTCAATCTGCTTCTGAATGTCATTCTCCGGGTTCATGGTGATGTGCTCATATCCGTACTGCGCGCAGGCATCTTCCCCTGCTTTTGCCAGTGTCATGGCCCAGTCATTGTTGGTAACCATAATGGTGGCAAATTTCACATCGCCTTCTGCACCGTTCTCTGTACTTTTTTTGCTTTCTGTGGTGCTGTCCTCTGATTTCGCGGGCGTGCCGCTGTCTGCGCAGGCTGCAAGCTGTAATGCCAATAGTGCTGCAAACCCAAGTGCCGCTAGTTTTTTGATTCTTATTCTCATACGCTTCCTCCTTACTTTTTCCTCATTGGTTACTTTTTCTGGCTTCATAATTTTTCGCACCGTATTCCTATAAAGCCATAGATATATTTTTCTTTTCCCCGCTCCAGCGTAAGCGGGCAAAAGTATATCTCCTTTACCTTACCCTGTCGCACATATGTCTATCTGCATGACACATGCAAGGCCATTTGTTTATTCAGAAGATAGGGTCTGATATAGCCGCACAGCCCCGACATTGGCAGGACATCTTCGGATAATGGGATTCCTAAAGTCTCTGTCATATATTTCCTTCTTTTTTGCATACGCCCCCACATATCCGGATACTGCACTGCAATTTGCTTTCTTAATTCTTCATCTGCCAGCAGGATCCCATCCTCTGCATTTGCACCTGCATATCCCGGTACAGAAACGATGATATCCATTTGAAACATCATCCCGCTCTCCAGCCTGATGTCAGAATCCTGGTAAAACGGAGAAGAGAGCCATTCTTCTCCTGAGACAAAGTGCCCCGGATTTAAAGACCATCCAAAAATTGCCTTTGGTATTGTCCGTTCTACTGCCTCATAGATATCCCCGCCGGTAATCCCTGTTCGTATAGTAGAATACCAGGTTGCGAGGGCCGCATAGTACGGCTTCACAACATGTTCCAGATATTCTTTCTGTGGTTTTGGCAGCTCAGTCTCGTCGTGGGCAATAAATCCTGTTCTGCATGAAAGGCCTCCCCTGAGCCCTATTGTCATGGAAAATTTATCTCCCAGGGCCGTGCGCTTATTTCTAGGGGCTGTTACTGCGTTGGTAAATCTTTCCCCCGTGGCGCAGATCGTCTGTACGGCCAGGGGCTGCCCTCCCGGATTTAAATATCCGGCTAATTCAAGCTCACTCTTTCCTACCTGGATCTCTTCCATCAACCGCATAATACAAGCTGCCGCGTTGGAGGCACCAAACTCATAGTGGGCTGCCTCATTTGCGTTCACACGGGTACGCACACCGTATCCGGGATGGATAAACAGGTCACTTTTATTGCAAATTTCCCCTGTCTGGCCTGTCATATCTTTTACAACATTGACAAGAAAATAAGGCGCGTCAAATATTTTTTCGTTATTTTCATACCTTGAAGTAAACATCTTCCATCCGACCACTCCTCCCCGCATGCCTTCTTTGATTCCAGCCTGCCTGATCAGCTCCTGCAGCGTATACTTTGTCTCCATGGGCTGGTTTGGGAGCGAAAAATGAGGTACATGTATCACATCTGCTTTAATTCTTGCACAGCCTCCCATTTTCAGACTCTCATTTCCTAGCAGAAGACAAGCCTTCCCGTTTTGATGGATGACTAGCACAGCCTCCTCAAATCGGGGCTCAAAACCCGTCAGATATCCAAAATTCCCTCCATGTTCCCGATCTGCATATACAAAGAGGAAGTCCAGATTATCACACTTCATTTTTTCCAGGATTTTATGTCTATGATCTTCCATGGTCTTATCGGTTAAATCTACCGGGAACGATGCGGCCTCTGCCTCGGGTTTCTGTATGTAATCATATTTTATCTGCTGCCTTTGTATTAACATATTTGTTTCTCCTTCATTTGCTTCTCATCTGTGTTCCAGCCTGTCAAACACCATCTTCGCCGCCCCGTATATTCCGGCGTCATTCCCCAATTTGGCAAGTAAGACCGGCGTCTTTTTTTTGACTAACGTTGCTTCTTTTTGATAATGCCTTTGAATCATGTCTGTCAGAATACGCCCACCCTGGGAGACTCCTCCTCCTATGACAAACACCTGGGGGTCTATCACATAACTGACGTCTGCCAGACATTTTCCAAGGAAACTCATGCAATAGTCTAAGATCATATATGCAAGTGTATCTCCCTCCCTGGCAGCATCCACAATAGACTTTGCGCTCAGCCTTTTTGTGTCTCTCAAAACAGAGGCTGCGTCCGTAAACTCCAGCATCTGCCTTGCCATACGCTCTATGCCTTTGGCTGAGGCGATCTGATCCAGACACCCCCGTTTCCCGCAGTTGCACAAATCTGTCTCATATGGATTGACAACAATATGCCCGATCTCACCGGCAAGGCCTTTGGAGCCGTTCGCGATCCGGTTGTTTAAGACTACCCCTCCTCCCACGCCTGTTCCCAACGTAATGAACACGATACTGTCATAACCTTTTCCCCCGCCTTTCCATAGTTCTCCAAGCGCTGCTACATTCGCATCGTTTCCGACATTTACGGATATACCGTTCAGCATTTCTGTTAGGACAGCCTCAGGATACATATCCTGTAAATTCAGGTTTACACAGTTCTCTACTCTTCCATCCGTAAGAACCGGCCCCGGCATTCCGATGCCTACGCCTGCCGTCTGATATTTTTCACCTTTAAGCGCTTCCTCTATATGAAAAACTGTTTTCGCGATCTCTTCCATAAAGAGCCTTCCGCCATTCGTGCAGTCTGTTGGCGTGGACAGTTTTTTTATAAGTTTTCCGTTTTCTGTTAATACGCCGTATTTTGTGTTGGTTCCTCCCACGTCAATCCCAATTGCTATCTTCATTCTATTCTCCTGTTGAACCAGCCGGGTGTGCCTGTCAATCCATTTCCTCTTAGACTCAAAGTTCAAATTATATTGTCGGTTTTTTTGCCTAGTATTTATTTCTCCTATGATGTTATTATTTTAGCACTGAATCTATATGATCGTCAATTATCTAAATTTTACAACAATATCGAACTATTTTTAGAACATTTATACAACATTTGTTCCCACATCCCAAAGTTTAGCATACTCCGAAAGGCCTTTTAACTTAATCAGCGAACTTTTCTATTAAGTAAAAAGGCCCCCGCCCAACGGCGAAGGACCAACTTTCTTCCAACCTCTTATAACCATAGATTGTTCTCAAATACTCTCTTTTCCGGATTTCAGATTCTCCATAAATTTTTCTGCACTGATTTGACGCTTTAGTCCATCCAGCAGCTCTTTGTCCGCCCTGGGCACCATGACCGCCAGTGCAGACAGCGCCTCCTCATTGTTTTTTCCTTCCCGCTTAAACTCACAGAACTTCTCAACAATCCGGAGCACTTTTACATTTTTCTGGTCCGGATCAACGAACATTTCGCTCTGCTCGTCTCTCAGATATGGTACAATCCGCCCTGAGAGCTTCAGTGGTGCAATCATGTCTTCAAGCTCATCTCTTGTTATTCCATGAGACATTACAAATTCCCCAAATACATGAAACGCGATTCCAAGTTCAATTTCCACTCTTTCATTTTCTGAAAAGTTTAAAATATGCAGCAGACGGTCGCAATATCTTTTCACTTCTTTGGCCTGGCTGTATAGTTCCGAATCCATATACCGTACCAGGTTTAAAATGAACTGACAAACACTCTCCGCCTTTTCCATGTCTGCAAGCCTCTTTTTCTTCCCCAGCAGATATCCGATCTGCTTTCGGAGTTCCTTGTAATTCACGGGCTTGCTCAGGAACAGATCGGCGCCCACATTGACCGCCTGCATCCTGTCGCCTACATCACTTAATACCGTAAGTAATATAACTGCAATATGTTCTTTCTCCGGGTCGGATTTTATTCGTCTGCATATCTCAAAACCGTTCATGCCGGGCAGCATAACATCCAGCAATACCAGATCCGGCTGAAACTCATCCACAAGCGGCAGCGCTTTCATTCCCTGATATGCTTTTTCGACACAAAACCCCCACTCATTCAGTACATCATACAGCATATCGCAAATCACTTCATTATCATCTATCACAAGAATTTTTTCCATCTCATGCGCCCCCATATTTATATTTCCTGCTCTTCTGCTGCCGGCAGATAGAAGATGGCCTCTGTCCCCACATTCACTTTGCTGTGCAATTCTATCTTCCCTCCCTGGACCTCCACCCATTTCTTGGAAAGCGGCAGTCCAAGGCCGGTTCCGCCATATTCTCTTGAATAAGAATTGTCTGTCTGTTCAAATTCGAGAAATACCCGTTCCAAATCCTTTTCATCAATTCCTATCCCCCGATCCAAAACACAGAATTTTACATACTTTCTGCCGTTATCCGGACAATTGACGTTCTCTGCTGAAATAGTGACCGTACCGTTTTCATGAGAAAATTTGATCGCATTGGACAGCAGATTATAGAGAATCTGCTTCAGCAGTTTCTTATCCGCCCATACTTCCAGATCATCCGGTGACACCGATGTAATCAGTTCGATAGATTTCTTATATGTGGTACTTTTTACTATCCCAATTGCTTCTTCCAACACCTCATTGACAAGACATTCTGCAGGATTCACATTCAGTTTCCCTGCATTTATCTTAGATAGATCCAGGATATCATTGATCAAAAGTAATAACTGGTTACTGGAGAGCCAGATGTTTTTTACATACTTGGTCTGCCGTTCGTTGAGCGTACCGAAAAGCTCATCCAGCAGCAGTTCCGATGCATTAATGCTTCCGGTCAGCGGCGTCTTCAGTTCATGGCTTATGTTTGCAAGAAACCGCGATTTCACCTGATTTGACTCTTTCAGCTCTTCAATCGTCTGCTGGAGTTCTATGGTTCTTGCGTCAACCTTTTGTTCCAGAGTAGAATTCATCTCCATCAGCTGCTGGGAAAGACTGTCTGCTTCCTGATGCTTTTTCACAAGCTCATCTATGTACTGCTCAATATCCATTTTGTTTCGATAAAGAGTTTCAGCCATTTCTTCCATTGCAACCAGCAGTTCCTTCGTTTCACGGCTTTGATTATTCATATTCCCATAGCCGTGCGCCACTGTAAAATCTCCCTGGCAGATATTCCGTGCAATGTCGGCACTTGCCCGGATTGGTTTCGTGATACTCTTTCCGAATAGAATACTGGATACCAGGATAATAAAAAATGTAATACAGATTACCGTAATTACAATCTTCCGGTTCACAGAAAGCATCTCTACAAATATAGTTTCTGGAATCCCCACGCTGAGATATCCCTGAAAGTCATCAAAATATCCCTTCAGAGGTTTATAAAGAAAGTAATAATTATCTCCGATCGGCGCATATTCAGAACCAAAATAGATCTCATTCCCCGTCTTTGTCCCCTGTGTAATATCCGGTATTGTTGTCCCTGTATAATCACTTTTATCTTCCGAAAAAATGTTGGAACATATCCTTAGATCGTCAAGAGATATGGTAAGATAAGAATCCGGTATAATCTCAGTGTACTCTGTGGTATAGTAACTGTTCTTATTGATGATATCCCCCAGCATCAGATATCCCAGTACCTGCCCATCCGTATCCTTGACAGGGAAAATTACGATCGCCACAAGGCCGTCATAACTGAGCTCTCCTGTGGATTCCAGCGTAACCGCATAGTTTTCTGCCAGGCCGCTTCCCTTCTCAAATATATCGCGCAGGTCTGCCACGCACTGTGTTTTGATCACACGGCCCGGGGCCTGTTCTATATAGGAGCGATATCTTCCCCGCACGATCCGCGTTTTCTACCATATGTGCCAATACATTTCCCGATGCATCCACGAACATGCCCAGATCAAGATACTCGTATTCTTGTTTTAAGTCTGATAAACTTGCGGCAAGCTGCTCCTGATTCCCCGCCTGGTAAAACTCTCTGACATCATCTAAACGGATAATTAGAGAGGCCCCTTTTTCCATCTCATTCAAACGGGCATCCCGAATCTCCATTGCCGCGTACACAGATGTATTCAGATAATTCTTTACAGAATTATCCAGCATCTTATTCAGTGCACGATTGGAGACCAGCAGGACAAGCAGCATGGACAGGATCATGATTACAGAATTAAAAATTATGAGCCTTTTATTAATAGACATGCGTCACCTCTTGATTTCCTCAGCGTCCAGTTCCTGACAAATCAACATCACATCAATTCGGTTCTTTACATTCATCTTTCTTATAATGTTACTTACATGTGTCTTTACAGTCTTTTCACTTATAAAAAGACTTTCGGCAATCTCAAGATTACTCTTTCTTTTCATCAAAAAATCGATGATGCTTATTTCCCGATCTGTTAGGCCGTATCTTTTCATCAGCTGAGTGTATAGGTGACTGTTGTGAGCTGCGAAACCACCCGCCGCTTCCGGCATATGGATCATAGCAAGAATACTGGAGAGAAACTTTAGAATATTCTCCAGGTCAGATTTCTTCATATAATTAACAGAAAACTTTTCGTAAATTTCATTTTTTTCTTCTGAAAGCGAAACCATGCCGCCGATGAAAAAAGCAATAATGTCGTTGTCATAAAATATCGGATACAAAAAGTAAGCCAGGCCCGTGTAACAGTACTCTATAATCGGTTCCCTCTTTTTGAGCATTGCTGCAATAGACTCTTTTCTGTAGGAAATGCATTCTGTGGAATTGTTTTTTTGAAGCTTATAACATAACAAAGACTCATTTGACCAGACAGTCAACGGTTCTCCGTCTATCGAAAGAAGACACAGGCTGATATTGTAACTTGCCGCAAAATTATCCTGAAAGGTCTGTACTTGTTCTTTTCCAATAGACTGAAGCCACCTTAATGCAATTTTATCCATATGACACCTTTCTATGTTTCGATACGGTTATAAAGTTATACAACAAATATAGCAGAAATCCAGATTGTTATCAATAATAGCAATCTGGATTTCCGCTCCTTTCTTTTAATTTCATGAAATTTTACTTCTGTATGGCAGATAAATTATATACAATATCCGTATCGAGATAACAGGCAATTCCTTTATCGAAATACACATCCTGAAGGTATTCCAAGTCCTTTTTTGACAATGCTTCCTGGTGCTTATACTTATATGCCGTGCCAAGCTGCTCCCATTTGGATGTTCCCAGTCTGTGGAACGGCAGAAGATTGATTTCAAAAAATCCGTTCTCATTCATAAAATCTGCTGTTTTTTGGGCATTTTCCACACTGTCATTAAATCCAGGAATAATCGGTGTACGTAGGATTATTCTTCCGTTCCAGCCACTTTTTTTGAGTGCCCGAAGGTTTCTTAATGTAACCTCGTTTCCCACGCCTGTTTTTGCCTTATGTGCCTGCGAGTCCATGTTCTTGATATCTACAAAAGCAAAATCAATATACTCTAATACCTTTAGGAATATGTTTTCATCCGTATAAGCGGATGTCTCAATTGCCGTATGCATGTTATTTTTCTTACATTCCTTCAATGCCTCTAAAAGAAATTCCCACTGCACGAAAGGATCCCCGCCGCTAAAGGTGACACCGCCATCGGTTCCCCAAAAATCTT
Source organism: Clostridiales bacterium VE202-21 (assembly GCA_000509105.1). Lineage (GTDB taxonomy): Bacteria > Bacillota > Clostridia > Lachnospirales > Lachnospiraceae > Faecalicatena > Faecalicatena contorta. The sequence goes on along the minus strand of BAIF02000066.1, from coordinate 16,750 downwards.
TATCCCGCTTTAACACATCCATCAGTTCCTGCAGTGTGTAATACGTGCCTGACACCCGGAGCGCTTCATAATTACACGCATTCGTGCACTGATACTCTTTACAGTCGACACAGTGCGCCCGCTGGATCTTCGGTAATCCGCTTTCCGGATCCATGGTAACCGCGCCGCGCGGGCACGCAGCCACGCAGCTTTTACAATGATTCTGCACTGCCTTGCATCTGCCGGAAGTAAATAACAGATTCTGTTTCAGCTTTTTCCCCTCGGGATTTGCACACCACTCACAGCGAAGCGGACAGCCGCTTAAGAATATAAGAGTTCTGTCTCCGGGACCGTCATGTACAGAAAATCCCTGTATGTCAAATATTAAACCCTTCTTATCCATAACAATCCCTCCTGAACACTAGTACATCATATAATAATTAACTGCCACTTAAGCAGACCTAAATTTCCGATAGCACTGCTCCACAAGCCTCAGCGTCAGCCCACTACGCCTGCGTTTGTGGAGCAGCACTCTCGAAACTTTATCTCAGCTTATGAGTCAGTTACTTATTTTACGATGTACTGGTAACTTATTTTTTTAACTTATCCGGCAATTTTGCAGCTTTGGGAAGTGTGAATGCAAAGATTGCAGATAAAAGAAACATAATAGTAGCCACGATGAAAGACACCTTATAGGATCCGAATACATCATATAATTTGGCTCCCAGGTAACTTCCGACTGCAGGTCCGATACCCATAATGATCAGAGTGGCAAGTCCCCAGATTTTTGGGAAACTTCTTCCGAATATAGATCCCATATATCCTGTAACCTGCCCCGGCATTCCCTGCCAGTATGCTGCAAAAAAGATACATGCAACAATTGTAATAAAGATGGATGTCTTGCCTGCCAACAGGCAGATCATACCGAGGACTCCGCTTGCAGCCGCAAAGAACATCAGAATTCTTCTTGCTTTTGTCTCGTCACCTACTCTGCCTGCATACTTATCGGAGAAGGTTCCGAGAAGCGGTGCGAATACACACCCGAGAAGTCCGACAAACGCATAAAGGTTCGTACTCGTTCCCATAGAAAGGCCGACGTCTGTCTGCCAGTAGCGAACCAGCTGTGACCAGATCAGAAATTCAGAGAAGCAGGAACAGAAGAAGGACAGAATTGACCCCCATACAAAATATGTTGAAAATGCTTCTTTTACTGACCATGCGTATCCAGCCGTTTCTGATGCGGATTTCTTGCCGCCGATCATCTCACCTTTTGGTTCCATGCCATATGACTGCGGCGCCTGTTTTGTAATCAGCGTGGCTATCAATAACAGTACCAGCGCAACAGCACCGAGAAGCTTCATCGCCACACGCCAGTCCATTGTCAGGAGAACCGCTTTCAGCCCAAGTGTCAGTATTACCTGTGCGATACATGCACCTGCAGCCGCAAACCCAAACGCTTTCCCATAGGCATTTCCGATAAACCAGCTTCTGATCGTAGATACTGCCGGAACAAAAAGCATACCCGTTGCGGTACCTGCAAAAATAGAATATGGAAGCAGATACATCATATAGGAATTTGCATAGCTTGTAACGAAATACCCCAGAAATCCCGCAACCGTCGCAATACCAAAGCAGAACTTCGGCCCGAATTTACTGAAGATAAGCCCGGAAAAATAAGATACAACCGCATAGATCAGCATCATGATAGAATACCCTGCCGTTACACTTGCTGTATCCCATCCCATATCCGTAGTCATTGGGGTAAGTAAAACAGAGAAAGCACTGCGATATCCAAAAAATACAAAATAAACAAGAAAAGCTGCCGCAATTACCATTAAACCATAGTTTTTAGAGTTTGACTTCTCATTCATATATAAGCCCCCTTTTCATGATGCAGGCGCTAAAGCGCCTGCATGGCCAGATAACCTCAATTATCTATTTTGTCTCATATCCTTCACATGTCTTAGCATCCATATCTTCGTATGCCCAGTATTCAGACTTCAGCCCTTTGCACATGCCGATCCCCTCTTCATTCACCCCACAAAAATGGCTGCAGTTCCTGCATTTTGCTTTTTCTGCAAAAGCCGGACAGATATCGGTATCGATCAACACAAAACCACCATTTTTTCTACAAAAGCCTTTAAATACATCAAACTGAACAAAGTTTTTACAATCGCTATGTTTACTCATATCAGATACCTCCTTCAAATTCTGTCCGGGCAATTACTTCGTCCTGAACCGGTTTGCCTGTCTCTACCCAGTACTGTGTAAATCCAGAAACTCTGACTAACAAATCCCGGTTTGCCTCCGGATGTTTCTGTGCCTCTTTTAACATTTTAGAATCAACAATGTTAAACTGAACATGGAATCCGCCCTTATTCATAAATGCTGAAATCATGGTCAGTAACTTCTTGCTCCCGTCAAGTCCGCGTACTGCGTTTGGATGGAATTTCATATTAATCTGCGAGTTCTGGGATTTGCTCTGATCCCAACAGCACCCGGAAGCCAGTAAAGCATATGGCCCCTTCCGGTCTGTACCAGGATATGCAGACATGGAACCATCTGCAAATGCCGTATTGCACAGGCGTCCATCCGGTGTTGCAAATGTTGCCATACCCACTGCAGCATGCAGCGCCACGGAGATCTGACATGCATACATTGGTTTTGCATACAGAGATTCGTATGTATTACAGAGATCGCAGAACCAGTCTTCATACTCTTTCAGAATCTCTTTCACGTAGTCCTCATCATTCCCATGTTTTGGGGCTTTCAGGCAGTCGCCATGAATCTCATCATATTTTGTAACATCTGGCTTTTTAATCTGCTCGCCCAATGAGAATGCTTTTGATTCTACTGCTGTATAGAAGCCAAAGTTATCCTTGATCGCATCTCTGAAATCATCCAATGTGTACTTTTTCTCTTCATAAACAAGCTTCTTCAACGCCGCAAGTGAGTTAACCATATTGATCGTACCGCAGGACTCGATATTATAGGTCGCATTATACCTGGTTCCCATATGTCCGATATGATGTCCGTTCTTCAGGCAGTCCGGTTTGAACAGGGAGTTTACAATAGACATATTTCTGTCACGCCAGATGTCATGCTGGATATTCCCCGCTTTTACAGTCGGCTCCAATGTCTTTGCATAATACTTTTTATACTGATCCCAGAAATCCTCATAGGTCTTAAGCTCTCTGTTGTGCGGCGGAAGTACCTGTATGCCGGTTCTTGGATCCACACCGTTGAACAGTACCATATTGATCATCTTCGGATTCGATACAAAGTGTACGCCTACCGAAGTTGTCTGGCTTGCGCCTGCCGGAATATAGTGTGTCTTTCCGTTGAAATGAAGAGGCATGAAACAGCCAGGCGCAGTCTCCAGACATCCGCCGATTGCCACTGCGCGTGCCTCAGATACCGTCATCCCCTCTGCGCCGTACTGATTCATCATAAAGTCCATCGCAACCCGGTTATTCATCCATGCCGGGTATCCAACCCCAGTCTTGGTACATTCCACACACTTAATCAGGAAATCCTTCGGAAGTCTCTCATCATATAATACCGATAAAGTCGGCTGTGGAGACTGATTTGTCATACCCGCATGAAGAATAAGCCACTCCAGTCTGTTTCCACAGGGTGCGCCGTCTTTATCAAGGCCTCCCACAGAAAGGTTGTTAAATGTATTGCCTGAAATACCTCCCGAGATTCCTGTGCTTGCGAACAGCTCAATTGTACTGAATTTGAAACGATGTACTTCCAGAAGCTCAATGACTTCTTCTTCTGTAATAGTTCCATCTGCAATATCTTTTTCAAAATACGGATAAAGCACCTGCCCGAGACGTCCCGGAGAGTATCCGGAGATTGCATCTTCATTCAATACTGTAATATGGATCAAATAAGTAAGATGCAGTGCTTCTCTGAAGTTTCTCGGTGGATTGTGGGCGATCCATTCCATCTGTTCTGCAAGTGCAAGATACTCTTCTTTCTGAGCTGCATCCGGCTCAATCTCAGCAACGGTTCTCAATTCTTTCACATAATTCATCCAGAACTGCTGAATACCGCCTAATACAATACGTGCCGCCTCGTAGAAATACAGGCGTTTCATACCAAGGATTCCGTCGCCATCTGCAAATCCTGCAACTTCCAGTTTCTTTTCCTCGCAGAATCTGATCATTCCGTCAATTCCATATTCCAGTGGGAAATAGTAGCTTGCAACTTCACGTCCCTGCGGAATTGTATAGCCGCTGTCACAGAACACCAGAACGCTCTTCATGATATTTGCCTTGTCTTCGTAGTCAGACATCATCTTCTCATACGCAAGACCAAGGTCTTCTACCGATTTTCCGGCCCACTCTCTCGCCAGTTTCGTAAGTACCGGTACTTCTTCCGCCCTGATCCCGAATTTACCTGCAAGAGAAACAACTTTTCCCTGATTCTTGGTTACGTTTCCGCCTCCGGTTCCAAGCGCTGCAATCTCATCAATTGCCGTCGTTCCACTTGCTGCCGCACTCTTCAATTCATCTTCTTTTGCAAGGTAGAATGAATTGGTAAGCCATGGCATTGGAAAACCGCCTCTTAAATAATCTGTTTTTCCGCCCGGAAGTAAATCTTTGGGATAAATACTCGGGGTAGAATGAGCATATGCGCATGCAAGCGCTTTTGCACGGCGGACTTCCAGCACATCTCCGTCACATTCTGCAAACTTTCTGCTGTACCAGTAAGGGAACTCAACACTTGCGCTTGAAAATGCCTGGTAATACAGATCCATTAAGTATTCTGCACGTTTTGTTTTTTCCAGCTTAATCTCTCTGTCAACAATCTCTTCGGATTGCTGTAAGTCATCACTGCCGTACGCTAAACCCATTGACATTCCTTTTTCTGCCAGAATCTCTTCCAGCCGTTTTCCTCTCTCAATAGCGTCCATACAATTCTCCTCCTTTTGAAAATAATCGTTGTCTTCAGCCTTATAGGGGCTGCTTGATATATTATTATCATAGTATAAGAGGCCGTGGATTCCTATTGACCAGGGGGCTCTTTTGGGGTGTATTTTTAGGAGGGCTCAGACTTTTTTAGTTCTTTTCTCGGGCGGGGGGCTTAAAAAGGATGTAGAGGTGGGGAAGGATGTGAGGGGTGGTAAGTATTTGACAATAATAAGAGCCCAGAAATCCGCATAAATGCTGAATTTCCAGACTCTTTTATATTCAAACTCGGTGTGCCCTTTATTGTTATTAAATATATTTGTTTAAGTTTTGTACAAATACACACCATTTATTACTTCAATTACATCACTTATTCTGCCTTACTGATTTTCTGCTGCCAATATGTTGCCATATTTTAAACGTCTTTTTTCACATCATACTACCTTTTTCATCTTGGATAAACAGCATCGTTTCGAGAAAGGAGATACACACAATACTGATTCATACTGATACCTTCTCTTTTGGAATGCTCTGCTAATGAGCGGTGCAGACTGCGAGGTATTCTCAACTTAAACTGTCCAGAATAATCTCCTAACTTATCCGGCTCATGAATCGGAATCCCATCTTCAAGTGCAGCTTCAATCCATACTTTTTTTGCATCCAGTGCATTTGCTACCGCAGATTCTACTGTCTCACCACAGGTAATACACCCAGGAAGGTCAGGATAGGAAACCACAAATCCACCTTCATCCTTATCCTCTACAATCTCCATCCGATAGGACATTGCCATATAATCATTCAGCGTCTTCATCGTTTTTCGCCTCACTTTCTACAATTTGCTTTACCAATTCTACATATACTTTTTTAATCGGTTCATGCTTTGGTATCGTAAGCGGCTGACATCCCGATTTCCGAAATGTATAATGACTGCTTCCACTCCTCGGAGCGTTCATTTCATATCCATAACTTTCTAACACTTTACGTAATTCATTGAACCGGAGGTCTTTAGATAAAGAACAAATACGTGTTAATAGTTTATCCCACTTTGACATCTTGAATACCTCCTGCTTATATTATATGTGGTGTCGTATTTGGTGTCAACATTTTTATGCGTCAATTTTCTGATATATTCTGGCAACAAAAAATTCTGTAAATAAAACTAATAAAATAATACCTAATATGCAAGTAATCCACAGACTACCTGCCATATAAAATAAACTATATTAAATTGAAATTACTCGAACTCTATCGTCCCCGGTGGTTTCCCCGTTAAATCATAGAACACCCGATTCACATGCCCCACTTCATTCACAATCCTGCTGGTCACCCGGTGCAGCACCTCCCAAGGCACTTCCGACGACTCCGCAGTCATGAAATCTATAGTATTCACCGCCCGCAGCGCCACTGCATAGTCATAGGTTCTCTCATCCCCCATAACCCCCACAGACCTCATATTGGTCAGAGCCGCAAAATACTGCCCCACAATCTTATTCATTCCGGCAGCATCCATTTCCTCACGGTAAATAGCGTCTGCATCCTGCACGATCTTCACCTTTTCAGCGGTAATCTCGCCAATAATCCGTATTCCCAGACCCGGCCCAGGGAATGGCTGCCTGAACACCAGTCTCTCCGGTATCCCAAGCTCCAGTCCCGCCTTACGCACCTCGTCCTTAAACAAGTCTCTCAACGGCTCTATGATCTCTTTAAAATCCACATAATCCGGCAGTCCGCCTACATTGTGATGGGATTTGATCACCGCGGATTCCCCTCCCAGGCCGCTCTCTACTACATCCGGATATATCGTCCCCTGCACGAGAAAATCTACCGCCCCGATCTTCTGAGCCTCTTCCTCAAATACACGGATAAATTCTTCTCCTATAATCTTCCGTTTCTCTTCCGGCTCGACAGCTCCTGCAAGCTTGCTGTAGAATCTCTCCTGCGCATTAACCCTGATAAAGTTCAGGTCATAATGCCCTTCCGGTCCAAAGACAGCCTCTACTTCGTCCCCTTCATCTTTCCTTAAAAGGCCATGATCTACAAATACACAGGTGAGCTGTGATCCGATCGCCTTGGAAAGCAACACTGCTGCCACAGAAGAATCCACGCCGCCCGAAAGCGCGCAGAGCACTTTGCCTCCGCCAACTTTTTCCCGGATTGCCTTGATCGTCTCTTCTACAAATGCATCCATCTTCCAGTCTCCAGCACAGCCGCAGACATTCTTTACAAAGTTATTAATCATCTTTGTGCCTTCCGCCGTATGCAGCACCTCTGGATGGAATTGTATCGCATAGAGGCCGTCCTGGGCTCTTTCCGCTGCTGCTGTAGGGCAGTCTGCGGTATGCGCTGTGACTTCAAATCCGGGCGCCGCCTGGGAGATGTAGTCAAAGTGGCTCATCCAGCAGATTGTGGGGGTGGAAACATCTTCAAATACCTTGGAGTCCGGCTTGTCGATGAGCACTTCTGTCTTTCCATACTCCCGTACATCCGCACGTTCTACCCGGCCTCCCAGCACATGCATCATCAGCTGCGCGCCATAGCACAAGCCGAGAACCGGTATGCCAAGCTTAAAAAGTTCTTTTGTATAAGTCGGGGAATCTGCCTCGTAGCAGCTGTTCGGCCCTCCTGTCAGAATGATTCCTTTCGGATTCATTGCCTTTATTTTTTCTATATCTGTCTTATAAGAATAGATCTCGCAATACACGCTGCACTCTCTGACGCGCCTTGCGACCAGCTGATTATACTGCCCTCCGAAATCCAGGACAATGACTAATTCATTTTTCAAATTTATCCTCCTGTTGAACACACAATGTCTAAACCTATTTTAAATTTACTTTCCTATTATAAGGGAGGGTTTTGCGATTTACAAGACTCTCTTTTAAAAAAACGCGCATCCACGTCTGGTTTTCAGGCCGCATTTCCAGGGAAATCCATCGCCCTACACTGTATAATCTGTTATTTTCCCTGCTTATATACTCCGCATCAATTTCCATTTTCCGCCATAATACCTGACCATCATGAAGACGGCCCGGAAGCACCAGTCGATTACCATGGCCACCCAGACTCCAAAGACGCCGAGTCCCATATATCTTCCCAGTATATAACTGAAGACAATTCTGAAGATCCACATAGAGGCAATGGATATTATCATGGTAACTTTCGCATCCCCGGCAGCCCGCAGAGTTGCAGGCAATGAGAAGGCAACCGGCCACACGATCATACAGCTGATGCTGTGGAAATATAATATCTGCTTCGTTGTCTCCGCCGTAAGGTCTGATAAGTGGTATGCCTTCAATATAAATGGCAGCAGAAGGAAAATGACTGCGTTCATAATCCAGATCAGTACGTACACAATACCCACTAGTTTTTTTGTGTAATAATGTGCCTGTTCGTAATCCCCTGCCCCCACGCACATTGCGATCACGGAGGTGATCGCAAGATTCAGTGCAATCCCCGGCAGAATTTGGAACAGAGCCACCGCATTGCTGACCGCATTTGCAGCGATCGCATAGGTACCAAATGTAGATACCAGGCTCAGCACCATAATTTTCCCCAGCTGGAACATGCTGTTTTCCAGGCCGTTGGGCACTCCGATCGACAGGATTCTTCGTATCATCCGCCAGTCCGGACGGTAATGGAAGCTCCTGCTGATGTGCAGCTGCCGCTTCTGGTCAGTCAGCAGCACGGTAATTATAACGGCCGCCACGACCCTGGAGATCAGTGTTGGAATTGCTACTCCTTCCGTTCCCCGATGGAATCCATATATCAGAAGCGCATTTCCTCCAATATTAATCAAATTCATAATGATCGAAACCTGCATGGACACCTTAGAGTTGCCCATGGCACGGAATATTGCCGCTCCGGCATTGTATAATGCCATGAACGGAATGGAAGCTGATACAATCAGCAGGTATGTATTCGCATGTGCCATTACATCCGCGTCGATCGCACCGAATACCACATGCAGGATAAACCATTTTCCACAGTAAATAATAGCCATAATCCCCACGGCTACGATCGTGATAAACCATACAATCTGATTGGAAGCTTCACAGGCGTTTTCGTCACTCTTCTGCCCCAGATACTGCCCCGATATAACCGCGCCTCCGGCGGCCAGAGCTCCAAAGGCATTAATAAAGAGCACCATGATATTGTCAACCAGTGACACCCCGGATACCGCCGCCTCTCCGACACTCGCTATCATAATCGAATCCGCCATACCGACCAGTATTGCAAGCAGCTGCTCGATAATCAGCGGAATTATCAATGCTCTCAGTGCCTTGTTATCAAATAAATAGGCGCTTCTGTCTCTTTGTTTTTTCATACTCTCATTCCTACTCTTTCATTCCCATATCAAAGTGGGCAGGCACACCTCAAATCACCACGCCCTCACTCAAGAGGGACTCGCACACTTTGGCCCGCATAAATAACAAAGTGGGCAAGACCACTCAACTCCCCACCATCTCACTCAAGAAGAGCATGCATACTTTGGCGCCGTCGCGATGCTGCTTTGCGGTTATATACCTTATTGCGGCGTGTACATCTCCCAGAGGGTTTTCTATAATAGGAAAGTGCCAGGCACTTTTCCTTCATAGAAAAAACTTCTCAGCGCGTACATTATACGCCGAGAAGTTTTGAGATGCAAGTTATACGCTTTGTTTGATTAATATCGCCCAGATATCGCAGTTAAATTACAGCCCGCACTGCCGCTTTTATGCCGCAGCGTACTTTGAGATTTCCTGTTTCAGGTCTTCGCAGTCCTCATCATAGATTTTCAGTTCAATGGGATGATTGAATCCCAGATTCATAATCCCAAGTATCGACTTGGCGTCTACTACGAATCTGCCTCTCTTCATATCCATATCATAAGGGTACTTAGCAACCTTATTTACAAAATCAAGCACTTCTTCAGGGTTTTGAAATTTTATGATCATTTGATTCATTGTTTTCTCTCCTTTTTTCAGACTATCTATGACGGCTTTCATTAGCTTCTGCTTTTTTGTTATCGACATCATAGCACAATTTTTTCCATTTACAAGGACGAAATTTCTGAAAAAGGTAGAAAAATTTAATAGACTGACTTACGAAACTCATTTGGAAGCATGCCCACTTCCTCTTTAAAAACCTTGCTCATATACTTGGGATCCGAGTATCCGGCCAGCTCTGCGATCTGATTTAGCTTCAGGTGCGTATCGGCTAAGAGCTGTTTCACCTTCTCAATCCGCAGCTTCCGGATTGTTTCTGAAAATGTGACGCCGGTTTCTTTTTTGAACTGTGCGCTCAGATATTCTTCCGAAACAAACAGTTTATTTGCCACTTCCTCCAGGGTGATGCCCTGGTCATAGTACTTTCGGATCATCTGCTGGGCCTTCTGCACAAGAACACTCACCGGCAGCTCCTCTTTTTCCTGCATATTAAGATCCAGCAGTTCAAAGAACTTTTCCATGCTGCGTTTAATCTGGTCCCAGCTCGCCGCCCCGGACACTTCTCCCAGGATCCCTTGAATCTCGAGTTCCGCATCCAGTTCCTGGATGTTCCCCCGCGAATTTGCTACAGCCCAGTTGAAACGTATGAGAGATTTCTTGATTTCTTCCGGCAGATGGGGAGACTCCGGATAATATTGGAACAGCTTCCTGTAACATTCTTTGAGCGCCTCCCGATCCCCCCTCTTGATCGCCTGGCATGCCTCGTCCTCCAGCTCAGCTGGATGCTTCAAGGGCACGATTTTTAACTTTTCAATCTCCTCTTTCCTAAGCAGGATTCCCTTATTCAAAAGAAGGTTCCATTCCTTTTCCTTCTGTATTCCGCTGACAGCCTCCGGTAAATCCAGAATCCGCTCCATGCTCTTCCAGATGCAGACCACTGGGCTTTTCAGATTGCTGCACAGCATAGGGACTACAGAATTCTGGAAGTATTCATATAAGGCACAGTCCCGTGGAACCCGGTAGAGTATCATAATCAGCATCTGCCACGCATCGGCTTCTATCACACAGGAGGCAAATTTAACAGTGTGGGCGCCCACATCCTCCAGCAGATCCTTTGCCGTTTTTTTCTGTTCTTCATACCCGTCTCCCAGCCACAGAGCGAAGACCTCGGCGGGATCTTCCACGGAGAATCCGTATTTTTCCATAGTCATATTATGAAACTGCTTGTCCGGAGCCAGCTGTCCGTTTAAGCATCCAATGAAGATGCCCTGGACGGTAAATACTTTATCCTGGCTTTTCTCTTTGTCCAACTCCTCCTCGATCTGTCCCAGAGCCCGTTTCAGCTCCGGGATCTTGATTGGCTTCAGGAGATAATTCTCAATATCAAGCTCTATTGCCTGTTTTGCATAATTAAAGTCTGAGTAAGCTGACAGGATGAGCACTCTGCAGTGGTTCTGCTCCTTCCGCAGCATTCTGAGCATCGACAGCCCATCCATCTTCGGCATCTGTATGTCCAGTATCACCAGATCGGGTTCCATTCTCCGGATCAGCTCATATCCGGCCTTTCCATCCCCGGCCTTCCCCACCAATTCATAATCCGGGTTTATTTTATGTAAAATTTTTGCAAGGCCTTCCCGAATCGGCGCCTCGTCTTCCACAATTACAATTCTCACTGCTGATCCTCCTTTCCGGGCACAAACAAATGCACCTTTGTCCAACTTCCCAGCATACTTTCAAAATAAATGGTGGCATCATCCCCGTAGTACAGTTTCAGGCGTTTCCGGACATTTACAATACCTACGTGTCCCTCCATGTCCTGCTCTTCATCATTCAATCTCTTCAACGTCTCCGGCCCAATGCCGAATCCGTTATCTTCTATAACCATGTGGATCTGCTCTTCTGTCCGGCGTATCACAATCGTCAGGCGGCAGTCCCCGTCCTTCCCCCCAAACCCATGTTTGATGGCATTTTCCACAAAGGGCTGCAGCAAAAGCTTATGGATCTTATATCCCATCATATCCTCAGGCACTTCTTCCAATATCGTCAGCGGCTTTCCGAGTTTTGCTCCCTGCAGCATACAGTAATGCCGAAGCCATCCCAGTTCCTGGCGCACGGTAGTCGTGCCTCCCGCATTTTTGACGGTATAGCGCAGAATATCCGCCAGCGCTCCAACCATCCCGCTGATGTCATACTGCTCATTTTCTATGGCCTTCCAGTTGATCGTGTCCAGCGTATTATACAGAAAATGAGGGTCTATCTGTGCTTCCAATGCGGAGAGTTCCGCGTTTTTCTGCTCCACAACAGCCGCCTTCACCTGGCCGATCAGGTCGTCAATATGGACAACCATCTCATTAAACCCTGTTCCAATCCGCCGTATTTCCGGCGGCATACTTTCAGGAATCTGGATGCTGACTCCAAAATCTCCTTCTTCCAGATCATTCATAGCATTTACGAGAGAATCCACTGCCGCCAGATACGGCTGCGTGGACATGTAAATCAAACATACCATAATTGCACAGGATACCACAGCAATCACGAAGAAAAACAACACCTGTTCCCAGATTGCCCTGTTATAATCAGCCAGCGGCTGCTCATTGCAGATTGTAAAACCGCTTTTCTCATGCAGCATCGCCGTATACTTACGATCAGCTGTATCCTTCTGACTGTTAAATTGGCTTCCGATAGCTGCAGAGTCCGGAGAACTGATCACCGTATTACCCTGCAGCAGATATGTGGCATTGTCCGTACCCGACACCAAAGTATCCCGTATCTGTTCCTCGTTGATGCTGATTACCACGATCCCCAGGGGATCATTGATATTCCTGTAATCGATCAGTTTTCTCCCGATCTGAAATAAATACGTTTTCCGTTCATTTGCAGTCACCGGATCTGTGAGCCCCTGATACACATATCCCTTCCCAATCTCCGGAACCGTGATTTTATCCGCCCAGACACTGTTTGTGGAGGAAGAATTCAACCGGTCATAGAATATAATACGCCCGTTCCGAAGCGATATCGTGATTCCTTCCACTCCCGGGTTACTATTGCAGATATGGCTCAGTTCATGACGCAGTGTACTGCTGTTAACGTCCAGATCATCCTGTTCCTTAATAATTTCAAGCACGGTATCTATAATCGTATCATCCGTACACATATCATACAGGATTGTCTCATACTTTTCCAATACCATGTCCAGGGATTTGTTGGCATTGTACAGGTTGCTGCTGATACGGCCGTCTATGTTGTCCTGCAGGCTGCTCCTGAGTCTCATCTGGGAAATAACAGCAAACAGACAGACCGGCACCAGCGCTGCCAGCAGAAATCTAAGAGACATCCTGGTTCTCAAGGTTCTTTCCCGTTTCATAAGTCTCCCCTCCTGATCTCAGCCATCCTTTCAGCTGCCTCCCTCAGAATCTCGTCCTCCGTTTTTTCTCCAATGACTGTCTCCCCCATTGCATCCGTAAGTACTCTGGATATGTACGGCCATTCCACGGAGAACTCTCTCGTCCTGGCAGATTTGGCAATCTCTATCATACTCCTATTCAACGGGTCTTCCACATACTGGTTTTCAAGCACATCCCGGCGGGGAGCCATATAAGCGGAACGGTCCATATAGGAAGACATTCTTTCCTTATCGCTGACATACTGCAGAAATTTGACCGCCGCATCCTGATGCGCTCCCTTCGTAACCCCAAAAATCTCCCCGCCCAGCACGGTTGTCCGGGTACCATCATCGGCCGCGGGCAGAACCGTTACCCCGTACTTCAGAAAAGGGTTTAAATCCCGGATAGAGGCAATCATAGACGAAGAGGTAATCATCATAGCAATATTGCCCTCAATAAACTGCCGCAGAAGATCGCCTTCTGTCAGGCTGATTGTCTGCCTGCTCATGGCCCCCGATTCCGTTAGCTGCCGAAGAAGATGGAATGCCTGCCTGCTTCCGGCCGAATCCAGTGAATCTACCTCTCCGCCCATCGACCACAAAAGGGGCAGGAAACTATATACACTTTCTTCACTCTCCACTGCCGGAAGGCCGAAACCATAATGACCGTGATCAGAGAGCTTCACTGCAGTATCATAAAGCTCCTGCCATGTCTGCGGTACTTTTGCCCCATGCACTTCCATGATGTTCTTATTATAATATAGGACCGCACAGTTCATTCCATAAGGCAGCCCCATCATCCGTCCCTCTACACTGCAGGCTTCCTTTATTTCCGGCAGATATTCCTCAAAATCCTTGATCTCATCTGTCAGATCCACAAAAGGTTCCATTGCATGAAAATAATGAAAATCCGATGAATCCACCAAAGCCAGCTCCGGCATATTACCATCCGCCATGCTTAGGGCCAGTTTTTTCTTAAAATCTTCATCCGGCACATACTGGGTCGTTACTTCAATCTCATCCTGGGTGCGGTTAAATCCATTTACCAAATTCGCCAGTTCTTTTTTTACATAGCTCTGGCTCCAGTAGTACCAGATCGTGATCTTCTCCTTTTCTTTCACCGTGTCCTGCTCTTTTTCTGCACATCCTGCGGCAGTCCCCGCTGTCAGCAAAAAAGCAAGCAGAAGTGCACAGATTCTCTTATATCTCTTCACCGTCGTTTCTCCTTTGTCACTATAACTGAACCTGTTGTCATTTACATTAGGCATTATTCCATTCTTCCAGTACATCATAAAATAAGTCGTCGTTCATTCATTTATGATGTGCCAGCTTGCTGTCCCGCCGGGAGGGCACCCCTTCCGCCGGTTATTTGACCTGCTCTATGCAGCACTGAACCGATGATGGTATAATGTCTAACCACATTATACCATAATCAAAGAATTCATGAAAACCCTGGCATCAGGCGGGGCACTTTGCCGATATCTATGACGTGCCTTCGACTCCACTGCTGTTACACGCAAAGTCTATATCTGTACACAATAAAATGCACCTAAGTACCGGGTTGTCTGATTCCCGGCGCCTAAGGTGCATTCTATCTGTATTTCTCCGTTTCGCTGTAGTTACTAGCATATCGTAAAATAAGTAACTGACTCATAAGCTGAGATAAATTTTCGAGAGTGCCGCTCCACAAACGCAGGCGTAGTGGGCTACGCTGAGGCTTGGAGAGCAGTGCTATCGGAAATTTAGGCCGGCTTATGCGGCAATTAATTATGATACGATGTCTAGTGCTGATGCAGATATTTTTCTCTGGTAGCAAGTCCGCCGCGTATATGGCGCTCAGACTTATTCATGTCCAGCACCTTCCGTGCCTCTCCCGCCAATGCAGGATTAATCTGTAGGAGCCGCTCCGTCACATCCTTATGTACCGTACTCTTGCTGATTCCAAACTGCTTCGCCGTCTGCCGAACTGTGGCACTGTTATCTATGATATAATTGGCGATTTCCACGGCTCTTTCCTCAATATAATCTTTCAAAAAAATCCCCCTGCAATCATTGTTTTTACAATGTATGCGCGGGGGAAGGAGAGTATGACTTGCTAATTGCCGCATGATTGTATTCTTTTCATACAAGCGTAAATTTCTCTCTATTATTAGGACTTCACCTCAAAGCCCAGTTCTTTCAGCATCTGCATATCCTGCTCTATGGTTATCCCTGCTGTCGTCAGCATATCTCCTGTAATAGCCGCATTGGCGCCTGACTGAAAGCACTGTTTACCTTTATCCGCCATCAATCCGCGGCCGCCCGCCAGGCGGATAAATGCATCCGGCACAAGAAACCGGAAAACTGCCGTTATCCTGCACATATCCTCAATCGTTAGCCGGGGATTCCTCTCATATGGCGTGCCTGGAATCGGGTTCAGCATATTAACCGGAATAGAACGCACCCCCAGATCTCTGACCGTTAAAGCCAGGTCAATCCGGTCTTCCATCGTCTCCCCAAGCCCCACAATCCCCCCGCTGCAGACGCTAAGCCCGGCTCGCTTAGCAGCCTTAACTGTCTCAATCTTTTCTTCATAAGAGTGTGTCGTACAGACCTCCGTAAAATAATTTCTGGAGGATTCCAAATTATTATGTACCCGGCAAGCACCTGCCTCTTTAATTTTCCGAAAAGCCATCTCATCCAGTAACCCAAAAGATACGCAGACCGAGATATCCACATTCTCCCGAATTGCCCGGATACTTTTACACACAGCCTCCACTTCACCGTCATCCAGCCTTTTCCCTGACGTCACAATCGAATATCTCATAACTCCCCGCTCTGCATTGTACTTGGCCTGTTCCAGCAGCTGCTCCGTCTTTAGAAGCGGGTAGCTCTCAACCTCTGTGGAATAAAATACCGACTGTGCACAATACTTACAATCCTCCGAACACTTTCCATTTTTCCCATTAATAATGGTGCAGAGATCAAAGCGTTTTCCACAAAACACCGCCCGGATCTCATCCGCAGCCTCACATAAAGGTTCCAGCGGCAGCTCTGCCAATTGCATAGCATCTTCCTTCAAAAGAAGATCGCCGGCAAGCACTCTATTCTTCATGTTATCCAGTAAATTTTCCATCAATTTGTCTCCCTTTGTTACTGTTTTTACTACTATATTATAAAATCCCGCCTCAATTGTCAACTCATCTTTGATAACAGTTTACATTCATCATAAGTTCTATTAAATCAGGATTTAGTTGGCAAGCTTTAGACTTGTCGACGTACGGGGACGCTTCATGACAGGGAGGCCGGGAAGGCACTGGGGCTGGCTCATCCAATCGGCAGGAAAGCCCACCAACCGGGTGGGATCCCGGACCAGGGCAGCGGATGTTGATTGGCTATGCGTATCCTTTCATCTTCAAGATGTGTATTGAATTATTTTGATACTGGAACCGTATCCCATTGCTTTTATACACCTACTAGGGACATAAAAGTACCACCAATTCTATATCCATACGCTGCCCCCGTTTGAGGCCCCACCTTAGGAACGAGTCCTTTTCCTGCCGGTTGGA
>BAIF02000067.1 GCA_000509105.1 Clostridiales bacterium VE202-21 | reverse complement strand
CCTGATTTATAGTGCATTTTTCTTTCGGACTTGCTATACTATATCGGTAAGCTTAAAGATAAACAGGAGTACATCTATGGACAGAATGTTAAACTATACCATTCAGAAAGACGAAGACGGTCTCCGCGTGGAACAATTTCTCCGCAGACGTGGATATTCCAGGCAGAATCTGGTCGAATTAAAGAAAATGCCCCGGAGTATTCTTGTCAATGGCGGCCCGCGCCGCCTGAATGAGATACTTACTGATATGGATACACTAACCGTGCATATCCAGGAACACATCTCCTCCCTGCAGATCCCTCCTGTTCGACTTCCCCTGGATATTATTTACGAGGATGAGGATATCATTGTCATTAATAAACCGGCCGGCATGCCTGTACACCCGTCAATCAATAACTATACCAATACTCTGGCAAACGGGCTGGCGTGGTATTATCAGGAACAAGGGAAACCTTTTATCTTCCGCTGCACCAATCGGCTTGACAGAGATACTTCGGGACTGACCATTATAGCAAAGCATATGCTCAGCTCTAATATCTTATCCAGAATGACCGTCCGCCATGAAATCAGGCGGGAATACCTGGCTATTGTACGTGGGAGCGTACAGCCGGCGGAGGGAACGATCTCCGCGCCTCTTTCCAGAAAGCCTGGTTCTGTTATTGAAAGAACCGTTGATTTTGATCATGGCGAAAGAGCAGTTACCCATTATCATGTGGTGGAAGAAACAAATGGGCACAGCCTCGTCTCACTTTTATTAGAGACAGGCCGTACCCATCAGATCCGCATTCATATGAAGTATCTTGGTTTTCCTCTTATAGGCGACTATTTGTATAATCCCGATATGGAGTATATGCAAAGGCAGGCCCTGCATTCCTGCCGTCTGGCCTTAAACCATCCGATTACCGGGGAAAAACTGGAGTTTCGTGCACCGCTTCCTGAGGACATGCAGAGTGTGTTTCCTCTATTTCGCTCCGGATTCTCTTCCTGTACACCAGTGGTGTGATCCCATAGCGTTTTGCAAACACACGTATAAAGTATGAAACATCCTGGTATCCGGTCCGCTCGCTAATCTCAGAAATGCTCCAATCCTGCTCAGCCAGCATGCGGGCCGCGTATTCAGTCCGCTTCAGATTCAGATACTGTGTAACCGTGTACCCTGTATGCATTTTAAAGTAATGCATAAAATAATACCTATTGTATCCCGTAAACTGTGCCAGCCGCTCGACTGACAGCGGTTCACTGTAATGCTCTTCAATAAACCGGATCAGCCTTTTCATCTGTTCTATCTCTTTGATTGTGCTGCAGCCTGCCGATTCCCGGTAATGCTTCGCTTCAAACAATGCCGCCAGCATCTGTGTCAGATACCCCTTGATATATAATTCATATCCATCGTCCTGTTTGTTCCACTTCTCCAGCACTTGATCAAATAAGATCGCCGTTTCCCTGTAAAGCGGAGTGCCTGGTTCGATAATTGGTATGATCTTTATTGTCTGATTAAGCATGGGGGAAAGATAACGTTTGGCAATTTTATCTTTCAAACTTCCCATCATCATTTCGACATCCGCCAGTATCACTTTACAAATCAACGGATTCGTTTCTGCTCCGATACCACCGTGAAGGCTGCTGGGAGAAACTACAATTAAATCCCCTTTTACCGTTTTATAGTCCTTCAGGTCTATAGTCAGTACCCCCTCCCCCTCCAACACATAGATAAACTCTATATACTGATGCCAGTGCAGGAGCAGACGGTGTTCCTGTATATCTACCGTATTATCAAGAACTGATACTGCCAGTTCGAAAGAATTATAATTTCGTTCCTCTTTTATTGCCCCCCTCATTGCTTCGCCCCTCCGCACATTTATCTGATTTTTAGCCACTTTAATACGAGAATTTTCTCTTGAACACTATTATAATCAAATTATACCGGTAATGCAATTTGATTCCCTTTTTTCTGTATTCTATTTCCTATATTGGAGGCTGTTATGAACTCATATGAACGTGTATTTGCAAGATTAAATGGAGAACCTGTTGACCGTATTCCCAACCTCTGCCTTGTCATGACTTTCGCGGCGCACGAGATTGAGGTTCCGTACAGACAGTTTATAACGGACTACCGGCTTCTCGCTGAAGGAATGCTCAGATGCTGTGAAAAATACCATTTGGACGTGTTGAGTGTCTGCTCCGATCCCATGCGTGAAGCAAGCGGATTCGGTGCAGAGGTTGTCTACCCCGAAAACGATGTGCCATACAGCCCGGTTCCTCTGCTCTCAGGCTGTCAGGATATCTCCCGTCTGAAAGTAAAAGCTCCTGCTTCCAGCAGACGTATGAATGACCGGTTGGAGGCGGTGCGGCTTCTAAAACACCGCAGCGGAGGCGAGATCCCAATTGTAGGCTGGGTGGAGGGTGCACTTGCAGAAAGTTGTGATTTGATGGAAATCTCCAGCTGCCTGTGCGAAATGCTGGATGAACCGGAAGCAATGCATGAGCTTCTGGCAATCTGCCTGGAGCAGAGCATCCTGTTTGCCCTGGAGCAGTTGAATGCGGGAGCCGACATCATTGGCATCGGTGATGCCGCATCGTCTCTCATTGGCCCTGATCTCTATCGCGAATTTGCCCTTCCATATCAACAGAAACTTATTTCTGAGATTCACAGGGCAGGGGGAAAGGCAAAACTGCATATCTGCGGGGACATTACCCCTGTACTGCATCTGGCTGCACAGACAGGGGCCGATATTATTGACCTCGATCATATGGTAGATCTTAAAAAAGCGTGTGGCATATTTCCTGAAACCAGCTGCCCAAACGGCAACTTTGACCCTGTGCAGATCCTGCTTCAGGGAGATATCAATTCAGTAGGCCATGCGGTAAGGGAATGTCTGGCGTGTGCCGGCATGCACCGCACAATGATTTCCGCCGGATGTGAGGTGCCTGCCTTTACACCGCCTGATAATTTGAGAGAAGTCCATCATGTACTTTCCACATACTAATAAGATCCCCCGAAAGAATTTTATGATTGTTTTATACTAGTATAAGACAAGCTAAATACCTAACTGTTTCGCTGGCCTGATTTTTATGATAATTCTTATGCATTTTTTCTCTGATATACGGAAAGCCCCGCATATAGTAAAAACCATGCTGTACAATGGATTGTTAGGATTAGTATATCGTTCATCACTGTTGTTGTTTTCCCAATTGACCAATTCATAATCCCCTCAAAAGCAGCCTGTGAGGGCATGATATAGCAAACTGCGGTTAGAGCCGGATCGCTGATTCCGAGAAGAAAGTGCAGGATGGGTATGGCGATAAATAGCAGCATTACGATTTTAATATAAACTACGCCAACCATCAGCCCATCCGAAAACCGGCCGATAAACAGGCCGATAAGTGCAGCCACAAACGAGGAGAGGACAATCAGCACCAGCATGAGAACTGCATTTTGCAGGGAAAGCCGAAAGCAAATACAGGCAGTAATGATTGAGGATAAGCAGCCACAAATAAATCCAACCGTAACCTTCTGCATAATATAACGGCTTCGGGCCATGGGTAAGATTTCGTTGACAAGTGCCACGCCATCCTCTTTTTCAGAAATCATATTCATAGCATTGAAGGTACATCCCATAAACATTGCGACAATTAATATCGTGGTGATAAACATGTCCTGATACCCAGCCATGATATCGGGGCGTTCTAAGATCTGTATCTCTGCCTGGCCTGCTGATTCCCGCAATTTGATCAGTGCCGGAAGTGTTTCAGCGGTTTGCCGGAATATATCCAGTTCGTCACCGGATAGTAATGTTTTGATGCTATTTCCCGCTGCTTCCACACCAATCAGGTTTGTAGAGGGCTCATTGACCCCCTGAATCAGCTCTTCCTCAGTCGGATAAACTGTCACTGCGCCATACCGTTCCAGCGGGCTAAAAGGCTTCGTCATATAATCATCTGCGCCAAACTCATACCCCCTTAGCTTATCATCATCGCTGCTCTTTGCCGTAAGCATGATAATCGGCAGGCTGCTCATCTGTCTGGCTGTCCTGCAGACGGAAAATCCATCCAGATGGGGAATCATCACATCTAATATCATAAGATCCACTGCCTGATTCTTTAAGACTACCAGGGCATCTACGTCTATCTTTCCCTGAAGACCGTGAATAGTAAATCAAAGCAGTAAATCAAAGAAGACATCGGCAGACCATTTTAGTTCCTGTTTTTGTGTAACTCCTGTCTTATGTCTTCTCCTCATACTTCTTTCTATAATTCCTTGGAGACATTCCCATATGTTTCTTAAAGCAATTAGAAAAATATATCTCCGAACTGAAACCGACCAGTTTTGAAATCTTCTTGATGTCATAATCTGACCGGATCAGATACTGTCTGGCATATTCCATCCGTATCTCCAGTAAAACATCCAAAGGAGTTTTTCCGAATGTTTCTTTCATTGCCTTAGCAAGATAATTGCTGTGCAGATGGAACTGTTCCTCCAGGTGTTGGTTGGTGATCGGCTGCTCTATGTTATTTTCCAAGTAGATCTGAATCTGTTCCGCCAACAGCGTCAGCCGGTCTTTATGGATCCCGGTATTCTCAACAAATCTTAAAAACCGTAAAAACCGTTCTTCTGTTTTCCATATGTCATTTCCATGTTCCTGGATAGTACTGTCCAGGATGTTCTGAAACAGTTCAAACAGAAGACCGGGTTCTTTGATCGCTGCATATTTGGGCAGGTGTAATGTGTATGAGCATTGGTGGTAATGCTGGTCGGGGATTGGCAGCCTTGAAACGAATCTGCTGGCCCTCTGTCCCTGCTTCCACTGCGCAGTGGTATAAAAATGCAGCCAGTAAAACCCGGTCTCCTCCTGGCATGGCTGCCATGAATAATGGTGCCTGTCCGGCAGCAAAATAAACATTTCATTTTCCCTGATCTCATACCGCTCATTCTCTTCTGCCAGAAACAGACAGCCCTTTTCTACAACGACCAGATCAAAATAGCCCAGGTTCCTCCTGTCTACATGGCTCTGCCCTTTCCTCATGGTGCGGTAGTTTCCCTCTATAAAGTCCGGAAATGGTGGAATTGAAATGGAAATAATGTCGCCGGCCATATGCTTATCCCCTTTCTTTTTTCAAAATAATGCTTCTCAGGTCTTTTTTATCCTCTATCTGGATTATACCATTTCCTGAGATAAAATAAAATTCTTTACTGTATGGGGCAAAGCTTGTAATCTGATACTCGGTTTCGTTCTCTTCATAACTTCCATTGATTACGTGGATGGAGTTTCCTTTTTCCATAATGAAAGTCTTATCCCCGAAATTCTCCAGATATGCGGCCATTTCTTCGCCCATATCCCAGTCCGGGGACTGGCTGTCATTTTCAAAAAGCCTGGAAAAAATACCGCCGTTCTTATAAAATGTGGATTGGCCGAACCGTGCCCTGGAAAGATCCGGGCGGTTGATATGAGGGCCTGCCACTGCATATGTGGAAGCCGCCATTCCTTTTTCTAATGGAGAAGTTGCCGTGGCGTGCGTGTCATAACAGTACAGGATGCCTGCCGTGGCCCTATAGCTTGCTTCCAGATATCTTGTATCCTTCAGATACAAAAAAACTTTATATGCTGCCGCAGCTGTAACCCCACCCCAAAGGGAATGGATCATATACGTCAGCGCTTCCCACCAGCGATCCGGGTTCTGGGCCCTGAAATCATTGGAATAGCCAATATTGGCCAAAAGGAGTTCCCCATAGCGCCTGGTACTCTCCCCTCTGTTGCTTTCACATAGAGCGCCTGCTGTCGGACCAAAGCCTGCGTTATCATAAAAGTGCTCCGTGATTGCGGCTTTATAAGTTACCGCCTCCTTTTCCACCCTGTCCATGACCTGTTCCCATAAAGATTGTATCTTTGCATATTTCTCTGTCATGCCTTTTACTTTCAGTTTATCCAGCAATTGATTGGAATACAGGAAATATACGCCTAACATCTGTGATTCTTCTTTTCCACGCTCCTCCTGATGCAGATCGGGGTTCACCCTTAACTCAAAAACGTCCGCCGCCCATTCCAGGTACGTACCTGCATCATGCAGTGCAAGAACCTCATCCCCAAACTCGGATAACAGATAAAACAGATGGCTAATATATTCAAAATCCATACAGCGGTAAAAATCACCATAAAGTTTACGAGGTTTTCTAAAATTTCCGTCTACAAACCATTTTTTACGGACATAATTTACCGCGCAGTTTTCCACTTTCCTAACCTGTCCAACATCCGGCGTACCGAACAGATTTTTCTTCAGAACCAGATTTGCTTTTCCAAGAGATTCCCCTTGATTGGAAATCGGCTCGAAAGCATAAGGAGGTTGCCCATTTTCGTCATGGTAAAGGCTGCTGCAAATATATTCCACGCGTTCTTCAATCACCGTTTCTATCCTGTCCATCACATTCATTACCACAAAGTCTTCTGTACCGTCAGAAAGCGTTATAACTACTTTGTGCTCCCCCATTGCCTCAGGCTTGAAAAAAAGACCGTATTGCCTCTTTTTCTCCGTTTCCCGTATCGGGATTGTAAGTTTCTTTACGATTCCATCATTTTTGTAAAGAGCATCTGCTGCTATTACATCCACCCCCTCTGGTACTCTTACGGATACCCTTGCGTTTTCTCCAATAATATTTAGGGGCGTGTACTCCAGCTTGGGATGTTTCCATTTCAGCCCTTTGTTATAAAAATCCTCGGGACTTTGATTCGTATCGATCACGTACTCCCATACCTTATTTTCGCCTGCTTCAAGGACAAATCCGTCCTTTTCGTATATCCAGTCATGATTTTCAAACTTATCCGGATATCCGCCTGCAAGATACAATTTATGGAACAACATGCCGTCTAAAGAAGGGGACACATTTTCGAAAAACAAATTCCGATAATCACAATAAGTACCGATTGATTTTGCCCTTCCCTTTACCTGATAAAATCCGAGATTCTCTCCCAATCCATCCCTTCGCACTGCACTTAGTTTCGTATAGTCCGTTGAAACAGACGGGAAGACTGCGGCAGAATTATGTATATTCCTAAGCACATTTTTATCCCGAAACATCACATAGGCAAAGGATACCCATACACCGAACTCTTCGATCTTAATCTCTTTTTCCGTCAGGTTCTTTAGCTGTATGGACCAGAAAAGCGCCTCCTTATCCTTTCCCAGGTCATAAGCCATCTTCACCTGAAATCCTTTGGCATTAAAGGTAACTGTTATCTTATCTTTTTCTTCCTCTATGATGGACATGAGCGCGTTACTGCCCTCCTTTTTACCATCCACAACAATGTCAAAATAACCAAACAGTTTGTCCGCATCCTGATAATCTGCCTGCTGTAAATAACTGTCTTCTATCACCCAGTTCATCTGATGTGGATCATCTTTTATGACTAATGCAGATACATAACCTTCTTTTTCCACTGACATCCTCAGTTTTTTATTTTCTATCATAAGTAATCCGCTCCTTTCTTATGTAAATTTAACACTTCAGTTCTTGCCTTTCTACATGAAATCCCAATCAAAACTTAATAAATTTCACACTCTTTGTTCCTGATGATTCTCTCATAAAAATAATATGTGCACATTCGACAAAAAGCATTTGACATATTTACCTTGTATTTATATCCTGTCTGCGATCTTATTTTTCTAAACACTTTCATTCCATTTTAAGCTTCTATTCTCCTATTTATCAGTTAGTATATATCCAATCTAGAAAGCAAAAGGCACCTCAATCCTGCTACTTACAAAGGATTGAGGTGCCTTACACAAATGCCGCAGACCGGAATTGAACCGTTTCAAATAATCACAAATACTGATAGAAAGGGGCTTTGAAGACTTCATCACGGTCTCGATGTTCAAAAAGTGTTCAAATATTTCCACCCTCAAACTGGGATTTGTATTTAACCTTCTATGGTACCATCACAATCATCTTCATCAGAATCAATTGTTTCTCCACAGTTAGTACATGCCCATTCATCATCCCAATACATAACACCACCACAGTTTGGACAATTCTTAAACGGTCTTTCGCTCGTATCTCTTACTAATTCGCCAGAACAATATGGACATTTTGAGTATTCGGATTCATCGTAAACTTCATCACACCAAGGACACATTTGCATGGTTATCACCTCCTATACATACAAAAATTATATCATGCGTTATAAAAATACAATAGAGAAATGTGATTTACCAAATATACAAATTCTAGTTTGTCCAGTTTCCACTACTCACAGTATAATTCTATTTTATAAAAATGCACAAGCAAAAAAGGCATGAGAGACTTCCTTATCTCTGCATACCCCTTTATTCACTCCATGCCATTAACAGCAACACTCCACTATTCTTTTACATAGATAATTAATTCTCCCTTTTATCTGTTTATCCGTGTAGGCGAGACTAAGGCAATACGCTGGGAAGATATTGATTATGACAACAGAATCGTTTATTTACATAGACAGGCCACCTGTGAACGTACACTAAACGATGATTTATCCTTTTCCTAAAGAAAAGTAAAAGTAGTGAATCAGATGAAAGGGAATACTTCTCATGGTTTTCGCAAGCAATACCTGACAGATGAAGCAATAAAAATTTTTCACAAAGTAAAAGAATTAAACCCAAACGGAGCATATGTTTTTGAACCAGACGGCAAAATTATGACTACAGATAGCTTTAACCGTCGTTTAAAGAAGCTGGCGTTCTTTATCATTCGAGTCATAAAATCCGCTTCTACAACGCTTCAACTGCTTTTGAAGGAAACAATCTCACAACCCTCAGTTATTTAATGGGGCATAGTGAAACAGCGCCAACACTTCACTACCTACGGAACGTCAACAAAGGGAAAAATGATGTACTTGCTTTTCAAAAACTTGGTATTTCATCATAAAGTGTTCAAAGGTGTTCAAACTTTTAGACACAAAAAAATAAGAGAAACTCTGTAAATCCAACATTTCTCTCACTTTTACTTAATGCCGCAGACCGGAATCGAACCGTTTTACTTAATCTCAAATACTGATAGAAAGGGGCTTTGAAGACTTCATCACGGTTGCGGTGTTCAAAAAGTGTTCAAACGTTTGTTGCATACAAACTGGAAGTTATCTTTTTCCTAATGGCAATGCTATTAAATTTCCCAATAATGCAATAACAGCATATCCAACTACATAAACCCATGCACTTGAGTTATAAAATATAAATATAGATGGCGCAAACATTATTGCTACAATCAAAATATACCAGAAGTTAAAACCATTCCTAATCCCATAAAAAACAGAGGTTATTAAACATATTAGAGGAATAATTACTAACATAACAATCATTGCACTTCCTGTGTTTTTTATAAACCAAGGAACGATATAAAAATCTATCAGCAACAGTAGGTAGAAAACCATGTTCTTTTTTAATTTATCCATCATATCATCATCCTTTCAAATTCCGATTTGTCTGTTTCATGTTATACACAGTATAATTCCATTTTATAAAATATTCAATTAAAAAGGTATGCGAATATTTTTTATTTCCGCATACCCATTATCACTTTATTCTTTTACATATCGAATTAACTCACCAATTTCACATTCAAAATAGTTGCATAGTTTACAGATTAAATTTGCATCCAATCTTTGAAATTCATTTCTGCAATATCTATTGAAATTTGACCTCGGTATGTCAAGTTCCTTACAAATCGTATTCTTACTGATACCTTTTTCTTGTAACAGTTCTTCTATCCTTAATTCTAAATGTCCATAGTTCATGTTCTGCACCTCTACATAAAGTAGATTTATTAAATCTTTATGTGGTAATTCACTATATAGTGAGGTACTATATAGTTATCCCTCTACTAATAACACGAAAGAGGTATGTACATGAAAAAGAAAATCATAGCACCAATCACAATACTCTGTTTACTGACCATTCTCTACAATTATCTCAGACTGCCGGACTACCATATTACTAACAGCATGTCCTTTAGCAGTGCAGATACCAGAGATACTGAATTGACTGTAATTGTTTACAAATGTTGGGGAATTGATGGAGTAATCAAAGACATTGAAAACGAACATAACAAAATTAACGGTACACCTACCACCTTGGAAATCAACCTCTATTATCCAACTTATTACTTGCACAATAATAGCAAGCCGTTCCGAACTGTAACCATTGAATATAATAAAAAGGAATAGCACTCTATTACTGCTTTTGAAGTAGTATCAGCTATTCCCTCTCCTTATATTCTTTTGTTCGTATTTTCGCAAACTAACGTTCCGCAAGGATGCCCAGTGCGACGGTTCCTAACAGGGCGGCGGGTCGACTGGGCAAGTGGTCGGCTGAGAAGCATTTTCTACTCAACGACATATTTAACGTTTGATTCTCTCCGTCCCTCATATTTCTCCTGTGCCAACAGTTTATCAAGAAATTCTGACACTTCTTCCATGTCTTCACTGTCTATCAAATCCAGTTTTATCAATACATCAAGGTCTGTCTGATTCTTCGGTTGTATTGAGATCGGCTGAGATGTATCCACAACCACTTTCAACTGTTTTGTCTTATTTGCTGTTTCAATATCCGTAGTTAATCCCATAACGTGGCTTTTACTCACGCCGAATATCTGTGATAATTTTTCCCATATAGATTCATCTCTCGGCGTTCCGTTTCCATTTTCATAGTTCGTAAGCATACTTTGTGAAATGCCTAATTCTTTTGCAAGTTCCGCAACGGTTATATTCTTTTCTTTCCGCAATTCTTTTATTTTATTCATAGCGAACCTCCTTTATAAGCACATTATATTTCATCAAATTTTCTCCGTCAATCTTTTTATCGGATATTCAGATATTTTCTATTGACATTCTGCAATGCTTGTTTTATCATAAGATTATCTTAATATCTGATAATCAGATATCTATAAGGAGGTGAAACGATGATTAGAGGAAATGACTTTATTTTAAATCCAGACAAACTGCAAGAGGAATTTCAGTTAGTAGAAGTTTCTGACTGGGTAGACTTTTCTACAAAAGAAAAATTAGGATTCTACTATACAGTTCTTCTTCCAAAATTAAAGTTTGAAAAAGTCAAAGTAGGCATTAAAGCTAACACAGCGATTGTTACCAACGAAGAACTTGAACAAAAAGGGCAGATTCCAGTCTCATTTGATGGATTACATACTTGGGCTAGTCTCTATAATGGACGTCTTTCTGTCAAAGCAGAAGCTTCCAATATCAGAAAAGTGGGAATGAAATAATTTCCCTACTATGTCAGCCAGTCAGTACCGGACAACGTCATAGGTGCTGAACTAGCTGACCTCTATACTTGATATATAAAACAACATCTTCCGAAAACAATCGGAACATTCATTACAAAAATTGGGATATGAGGTGAGATTCGTGAGCAAAACAAAAGAGTGTTTTGCATACAATACGAAAATCATTGAAACTCCTACTACAAAAGAAGTATATATTTACGAAAACCCTATTTTTATTCACTCAAAAGAAAAGGCTGATTTAACAGACACAAATAAACGAAAAAACTTTGATGAAATGTCAGCTCATAAGCAATATGACAGTTTAAAACGCAAGCAGAAGCATTACGAACAGGCTCGTTGGGATATTGCCCGTATTGTTGACTGCAACTTTGATAACAAAACAAAATTTGTAACGCTGACATTTAAAGAAAACATTCAGGAAATCCTGATAACTAACCGAGAATTTAAGTATTTTATCCAGCGATTAAATTATTATTTGTACCATACCAAAACCCAGTTATTAAAATACCTTGCAACGTGGGAGAAACAGAAGCGTGGAGCAATCCATTATCATGTTATTTTCTTTGATTTTCCGTATATAGCAAAAGAAAAAATTACAGAATTTATGGTCACATGGATTTATTAAAATCAATCGCATTGATGTAGACAGCAAAGAAAACAGAGGTCGTTATCTTAGCAAGTATTTTGGAAAAGACCTTGATTTGAAAGAACATAAGAAAAAAGCCTTTTTTAAATCTCAAAATCTGAAAGTTCCACACGAAACAAAAGTCATGCTGACCGAAGGCATTTTACATGACTTACAAAAAGAAAATATCGTCTTTCAGAAAGAATACACAAGGCAAATTTACGATACCAACGCTTTCTTATCTACTGGTTCATGCTTAAAGGACAGCAGTGTTATCTACATCAAAATTAAAAAAGAAAATCCTTGCGTAAAGGGGGAATCTTATGGATAATCCCGTTACGTTTTCAGATATAACATTATTGAATACGTTAGCCACCTGTGCTAACATGACCACAGATGAAGTCTTCAAAGATTTTAAAATTATGGCAAATAAAAAAATCTTGAAGAATCACAAATATGAAATTTATTACTCGGAATCAGAAAAAAGCTGGCGTACTTATTTACCCGATGAAACCAAACCTAACAAACGCCGTCCTGTTAAGAGGAAGAGTAAAGAGAACCTTGAAAAAGAAATCATCAGATTTTATATCGAAAAGCAGAAAGCTGAAAACCGTCAGAATGTCACACTAGAAGAATTATATGCTGAATGGCTTTTGTATAAAAGAGATTATACTTCCGTAAAAGCAAAAACAATTCAAGAATATGTATCTGAATGGAATAGATTTTTCAAAGATACAGAACTTGTTAAAATGAAGATAGGCGAAATCAAACCAATCACGCTTATCCGCTTTTTCAGAGAAGCTACAAAAGACCGACAGTTCACTCACAAGCGAGTCAGTAATGCCCGTTCTGTTTTGAATGGAATAATGAGTTATGCGATCGAAGAAGAAATTATATCACATAATCCTGTCTCTGATGTGAATTTCAAACAGTTTACCTATAAGCCAGTAGAAGTACAAAGTGACAATGTATTTTCCCGTGATGATACGCATAAGTTATTAAATTATCTTCGGTGTATCATAGAGCCATATTCTCTTGCAATACAGTTATCTTTTTATCTGTTTATCCGTGTTGGAGAAACAAAAGCTATCCGTTGGGAAGATATTGACTACAATAACAGGCTTGTATATCTTCACAGACAGGCGACCTGTGAACGTACATTGAATGATGATTTAACATTCTCAAGCCGAAAAGTAAAAGTAGTAAATCAAATGAAAGGAAATACTTCTCATGGATTCCGTAAACAGTTCCTTACAGACGAAGCACTTAAAATTCTTCACAAAGCAAAGGAATTAAATCCAAATGGAATATATGTCTTTGAACCTAACGGTGAGATTATGACAACAGACAGCTTTAACCGCCGTTTGAAGAAATATTGTAAAGAAGCCGGTGTTCCTTATCATTCCAGTCATAAAATCCGCTTTTACAATGCTTCAACAGCTTTTGACGGAAATAATCTTACAACCCTTAGTTATTTAATGGGACATAGTGAGACAGCTACAACATTGCATTACTTGCGGAATGTCAATAAGAGGAAGAATGACAGGCTTGCTTTTCAGAATCTTGGTATTTCATCATAAAGTGTTCAAAGGTGTTCAAACTTTTTGAAGCAAAAAAATAAGAGAAACGCTGTAAATTCAACGTTTCTCCTACTTTTTACTAATGCCGCAGACCGGAATCGAACCGGTACGGGTATCACTACCCACGGGATTTTAAGTCCCGGGCGTCTGCCAGTTCCGCCACTGCGGCATAATATATGGGACCTATAGGGCTCGAACCTATGACCCTCTGCTTGTAAGGCAGATGCTCTCCCAGCTGAGCTAAGATCCCATAATATTTACTTGTACATCGGAGATAATTATAACTCTTTTTCACTCTAATGTCAACGACCCAGAAGAGACTCGAACTCTCGACCTCCGCCGTGACAGGGCGGCGCTCTAACCAACTGAGCCACTGGGCCTTATTAATTTCTTTAAAATAGTGGACCTTCGGGGACTCGAACCCAGGACCGATCGGTTATGAGCCGATTGCTCTAACCAACTGAGCTAAAGGTCCACGTGTATTATGTCCCAAAAAGGAACAAAGCCGATGATCGGACTCGAACCGATAACCTGCTGATTACAAATCAGCTGCTCTGCCAATTGAGCCACATCGGCATAAATAAAATACTGACCAAACATTAAATGTCCGGTATAAAATGACTCCTACGGGAATCGAACCCGTGTTACCGCCGTGAAAGGGCGATGTCTTAACCGCTTGACCAAGGAGCCGCATAAAATCATATATAAAATTTTATAGACCGTAAGTAGTGCTCACGGTCTACAAGCTCCCCGAGTTGGGCTCGAACCAACGACCCTTCGGTTAACAGCCGAATGCTCTACCACTGAGCTATCGAGGAATATGATACTATATCTGTGTACCTT
>BAIF02000068.1 GCA_000509105.1 Clostridiales bacterium VE202-21 | reverse complement strand
GGCTTCGGCGGACATGGCGGCTCTGGCGGGCATGGCGGCTCCGGTGGATATGGCGGCCTGGATGGCCAGTATGGGTACCACCCCGGCGGCGGACACATAATTATATAGTTTGGCCATGGATACATGCCTCCCTGCCATAATCCGCTATTGCTGTTACTATTATTATTGTTGTTATTGTTATTATTATTGTTGTTATTAATACTAATGCCCGTCTGAGAGTGGGACTTCTTCTCCTTACTACGTGGTACAGAGGCACATACGCAGACAGATGCCTCTAAGTTTACCTGGACATCTTCGAACGTCGTACCTATAGGCTGGTAATTTTGCCCCGTACCCGTTGGATTCATCGTAACAACTCTTGTGACAGTTCCCGTAAATGAGGCGTGAACGGTAAAACATATATAGTCTCTAATAGTTCGGACTGCAATATAAAATTCCTCTCCAATTGAAGGTGCATCCATTTTATTCCCGCAAAAATCCATAAAAGATGCAGAGAATCCTTCCTGACAAACACAGATCGGCTCTACTGTTATCACCGGTTTTCCGGTAAATCCCGACTGCAGTATAAATGGGCCGATAAGAAGGCGCCCGCATACAGTTCTGACTTCATCCGGGCAGCCTTTAAAAACGAGATATGGTTCGTTAGAAACAGTCGGGATTGTCCCTGTATTGCAGCAGTCTATAGGATTATCCGTGCAGCATCCAGCTGTATTTGCGCTGACAGGCGGAGCCGGATTTGCCACAGCGTCTGCAAACTTCCCGGCCAGTTCCAGGAGCCGGAGCACTGCGGCACGAAGCCTGGCTGACTTCGGATGCTGTTCCGTGGATGAACATTCCAGAAAATTCACTTCATCCGGAGCAATCTGCCCCAAGAGCACCCATAGCGCCACCTGAACCGCCGCATAGGCATCATTATCATCGAGGACCGGACTTGCAGCATAATCTGTTCCCGTTAACTCAAAAGTCGCCTGTGCGCTCACAGCAGGATAGTTATTTGCCAGAATCCAAGCCAGCATCTGCTTTTGGCGCTCGGTAGCTGAAGTGAAAATAGTTTCAAATGGTGCGCTCCTATAAGGTACATCATTATATGGACCATCCGCAAATTTATCAAGGCAGTACGCCTTTTCCGTAACTCCATTAATAGTCCTTCGAAATTGAAAAATATTATTATGATCGGGTCTGTCCAACTGATATCTGGATGCGGAAGTGTACGGCAGTGCACAATAATTGCGCACCTCAGCGTCCCCAGTCGCAGTCCCTGTTAAGTCCGTACCTGAATAAATTATAAATGGACGTGATACAAGACGATTCGTTTCAGCATTATTACTTAAAGCCATGTTTCATTCTCCAGTAAAATCATTCTCACAATACAGTATGCTAAACCAGACAAAATGTTTCGCAAAATAAGACACTGTCCATATTGTTAACTATTTCATATTCTAAGTTGACATTCTATATAATTTCTTTTATACTAACAACATAAAATACAAAACGAGAGGAAAACATCATGGAAAATGCACCCATCCAAAAAACATTTATCACAACTAAACAGCTTACCCTCATCGGGGTAATGACAGCCGTAACATGCATACTGGGCCCCTTCACCATCCCTCTTCCCTTCAGTCCGGTTCCGATCTCCTTCACCAACCTGGCCGTCTATCTCACCGTCTACGTCCTCGGCATGAAATTTGGAACCATCAGCTTCATCACCTACCTCCTCCTGGGAGCAGTGGGCCTCCCCGTATTCTCCGCTTTCACCGGAGGAATCGGAAAGCTCGCCGGCCCCACCGGAGGCTACCTGATAGGCTTCATCTTCCTTGCCCTCATAGCCGGCTTCTTCATAGATCACTTCGCAGCCCGTCTCTCCTTCGCCCTCCTCGGAATGGTACTAGGAACCCTGGTCTGCTACGTCTTCGGAACCACCTGGCTTGCCCACCAAATGAACCTCGACTTTCCCGCCGCACTAGCCGCCGGAGTCATCCCCTACCTCCCCGGGGACCTGGTCAAAATCATAATAGCAACCCTCCTGGGCCCCAAACTAAGAGCCGCCACACTGCGCCAATAAATCCAATAACTGCCGTAAAACTCCCACTTATATTAAGAAATCAACTCTACATGTATCACCCCCGCCTTTAATCGGAAGCCTGTCCCAGGCGCCCGATTAAAGTCTCCCCGCCAATACCGTCCCCCATCTCATTCTCCGACAGCCTCCCGACTTGTTTCACCAGCGCAGTAAACGGATAACGGACTGGCTGGGGGAATGTATATGCTCTTTTGATATGCGGGCGTCTGCCTGAATGATTCTAAGAAAAAATACCACCGGGAATGTGGGAGGAAACATGATTCCGAATCATGTTTCCGGATGACCCAGCACGAGAAATTATCAAATTTCTCGCGCTGTGTCACCCGTGCCCACATTCCCGGCGGTATTTTTTCTTAGAATCACTCAGGCAGACGCCCACATATCAAAAGAGCATATACATTCCCCCAGCCAGCCCGTCTATCCATTTACGAAGCGTCCCTTAAGCCAGCCCCCGCATGGTAAGCTGTATCCTTTTTTTCTTTAGATCTACGCTCATCACCTTCACATCAACGATGTCTCCCACACTGACCGCTTCCAACGGATGTTTGATAAACCTGTCCGTGATCTGGGATATATGCACCAATCCGTCCTGATGTACTCCAATATCCACAAACACCCCAAAATCAATGACATTCCGAACAGTCCCTTTTAAAATCATTCCTTCTTTTAAGTCTTTCATATCCAGTACATCCGTGCGCAGAATCGGCTTTGGCATTTCTTCACGTGGATCGCGGGCCGGTTTTTCCAGCTCCTTCACAATATCCCGCAGTGTAATCTCTCCGATCCCCAGCTCATCAGCCAGTTGCTTATAGTCTTTGATTGTAAGAGAAAGCCCTGTCAGATTACCTCCGGTAATATCCTCCGGTTTAAATCCCTGTCTGGATAGCAGCTTTTCTGCGGCCGCATAGGATTCTGGATGAACCCCGGTCGCATCCAGGGGATTCCGCCCCTCCATAATACGCATAAATCCTGCGCACTGCTCATAAGCCTTGGGCCCCAGCTTCGCCACCTTGAGAAGCTCCTTCCGGTCCTTAAACCGGCCATTTTCTTCCCTGTAAACCACAATATTTTTCGCAGTGGCTGCTGTAATGCCAGATATATATGAAAGCAGCGGAGCAGATGCTGTATTCAAATCCACTCCCACCTTATTTACACAGTCTTCTACAACTCCATTCAGGGATTCGCCAAGCTTCTTCTGATTCATGTCATGCTGGTACTGCCCGACACCAATGGACTTAGGATCTATTTTTACCAGTTCCGCAAGGGGATCCTGGAGCCGCCTTGCTATAGACGCTGCACTTCTCTGGCCCACATCGAATTTTGGGAACTCTTCGGAAGCCAGTTTGCTCGCAGAATAAACCGAAGCACCTGCTTCATTTACAATAACATACTGCACGTTCTGCGGGATTTCCTTTAACAGCTCTACAATAAACTGTTCCGATTCCCTGGATGCCGTTCCGTTCCCTACGGAGATCAATGTAATATGATACTTTGCAATAATTTTTTTCAGTAAATCTTTGGATGCCTTAATCTTCTGCGGCGTTGTAGGAGCCGTCGGATAAATGACGGTTGTCCCAAGCACTTTCCCAGTCTCATCCACTACAGCCAGCTTGCATCCTGTACGGAAAGCAGGATCCCATCCCAGTACAACATGACCAGCAATCGGCGGCTGCATCAGAAGTTGATGGAGATTCTTTCCGAATACCTCTATCGCACCGTCCTCCGCCTTCTCTGTCAGCTCATTGCGGATCTCCCGTTCAATGGCCGGCGCAATCAGACGCTTATAGCTGTCTTCCACCGCATCCTTCAGCACCGGTGAGGTGTAAGGATTATTCTGGCGGATTGTTTTCTTTTCCAGATAGCGGATAATGTCTTCCTCTGGAGCTTCTATTTTCACTGTCAGTATTTTTTCTTTCTCACCGCGGTTTAATGCGAGTATGCGGTGTCCCACCAGTTTCGAAACCGGCTCCTCAAATTCATAATACATCTCATAGACTGACTCCGCCTCGGGATCCTTGGCCGAAGAAACCAGCTTTCCTTTCTGTGCCGTGATTTTTCGGATCCAGCTCCTGTAATCTGCTTCATCAGATATGGATTCCGCAATAATATCCTTTGCCCCTGCGATAGCTTCCTCTGCGGAGATGACTCCTTTCTCCTCAGAAATATATTTCTCGGCTGCCTTTTCCAGAGGTTCCTTAGCCTGCTGCAGCATAATCACTGCTGCCAGCGGCTCCAGCCCCTTCTCCTTTGCTATCGTGGCACGTGTTCTTCTCTTTGGCCGATACGGGCGGTACAAATCTTCCACTACCACCAGCGTCTCTGCCGCCAATATCTGCGCTTTTAGTTCCGCCGTCAGTTTTCCCTGCTCCTCTATACTGGATAGCACCTGTTCCTTTTTCTCTTCCAGATTCCGAAGATAAATCAATCTTTCGTGCAGCTTTCGCAGCTGCTCATCATCCAGCGAACCTGTTGCCTCTTTCCTGTATCTTGAAATAAAGGGAATGGTGTTTCCCTCATCAATTAAGTTAACCGCCGCATCCACCTGCCAGCGTTTTACTCCTAATTCCTCTGTCAGTTTCTGATTAATATCCATATAGTCCGTACCTCTCTTTTTACTCCTGCAGTTTGGCCTCAAAGAACCACAACTCTTTTTATTATACAGGAAAGACCGCCTTTTTTACAACATTTTCTCTTTCTTTTCACACCTTATTATGGAAAACTTCCGTAACAGTTCAGGACTTCCTGAACTGTTACAAACTTCCGGCAAAAACCACCAAAATTGGATATAATTTTTTAGCATTACTCCCCCACTAAATATCTTGCAACAAAATAGTTTACGCATTATAATAATAGAGGTTAATTTAAAAAGACAGAGGATGTGTAAAATGAAAAAAATACTATCAACGATAAAAAACTTCTTCCGTGGATTCGGAACACTGCTGGCAGTCATATTAAGCACGACTGCCACACTGCTTTGCTTCAGTATTATATGGATGTTCCAGACCTGGAGCAACCTGTCAATGGATGAACTCATGTACCATTTGACAGCCCCTCTGGAGGGTACTAATGAGAGTATGATTCAGGAGTACTTAAACTCCTGCGCAGTCCCTGCAATTCTAATTCTATTTCTCGTCGTAATTCTTTTTACCGGATTCAGAAAAAAGAAAAAAGTATACAATATCATCATGGCAATCTGTATTATTGTACCTCTGCTCGCAGCAGGAACGTCTGTCAGCTATGCCTGGGACAATCTGGATGTTGGAACCTATGTAGCGGATCAAGGGGTTTACTCCTCATTTATCGATGACAACTACATCGATCCCAGAGATACGGAGATTACTTTTCCTGAGCAAAAAAGGAATTTGATATACATATTTTTGGAATCTATGGAAACAACCTATGCAGACAAAGAAAATGGGGGGGCATTTGAACAAAATGTAATTCCTGAATTAACGTCACTGGCACAGGAAAACGAAGATTTTTCGGGAATTTCATCTGAGTTAAACGGCGGATATGCAATGCCTGGCGCTACATGGACTATTGCGGCGATGTTCTCACAGTCATCAGGTATCCCACTAAGTATATCTATTGAGTCTAATTCCATGGACACACAGAACTCATTTTTTGCTAATACAATAACTCTGGGGGACATTTTGGAACAGGAGGGCTATTCTCAGACCTTAATGATAGGCTCTGATGCCGTTTTTGGGGGCAGGCAGCTGTACTATACCGAACATGGCAATTTCGACATTCTAGATTATGAATATGCAAAAAAAGCCGGCTGGATTCCCGAAGATTACCGTGTATGGTGGGGATATGAAGATCATAAACTATTTCAGTTCGCAGAGGATAAACTGCTGGAACTTTCAGAGCAGGATACTCCTTTTAATTTAACACTGCTAACTGTTGACACCCATTTTGAAGATGGTTTTCCATGTGAAGTCTGCCCAGATACATTTGGTGACGATCAATATGCAAATGTTATGGCCTGCTCCAGCAAACAGGTAGCTGATTTTGTTTCCTGGATTCAGAATCAAAGTTTTTACGAAAATACAACAATCGTGATTGCCGGTGACCATCCTACAATGGACAGTGATTTCTGCCAGGATATTGACGACAGTTATACCCGTAAGGTCTATACAACCTATATTAACCCCGCAGTACAGAATACGACTTCAGATACACGCAACTACACTACATTTGATAATTTTCCAACGACCCTTGCCAGCATAGGTGCTACAATTAACGGAGACCGTTTAGGCCTTGGTACAAATCTTTTCTCCGAAAAGCCGACATTGACCGAACGCTTCGGAGTTGATACCATGAAAAAAGAGCTTTCCCGTAAGTCTCAGTTAATGGAAGAACTTGCTGACCTGGATGAAAGCAAACCCGAACTCCTGATCAGAGAAGGAAAGGCTCCAAAAGCCGCAGTCAGTATCGGCGAGTATGATTATAATTTAAATACCTTCCCCGTCAATGTAAGCAATCTTGAGAATGTTCCAGATGGCGTCGAATCCATGCTGGCTGCCATATGGACTGAGGAAGACCAAAACGATCTGCAGTGGATTCCAATGGATCAACAAGAGGACGGAAGCTATCATATCGATGTGGACATATCAACATACAACTATAAAACTGGCGACTACCAGGTACATATATATATGAGAGATGTTCATGGCGATCTGTACTTTATGACTCAGACAACTGCATTTATTAACTAAGAAAAGTGGGCAAGTGTCTCATCCCTGAGGCCTCTTGCCCACTTTTCGTACCACCGCAATGAGGATTAGCCCTATTATTAGGCCCTATCACGGTCTTTTCTTAATAAACTTCCGATCCGAACGGCATCAGCGCCAGCTTTGCAAGTTTAAATTGCTGCATGCCAAACGGAATTCCTACAATTGTCACACAGAGCAGTGCCCCGATCACCGCGGACTCAATGGCCAGCGGAATCCCTGATACAATCATCCAGATAATATTTAAAAGCATAGATCCTGCGCCGCCGCCATAGTGTACTTCTTTCCCAAATGGGAAAAAGCTCAGAGCCGCGAACTTAAAGCACTGCATTCCAACAGGCATTCCCACAATCGTAATGCACCACAGGCATCCTGCAAACGCCCAGCTCAGACCACTGATAAATCCTCCAAATATAAACCATAATACATTTCCTATACATCCCATTAACGTTCGGCCTCCTTTCCAAGCAT
The DNA here is from genome assembly GCA_000509105.1 of Clostridiales bacterium VE202-21. Taxonomy (GTDB): domain Bacteria; phylum Bacillota; class Clostridia; order Lachnospirales; family Lachnospiraceae; genus Faecalicatena; species Faecalicatena contorta. Next base: position 757 of record BAIF02000068.1, on the reverse strand, counting down.
CAGCTGTTTTTCCCATTTCTGCAGGTTTTCTACCATTCCTTCCACCTGCGGAATTGCGTTCTCTAATTCTTCCTTTGCATCGTTTATCCTCGACTGGACCAGCCAGTCAGCGATAATACCATCGAAGAAGAAGTCGGCAAATGTAAGGAAATCCGAGATTTCTACGCCCAGATGATATGGTAGCTCCACATCTTTCAATTCACACTGGAATATCTGAAGCTGAAACTTTGCATCCTGTAGTTTTTCCTGGGCGTCATCCAGCTTGGAGTGTTTGATCATATCTACAAAAAGACCTCCACCAAGCATATCCCATACTCCCCAGTTTCCGGCGCTGCTTAAAGTCTCTTTAGCCGCCTTCATGCTGTTCAGAGCCTTCTTTCCTGCGATAATCGCCTCATTCATCTCCACTACATTTTCCTTTTCTCTCATCATTAGAATCTCCTTTCTGGTGCCCTTTTTATGCAGCAGATAGTTCATCATCTATAACGGTCCACGGGAACAGCGGATTGTATCCTTGAAACCTTATGTCTTATAAAAGTAAAAAAGACCTTTATATACGACATATCTGCCGCAATAAAAGTCTTGCACATCTCATTTGATACGGATACCTCTCGATATCGTGTGACGATTTCAAACCCACCTCTCGGTGTTCGGCTACTCCCTTTTACTTGCTTGTTAAGAATATAACATGTTTCCCTAATATTGTCAACGAAGCACCTAAATTCTTTTCTTAAGATTTCTTTAGAAATCGGAATTT
>BAIF02000069.1 GCA_000509105.1 Clostridiales bacterium VE202-21 | reverse complement strand
TGGTTTTTATATAATCAGCTGCATGCTGTCAAATATCCTGTCAAAATTTCTATAACTGGACGCAATATAAATCCTTGTTGTCTCAATAGAGGAATGCCCCAGAATATCAGCGAGATGGGAAAGATTCTTTTCCACCGCATAAAAACTTCTGGCAAACAGATGCCTTAAATTGTGGGGATATACTTTTTTCGGCTTTACGCCAGCATAGGCCGACAGGCGTTTCATCTCATGAAAAATATTAGAGCGGTCGACAGGTTTTCCATTTCTTGTTATAAACACACTTCCTGTACGGATATTCTGCTGATCCATATAGTCTTTCAGCTTGTTTTTCAATTCATTCGGGAGCAGAATCACCCGGTGTTTCCCTTTCATATCAATCTCCGCCCTCCCCTGCTGGACAGCATCTGCGGTAATATACTTCAGCTCACTGATTCTGATTCCGGTTGAGCATAAAGTAAGCAGAATATGGTACAGACGGATTTTGCCCCTTTCACGTGCGGACAACAGCAATGTTCTATACTCTTCCTCTCTTAATTCTTTTTCCTCCTCCACAAACGACTTTTTCTGTACTTTTATAAATCTCACACGGCATTCCGGCCTCCCTATGAAATCCAGAAAAGCATTCACCGCTGACAGCTTCACATTAATGGTCTGTGCCTTGTACTCCGGCTGCATTGCGGCCCGGTATTGCATCACCCTGCTTTTGGTAATATCACCGCCGTCCAGATAATCAAGAAAATTTCGGATTTCATTGATATATTTTTTAATCGTAGCCAAAGATTTTTCATTCATCATTAAATTATTTTCGAATTCCCCTACTTTTTTAATAGATATTTTTTCTGTCATATGTTTTCCTCCTTTTTATATATTAAAATACATTTTTGACAGAAAAATATACATATAAAAAGCACCTGGAATAAAACTTCATCCAGGTGCCCTCTTTGGCTGATCTGTTTTTACTCGGCCAGCGCTTTTACCTCTTGATATTTTACTAAGTCTGAATACATTTCCCCTTTGTAAGGATTTTTCTTTGTCTTCTTAATCCGGTACAGCATATATACGAATACTGCCGCATTGGCAAGCAGAGCCAGCAGGCTCATAACAAATAAAAATGTGGTATTAGGCGCAGCGCTGGCTACCTGATAAATCCCCGCATCCTTTAATACCGTGAACCCGTCTGCGGCCAGAACCCCCTCCTGGATCGCCGCATCTGCAATCGCCTTGCTGGATGCGGAATGAACCAGCCATTTACTCGCATCCTGGAACGCCGGAAATGTCTGGGCAAACATGCACCACAGTGCCAGCGTATGTGCGCGGTGCTGCAGCCAGGCCCCTTTTCCCAGTGTAAAAGCACATACAGTGGGGGCCAGCAGCAGCGCAAATCCACAGTACCATGCATGGGTCGGCAGGCAATTGTATGTATAGGCAAAATTCCATAAATCATAGGCCACAATCCAGAACCACATCATATCCGGCCAGAGCATGTCGCGGCTGTTATCATTTGCCGTTTTCCTGCGGATACAAATCCCAAACCAGCCGGAAATTGTGATAATATTCAGTATACCCGCTATTCCGTTCATGATATTCCAGGAACCGCCGACATAATACTGTACCTGATTATTCATGTATTCAACCACCGGAGTTGCATACTGGCTGACCTGAAAATCTCTGGAACACGCCTCCAGAATATTGATCGCCAGAATCAACGGCGGAAAACAAAGCGCGATCTTGTTGTGCTGCAGCTTCTTTATATGGCGTATGCACCAGAATCCTATACATCCTGCCGTGGATGAATATACCTTTGCCAGATGGAACCAGTCCATATAGGAGGTATCTTTGAGCGCCGTCAGCCAGAGTACGGTCAGCACCACCGGCAGGATCACAAAGCATCCGAACCCCACCCATTTAAAGCGGCGGCTTAATTCATTTGCCGCAAACAGCGATATAAATACACCAATCCATACGAGCCAGACCAATATTGTCGGCACACTTTCTGTAAATACAAACATCATGAACTCTCCTTCCCTCTCATCGCCTTAACAGGCGGTAATTTCCTTTATATTAAATTCATTTCCGGCAGTCAGCAGGTATCTTCTCCGCCGCAGTGCGGACACTGTTTTTTATATTTCAGTGTAGAAAAAGTCTTCTGGCAATCCCCGCAGATCGTTACCGCCGGTATTGTTTCTATTTTTAGCTCCGCTTCCTTCAGAAGTTCTGACCTTGCCCGAAAATATTTCCAGCAGTCCTCCAGATAATCCGGAATAACACCGCTCACTTCCCCGATCTCCAGTGTCACCGAAGCTACTTCCGTCAGTTTTTCTTCTTTGCCAATCTCCTCGATCGCGCGGACTACATGCGTGACAAGCCCCAGTTCGTGCATATCTCATCCCCTTCTTTCCATTATGCAGCTATTTCCTGTTGCGGATAATCTTAATCTGTCTTTTCGCCGCGTAGGGCAGAATTGCCTTCATCTTATCTTCACTCTTCATCATCCGGCTTGCCTCGGGAATTTCTCTGCTCAAATGGATCGCATCAAATTCACATTTTGTCGTACAGACACCACAGCCAATACACCGGTTCTCATCTACTATTGTGGCGCCGCATCCCAGGCACCGCGCAGTCTCTGCTTTTACCTGTTCTTCTGTAAACACAAGGCGCGTATCCCGGAAGGTAGATGCTGCTTTAACTCCGGCCTTATGCCCCGGCGCCTGGCGGCTGGCATGGTCATAGCTTTCCTCCGGAATATCCAGGTTTTTCTTATCCAGTTCTATAAATTCACGCCGATTCCGGCCGATTGTCAGACTCTGTCCGTCATGTACAAAACGGTGGATGGAGACCGCGCCTTCTTTTCCGGCCGCTATCGCATCGATTGCAAACTTTGGCCCGGTATACACATCTCCGCCAACAAAGATATCAGGCTCCGCTGTCTGATAGGTCAAAGGATCTGCCACAGCGCCGTTTCCACGTCCCAGTTCCACTTTAGTTCCGTCCAGAAGGCCTCCCCAGATAATGCTCTGCCCGATACTCAGCAGCACATTGTCACATTCTACTGTCATGCAGTCGTCCTCATCATATTGTGGATGAAAACGTCCTTCTGCATCTGTCACAGCCACGCATTTTTTGAAGACCACTCCGGTAACTTTTCCGTTCTCACCAAGTATTTCTTTTGGTCCCCAGCCGCAATTTACCGTGATTCCTTCTTCCTGTGCCTCTGCCACTTCATCTTCAGCGGCAGGCATGGAATCCCTTGCTTCCAGACAATACATCTGCGTTATAGATGCTCCTGCGCGCACTGCACTCCGCGCCACATCAACGGCTACATTGCCGCCGCCGACCACAACGGTCCGCCCGGACAACTGTACCTTTTCATCCGTATTAACCCTGTGAAGGAAATCCACACCCGTCAAAACGCCTCTAAACTCTTCGCCCGGGATGCCGGCCCTGCGTCCTCCCTGACATCCAATGGCAAGGTAAAACGCCTGGTAGTCCTGTGCCCGCAGCTCTTCCAGTGTAATATCTTTTCCTACTTCTATACCGCATTTAAACTCGATTCCCATCTCATGCAGCACCGAGATCTCCGCATCTACCACCTCTTTTTCCAGCCTGAAGCCTGGGATTCCATGAGTCAGCATCCCTCCCGGCTGTCTGTGCTTTTCAAAGATGGTCACCGGATACCCCTTCTGAGCCAGGAAAAAAGCGCAGCTCATCCCGGCCGGTCCGGCGCCCACAACCGCGATCTTCTGCGGGTATGGCTTCCCGATCTGATTGACCATCGGCGGAATATAACGGGACTCTGCATTCAGTTCCTGCATGGCAATAAACTTCTTGACCTCATCGATTGCCACCGCCTGGTCGATCTCCCCGCGGGTGCAAGCATCTTCACAGCGGCGGTTGCAGATACTTCCGCATACTGCTGGGAATGGATTTTCTTTCTTAATCAGCTTAAGTGCATCCAGATACCTTCCCTGGGAAGCCATATTAATATAACCCTGCACGGCAATATGCGCCGGACAGTTCGTCTTGCACGGCGCTGTCCCCGTATCATAGCAGTTCATCTGATTATCATCTCTGTAATTTTCATTCCATTTCTCCGGCCCCCACTTCACCGCATCCGGCAGTTCCTGCATCGGATAGGATACCGGCCCGCTCTTTGTACAGAGTTTCTGCCCCAGCCTGGCTGCACCGGACGGGCAATATTCCACACACTGGCCGCATGCCACACAGTTTTCGGTATTCACCCTGGCAATATAAGCGGAGCGGGACATATTCGGCGTGTTAAACAGCTGAGAGGTACGCAGCGCATAGCAGGAACAGACACAGCAGTTACAGATTGCAAAGATCTTATCTTCCCCATCGATATTAGTAATCTGGTGCACCAGGCCATTGTCCTCCGCCCTCTGCAGAATCTCCATGACCTCTGCTTCGTCAATATAGCGGCCCTTCCCTGTCTCTACAATGTAATCGGCCATATCTCCGACCCCAATGCACATATCATCCTCCAGGTGTCCGCAGCCTTCTCCCTGAATTCTGCGGGAACGGCGGCAGGAACAGGCGCCCACCGCATATTTCCCTTTATACTTCTGTACCCAGTGGGAAATATGTTCGACACTGACGGACTTCTGTTCCGTTGGTATGGCCTTTTCAACCGGAATGACGTGCATCCCAATTCCGGCGCCTCCCGGGGGCACCATAGGGGTTACCTTTTCCAGCGGCAGCCGGCTCATCTGCTCAAAAAATCTGGCGACCTCATGATGTTTCTCCACCTGCTCCAGATTCATGTTCATGAATTCCGCACAGCCAGGCACGAACATCGGCAGTATGTATTGTTTATGGCGGTCCGCATTTTCCCAGTTATACTCCAGCAGACCGATCACGCTCATCTCCTGCAGCAATTCTTCCGTCCGCTTTAGCGGTTTACCGCATTTCTTCGCAATCTCCTGTGCACTGGCCGGCTTTCTTACCTTCATCGCCAGAGCCACTTCCGCCATCTCATCCGTTACAACACAGGCGAGCCCCCAGTATTCTGGATCATCCACGGTCACTTTGTGGCCGATCCTGTCCGTTATCTTCTGACCTAATTTTAAGATCAATGCTCTCTCTTCCGCCATTGCTAACTCCTTTCCGCCTTCTGCCATGCCTTTACTTCTTCCCTGAGCCAATCGGCCCACGCCTCTGTTCCCTCCCCGGTGCGGGCACAAATTGGTATAATGATTGCATTCGGGTTTCTCTTTAAAATGTTCTTTCTGCATTGTTCCATATCAAAATCAAAATAGGGAAGCACATCTATCTTGTTGATCAGAACGACGTCGCAGATAGAAAACATCAGCGGATATTTCAACGGTTTGTCGTCTCCCTCAGGTACGCTTAGAATCATGGCATTCTTCACCGCTCCGGTATCAAATTCTGCCGGACAGACAAGATTCCCCACATTCTCAAGTACAACAAGGTCCAATTCGCCGCACTCAAGGCCCTCCAGCCCCTGTCGGGTCATATCTGCATCCAGATGGCACATCCCCCCTGTATGGAGCTGGATTGCTTTAACCCCAAGCTCAGAAATCGTTTCTGCATCTACATCAGAATCAATATCCGCCTCCATCACTCCGATCTTTAATTCGTTTTTCAGCTGTTCAATCGTCCTGCTAAGTGTAGTCGTCTTACCGGACCCCGGTGAAGACATCAGGTTTAGCAAAAACACCTTTTTTTCCTTCAGTTCTTTCCTCAATTGGGTTGCCCGTTTCTCATTATCCGCAAAAACACTCTGCTTAATTTCCAGAACCCTGAAATCTCCCATTCTCTTCTCTCCTTCGTTCATAATTGGTTGTACCACAATTTGTTATCTTTTTAACATTGTATCATCCCATATAATACATGTCAATTATACCCTTTATTTTTGTGCAATAAGCAACATATTCCCATTCATTTTAGTGCACATTCACCTAGGTTCACGCCTTTGGAATCTGGTATGACCACAGCCACTTTTTTTTATCCTTTGTACTCGCAGTTACTCTGTACTTTTTGTATTTTCAGTTTTTTTAAAATCTATTGACAGAAATTGCTTATTAGTATATATTAAAGATGCAAGGTAGTTTGTTACTCAAGTAACTAACTAATAAGGTGGTGATATTATTGAACATAAATCCAAATATAGATAAACCCATATTTGTTCAAATTGCAGAACAGTTAGAAGATTCCATATTTACAGGCGTGTTCCCAGAGGAAACAAAGATTCCTTCAACCAATGAAATCTCGGCACTTTTGAACATTAATCCACATACGGTTCTCAAAGGAATGAACATGCTGGTAGACGAAGAGATTATTTATAAAAGGAGAGGTCTTGGAATGTATGTAAAAGCAGGCGCAGTTAAAAACATCCGCAGAAAAAGGCAGGATCAATTTTACACGCAGTATATTGAGGCATTAATTAACGAGGCTGTCAAACTGCAGATGTCAAAAGAAGAAATTATCACATTGGTAGAAAAGGGGTATGAGAATGAATGCAATTCAAATTAAGGATGTCGTAAAACGATACAACAATGTCAACGCACTGGATCGGGTTTCTTTGTCCTTTGAATATGGTAAAATTTACGGATTTTTAGGAAGAAACGGAGCCGGCAAATCCACATTAATTAACATTATTTCCAACCGCATCTTCGCTGATGAGGGGGAAATTCTGATTGACGGTCTCCGTGCAAAAGAAAACATGGAAGTTCACGAAAAGATTTTTTGTATGAGTGAGATGGACTTATACGACACCAGCCTGAAAGTAATAGAACATTTTAAGTGGATAGACCGTTTTTATGATAGTTTTGACCTGGATCAGGCACGTCAGATTGCCGAAAAGTTTGGTCTTGATATTAATAAAAGATACAAAGCACTGTCGAAAGGTTATCAGTCCATCTTTAAACTTACGATTGCCCTTTCCCTCCATGTACCTTATGTGGTTTTTGATGAGCCTGTGCTGGGTCTGGACGCGAATCACCGGGAGTTGTTTTATGAATTATTACTGCAGGATTATGAAAACTATCAGAGAACGATTATTATAGCTACCCATCTTATAGAAGAGGTGGCAAACATCATCGAAGAAGTGGTACTAATCGACAAGGGCAGAGTGCTTCTGCAGGAAACCGTTGAAACTCTGATGAATAAAGGGTACTGTATTTCCGGCCTCGCCGGTGAAGTCGATGACTACTGTAAAGACAAAAACGTGATAGGATACGATGAACTTGGTAATTTGAAACTCGCTTATATACTGGGCGAAAAAGAACAGCTTCCTAAAAACAGTCACTTACAGATATCTAATATGAACCTGCAAAAACTATTCGTAAAGTTAACAGAGAAAGGGGGCCGATGATATGAAAAAATTAGGCACTGTTATCCGTTATGAATGTATGACATCGTTTAAATATATTTGGATCTTCTACGCAATTGAATATGCAGTTGTCGCGGCCGTTTTTGTCCTTTCTTATATTACAAACGGAAGCAGCGGCAAAATTGGTACGAACGGCTTAGAGTTTAATTCTTTTATCTATGTGGGTATCTTAGGGATCCTGGGGTTTAAAGAAGATTTTAAAATGCTGATACAGAATGGATTTACCAGAAAATATATATTTCTATCCACGTTTTCCCTGTTCGCTTTTATCTCGGGAATCATGTCGCTGGTTGATACAATCCTGGGAAATGCGCTTCATCACTGGTTTCATGATTATCACTCATTATTTGGCGGACTGTACGGATACGGGCATTCATACTTTTTGGGCTGGGTTTGGCTGTTTTTCGTATATATGCTTATCTGCTGTCTGTTTTACCTGGTAATCCTTATTATAAACAAGATCGGTAAAAAAATATCAGTATATGCTGGGATTACCCTCGGCCTCACAATTATTTTAATCATACCTGCTTTGATAAAATTTGTACTTCCAAAAGATTTAACTGACAGGATTGCCGCATTTGGCTTAAAGGCTTTTGGATTCATGACCGACGGTACAATAAACTTTATGTATCCTGTATTTATCTTTGTACTGGCAGCGTGTATTTTAAACCTCTGTTCATACTGTGTCATACGCAGAACAGAGCTTAAAGCATAAGCATCCTCTCATGCAACATGCAGTAATTGGGGAATAATATAGCCCATGACTGCTTAGACAGCCGCTATGGACGAATCCATAACGGCTGTTTTATATGCCACTCTCCCAGACCTTATTCTAGTATCTTCCATAGTCCTTTGCAATTTCTACCATTCTGTGCGCCCTTGCAAAATCGGCATTTGCAGGGTATTCACATCCCGTTGCAAGTATGAAGCCCCCTCCGGCTGACATTACGTCAATCGAATCTCTGCATTCCTGGTCCCAGTTTTCGTCAGTGCCGATTGCTGCACTTGCCGGAGTAACACACCCGATCAGGGTTGTTAGATTTCCGTATTTCTCTTTACATTCTTTAAAATCTTTACAATCATCCGGCGGATATAAGAAGGAAATCGCCGCGGGCTGCATACGCTCGATCTGAACATCAAAGTAGATTTTCTGCCCGCAATTGTGTATCATCACCAGCCCATTTTTATCTCTTACCACCTGGGCAAGCTCTTCCACCAGATCTCCCTCCAGCTCATTCCACATTTCCTTGCTCATGATAGAGCCTGAGGCAAAAAGGGTGTCTAACATGATGCCGTTCACTCCCGTATCCATCAGCGCCCTGCAGTAATCCTTTAAGGTCTCATTAATCTCGCCCGCGGCTTCATGCACCGCAGCCGGATCATCATAAAAATCCATATACATTTCCTGCTGGCTCCGCAGCATGGAGAGCGTACCCAGGGGACCAAATACAAATGCTATAATGGGGAATTCTCCTTTAGAGGCTTCTACCAATTTTCTGCATGTATCAATGTGCATCATCATACGTCTGGAGCTGTGGTAATCCACTTTCTTAATCCTGGCATAATCCTCAATCTCTTTCACTACGCAATGCTCAAAATCCGGATGCGCAGCTTCATTTTCCGGATAAATCAATTCCTGCCCCCATGCATCGCATTCAACGGAAAGATCAATCAACGTTACGATACAATCCAGATCAAACTCCTCTCTCGCTTTCAAGAGAGCATCCGCGCACAGCTGTGCATCGTTAGCCCATTCTCGGTAACTTACTCCTGTCAGTCTCCGGGAAGCCCCGCTGATGATAGGGTATACCGGCACCCTGTCTGCCTCCTCGTGATTCAAAGCTTTTACTACCCGTTCCATTGCATTCATTATAATTCCCTCCTGAAAGAATACTGTTCAATATACTGCTGTGTCATTGGCGCCCTGTTAATTCATACCAAAATTATAATATACTTCCGGATTTGTTTTTGTATTTTTTTAATATTTTTTATACTTTTTTAGTAGGAATTAAAAAATCTTATCTTAATGTTAATGCAAAATAGTAAGCCCATAGAATCCGGCTGTATAAATTCCAATGTTTTTTTAGTACTCCTTTTATAAGACAAAAATGGATGCCGCGTTTTCTCCCGCAGCATCCATTTTTTGTCTTATTCAGAATGTTTCTTTCAATTTCCAGATAAACGGGTGTCCGCCCTTGGTTTTAAGCTTAACTTTCTCTCACAGCTTCTCTAATTCTTTTTTCCCTCTCCCGCAGATTGGGCATTTGAAGTCTTCCGGTATGGTATCTGATTCCAGGATATACCCGCAGATTTTACAGCGGTATCCCTTTGCTTTTTCAGGCTCAGGGATATAACTGGATGCCTTTGGAGGTGTAACACCATTTTTCACAGTATGATAATATGCGTATGTCATAGGCTCTTCCGCACTCAGCACTTCTGCATCTACTACTTCTCCCAGGAATACAATATGTGTTCCCACGTCCATCGTATTTTTTACTTTGCAGCTGAACCTTGCCGCTGCCTGGCTGCACACATAAGGAATGCCATTGAGATCCGTCTTCGTCTCAAATTCCTCAAATTTATCCTTATCTTTGCCGCTCTGGAATCCGAATGCTCCAATCAGCTCCATTGTGGCTGATTGTGCAAGCGCGATCCCTGTAAAATACCCCGACTCCTGTATTAAACCGGCAGTATAATTTTCTTTGTTAATTGTCACCGTAACCTGCAGCGGTTCTGAAGTCACCTGGATCATTGTATTTACAACACAACCTCCGGCTTTTTCCCCATTTTTTGCCGAGATAATATAAAGGCCATAACTCATCTTCCAAAATGCTTTTGTATCCATAAACGCCCTCCTTTAATAATAGTAATTATTATTGATATTTAAAATATAACATATCTGCTAATATTTTACAATCCTTAAATGTAATTAATAATCTGCAAAAAACGGAGTAACATAATGATCGGAAATCCAAACGGATAAATTAAGAAATAAAAAAGGAGAGGCCGGAATCGCTTCCGGCCAAGGAAAATTATGAAAAAGAAAATTTATAATAAAAAGGTTATTGTCCCTTTACAATTAATAATATACCGCCTAAATGTGATAGTTATGTGAGGGATAATTTAACAAATTATGTACTTTTTTCGAAAAAATTATTAACAAGTTCAAAGAGGGCAGCTCAAAGGGGTCTGACCCCTTTGCATCGGGGTCTGACCCTTTTGTTTCTTTTGCTTATTCCCCCAAAATATCCTTCAAGTCGTTCTCCGGCGTAGTAATTGGAGCAATATTGTAGTGTTCCACCAGGTAATTCAGCACATTAGGAGATACAAAGGCCGGCAGCGTTGGTCCCAGCTTAATGTTCTGAATCCCCAGATGCAGCAGAGTCAGCAGGATACAAACCGCCTTCTGTTCATACCAGGAAAGCACCATCGAGAGCGGCAGCTCATTCACCTGGCATCCAAAAGCCTCTGACAAGGCCACCGCAACCTTAATCGCACTATAAGCATCGTTACACTGCCCCATATCCATCATTCTTGGCAGGCCCCCTATTGTTCCTAGGTCCAGGTCGTTAAACCGGTATTTGCCGCAGGCGAGTGTCAGGATCACCGTGTCCGCCGGAGTCTGCTTTACAAATTCAGTATAATAATTGCGTCCAGGACGTGCGCCGTCACAGCCGCCCACAAGGAAGAAGTGGCGGATGGCTCCGGCTTTTACGGCGTCAATTACCTGTCCTGCCACACTGAGCACCGTACCGTGGCCAAATCCAGTGGTCACACTCTTACCGCCGTTTATTCCTGTAAACTCCGTATCTGCCTCATATCCGCCAAGCGCCAGCGCTTTTTCGATCACAGGTGTAAAATCTTTATCGCTGCCAATATGAACCATTTCAGGATAAGACACGACTTCTGTTGTAAACACTCTGTCTGCATAACTTTCTTTTACCGGCATCAGACAGTTTGTAGTGTACAAGATCGGAGCCGGGATATCTGCAAATTCTTTCTGCTGGTTCTGCCATGCTGTGCCGAAGTTTCCTTTCAAATGAGGATACTTTTTCAGTTCCGGATATGCATGAGCCGGAAGCATTTCCCCGTGGGTATAAATGTGAATGCCCTTACCTGCAGTCTGTTCCAGCAGAAGCTTCAGATCCCAGAGGTCATGACCGGTAATCACGATGAACGGTCCTTTCTCCACTTTCATTGTCACCTCAACCGGCTGCGGTGTCCCAAAGGTCTCCGTATTGGCACGGTCAAGCAGCTCCATACAGGTCAGATTTACTTTGCCTGTCTCCATCACAACAGGGAGCAGTTCCTCCATGCCCCAGTCCTCACCCAGGATAGAAAGCGCTTTGATCATAAATTCGTTCACTTCCGCGTTCTCATATCCCAGAACCATCGCATGATAAGCATAGGCCGCCATTCCCCGGATCCCGAACAGAATCAGTGATTTGAGGGAACGGATATCCTCCTCTGCGTTCCAGATGCGGGACATATTAAAGCGGTCCGTATTACCGCACGGGGAACCGCAGGATGCGCATCCGGGCACAATCCGCCTTTTCTCTTCTTCTATACGGTCAATCATCTCCTGCAGAGTCTCGTCGTTAAAATTCACATTCGTTACCGTCGTAAAAAGCCCTTCCAGAATCAGACGGTCCGTCTGCTGTGTCTTGGGGTTATTTGAACAGGCACGCGCCAGAGCGATCAGTGCACCCGTCAGTTCGTCCTGCAGCTTCGCAGATGAAGCTGATTTGCCGCATACACCTGCCTTACCTGTACATCCTGTGCATCCTGCCGTCTGCTCACATTGAAAACAAAACATTTGATTATCCATTTTATATCCTCCTTTATATGGCTTTCTATATGGTCTTTTCGGGAAATACAACAGTCAAAAGCATCTTAAATGCTTCCGCAGCATAAACAGCATGCGGCTTATTTGCCGGCATAATCAGTGTCTCACCACCCTTACAGAAGTGTTCGCGCCCGTCTACCGTAAAGCGCCCTTCTCCTTCCAGCACCTGCACCATAGCATCTCCTTTAGATTCATGGGTGCTGATTTCCTCGCCTTTATCAAATGCAAACAATGTAACGCTGACATAATCATTCTGGGCCAGCGTTTTACTGACTATCTGCCCAGGCTGGGCATCCACCAGTTCCGTCAGTGACAATACAGTTTCATGGTCAATGTTTTTGATATGTTGCATTTTCTCTCCTTTCCGCTGCATCACAGCAGCAATACCCGATTCTTGATCTGTCCGGCAGCGCATGTTCCAAGGAACATACTCTGTCTCTTTCTGCAATGGAATGAATCTGAATCTTTACAGCATCCTTCCGGCTGTTCTGACCGGACGAACTTAATTCTAATCAATCACTCCTCCGCTGCTAAGTACAGTATAATGCAGGTATGCATTCAAGTATGTTGTTAAAACAACAAAAAAAAGAAAAGGCTGAATTTAATAAAAATGGTAACAGTTCAGGCCTGTCTGAACTGTTACCATAAATGGACAATCTGTCCTTCGCGCGCCTCGATTAAATATGCAGATCAACTGTATTTACTGCTGACCGCGCAATCTGCTTCAGTTAGGTTTTACTTCGCTAAACAAATTTCCCGCCCTCCGCGCTGCTCGTACAGTCTGTGGGATATGGAAATTACCGTTCTGTTTGTCGACGCTGCCCGGAGAGCCTCCAGTACTTTCTCTTCTGTGGCCGAATCCAGATTTGCAGTAATTTCATCCAACAGCAGAATTCTTGGATTGGCGGCTACGGCTCTGGCGATCGAAAGCAGCTGCATCTGTCCCTGCGAAAACAGGCCGGCGGTACACAGGGTATCATATCCGTTTTCCAGATCCATAACCGCCTCATGCATTCCCACCATATTAACCGCCCGCTCTATTTTCTCGCTGGTTATCCTGCTGTCTTTCAGGCTTATCTGCTCTGCCACGGTCCCCGGGATCAGCCGGAATGACTGCTCCACATAGCCAAAAATCCCCCTCTTTTGGGCATCCGAAATCTGGTCTGACGGTACCCCGTAGATGCGTACGTTTCCGTTCCACGGAAGGTACAATCCCAGCAGCAGCTTGAATACCGTGCTCTTTCCCACCCCGGTTCTTCCGGTCAATGTCACATTTTCTCCTGTATGAATCTCAAAACTATACTGGCGGAGAATTTCCCGCCCGTCCCCATACCCAAAGCTGACCGAATGAAACGCGGCTGCCGGGCTGCCTTCATCCAGAGACGCCGTCTTATTTTCCGGCATCCTGCGCCCCGGCTCATTTAGAAATTCATGAATGCGGCATACCCCTGCCACGGCAGACTGAATGTTCTGAATCTCCATCCCAATACTCTCCAACGGCTCAAATACCTTGCTGACATATGCAATCACTGCCACTGCTGTTCCAACAGACATTCCAAAAAGCTCCTGCATATTTCCGCCCATTGCAGCCAGAACCATCATAACCGCAATCAGAGCTGCCCTGATTGTAATGATAATCGGAGAATAAATGGAATCATAAAAATTGGATTTTTCTAATGCCTGGTATCCGGCCAGGATATATCTTCCATAACATATTTCCATATATTTTTCTTTGTGAAATGTATGGATCATCCTTATATTCCTGATCGTTTCCGGCACATGGCTGTTTGCCCTGCCCACCGCGGCCCTGTTGGCTAGCTGGGACTTCAGCATTCTTTTTTGAAATGCATGTGTAATTAAATATAAAATCGGTGACGCAAGCACCATAAGCATCCCAAGCCCCCGGCTCTTTATGAATATGACTGCCAGAATACTGACCACCCTGCAAATATCCACAACCATGCTGATAATGCCGGATGTAAACAAGGATTCCACCGTATCTACATCGTTTACAAATCTTGATGCCGTCACTCCCGGTTCTGTGTCTATAAGGTAGGATGCCGGCAGTATTGACAGCTTTCTGCACATCACACTTCTAAGTCCGTGGGTAACCTTCTGGCCGAAAACCGTGATCAGGCTTTCCTTTGCCGAATCAAAGATGCCTGCCGCCGCCAGCAGAAGAAAGTAAGCCGCCGCCAGCCCCGGCAGAACATCTGCGCCTCCTGCCAGCCGGTTTACAATCCGTTCCAGAAGCAGCGGGGGAAGGATGCCCGCAATGACAGTACCTGCCACTGCAAACACCAGTCCAATGGACAAAAACACGTGTTCCTTCACAATCCTTTTTACCGCCGAAAGGATATAATTCTGCTTCCCGCCATTCTTTTTCCCGGTCTGCCCCTCCTGAACCGGAGTCCCGTCCTTTTGCGCATCATTTAAGTTGTCTGTGCATTCTGCCTGTCTCTCTTCTCCTTCTATGAACGGCACGCTCTGTCCACTCTGCATTTGAAACAGATGCGCGTACTCCTCATTGGTCCGCATCAGAAGCCTGTGGTCAGAAACCGTACTTCTGCCCTCCCCGAGCCAGATTACCTGGTCCATCTGCGGAAACAGAGTCAGCCTGTGGGATAAAATCAATACGATACTATCCTTAGTGAGCGCCTTTAAATTCTGCATAATCTCACATTCCGTTTTTCTGTCAACCGCGGAAAACGGATCATCCAGTATAATGACCGGCTTTTTATGAAAAAGTGTCCGCGCAAGTGCAATCCGTGCCTGCTGCCCTCCGGAAAGCCTGACTCCGCCGCTACCCACCATGGTGTGAATCCCATCCGGCATCTTCGATACTTCCTGGTCCATACACACCGCCTTCAGGCAGCCACTGACATCCCCGGATTCTCCAAGCAGTATATTGTCCTCCACGGAAGCGCTCAAAAGTTCCGGCTCATGCCCCATATAAGCGGTCATCTTTCTTCCAGCCCTGGCAAGAGCCGACAGTTCCTTTCCATCCAGCCTGATACTTCCCTCATATGGATATTCACATAGAAACACTTTTCCCAGCGTGGACTTTCCACATGCCACGGATCCTGTTACCCCTATTATCTCGCCCGGGCATGCGGAAAAACTAATATCCTCCAGCACATATTTCCCATCCGGGTATGCAAATTTCATCCCCGAAACACAAAGCCGTACCGGCGATTCCGGCTCTGGTTCTATCTCATCCGGGATATCCTGCATATACGGTTTAATCCGTATCCATGATACCTGTGCCTTCTGAACCGCATTAAACAGCTTTGCCGCCCTCGAGGATTTAGATGCCAGTCTGGTGAAACAGGATAAAAATGTAGAAAATGCCGCAATATCCCAGGATGTCCATCCGCTGCCCAGCACATTTTTTGCGCCGAACCAGATAATGAAAATAATCCCTGCCATAGAAATGATTTTATAGAGGGGCTGCATCGCATTTTCCCATATATTGGCATACACTGCTTTCTTCTCGTAATCTCCCAGCCGATCCTCATACTCTGTATCCCTGCTTTTTTCCTGCCCATAAACCCTGTAAAGCACTGCATTGGATATCCGGTCAAGCGTTGCACCGTTCAGAACGCCCGCACTTTCCTTATATGCCGCTGCACTCCTTGATACCGTCTGTTTTAATGTTCCGGCCAGCCAGTATGCCGCCGGTGGAAACAAAATGGATATTATAGTCAGCCTCCAGTCGTATGAAAAAAGCATCGTCAGATAGGCAATCATGACAACACCGGTATCAAAAACCTCTGTCGTAAACTTTCGCATCCCTTCCACGCAAGTGTCCACATCTGCAATGGCCTTGGTCATAACAGCTCCCACATCCTCAGTGTCCAGTTCCGGCTTGCCCCTGTGCACAAGATTATGGTACAGCACCTGCTTCATATTCCGATTCACATGGTTAGCAAATCGTCTCACATAAAGCCGTTTGAGATAGCGCATTCCCTCCACCAGTAAAATAGAAGCAATATAGGACAAGGCCAGCATAACCATATCCTGAAACACCCGTTTCCCGCCGAGAATATCGCACAGATACTGCGCCAGCATTCCCTCAAACCAGGGGCCTGCAACCATCCCTGCATTGTAAATAATCCCGGATACGGCAACGGCAGCAAGAGTCCGCTTCTCCATTTTAAAATAGGATACAATACGCTCCGGCTTGTTGACCTTAAGCGCCTTATCTTCCATCTCTGTCCCACCTCTTTTTCTCAATCACGTTCCCTTCCTGTCTAACATTCAATGTGGCTTAGATGATACTACAACTGCCACGAAAAGGCAATATCAACCGGGTCCTTTATCTGCATTATATCCCGTTATATGACTAATTTAAACACTTCTGGCAAAACAGGGCAAGTTAAGCAGTTTCCAAGGGGGTGCCCACACTACAGTCGTCAGTGCCAGGCTGGCCTGACTACAGCTCGTTGCCCGCAAAAATAAAAGATCCGTATGCTTATTTTCTGAAGCCCGGCACTTAGCCGGTAAGCATACGGATCTCCATATTTTCTTTTCCTTTTACTAATACCGGTTATTCTTAATCATTTTTTCTTAGTTGAATCCTGCAAATCAGCCATATAGCGGCCCAGTTTTGTTTCCCCGGAAAGTAATTATCCTGACTGTTATATTCGCAGTCTCACTATTCTGCATTATGACCGTTTTTACTTGAACACTCTGATTTCAGCTGGCAGCACGGCGGACACAGAGGACATGACGGCTTCGGCGGGCATGGCGGCTCCGGCGGGCATGGCGGCTTCGGCGGGCATGGCGGCTTCGGCGGGCATGGCGGCTCTGGCGGGCATGGCGGCTTCGGCGGACATGGCGGCTCTGGC
>BAIF02000070.1 GCA_000509105.1 Clostridiales bacterium VE202-21 | reverse complement strand
CGGGACCGGCCCTCAGCCGGGGGACGGTCCCGCTCCCCGCTGCTGTCAGGCTGGGCTTCTTCCAGACGGATGAGAAACCGCTTACGGAGGGGAAATTTGGTGGGAAAGGGGGATGGGATTGGGCTGTGGGGAAGCTTCTCTATCTCCTAATGTTTTTTTATGACTCAAATATGGCGGCGGCTTTTTTTAGTTCTTCTCGGATTTGGATGTGCTGCGGACAGACTTCTTCGCATTTTCCGCATTGGATGCATGCGGATGCTTTATTCCAGCCGTGGCCTTCTGTGCTCCATTGATAGGTACCTCCGGCGCTTTCTTTGTTGCCATAGGTTTTCAATAGATTTACTGCCTGGAATATTCCGTATATGGCGATATTCTCCGGGCAGCCTTTCATGCAGTATGCGCAGGCAGTACAGGGGACGGTTGGCAGCTTGCTAAGACCTTTTTGTACTTTCTGCACTGCTTCTCTTTCTTCCTCTGACAGCGGCCTGAACGCTTTCATGTATGAGAGGTTATCCTGCATCTGGCTGATGTTGGACATTCCGCTCAAGACTGTTATGATGCCTTCCAGAGACGCGGCATAGCGGATTGCCCATGAGGATACTGACGCGTCGGGATCGGCCGCCTTGAATATGTTCTCCAGATTTTCAGGAAGCGCTGACAGATTACCGCCTTTTACAGGCTCCATGATGATGATTTCTTTGCCGTGTTTTCTGGCTGTTTCATAGCACAGCCTTGATTCGATGGTCGGATTGTCCCAGTCCGCATAATTAATCTGCAGCTGTACAAAATCCATTTCCGGATGAGCCGTCAGGATCTCGTCCAGCAACGCCGCTTTATCGTGGAAAGAAAATCCGAGATTGCGGATCAGCCCCTGCGCTTTCTTTTCTGCAAGGAAATCCCAGATTCCAAAGTCATCAAAGGCCTGTGATCTATGTTCTCCCAGATTGTGGAGCAGGTAAAAGTCAAAATATCCTGCCCCGGTTCTCTTCAGAGAGGTGTCAAACATTGCTTTTGCCTCGTCTGCGTCCTTTGCATCCCAGGCCGGAAGCTTTGTCGCCAAAAGGAACTTATCTCTTGGATAGCGGTCAACGAGAGCCTCCTTGATTGCTGCTTCACTCTTGCCGTCCACGTATCCATAGGCTGTATCAAAATATGTAAATCCCGCCTCTAAAAACATATCCACCATCTGCTTCGTCTGTTCAATATCCACGTCCTCACCAATCATCGGAAGGCGCATCAGCCCAAAACCCAGTTTTGGTATATTGCCGTATCGGTTTTCCATTCCATGTTCCTCCATTTTGCTATTATTTTTTATACTTAGGCTATGGAAGAATTATATAATAATTCCATGAAAAAAAACAGACCCTCAGGCTCACTTTTGAAAAAGAACTGCTTCTTCGAAAAACTCCAGCCGTATCTCCTCAATCCACGGCTCATAACCAAATAGCCCCTGCCCGGCGTGTTCCGCCATCCCGATAAACAATTCCCCCGCAGTCTTGTTTGTCTTATATGTATGCAGCTCATAGTCCATCTCGGCGCCATATATTATAATGTATCCGTCCATGTCCGCCGTAACCTCAGTAATACAGGGCATGTAGATTTCTCCGGTACTCCCATTTTTTGCTGCCAGATAAACAACAATAAGTTCTGTATATTGTATTTCCGTTTTATGATCATCCTCAAAGAGGAGAAGCAGCGATTGATCCTGAAAAATAATGCTCAGAGGGGCTGCAATCAGTGTTCTTTTATTCATACCGGATCCTCCATCTCATCTTTCCCCATTACCT
>BAIF02000071.1 GCA_000509105.1 Clostridiales bacterium VE202-21 | reverse complement strand
CAGAGGGTCGCGAAAAGAAGGGATCTCCGCAAGCCGTCCAAGTGCACATATGCCGTTGCAAAATGCGGACATGGACGGCTTGCGGAGATCCCTTCCTTTCACTGGTTGCATCCAATCGGTAGTAACGGTCGTCAGCTGGGAAGGCTCCTTGATGTGGACAGTGTATGGATTCGCTTGGTGGTACAGCTTAATCCAGAATCAGATCAGGATTGTCTGAAAAGTGTTTCAGTATAACAATTGGGTCTGTTTCTGATGGGTTTACGATCTTTACGCCTTCTTTTGCTGCCTTTTCGGTCACAAAGTACTCATCGTGGGTAAGCTGACCATAGCGGATCAACGCGGGGGATTCTATCTCCCACACGCCAAATGTTCCATGCCCTTCCAGGCAGATCAGGCCGTATGGTGCGCTGTCTTTTATGAAGACTGTACGCCCGGGCAGTACTGTCAAACGTTTTGCGCTGACACAGTCACATTTATAGCAGATCCACTCCTCTATATATCCATCCTGCAGCATTTCTTCCATAGGACGTACTGGTTTGGGCCTCATATAATTATGCTTATGAAAATCAGGGTCGATATTCTTTTCCCAGTCAATGACATCCAGAAGATACTCATAATTCCCCTTTTCTTCTTCCGGACAGTTCTTCCAGAGCAGGTCTTCGCCTACCACCTGTCCGTTCAGCAGTACGGACTGATACATGGCATAGACATCTGATGCAAACTGTGGTTCATATGTACACAGTGAGCCCGGTGCATGCATAACTCCCGGGTCTACATGGAAACCGGTATCGTGTTCCAGCTTATATGCTCTGGAGAGGCCGAGAATGTTGTTATCACCCTTCTTAAAGTTTCTGAGGCTTTCCAAGACCTCCTCTTTCGTGGTTTCCGGATTAAATCCGAAAAATGTGAAGGGGAACTCTCCTCCATGGTTATTCAGCTGGGATGGGAAAAAGTACATTTCGGGTTTACCGTCTGCCCCCACTCTTTCTGCGTGTGCCTGGCGGTGATGGATATGATGAGGCAGAGGCCCGGCATTGTCAAAGAATTTAGAAAACATAGCCCATCGATGGTACTTATTCCACAGCTTCTCTCCGATCAGCTCTGCGCCTGACAGTTCAACTGCGTCCCGCAGGAGAATCCGCTCGTTCCCCTCTTCGTCAGCTATAATATAGCTTAACCCTTCATCCTCCGGAGTTCCCGGCCCATTTTCCGCCCATGTCGTGGAAGAAAACCACCGTTCATCAATTCCGCCCCGCGTGCCCAATATATAGTAATCATCGGGGTGCAGTTTAATTCTCTTCCCCGGACGGCAGAATGCTCTGGGTACCCAGGCCGGCGCCAGGCGGAGCACTCCTTTTCCCTTTGACAAAGCTTTTTCTGTCAGACCTTTTTTGTCCATAATAGCCTCCTTACTCATTTTATCGAAAACTCTTTACGAGGTACTAGTATAAGCCACACTAAATGCCTTGCTGGTTTATACTAGATGAGTTTAGACTATCACGCCAGAAAACGTTCGTCAATTCAAAATAATATTTTCGGCTTAATACACATTTTATGACGCAATTCATCGTGTTTTAGCACAAAAAAGGAGCGAACACCAGAAAACATTCTTCGTTTTGTTCGCTCTGGTTATCGATGCCGGCACTTACCATCCGAATAATTCCCACTCGCTCGCTGCCAGTTTATTCGTAGATCTTCGAACAATCAGATTACAGGGCAGTTCTACGCTTTTTTCTTTTATATCCGGGTCTGCCAGCATTTTTACCGCCATACGGCCCATTTGATACGTGGGAACATTAACCGTTGTCAAAGACGGCTCTATCATTGACGATACGCTCAGATTATCAATCCCGGTCACAGCAAACTCATCCGGAATCGTCCGCCCCTCCGACCGGACCGCCTTAATTGCTCCTATCGCCATCTGGTCGTTCGCTGCAAATATAGCAGTCAGGCCCCGGTTCCTGATCATCAGCTCCTTCGCCATCATATATCCGCTGTTTGGCGTAAAATCGCCCTCTGCAATCAGATCCACCGAATAGGGCACGCCGAATTCTGCCAAAGCTCTCTTGTATCCCTGGACCCTGCATATTGTAAGAGGATTAGACATCTTGCCTGAAATGTGGGCGACACGCCGGTGTCCGTTTTCCAACAGTTCCCGGGTCGCCATATATGCATTCTTCTCATGATTTACATACACACTTCCGAACCCTGTTTCCTCCAGTTTTCTCTCCAGAGTTACAACCGGGATCCTCCGTTCCAGAAACGTCTGTTTTATAAAACTGAAATATTCCTTTTCTTCTGTAGCCGGGCAGACAGTATCAATAAGAATTCCGCACAGCGCCTGCTTCCGGATCGTTTTGATGAACCTTTTTTCCTTATTAAAATCGAAATCCGAGTTGCCAACTACCAGGACATATCCCTCTTCTGCCACCGTGTCTTCGATTCCGTTCAGGAGATTAGAAAAAAATGTGCTTGCAATATTCGGAAGAACAACCGCAATAATCTTATCTCTTTTTTTCTGCCTTTCCGGAAGCTGATACCCCAGCTCACCAGCTGTTTCAAGCACCCTGCTCCGGATCTCTTCACTCACATATTTTCCGCTGTCACTTAAGACCGCTGAAACCGTAGATAAAGATACGCCGGCAGCCTTTGCCACATCTCTCATACCAGGCATCTCCGCAACCTCCCTGATCTGTGTTTTATACTATGGTACTCCGGCAGCGAACGTTTGTCAATTCATTTTCCTTTTATTTAGATTCCTTTCCCACCGAAGCCTCCGGCTCACGCTGGAAATCCCCAACCTAAGAGACTACATGAACATTGTATTATTCTCCATTGGGGACTGCTGATGCAGCCCCCTGTTTTCTGGTCAGCCCTGAGACTACAAGATACCCATCTGCATATTTCCCGGCTGCCTCCGCCAGTTTCTGCACCTCTTTTTCTTCCATCAGTTCAGTTGTGTCATAATCCCATTCCTGTCCAATCTTAGCATATTTCTCTTTACACACATTATTAAATGCACATAATTCCCAGCGTTCTGTCACATCCGCCAGTTCTTTCCGAACAAACAGGCCGATTTCCTCTATATTTTCTTTTGCTGCTGTCGCCCCCGGAATTAACGGCGTCCTGATCCACAGCCTTGTGTCCCTCTTTTTCCGAATTTTACCGGCTATGAACTTCAGGTTATCCAATATGATCTTGTTGCTGACGCCCGTATATTCTCTATGCAGTTTTTCATCCATGAATTTGATATCATAGAGAAATGTATCCACATATGGATATATCTCCTCGTAAACCTCTTTCTTACCGAAACCAGATGTATCCAGTGCGGTATCCACACCCTGACGCTTCAGCGCCTCCAGAAATTCAGCCAGAAACCGGTGCTGGAGCACAGGTTCGCCGCCCGACACGGTCACCCCTCCTGAAAAATCGTCAAAAAACATATCGTCTTTACATGCCTCTTTCACAAGCCGGGCTGTTTCCCAGTATTCTCCCACCGTGCCCATCGCTTTTGCCGGGCACTGGTCAGCACAGGTGAAACATTGTCTGCAGGCTGTTCTGTCGATCCGTATCCCACCGGTCTCCGCAGCCAGCGCATTTCCCGTACAGTGGGCGGCGCAGCTCATACAGCCGATACATTTTTTTGCATCCCACTGCAGCTCCCTGTCCGGACTGATACTTTCCGGATTCTGGCACCACCTGCAGTGCAGGGGGCACCCCTTCAAAAACACAGTGGTGCGCATACCAGGCCCATCGTGGGTTGTTCCTCTGTGTATGTCAAAAACCAGTCCCTTTTCCATCTTTCTTCCCCGCTAAACACTTGTATAATTTACTCTGTTCACAAATTCTTTTCTGAACTCGTGATCCATAACCACAAAATGAGCGCTGTACCCGGTGACCTTTACGACAATGTCCGCATATTCCGGGTTCTCGATATCGTCTACCGCCCTCTTAAGCTTTTTCAGATCGATTACATTAAAGTTAATCTGAATGCCGCCCTTCTTCATGTATGCCTTAGAAAAGTTTTCGATATATGCGCCTTTGTTTTCCTTTCCGTCAAAGAATTTCGGCTGCAGTTCGATCTGCAGCGAACCGCCCTGGTACTCTCTGAAAGGCACCTTCAGTAAGGACTTTGCGGTTGCAGTGATCCCCTCATGGTTTCTTCCATGCATAGGATTGCACCCATGCGCGATCGGTTCCTCGGCAAACCTGCCGTCCGGCGTCGCGCCCAGTATAGGACCGGCATAGGTATGCCCCATATATTGGAATAAAGAGGCCCGGAAGTTGAAGCCTTTGATATTGCGCTGTTCCTCCAGCGTATCGTGGATATTTTCCGCTACTCTTACGTACATCTCGTCCACACCG
Organism: Clostridiales bacterium VE202-21; assembly: GCA_000509105.1. GTDB lineage: Bacteria > Bacillota > Clostridia > Lachnospirales > Lachnospiraceae > Faecalicatena > Faecalicatena contorta. Next base: position 10,448 of record BAIF02000071.1, on the reverse strand, counting down.
TCCCGGTCGTTCCCGAATTTCTCCTGGTTCAGCATGATCTGGCGCATGATTTCGTGATCTTTCCAGTTGTTCTGAACAGCCTTATTCAGCTGGGCCATCGTATATTTCTTTTCCTCGAACACCACTTTCTTTATGGCGTACAGAGAATCCACCACATTGGGCACTCCCAGAACATTAACAGAAGTAAATGCATTATGAGGCCCGCCTATTGACGTAACATCCAGCCCTTTTTCAATGGTGTCTTTCATGCAGAGGGTAGTGACCATTTCCGGCCATACCCGGTCCTGCCACTTATACACACAGTTCTTAAATTCGGTAAATGCTTCTGCCGTCCGCTTTACTTCCCGGGTATATAAATCCCAAAACTCCTCAAAAGTTTCTGCATTCTGTTCTTCTGCCAGCTTCATGGCTCTCTGCATGGGGGCCGGCAGAACAAAAGAGTTCAGGTCATGGTCGCTGTACTCGGCTCCCACCGCGCAGTACCACTGACAGCCGCTGTACGACACATTCCAGGCATCGTCTTCGCTGTAACCACTGTACAGCTCGGAATCCCGCATTACATCATAGTTGACCAGAGTAGGAACCCCGCAGCCGTGTCTTGTCACCACGTCACATGCATAGCTGTAGTAGTCCGGATCCATATCTTCATGCCACATCACACCCAGATGATTATAGCCGCCTATCATATCGTAGGCCTCCAGTCCGATCCAGCTGATTTCATTGGTGGCGTCCCGGCCTTCCCGGTCTCTTCCGCCGAAGGAGAAATAATTCCCGCCGTATTTCAGGTACAGTTCTGCCAGGATATCTCTGGCTTCCTCCCTTGTGATTTTCCCTTCTTCCAGATCCTTTCTATAAAATCTGATCAGCATCTGGTCCAGCCTTCCATATCCGTTGCCATGGCCGTTTATCCTCTCTACAACCTGGAATAACTGGATCCACTGTACTGCCTGCTCAAAACTCTCAGGCGCCCCCTCTGCCAGCTGTTTCATATTGGCAGCAATTTTCTGATACCTCTTCTTTTGTTCCGGGTCGCCCTCCGCCCCTGCAAGTTCCGCAGCACGCAGGGAATGCCGCATAGTATAGCGTATGATTGCCTGTACCACTTGTTCCTGTGCCTCCAGATAGGCGCGCCTCTTTTTGTTTCCATACCGTTTCCATTTTTCTTTGCTTTCCGTCACATCTTTCAGCAGTCCGGTCCATCCCTTCTTTAGGCCGATGTTAAGATCCGGGCAGGTATGTGCCAGGCTTGTTCCTCCGGCGCCCATCTGGCGCAGGTCAAATCCCAGCTCTGCCACTTCATCCGGATACACAAACTTTCTGGCCTCATCCAGCTGCCAGTGGAATTCTCCCACAATCGTCTCATTTGGATAAATTTCTGCAGGACTATGGTCCAAAAAAAAAGCATAATCCTCCGCCCAGTTAGTTGCAGAGTATTCGAAGCCCTTCACTCTGGACGGCATCTCGTCCAGATACGGAAACGGAGTGCCCACATCCACCCGGCAGTTGTGGTCCCCCAGATTGATTCTCTCGTCATCGGAAAGCGCCAGCTCTCCGGTTGCCGGTGAGAATCCCGCACTGTGCCCGGACCAGTGGTACACAAGAAATTCTGCGTTATCCACATATACATTCCTTCTCCCGCTTTTTGATAAACCGGTGCTTCTCTCCCACAATTTTTGTATTCTTTCATTTTTCCTAAATTTAGATTGTTCCATTTTAGTACCTCCATTCATGTTTCATTTTCTGTCTTTATTTTATCAGCCAATAAAAAAGCCACAACTTCCCGTTGTGACTTTAAGGTTGCATGATACGACTATTTCTGAATTAACCAGCCGTTTTGTTGTTTTATATCAATCCATCTCATCCCGCAGAGCGTCGATGATATTCTCCTTTTTGATCTTTCCTGCGGCATATACCATGGTAATAAAGACTACCAGGAACACACCAAGTATACTGGCTCCCATACTGCACCATGGGAACACAAATTTCATCTCTCCGCCCCCGGCGTTCATACCCACATAAATCAGACAGGATAGAATCCCTGCGAGGGGCAGCCCCCAAAGCATTGTCCGCACTCCGTAAAGAGAACACTCAAAACGCATCATCTTATTAAAATCCCGGTCGGACATCCCCACCGAACGGAGCATGGCAAACTCCCGCCTGCGCAGCTTGATGTTCGTGGAGATCGTGTTGAAAACATTCGCAACCGCTATGAGCGAAATCATGGTTATGAAAACAATCGCAAACAAGTTGACAATGAACGTCATATTTCGGTTCTGATCAAGAATTCCATACACATTATACAGGGTATAGTCAGCGGTTATGCCGGCTCCGTCAATCATCGCCTGCATCTCGGACGTGGACCGTCCCGGATTGTCTGACTTGAAAGTCATCCCCAGTTTTACAGGCTTTGAAGACGCCCCCAGAGCGTCAAACTGAGGTTTTGCCTGGTATGGAGCGATCACCATAAGCGTGTATCCGCGCCAGTCTCCCGGCTCTGCGGGCAGCAGATCCGGATAGGCATCTACAAAGGACGCACGGATTGTTTTGGTTTGATCTCCTGAATCGGAACGCAGCGTAAATTCCATGGGCTCTTCCTGCATATAATAATGTTCCGGCAGTATTCCTGTCACGATCATATTGTCTTCCAGCCCGCTATATTCCGTTTCGGAAAGCTCCAGGCCTTTGAGCAGGTCCTGATAGACCCCATCCTCTACAAACTGGATATCCAGCGGCGCTTCAACCGTTTCATTCGTCCCGTCATAACCAATAAGTTCCCCGAATTCATCCAGAAAATGTCTGGTCAGATCTTTCGTATTAAGTACGCAGGAATAGGTCGAAAGCGCCTGATAAGAACTTTCTTTTACTCCGCTGGCATTTTTCATATCTTCATAAAGCCGGAGGAGCTCGTCTTCTTCCATGTCCCGTGTATAGAAACAAATGTCATAGTCTTCAACTGCCACAGCAGAATTCTCTGCTATCTGGTTCAGATAGGTACCGAAAGAACTTGCCGTCACGGTCAGCACCACGCTTAACGTAAGCGACAGGATTATGCTGCGGTAACGCCGCTTGTTTCTTTTGAAGTTCTTTAACGCAAGCATCCCCTCCAGACCGTAAAGGCGTTCCGTGAGCTTTGAGGTTCTGAGCGCCCTGGCTTCCACCCTGACCTCGTTGGTCTGGCGGATACATTCCATCACAGGGGTCCCTGCAGCCTTCTTTGCCGGAATATAGGCCGATATTAAAATGGTAATCAAGCTGACAACAACCCCGGCTAAAAGAGCAGGAACCGACACTTTCAAGGTCAGCGGCACATTATCATACATCATATTTGCAAAATTCTTTGCCACAAGGGAAAGCACCAGCCGGATACTTGGAATCCCAATTAAAATCCCCAGCGGTATGCCCACAGCACCGATGCATATTCCCTCAAACATGACCGAATTGCGCAGCTGCCTTTGTGTTGCGCCCACCGACATGAGGATTCCAAACTGGTGCGTGCGCTCATTCAATGAGATGTTGAATGAATTGTAGATCAGGAATACTGAGCCGAGCATTACCAGGGCAATTAAGATTCCTCCAACCGAGTATAAAAGGACTGTAAGCAATTTTTCCCCTGACAGACCCATAAACCGCAGTACGTCATCGTTCAGAACATAGCTGTAATTATCCGGGATACCGTCTGTATAGGAATGAACTTTATAGGGATTCTTTAGCGTAACAAATACGGAAAGACTGTCCGCTGCGGCTGCATCCTCCGTTGTAATTAAAGTGTATCCCGGCGCGGCAAACTCCTCGGCAGCCGGCCGCTGGCAGATGCCCACAACCGTATAGGTCTTCTCTTGTGCCGGAACCAGTGTTTCTTCCCCGCCGCAGTATGGATCGTGCTGGCTGAGCTTCTGGCCGTCTTTCATGCGGCTTCCCACCTGCAGGGTGATCGTGCTGCCCACCGGAATTTTCACCCCGCCGTTTGCTGCAATATGCGCCGGTATCAGAACCTCGCTGCTGTCCCTGGGCATTCTTCCGGAAAGAAGCTGTAGTGGCAGAGTTTCCAGGGCTTCTTCATTCCACCCAGAAAGAAAAAGATAGGGCTTGTCGGGATTCTGGCCCCCTTCCAGCGCGGCATAACCAATGTTCTGCAGGGCAGCCGTACCTGCCACCCGGCTGTCGACGGCCTGAGACTGTAGATAGGCAGAATCTGCATCCGGGATTTCAACATGCCAGCCGCCATACTTTGAAGCAGCCCCAAGAATCATATAACTCTGCAGGGAAACGGCAAATGTAGCGACACCCGTGATCAGGGCCGCAGACAGGGCCACGCCGACCACCGTTACAAAGGTCCGCGTGCGGCTCTTTTTTAATCCCTGCAGGGCAACCTTGTGGAAAATATTCATGACCGACCCACCTGCCTCTCATCCCGCACTACTTTACCGTCTGCGATCGTAATAATGCGTTCTGCCTGCAGAGCAATATTTTCATCGTGGGTAACGAGGAGAAGAGTCTGCCCATATTTTCTGTTGCTTTCTTTCAGCAATTTGATAATCTCGTGTCCATTGCGGCTGTCCAAAGCACCTGTAGGTTCGTCCGCCAGCATGACTGCCGGTGCGTTCATCAGTGCACGTCCGATGGCAACACGCTGCTGCTGCCCGCCCGAAAGCTGGTTGGGAAGATGGGACTTTCGCTCCTGTAATCCCAGCAGGTCTAATAAATCGTTCAGCCGTTTTTTGTTCACTCTGCGCTTATCCATCAGGATCGGCAGTGTGATATTTTCTACAACATTCAGAGTGGGAATGAGATTGTTGAACTGGTATATCAATCCAACCTGCCTGCGGCGGAAGATGGCCAGCTTCTCATTGCTCCCTGCATAGACATCCTGCCCGTCCAGATAGATCTTACCGCTGGTGGGCGTATCCACGCCGGCTATCGCATGCAGAAGAGTGGATTTGCCAGATCCGGAAGAACCAATAATTGCAGTAAATTCCCCTTTCTCAATGGTAAGCGACACATGGTCCAGCGCGATCACCTGATTTTCTCCTGCGCCATAAACCTTACATAAATTTTCAACTTTTAAAAATTCCATTATGTGAATCTCCTTCCCTTTTTCTACTCATATAATAGAACTTCCCGCTTACATTTCAGTGACTTTCCGGTGAGAGATCCGTCACTTTGGAAAACGGATAGAAAATACCGCGCCGCCCTGAGGATGATTTTTAGCGGTAATGGTTCCGCCCTGTCGGGTGATAATGGTCTTGCAGAGTGCCAGCCCGATCCCATAACCAGCCGTACCAGTATTTTTTCCCCGATAGAACCTTTCAAACAAAACAGGCAGGTCTTCCTTATCAAATCCTGCACCGCTGTCATGAAGGGTAATACCGGTAAACAGGGGCGTATCCTCACACATAATGTGAATCTTCCCGTGATCTCCTGCACCCTCGATGCAGTTTTTAAGAATATTCTGGATTGCTTCCGACAGCCAGCCTGCATCGCCCCGAATCACGATCCCCCTGGGCACGTCAATCTTAAGCTCGATGCTGTGCAGCTCTATTGGAATAAAAAGTGGGCGAAGCGCAGTGTTTATCAGGCTGTCTACCTCGATCTGCCCGTTTTGGAACATCACAACACCGGCATCCAGACGAGATAATTTCAGCAGTGAACTGAGCAGCCAATCCATCTGTGCAAACAATTCCTCCGTCTCCCTGAGGAATTGCTTCCTTTCGTTTTCATCCGGGCTGTTCTCCAGCAATGACAGAATCAGATTTGCGGATGTAAGCGGGGTGCGGAGCTGATGGGCAATGTCGGCCAGTGAATCTGCCAGATGTCCTTTTTCTTTTTTCAGCGCATCGTTCTGTTCCCGGATCCGCTGTGTCATTTTGGTTATCTCGCTCTGCAGAATGGAAAGTTCCCCTTCTTCAGCTTCACTGATAAACAGATGATCCGTATTATGAAGCACAAGATCGATTTGCTCTGAAATCTGTGCAATCCTTTTGTACCTGGCCCGCGTAAATACAAAAAATGCCGCGCCAAAGGCAGCGGCACAAACGAGGGCCAGTCCCCCGGCCGCCGGATTCATGTAAAATCCCGCTGCCGCAGCGGCAGCGGTTATGATAGCGCATGCAATGGCAAACTGCCGGATCTCCCTATTCCGAAACATATCCATCCCCCAATCGGTAGCCCGTTCCACGAACCGTCAAAATGATCTGCGGGTCTGCCGGATCATCCTCGATCTTCTCCCGCAGCCGCTTAATATACACGGACAACGTATTGTCATTGACAAACTCACCCGCCGCATCCCATAATTCATCCAGCAGCCTGTCCCTCGTAAGAATATGATTAGGATTACTGATAAAAACCAGCAGAAGGTGGTATTCAAGTGCAGAAAGAAAAACCCTGACGCCATTTTTTTTCACAATACCGCTTGCCGTATCGACAGAAAGCCCGCAGATTTCCAAAGCCGACGGCGACTGCCCCGATCTGCGAAGTGCAGTCTTGATCCGCGCAATCAATTCCCGTGGGCGGAATGGCTTAGTGATATAATCATCTGCGCCCATGTTCAACCCCGTAACAACGCTCGCCTCATCACCCGAGGCCGTCAAAAAAATCACCGGAATATCCCGCGTCTGTTTGATCTCCGTGCACACCGTAAACCCATTACCATCGGGCAGTGAAATATCCACCAGCGCCAGATCAAATCTATGCTCCGCGAACATGGCAATGGCTTCATTCTGCGTAGAAGCATGCGTAACCGCAAACCCCTCAGAGTGCAGCAAAAGCATAAGATTTTTGGCGATTGCTCTATCATCTTCCACTAAAAATATCTGTTTCATACATTTTTATCATCCTTTATTTATTTTTTAACCTCTAATAACTATAATAATCTCCATACATCTTTCATTATATTGCCCGCCCCCCTGAAATGCAACTTACAGAATTGTCATCTCCCCCCTCACTATTTTAACATTCCGGAAAATCAATACGCTGCTTCGGTTACAGCCCCTCCCCCGGCAGACGAACTTATCTGCTGACCAGATGTGCCCAGTGAAATGAAGGGGCGGCCGATCGATCCCCCAACCTCACGCCTCTGGCTGCATCCACCCATTGTAGTTTAAAAGGGTGTCGGCTATTTGCGTGCGGTATTCTCTCGGGGACATTTTTACGGTCTGCTGGAAGTTGCGGTTGAAGCTGGATACGGAACCAAAGCCCGTGTTTTCTGAGATGCTCAGGATGGAGTCTTCGGTAGTACACAGCATGTTGCATGCTTCTGCAATCCGTACCTGGTTGATGTATTCCAGGGGGGACATTCCCATGATCTGGGAGAATACTCTTCTGAAATGGGTGGGGCTCCAGTGACATAGTTCGGCAAGAGTATCTGTCGTAAAGGATTCCATGTAATTTTGTTCTATATAATCGAGTGCGGGTGAGAGTACCATGGTATTGGACTTGCTTTCATCTTCTGTAAGGGAAAGATTCCGGGAAGCTTTCAGGTTCTGGATCCGATACAGTTCGATGTACAGGGACAGCAGCAGGCCGCGTGTGCTCAGCTGGTAGCCTGGCTTTTTCCCGGTCATCTCTGAAATCACCTGCATTGCGAGGCTGTAGATTCGTTCGGAGTCTTCTTTTTTTAATAGGTACTGATATCCGTTTGTTCCTGCTGGCGCCAGGTTTATATTTTCCCAGGAACCGGGCATCCAGCCGCCGAACATCCTGCCGGGATCAAAAAACAGATAGGACCATTTGCTTTTTCTGCCCTTGTCAGAATAGGTAGTGTGAGGTATATTTTTAGGAATGCATGTCACGTTTCCTGCCTCAAATCCCAATGCCCCGCCATAGAATTCTATTTTTCCGCTCTCCGAATGGCAGATCCCTACTTCCAGACAGTTGTGAAAATGCAGGCGCCGCTGGGAATATCCGATATCTTCCAGTGCTCCCCAGTCAAAAGCAGCACGGGAAAATACTCCGGAAGATGATAGCTGCGGAATTCCGTTATTTTATATTCTCCTTTTGAAACATTTTTACGCATATACTTCTCTCCCTGTTTTAAATTTGTGTATAGAATCCGGTGAATAAGACTGTCTAAGCCTGTCTTTCGGATGTTTGATTTATATTTTATCATAAATGGTCATTTTTGCGCACTTTTTTTATCCGGGTGATTAGACGGTATCGGTCATTTGAAGGATAATAATGCTACAAACATGTATAACACGTAATCCAAAGATAGAGAGGAGACCAGATATGAGCACAACAAAAGGGGGCTTTACCCTTCCCGGGGAAGCCGGATATGAAAAACTGACGCTTGAAATGGCAGAGAAATGGGGGGCCGATGTTATCCGTGACAGCGATGGAACGGTGCTTTCCGATGAGATTCTGGAAGCAGGATACGGTATCTACTCCACCATCTGCATCATCCGAGACCATAATGACTGGGCAAAAAAGAACATGGACAAACTGCAGCAGACTTTTCTCATCACACAACCGGTAACCGCTGCAAGTGATACGCTGGAGATTGATTTGATGAAAGATTTCTTTGAGGAGCAGTTTGCTGTCAATGACACTCCCGATGCCTTTAAATACTGGCAGGTATATGACAGAACCACCGGCCAGGAGGTTGACAGGAAGCACTGGGATTACTCAGCCGGAAACCGTCAGGTACGGCTAAAAGGGATTACTCCCTGGCATAATTACACGGTCTCCTTTATGGCATACCGTATCTGGGAAGAGATCTCTATGTACAACCATACGACCAACCATTGGGAAAAGGAGCATTTGATGCAGATTGATCCCCGTTACGAGGAGGCACAGGAGTATCTGCTTGCGTGGATGAAAAACTGGTGTGAAACGCACCAATCTACGACAGTTGTCAGATTTACTTCCATGTTTTACAACTTTGTCTGGATCTGGGGCAGTGATGTAAGAAACCGGAATTTATTCACCGACTGGGCATCTTACGATTTTACCGTCAGCCCCAGAGCGCTGGATCTATTTGCCGAGACATATGGATACAGTCTGACCGCGGAAGATTTTGTAAATCAGGGGAAATATCACGTCACGCATATGCCCGCCGGAAAGACGAAGAGAGACTGGATGGATTTTATCAATGATTTTGTAATCGAATTTGGTAAAAAACTGGTATCCATGGTTCATGACTATGGCAAAAAAGCCTATGTCTTTTACGACGACAGCTGGGTGGGAATCGAGCCTTACAACGGACGTTTTGAGGAATTTGGGTTCGATGGAATGATAAAATGTGTTTTCAGCGGCTATGAGGCGCGTCTCTGCAGCGGTGTTCCTGTGGAAACCCATGAACTTCGCCTGCACCCATATCTGTTTCCTACAGGGATAAATGGTTCGCCTACATTTCTGGAAGGGGGCAATCCGAAAGGGGAAGCCCAGAAATACTGGCAGGCCGTCAGACGCGCTGTTTTAAGATCCCCCATTGAACGGATCGGACTTGGAGGTTATCTGCATCTGGTTGAAAACAGCCCGGAATTCGTGGAGTATATTGCCGACACCGCAGACGAGTTCCGCATGCTCAAAGATCTTCACAGCCACGGAAAACCCGCTGTGTTAAACCCAAAGGTGGCTGTACTTCATTATTGGGGCGCCCTGCGCTCCTGGACATTGTCCGGACATTTCCACGAGACATATATGCATGATTTGATCCATATCAACGAAAGCCTTGCTGGACTTCCTTTTGATGTCTCATTCATCAGTTTTGAAGATGTCAAAAACGGTGCATTAAAAGGAATCGATGTCGTAATCAATGCAGGATATGCAGGAAGTGCATGGAGCGGAGGAGACTGCTGGAAAGATGAGCATACCATAAGTATTCTGACCGAATGGGTTTATAACGGCGGAACCTTCATCGGAGTCAATGAGCCTTCCGCATTGGAGGGGTGCGACACCTTTTTCCGCATGGCACATATACTGGGCGTTGATGAAGATACGGGGGCCAGAGTGTGCCATGGCAAATGGTCATTTACAGAAGAGGCCCCGGAAGGTCTCTTCCCGGCTGGAAGTTATATACATGCAAGAAAGGGAATTTATCTGACTGACGGTAAGGCATCCGTCCTCAGAGAAGAAGCTGGCATGCCAGCCGTGACTTCCTGCGGATTCGGCTCCGGCAGGGGGATATATCTGGCATCCTTTGAGTACTGTCCGGAAAATACACGGCTGCTAATGAATCTGATCCTGTACGGAACAGGCGGGCAGCTTATGCCGGAACTGGTAACAGATAACCTGCATACGGAGTGCGCTTATTATCCGGAGAGCAGTATGCTTGTCGTGATCAACAACTCCGGCCAGGAACAGAACGCAGCTGTAGTTGTAAACGGGAAGAAAATCACATGCCGGATGGAGGGCTATGGAATTTATTGTGAGCGGGTTTAAAATGCGGGGGATGTAGTACGCCTGACAGCAGCGGGGAGCGGGACCGGCCCTCAGCCGGGGGACGGTCCCGC
>BAIF02000072.1 GCA_000509105.1 Clostridiales bacterium VE202-21 | reverse complement strand
GTTATGAATATGGGCCTTATCCAAATGGGTTGCCACGATCACCTCGAACCTGGACCCCCACAATTCCTCTGCCAGCTTCACCCCAATTTCATGGGCCTGCTGTGGGGTGACTTCTCCTGGCATAAAACTCTGATATCCGTGGTATGCAATAATGCCCCCTTCCTTCTGGTACTGTTTCTTCGTAACCATCATTTCCTGCCTTGCTGTTTGGGGATGGCAGTTCAGCCCCGTTACGTAATACTGCTGTTCAGTCTTATAATCCTGCAGCATATAATCCATGACATCCCGCAGCCCCTGCAGATCCTGCCGCGAAAACTTCACATTTTCTGTTTTCTCAGCATTATTTACATAATCAATTACATGATCCATCCTGCCCCTGACATCCCATATCTTTGTCGTAGCCAATTTTAATCACACCTTGTCCGGCAGCAAAAACTTCTGTTTAATTTCCAGTTGGAACCTTGTCCACCTGTCTGCTTCTTTTTTGTAATAGGGGGCATCGATGAGGCCCAGCACATTTGCCTTTGTGGAAATCTGATGGAGATGAGTTCCTATTATATTCATCTGGCGCATGACATCATAGAATTCTTTATCCGGTTTTTCATGCAGTATATAACCGTTCAGGACAGCACGTATAAACGCCTCTCTGGAGAGCCCCGACTGTTTTACCTTCCGATCAAGCTCCATTGCCTCTGTCTCCGTCATCCGGAACATCAATGAAACATTTCGTTTTCTCATCTGTCCCTCTCCTTTTCCTTTGGTATTGAATCCCTCAGCTGAGACAGCTTCCTTGCCTCACGATTATATTCATAGGCACGATCAGAAAGTACCTCCTCCGGCTCCACCTGTGTTGCATTGATTTCCCGTACCATCTCCCCAAGTTCCCTGGCCTCCAGGCTACGACTTTTGGGGACAATTATAAGTTCGTGAATCGAAGATGGAAGGATATGAAAATCATCCTGTAGACATTCCCCTATATTTTTCAGCACGCCCGGATACAGTATGGAGCTTGCACCAAATGAATTGCTGCCATTAGTAAGGACATACATCTGATCTTCCGGCAGATTCCTAAATGCTTCTTCATCCACAAATAAATTAAGCCCCTGTTCTTCGGCTTCTTCTCCAATCATGTTAATAATGATATCTCCCATCCGCTTAAAGACCGGTGGTTTTATGCGCTGCATATTTTCCAGTGCAGTTCCATAGAGTTCGCCTTCACTAATATTCCACTGCTCCAGCATTTGGTTCGTTATCTTAGCATGCATCTCTCCACCGGGAATGTCATGCTCTACCTGGTAGATGATAGATAAATCTTCTATATTCTTATGAGGCACCTTCTTAAGCAGAGACGAATTTGCTTTTTTGTTAATAATGCTGCACGTGATAAAATCTTTGACATACTCATATCTGTCCATCTGAAACTTCTGTAACAATTCCTCAGCCGGCATAGAATCTCTGACGGTCTCTCCCAGCCGGGTTAATATCTGAACCATGTCCTCCCCTTGAAGATAGGATTTGTAGCATTCCTCAAGATAAACCGTGGGAGATACGTTAACTCCCTGCGGCTTGATAGAGACTCCGGTCCGGATCTGCCCGTTGTTCTTTTCTGTGTTCATCAGGCTCACCTCACTGCCATCCAACTCTTCTGGTAAGTGCTGTGGCAGATCCGCCTCCACTCGCTGTGCAAATTCCTGAAACGTCATCATGATCGTATCACTCCCTTCTTCACGGAACGCTTTTTCATCTGGTTCTGATAGGCTGACAACCTGCTTATCCTTCTTCGCTTATCCACTTTCCTGCTATTCTCTTTTTTCATCTGACGATCTCCCTTCATATTGATTTATCCTTCCAATCTGCACCAAACAAATTGCAATAACTCCGCAGAAACTACCCAATATAAATCCAAGTCCTAACATTAGTGCCATGCTCATTTTTTCTCCTTCCAGCATTAAACAGGGGATTGGGGAAGCTCCCCAACCAACGAATTCGTCTGCCGGAGGCAAGCCAAATTCAGTGCTGGTTAAGACAATGTATTCCCCGCCCCAGTTTCGTTTCATCATTCATTTCTTATAAACTGACTCATCTCTCCGTTTGTATCACCTGCTTCTTTTTCCTTGCTTTGGTCACTTCCAGACCCTGTCTGATGCATAGACAATCATTGCAATCCTTCCCGATTTCTGGCGGCCTGTCCTTTGTCACATACTGCTGCGGAAGTACTGTCCGTATTGCCTGAACCGCCCGCCGTCCTGCCGGATCGTTATCCAAATGGAACAGAACCGTCTCAATTTCCGGATGTTTCTGAAGGCATCGTTCAAGCGCTGCAGGAAGTTTACTCTTTTCAATTTCTTTTGCAGGCTGATACACTCCGGCAAGTGATAACAAGTGCTCCGATCTCCAATTCATCCTCTCCAGTTTCTGCATTGTCGCATAAGAAAGCAGGTCGATTGCTGACTCAAATAAATGAACTGTTGATGATTTTCCTTCTGCAAAAATAGAAAAGGAATATCTCTTATCACTTCCGTTCGCATCTCCCAGAAAGTCAGAATTGATTCCACGAAGGGCTGCATAACGGGGTTTTCCAGCAGAATCTTTCCCAATAAATACTGCATTCTGATGTTCCCGCGTCTCGCATATCGTGCCTGTACTGACACAGAATTCAATAATCTCCCGGTCTATCCCTCTGCTTAGAAGATACAAAATGACATGCTTCGGATGTTGGCAGAGTTCTGGAAGAAGAAGTTTTTTCTCCCTTTTGTCCTCCTTCTGTGGAACATAAACAGGTGGAGCGATCGCCGCCTGCCCTGCAATAATTTCTACTGCCTCCGTAAAAGAATATCCCTCCACCTTAATTAAATAATCCAGTGCAGACCTGCCGCCTATCCCCCTGCTCCACCACATCCATTTACCATTTGAAATCTTCAGTGAATCATGAGTTCTTGTGGTATACGTGTTGCTGGAAAAACGGATAAGTTCATAGGGTTCATAGTTTTTCAAATAGGTCAGCAGGTCCATTTTCTTTACTTCCTGCACGACTTCTGGTGCAATATATGGCATCATTTTCACCTCCTCTCAAATAAAAACAGCTGGTCGGCAATATGGTTCACCAACCAGCTATGTACGGAATTTCCTGATATGTACTTGTATTATTATTGATTGTACTTTCATACTTCCAAAAAGGAAAGAAGTGCTATAGCATCACGCATCCCAAGAAAATAAAGCTCCATCCGCTCCACATACTCCTGATTATCTTCCGCATACAGGAAATCAGACAATGCTTTCAGTTCTTCCCTGGAAAACGTGCGTCCTTCCGTTATGCTGTCATACTCATCAAATATGGAGATAAACGGATATGCTTCCAGTAATTCATCAGCCTCTTTCATAAATCTCGAATATTCAGGACAATGTTTTTTGGCTGCTTCTCTGACACGTTCATCCACTTCATCGAAAAATGCATTCTGCCACAGCGACATATTCAGATGGTTAAAGTCACGCATTTCCTGACCGCCTCCAGTTCCTTTTTAATACTTTAATATCAATTATGTCCATAGATTTTCGCCTCCTTCATTTACAATAGAAACTATAAATGAGAAGCGCCTGCACCGCAATGATACAAACACTCCAGTATATGTACCCCCTGTACCAATCTTCGGCACAGGGTAACTTCAACGTTCTTCACGCTCCTTTGCTTTATGAAATGGTATAATCTCTGCCTCTGATACCTCCTCTGCCAGTTCCATTTCCCGAATGTATCCCATTTCACTAAAACTGAACTTTTCGCCGCTGGTTCCGGCTATGATGATATGGTCTTCTATATGAATCCCTAATAACTTTCCACATTTCCACAGCCTCCTCGTTATACGCTTATCCTCATTTGAAGGCTTCAGACTTCCACTGGGATGGTTATGCATCAGGATGATAGAGCGGGCATTGGATAAAATGCTGCTTTTAAATACCTCTCTTGGGTTTACTATTGCCTGGTCAACTGTTCCCATGCAGGCAATATTAATATTAATGATCTGCCCATTGGCTTTTAAATTCAGGACACACAATACTTCCCTGTCATACTGGGAAATCTCCCTTCCTACAACTTCCACTGCATCACTGGGACTATGGATAGGTCTTTCACAGTATAGGGAGGGCTCCTTAACAAGCCGGATATTCACTACCTCCAATTCATTCATCTTCTGCCTCCTGAATCATAATGCAAAGTATCTGGCTCTCTTCCATAGCATCCACCACTTCTTTCAGTTCGCTGAAATCATGAATGATAATTTCTTCCATACTCCCGCCTCTCCAATTCACAACTGGATTCCTGTTTTTGCTCAGTATCCCGTGCAATTTCTGAATCCCCCTGTCCTATATCTGCCTGCTGCTTTGAATCCGTCTCCTGTTCTGCTTCCTGTGGATGCCGCCTGCCTAAGAATGTAATCACCTTATTTGATTTCACATGTTTTTGTAATTCATTAATGACGGCAAGTTCAGTCACTGTTATCCCCGGCATCCTGAGCATATCTTCCATACTCATGGAAAGAATCGATTTTTCAGTGTCATATCCGGCATCCAACAACTTATTCAACGTTCTGACTGCCTTTGTGTTTTTTGCCATTTATTTTCCGCCCCCTCTTCTTTTTATAAACAATTCCAGCTATTATAAGCGCTGCTGCAGAACATAATACAGCTAAGATCAACAACACTTCTGACCTGTCTCCTGTTTTAGGCCCCTGGGATACGACCAGTTTCTTTTCGATCCCTTTGTCCTTCATTTCTACCTTCTGTATCTCTGCCGTATCTTCCAATTTAAATATTACATCCTCCGCTACCTCATACCCCTTCGGTGCCGTAACTTCCCGCAAAATCAGATTCACTCCTACCGGAAGCTGGTTCACTTTGTGCGAAAAGCCATCCGTAATCCATTCTTCAAGAACTGTTCCTTCCATTGTCAGAACCTGTAGTTTTGCACCTTTCAGTTCTTTTCCTGTTGTAATATCAGTCTTTTTTATTTCCACTTTTGAGATGTCATCCTTCATTTCTACTTTTGCCACACTGCCATCCGCCTTTACTTGAAAATCCACATCTTCTGCGGTAACATAGCCCTCCTCAAACGGTGCAAGTTCTTCATGCAAGATGTAAGCTCCTTCTGGCAGTCCATATATGACATGTTCTTCTTTTCCACTGACCCACGTTTCCACAACTTTGCCATCCTGATCCTTAATCTGTAATCTGGCTCCTTCTAATTCTTTTCCTGTGGTTATATCCGTTTTTGTGATCCGGGTTTCTGTTGGTTGATTTTCAAACTCTTTTTCAGCAGTAATAACCGCCAGTTTCTGGTCTTCATAAGTCACCACAATCTCCCAGATTTCTTCTGATTGCAGATACCCCGGTAATGCTCTAAGCTCTTTCACATAAAAGGAACCATGAAACAGGTCGCTGGAAAATGTCAGCTCACCATTCTCATCTGTGCTTTTCTGCTCAATCAGCGTGTCTTTTTCCAGAAGTACCTCACCGTCGGCTGACAGAATATTTTCTTTTGTATACAAGCCAAAAACCACGCCCTGAAGAGCATCCCCATTCACTTTGTCTTTCTTTTTCAGACTGATTTTTATCTTTTGTCTCTCATTCATAAATTCGACCTTTTCATAGACGACTGCAGCAGTATCATCCTCGCTGGTCAGTATAAATTCTTTTATCTCCGTATTTAAAACAAAATGCTCCCCTGCTTCTACCTCTTTCACATAATAGGAACCCAGAGGCAGGTTATTGACAGTCACCTTCCCCGTGTCATCTGTTGACAACGTTGCTACCACATCATCTTTATGGTAGCGGATAACTGGATTCCCTTCATTATCTTTGGCTCCATCCGGACTGGCAATATCCTCGTTTGCCCTGACCTCAAAAACCGTTCCTGCAATGCCTCCCTCTGTATATTTAAATTCATGGAATACGGTATCTGACCAGTTTTCGCCAGTGACTGCTTCTTTCACTTTATTCCAGATACCTTTTGTTTTGTCTACCAAAGAGTCTCCCGTAATGGATTGCAGCTGTTCTCCTGCCTTAACAATGGTCAGACTGCCTACCTGCTCATTATTCCTCTGATCTATTGTTACCATCGGTGTCCCGCTCTCTGGATCAATCTCAGATGCATTACCAGACTCAATTGTAATGGTAATCGGCTCCTGTTCCTGTTTTTTGTAGACTCCCTCCATAGCGAGATCTAAAAGAGATACCTTTTTATCCCCCAAAAACAGTTCCTTTTCACATCCGGCCCGTACAAAACTCGCTGGAGCTTTTACTTCTTCAATCCTGTAAGTTCCCGGCTTCAATTTCTCCGGTGTAACCAGAATTCCTTCTTCTGTAGTGGTAAATACACTGATTTTCTGCTTCTTGGGGTAGTTAACTGTCTGTTCTACATATTTCTTGGCTGCACAGTCATAGATCTTATATGAAGCTTTCTTCCCAAGAACTACATTTCCGGTCTGAGCATCCCGCTTTACAATCTTCAGAAAGAACTGGTATGGCCTGTCATCAAATATACGCCACTCCATTGGCTCCCGGCTGTCTTCCGTTATATTTACTATAAATGGGTTCACCTTGTTCAAATTTCCTGGAACCGTGCTTTCTTCCACCACGTACATTCCATATGCAAGTTCAGGACTTGCCAGATAGCCTTTGTTATCCGTAAATAATTCAGGTACCGGTACTGCCTTCTTATCCTCATACGTAAGAGCTGTGGTCTCCCTGCTGAAATCATAGTTCACAAAGTCTTCTGCCGTGTAATAAGAACCATTCTTTGGTTTCAATGTGCCATCCTTAACCTTTGTGAGACCGCTTATCAGATAGACTTTAAATCCGGCACCTTCTACTAAGTCTGTTTCTGTCTGCTCCCCATCCTCGCTGATTTTAATCAGGGAAAATGCCTGCTTCTTCACCTGTTCTTCAACAATCAGGTTTCTGGTTACAATTGCCTGCTCCTGACCGGCATAGCTTAGTGTTGCATCATATTCCATCGGCTGAACCAGATAGGATTCTGTAGATGTGATTTCTTTTACATACATCTGCCCCAGATATAAATCCTCAAAGGTGATACTTCCTTTGCTTCCTACAGTTTTCTGAGAAATCAGCGTTCCTTTCGGATACAAAACGCCTGTCCTTCCATCCGGATGCACGATATCTTCTTTTGCATAGAGTCCGAAAACTGCTCCCTCCATGCTTCCATCTCCCTGAGGTTGGAAAGTGCCGGTCTCTGCATCCACTTTCTTTAGAGTAATCTTCCCTTTGACAGCCTTATCTACTGCCTGTATAGTAATGGTTTTTCCTGCCTCGACATTTACTACATGGGTTGACTCATCTTTCAGATAATTAGGCGCTGCAGTAATCTCTTTCACATATACTGTTTTTATGCCAGCTTCAAAATACCCACTTATGCATTTCCCATCACTGCCTGTGACTGGCATTTCCATAAGCAGGTCTGTGCATTCCTTATTCCTATATATGCCATACACTGCACCAGATAATGGATTCTTTGTATCTGTATCCTTCTTCACTAACGAAATCCGAGTCATACTGATCCAGTCAACCGACCAGCTGACCGGAAGCGCCGCTTCCGATTCAAATACACCCACGGCCTGATCTACGTCACCGGTGAAGACAACCAATGTCCGCCAAGTCTCTCTAATTGAACCATGTAATTCCCCTGTTGAATATTTTCCTGACTGAGAAACAGGAGCCTCCAGATAAAAGGTGTCCCCACCATTAATGGTGAAGCTTCCCGCCGTAACACTCTTGTTTTTCGTTGTATTTACACCTGTTACTCCGGTTGGAAGATTCATCGTAATATGATTCCTGTAATCACCATTCAGAACAATATCCGGCGTTCTCTGCTTCTCTCCACTTCTGACGGCCGTCACACTGTTGGCTGAAAATGACAGTTCCCCTTTTGGCGGTTCCTCCATACCCAGCAGCTTGTCGATATAGCCGATAACGCCTGCTGCAACAAGATTCTCATATGGACAGCCCGCAAAACCTTCTATTCCGGCATAAGCATAACTTGCTGCAATGTGTGTAAAGACATATTTCTGTTCATCACTGAAATCCGGCATATAGGTCCCTGTGATATCACCGGCCCCACCATAGCCGTAGTACAATACTTTCTGCAGATCCTTATTTGAATCCAGCACTTCTCCTACATAATCGCCTGTCGGCGGAGTCGGTTTTTGTGATTCGATACAGTATGCCAGCTTTCCATTCACGTAAAACCAGTTCGTAGAATAGTAACCAATGTTTTCAGGATAATAAATTACATCACCAACTTCCAGATAGACATCCTCTTGTAAATTGATGGAGTTCACAGTAGAAAACAGTAAGGTTTCTCCTGACTGAAGTTCCCGCTGTATCTCTTTCTGCTCTTCTTCTGTCACAGATTCACCTGCAGATTTTATCTTCAATTCCGGTGTTTCCTGTGATACAGGCTGACCATCTGAATCATCCGCCTCAGTATCGGATTTACTTTTATCCGCCCCATTCTCCTGCGTATATGCCATTCCTTCGGTATCAGTCAGTATCACATTTCTCTGGATGGTATAGCTTTCACTCTGATCCTTGGGAATTACCAGATACGTGGCAATATAAATTCCCGAGGTCTGCGTGTCAGCCTCTTCGCCATTCTCGTCTTTTACAGACAGCAGCGATACAGTCTCTCTGTCCGGATTGTAGGATATCCCCTCAACAGATGTCTGTATCGAGAATTCTACATCCGATATATCCTTCGTGATATCAACAGCAGTCACGCTCTGTGCTTCATCTGTTTCTTGTTGATCTTCTTGGGTCTGTGACACTACATTTTCTGTTTTCCCATCTGCATAGACAGTCGCAGAACTAAGTGAAGGTGCAATGCTCAATGACATTATCACAGCCAATGCCAACAGCCTGCTCCATATTTTTCTTTTTTGTTTCATCTTCTTTCCTCCTTGTAAGCCCGTCTGCCATAATAAATACAGGCATAAAAAAGCTCCGCCGCAGCAGAGATCTGATTGTGGAATAAATTCTTCAATTGTTTTGTGGCTAGCCACATTCCTATAATTTCTCTTTCCGCTGGTAACTGCTGGTAATCTGAAGGGGTGAGGTGTGGAGAGGGGGAACTCAAACTTTTCTCGCCGTTTAGTGGAACATCCCACTTTCCCCTTGGTGTACTTCCGTGGTCCTTGCTCAAAGCAACATGGAATTTTACCTTTCCATATCTTTGTTTCTCTGCCTCTTTTGGTACATCTCCAGCGCAGATACTATCGTATCCTCCATCTTCTTTTTTGGCGTCCCTTTTGGAAAATATTTGCTGATACGATTCTGTGGAATCTTGAATTGCTCCACTTGATTTGGCTTTTCCTCCTGCAGGATCGACGCAATCACAGCTTCTTCTAACTTTCCTTCTTTTGAAAATGATTTCATTTTAATGGCCTGTGCCAGAGATGGTGTACAGTCCTCACTTCTCATGGAATCCAGAAGAGATTCCTGCTCCGCTATAGTAAGGTAGGAAATCTCTACTGCCGGGCGGAAGGCTATTTTATTGTTATCGACCATTTCCAAAATCTCTGGTAGAAGTTCTGTTAGTCTAATGTACCGGCGAATTTGTTCCCTACTGTCTTCACTTTGTGTTGCCAATAGATCTCTTGATTTAACACCTTTTGACTTGTGCTCCATTGGTGCACAAGTTAAATCAGCCCGTTTTCCCTGCCTTTTCATAGCATCTAACTTCATTTTGTACGCGAAAGCCTTTTCTGATGGCAGAATGTGTTCTCTTTGAAGATTGCTATCCACCATAATCAAAATTGCTTCGTCATCTGTCAAGTTCCGGACAATACATGGAAGATCAGTCTTTTCGGTCAGAATAGTTGCATGCTTTCGCCGATGTCCAGCTACCATCTCATAACGACCATCCTCTTTTGGCCTGACTAAAGCAGGAACAAGCACACCATATTCCTTTATGCTGGTGCCTAAATCAATCATCTCTGAATCATCCAATACTTTAAATGGATGGTTTGGAAAGTCGTCGATCAGATCAACAGGAATGTCCATTACCTTTTCAAGGTTCTGTTCTTCCCGCTTTTCCTGTGTCGTAAACAGGTCATCGACTGAGGGAAGGTCCAGATTGATGCCTTTGCTTTTCGCCATCTCTCAACACCTCCTTTGTGAACGATTCGTAAGCCTTTGCTACTAAGCTATCCTTATCGTAAGCATAAACACTCTTCCCTTCAGCAGATGTCTCTGCCGCAGCAATAGCCTTCGGAATTTCTGACTTGAACACTTTAACAGCGGTTCCATATTGCTCGCGTAATGTTGTAGAAACAGATTTTGCTAGATTCGTCCTTCCTTCTACTAACGTAATTAAGATTCCCTCCATTTTTAATTGTGGATTAAGCTGCCTTTTTACTTTTCCAATAGTTTTGATCAACTGCGTCATCCCTTTTGCCGGAAGATAATGAGCCTGAACTGGGATTATAATTGAATCTGCTGCTGATAATGCGTTTATGGTAATCATACCAAGACTGGGCATACAATCCAAAAGGATAAAGTCATAGTCCTGCTTTATCTGTTGCAAATAATTTCTAAGAACATATTCCCTGCTCATTGCAGTTACCAGAGACATTTCCATTGCAGATAGTTCAATATTAGCAGGTATTAAATCTACTCCCTCTTGATGGTGTAAGATTCCTTCCTGCGGTTCTATTGGAATGTCTTCTATGATCTTTCCCATGATTGTTGATAATGTTATGGGGAGATCATCAATATCTTTAAAGCCAAGTGATGTTGTTAAATCTCCTTGTGGATCGGTATCTACTACCAGCACCTTCTTTCCCTGATTGGCTAGCCCAATTCCTAAATTCACTGTTGTACATGTTTTTCCTGTACCTCCTTTTTGATTTGCTATTGCAATTATTTTGCCATCGGGCATGATTCTTTTACCTCCCTGTATTCAATTGGCCTGTATGGAGACGTGTAAACGTCCCGGGAATAGCAGAAATTCTTTTTCGGTTGGTTAATCTAAAAAACGCAGACTGTATTTAATCCATAAATTCTCCTCCCTTCATAATTTAAACCATCCAAAAGGACGGCTATGTACAGAACGCAAAAAACCGCTTGTTCTATTTTTAAGAACAAACGGCTTAAATTGATGATTTTAAGGCAAAAGATCTATATAATGCTTTGAATCTTGCAATCTATTATTTTCAGCATTATAAATATAATATTTATTACCACCTTATTTTCTCTATATAACCACGATATCGTTGTCATTAACAAGTATTGTTTTCAATAATCCATTTTTGAACTATAACTCTTACTATAATGCTGTAATCGTGGTTTTTGTTAATGTTTTATTCTTTATTTCTGTCTGGATGGCCGTATACAAATCCACATCAATTTCTGGTGCTTCTATTGATACTATTAATGAGTATCTAATGTATGAATTATATTTTTTTAAGTTCGTCCTTGATTTCCACCATCCACTTTTAGGATAAACAATTATCAGATTACTTTCAGATAATTGACTGGCTGTCCCTTCCCAAATATCAGAATGTATTGAACCTACATTTCGATTATTTACCCCTAATGTCCAACGTGAACTATCGTTTTTCACTTCACCCTTTTCGTTTTCATCTTCGCGCATTTCTTTACTAATTCGTTTTGTAAAATTTTCTCTGTCTTCAGTTGGGTTATTAACATCAAAAGATAAACCGCAAGAAGGATATCTATACTTATCTTTCCATCCAATTTCACCAGGTCCCGGCTCTATATAGTATGATAAAGTTACTCGCATTTTAACATTAGCATTTTCACAATCTGAAAGCAGTTCTTTCGGCCACGGTAAAGTATGTATGTGCATTTCATTGCAAGTTATACTGCCATTTTCCTTTTTAACAAATGGCTGTAATTCATCTTCAACAATCAAATTAACACTATTTTCTGCACTCCACATCGCTTTATCTATACTGGGAACCCCATAGCCGCAAATTCTAAGTAACTTCCTGTATTCATTTTTCGACAACTTCGAACTGCTACTGATACTTCTTTTCATTTCTTTAGTCCAATCAGCAGAATGTATCATTAAAGCCCGTACAGTTTCAGGCCACAAATCAGGATAATTGCTCCAAATCTTAGCCGCCATCCAAGATGCTTGTGCTACCGCGGAACTAGTCATTGAAATAATATCAAATGGCCTTCTCATTAAATACTGATTGCTTGTCGTAAGCAGGGAAAGATCCTCTGCCTCAGTATAAAAATCATCGTTTTTACTATATGCAACATTTCCACCTTCAAAAAGTATTTCCGGCTTAATCGGCCATTTATTATGGTTCCAAGTTAAAGACGACGAAGTATACGGGGAAAAATCACCACATTCCGCTAACGGCTCGAATCCCTTATATAATGGATTATCTATCTGGTCTAATTCCGTATAAGCCCCTACTGTAATAGCATTCCATGCTTGTCCGGGATCTTCAACAGAATGATTTACTACAGCAGCCTTATAATTACTAGTATCTTTTAACTCCTCAAGAGTTGTATTTCCAGCTGAAACAAGCATCAACTTCTTAGCCTTTTTCACCGCTTCCTCTTCCGCTTCTGAAATAATAGCATCTAATGCTCCTGACCAAGATGAAGGTCTGCCATCCTTATCAATATTTGTATTTGCTGTTATCGCCATGCATATTACACGATTTGTATCGGGGTTTTCTATTTCTGCTAAGCTAATTGCCTCGGCTGTCAATTCACCATACAATTCTTCCGGATTATCATCTGGTCTATCCATCATTTTAACGGATTCTAAAAAATGATACGCCTCAAATACATCCATTGATTCCAGTTTGTCCTCTAACGTAAAAAATGCCGCTATACCGGCCATATTCGTGCCATGTCCATTCTTATCTTCAGGACCTTTTGACAAATCTATAGTCTGTCTATCAGTATCTTTTAATAATTTTTCTAGTAAAGGATGCCCATTGTTAACGCCTGTATCTAACAGACATACCGAGGTATCCGTCATATTTTTTGTGCTAATTCTTTTTGCTAAATCATCACTCCATGCTCTTTGATCCGCACCCTTCATCTCAATAAAAAAGGATGTAAGTACAGACATTTTTCTGTATTCTGCAATTCTTGAACTATATCCCAATAACTCGGTCAATTGTCTTCCATCTGCATTAACTCCTACTACGATTCTTTCTGGAAACAATATATGTTGTGTTTTCGTCTTTATGCCCAAACTTTTGCAAAGGCTGAAAAACTCGTTCTTAACTTTAGATACATCTTCCTTTAATTCATAGCGCAGCCAGACCTCACACCATATGCTTTTATCATCTTTTGGAATTGCTTCTTTATTACCAATCCAGAAAGCTTCTAACAAAGCTGCTTGTATGCTCTCCACTGTACCGATAACATCTGTGCCCGACTCTCTTCCAACATATTTTTCAATTTTCTTTATAAAAAACTCGTGCTTTTTATTAGGAATAAAGATAGTTGCCGATATAACATTATCACTATCAGTTTGTATGTTTGCCAACCTGATTCCCTGACTTGTATTTTCTAAACTTCTAGTCAATAAATCATAGCCGGCTTTTCCCTTAACCTGCAGGTAAACGCCTTCTCTTGCAGATGCAGAAACAGCCAATTTGTCCCTGCATGACTTCTCTGCTTCTTTCCATGCAAGTTCAAATTGGCTTTCTATCCATTTTCCATGCTGAATTCTATTGCTTCTTGGAGGATAATTCGTTTTTCCACTGCCTCCTGTAACAGGTTTATATTTTAAACCTTCCCCTGCCTCATTAATATAAATATTCTTTAAATTTCTACCCATTTAGTATATTATGCCTCCTTGAATCTATAAAGGCCTTTCCTATCCTGTATATATGATAAAATCATTGCCTTGCTTATGTTTTCGTCATTGATTAATGAATATTTAATTGCCTCTTCACAGGCCTTTACGATATCTGCATGGTTCAATCCTCTTGCACTTTCATAAACCTGATCATCAAAAACATCATTTAGTGCCAAGCCATCCAAATGTTTTTCCAATATACATTGTATTTGGCCTAAATCCGGCAACTTATATTCAAGTACATCATCAAACCTTCTAAACAATGCTTTATCTAATAATTTAGGATTGTTGGTTGCAGCAAGAATAATACTATATGAATCATCATTTTCCAGATACTGCAAAAATGAGTTTAAAATTCTTCGCATCTCTCCAACATCATTATCCAATGAACGATCAGAACCTATAGCATCAAATTCATCAAAAAAGTATATCCCTTGTATTTCCTGTATGCAATCAAATACCTGTCTTAGTTTAACACTGGTTTCACCCATATATTTTGTTACCAGCTTATCTATTTGGATAACATATAGCGGCAAGCCCAATTCGTCAGCTAATACTGAGGCCGTCATGGTTTTCCCGGTTCCCGGTTCACCTACTATTAAAATCTTACTACGATTCTTCAAACCGTTCTTTCTTAGAAGATCTCTTTTACGATATTCTGTAATGATTCGCTGCACCTTAATCTCTAATTCCTCTGACAAAACCAAATCATGAAAGCTAAATTCAGAGATTTTCTGTTCTAACATGTCGTATTTTGTATTAAATTTAACAAGTTTTTTCTGAGCTTTATATTTGGGATTCTGAACGATTTCTTTAATTTCACGCGCACTTGCAGTATGGCCTATTTTCGCCTCATGAGCCGCTATCTGAAGCGCTATAGACTTAAACTTTTCATCGTTATCTTCAAAATGCATTCTCATTAATGCCTTTACTTGCTCAATGGTAGCCATACTTTCACCTTCTTTCTACTAGCTATATATTATCATAGTTTATTCAATCCTGCACGAAATATTGTAATAATTAACACTAACTCAATCATTATTTTTGTGGCCTAACCCTTCTAAAATTATTGCTATGTATTCGTAGCATCACCTTGCATGCGCTCATTAAAAACTAATACGCAGATATCAAAAAAGCTACGGCGTAACCGTAGCTTATCATAACAAAACTCATCCAAATATAATTTGTCGTAAATTTGTCGTAAATCTGTCGTAAATCACCTTTCCAAATCACGGAACCCCTTATGTTTACTGGCTTCCCAGACTTTGGATTTCCTTTCGACCCCGAAGAATTCATTCTATTCTATAGGTTATTATAACCCATTGTATGTGGTTATGCAAGCAGTTTTTTTGGTCAATTTTGCCAAAAATTTCACGTAGATCTTTGTATCTCGTTATAAGTAATCTTCGAAATGTCGTAAATTTGTCGTAAACGTTGCTGTGAATTCTGCCGTAAAGGCTATCAAAAATTCGGATTTATATCTGCAGAAATCAGATTACAGCCCTCTGTTTTTCCTCTTCCATTGGCTTCTTATTTAGTTTTTTCATTTGCTGACGGATACGTTCCGGGTTCACTGATTCGTAAACCTTTAAGATCATTTTTTGAGTATCCATCATCTTCATGTTTTGGCAGATTTTCCAATAATTTTTCCCTCAAATAGTAATTTACGGCTAACAAAGTCCAAACATTACTTTACAAATCTGCTTTCCACATTCTGTTCTGAAAATATGATTATACGCATTTAAAGCCGCTGTTTTTGACAGGTTATCCTCCATGATATTTACAAGAAAATCCGCTTCAACAAGTATTTGATAGTCTATTCCATCAATATTATCGTACGTATGATGATTTGCTATCAGATACTGAACTCTTTCAGATACGTAATCTTCAAACCCCAAATCTTTAAGTAACTTTTTTACTATTGCAGGGCCTTCTTTTTCCTGTAATTTTCCGCTACAATCCCCATACTTTTCTTCACATATGTGAATCCCTATGTCGTGAGTCAGGGCTGCAGCTTCAAGAATGAACAGACATTTCCCATCTACATTTTCTGTTTCAGCAATTAGTTTCGCATAACTGTGAACCTTGCAAAAATGCTGAATCCTCTTTGCGTCCCCACGATATAACTCTATCATTGATAAATGTAACTTATTTAACATTTTTAACACTCCTCTAAACGAATAAATATTTGTAGTATTAACGCCTCCAACGTATCCAATAAAATTAATATAAAACGGTTTATCCATTCACAGCTCTCGTAAACGGGTAGACCGTTGCCGACTATACACAACATTCTTCCCTTAAATTCTGGATTGTCGATTTGTATTTGCATTTTACCATATAAGCCTGAGAAGTTCTATTTATTTTCTTTTAATTTTAAGGAATAGTGGGCAGCTGCCTATCAGCTTCTTGTGTATTTCTTTATCACACTTGAGCATTTTGACATAGTATATATAACCTGTATTGAAAAACGAGCTGTGAAATTAGGTGATTCAAATCGAGTTTCCTTAAAATCTGCATATAATCATTGTTCTGTATTGGCAAAGATGGACTAAAAACAAATCAAATGCAAGATTGTATTGAAATCTGCGGAAAAAGATATTCAAAAATCTAAGGAAGGCTTCATTCGCTAGAGAGGTTCTCCTCATTTGGGAATACAAAAATCTTCCTGTTTTTTATTTCCCCAAAATCAACTGCTCCCCGTCCGCTGCAACAACAGCGCTTCGCCTCTCCTTATCGTACTGCACCGTCCCTCCACTTATGCTCCGGATTTCAGGAACATTGTAAAGTACATATGTTATCCTTTCATTTTTCCCACAACTAGACAAATAAATCTTATCTTTATCCGCATATGCCCTCACATTCAGCACAATATTACCATCTTTGTCGGGGATCCGGCATTCTGCTTTCTCTCCCTCCCGTAATTCATAGATACCGATCTGCACATTTTCCGCGAAGGAATACCCGGCTGTTTTTTCATTGCTTCCCATCGGGAGAAGCGAATTCTCGGCCACGAATAAAGGCAGGGAATGATAATCGTATGTTTCCCGGTACCAGCGTCCTCCTTCTTTCCGTTCTCCGTTCAGAAGGTGCGTCCACACACCTTTCGGCAAATAATACTCTCCGATTCCCTCTTTATTAAAAATCGGCGCTACCAGAAGACGGTCTCCAAGCATATACTGCATATCGAGATATTTTACTGCAGGACCATTTTCATATTCCAGGATCATCGGTCGCATCACAGGAATTCCCGTCTTGTGCGACTCCACTGCCATACTGTAGATGTAAGGCATCAACTTCAATTTCAGTTTCGTAAATTCTCTGCACACTTCCACAGATTCTTCGTCGAACAACCATGGCACCCTGTAGCTTTTGGAGCCATGTAGTCTGCTGTGAGTGGAAAGCAGCCCGAATTGCAGCCATCTTTTATATACATCTGCATCGGCTGCCAGTTCAAATCCACCAATATCATGGCTCCAGTAACTGAAACCGGAGAGCATAAAGGAAAGGCCGCCTCTCAATGATTCTGCCATAGATTCATATGTGCCTGTACAGTCGCCTCCCCAGTGTACGGGGAATCTTTGGCCTCCCACCGTCGCACTTCTGGCAAATAAAACTGCCTCCTTTTCTCCTCTTTCTCTCTTTAACAATTCAAATACCGTCTGATTATATAATAATGTATAATAATTATGCATTCCCCATGCATCTGCTCCGTTTGCATAAGTCACATCAACAGGAATCCTTTCACCGAAATCTGATTTAAAACAATCGACTCCCATATCCAGCAGTTCTTTCAGTTTTTCCTGATACCAAATCACAGCTTCCGGGTTCGTAAAATCAATGACTGCCATTCCAGGCTGCCAGTTATCCACCTGCTTTACGCCCAAACCATCGGCGCGCATTAGGAAATAGCCTTTCTTCAACCCCTCCCGGAAGAATCCCGTTCCCTGTGCTACATAGGGATTAATCCATACGCATATTTTCAACCCTTTGTCTTTATATCGCTTTAACATTCCCCTCACATCCGGAAATGTTTTCTCATTCCATTCAAAATCACACCAGTGCAGGCCTCTCATCCAAAAGCAGTCGAAATGGAATACGTCAAACGGCAGATCCCGCGCTTTCATCCCCTCGATAAATGAGTTAACAGTTTTCTCATCATAATCAGTCGTGAAGGATGAACTCAGCCAGAGTCCGAACGACCATGCCGGAGGAAGTGCCGGTTTGCCCGTCAGACTCGTATAGTGCTCAATCACTTTTTTCATAGAACTTCCGCCAATCACATAATAACGCATCTCCTCTCCTTTTACGGAGACGCCGACTGCTTCTACCTTTTCGCTCGCAACCTCAAAGGACACGTCTGTGCTGTGATCCACATAGATTCCGTAATTTTTATTCGTTATATAGAACGGAATATTTTTGTAACTAATCTGCGATGAAGTTCCCCCGTCCTCGTTCCAGCAGTCTACAGTCTGACCGTTTTTTACAAATGCGGTAAACCTTTCACCAAGACCATAAACACATTCTCCCGCTGCCAGTGAAAACTCTGAGACAATATAAGGATTGTAGTCCTCAGCAAGATAATTTGTCTCCGGGTACTTGGTTGAATTTTTTCTGTCATGTCTCATGTATCCGACATTTTTAAACCCACATGATGTCATATCTTTCCCGTTTCTTTTGTAGCTGATATAGAACTCTTTTAGTCCCACATGTACACTAACATTCCCTGCTGACATCACCGCCTCATCCTCGCTGATGTCTATATTTACTTTACATTTTTCTCTATTCAGCATAAACCGGGGTTCTCTCTTTTCGTATCCTTCAAAATGAAAACATCTTACGGAAATAATATCCTCGCCGGCTGAGGTAAACTCAAACGTCAGCGTTCCGACGTCCAATGCGCCTGCGCGGCTGCAGATGGTCCGGAACGGAGCAATCACCCTCATGCCGTTTTCTATTTCTTCCACTTCGTACGCCTGTACCGCATAACATGCGTGAGCAGCCTCGCTCTTTTCCCAGAATCCCTCTGTAAATTTCATGGCTTACTCCTCCTGCTAATGTTCTGTAATACTTCCGCCTTTGCATAAAATCCTCTCGTTCTACCGTCGATTACTGCACTGTCAGCTACTTGCAACTGTTCCTGAAGACGGATATCCCTGCAGGACGCTCCAAGCGAAATGATGTAATTCCCCTTTTCCACAAACCATTGCATGTCACGGTCCAAGAAGGCAAACTGAGACACCTTCATCTCAAACCGCACTTTCTTTTCTTCGCCCTTTTTCAATTCCACTCTCACGAATCCGGCCAGTTCCATTGTCGGACGCACCATCTGCGATACGGCATCTGTAAAATACATCTGGACAACTTCTGTTCCGTCACAGCCACCTGTATTTTTAATCCGTGCTTCCACCTTGATGACAGACGACGCACTAACGACCTTTTCCTCGATTTTCATATCAGAATACTCAAAAGAAGTGTAGCTCAACCCATGTCCGAAATAATAGAGAGGCTCTGCCGTATCATTGATATATCCGTTTTTATTCCGAATCATTCCGGTGTGCCCAGCTGCAACATAGCCGCTTCCTCTCGGAAGGCCATAGTAAATCGGAAGCTGTCCTGCATTTCTTGCCACAGTGACCGGAAGACGCCCAGACGGATTCACCTCGCCGAAAAGCAATCTGCACAGAGCGCTGCTTCCCATTTCTCCCGGCTGCCATACTTCCACGATAGCATTGAAATGTGACGCGGTAAACTCGTTTGACAGGGGACGTCCGTCATAATGAAGTACGACTGTTTTCTTATGTAATCCGTAAATTTTTCTCGCAAATTCCTCCTGTGCTCCCGGCAGATCAATGTCGGTAGCATCCACGCCCTCCCCAACCGTGGAAGTACTTCCCCAGCCATTTTTACCTCCGAGCGTCAGCAAGACTACATCGGAATCGGCCGCAGCACGCACTGCCTCTTCCATTCCGCCAAGTTCAGTTCCTGCACAGTTTATCCCCTTTGCAAATACCACCTCTGTGTTAGGAAGATATTCTTTTAATTTTTGATAAAGTGTTTTTGCTTTCGGAAAATCTTTCTGTATCCGCTTATTTACCCTGGGTGAGGTATCACGAACCTGTCCTATATAATCCTGATCAATATCATAGATAATGACTCCCGGTTCCTCAAAGTCCTGCCCATCTTCCTCTCTGGACATCGTCATATCGATTACTGCAGGATAAGAAAATGTCCCGAACAAGCTACGGATGTTGTCCGCATGAGGACCAACTACCGCAAGTTTTTTTATCTGTTTTGACAGTGGAAGAACTTTGTTCTCATTTTTCAATAAAATAAAACTTTCCTCCGCTATCTTCTCATTCAGCCGCTCTGTTTCTTCTAAATGTAATGTCTTTTTTAGTTTTCTTAAATCCGGATAAGGGTTTTCAAAAATACCCATTTCAAACTTCATTCTCAGAACTCTCTCCACCGCCTGATCGATCACAGATATGCTCAGTCGCCCGTCATTTACCGCTTCTTTCATGCAGTAATGGAACCCTTTCGGTCTCGGATACTCTACATCCAGCCCGGCCTCAATTGCCTGAATTCCGGCCTCTTCAAATGTGGCGGCCACCGAAAATGGGTCTACCAGACGGTCCACTGAGAGATAGTCAGAGACAACAAATCCACGGAAACCAAGCGCATTTCTCAGTATTTCTGTAAGCATCTTTTTCGATCCCACAACCGGTTCCCCATCGATGGAACCATATGAATTCATAACACTCTTCAAATTGGCTTCCGTTATTGCACACTGGAAAGGTTTGCAGTGAATTTCCAGAAGATCTCTCTCCGAAACAAGATTGCGCCCCATATTGATTCCACCCTCTGTGACGCCATGCCCAGCAAAATGTTTTGCCGTTGCCAAAATACCTTTTTTCATATCCTCTGACTGAATCCCTCTGACAAAGGCACTCGACATCGCCGATACAAGAGCCGCATCTTCTCCGTATGTCTCTGTCATTCTTCCCCACCTCGGATCCCTGTCCACGTCCATCACAGGAGAGAGTGCCTGTCGAAATCCCACATATAGCATCTGGCGGCGTATGATATCCGCCATCTGCTCCACAATCGCCGGGTCAAACGTAGACGCCTGAGCGATTGCACTAGGAAATACATCAGCCTCCGTATACTGTGCCCCCGCACACGCTTCACAATGAATCAGTGCTGGAATTCCGAGCCTTGTCTCATTTACCAGATATCTCTGTAATTTGTCCGCGTACTTCACAATTTCTTCTACACTGTCTGCCACAGTAAATGCGCCAACATTCCCTATTCCGTTTGGTACATATTCCTTAAAATCAGGAATCTCCTCCGTGATTGTCACAAGACATGTAATCTGATCGATTTTCTCCTCAAATGTCATTCTCTGCATTAGGTCCTTAAGCCTTTCCTCCACCGGAAGGCTGCTGTCTTTGTAATTCGCCATCTCCTTTTACCTTCTTTCTTGCGCTGTCTTTCTGAATGGACTGCTTTATCGGATTATTTCAGATACTCGTCCACATTTTCTGCTGTGACGATTTTAAACGGAATGCTGACATCCTCGATATCTGCCGGATCTGTCCCGTTTTTCAGGTCCTCGAAAATCTGAGCACCCGCTTCTGCCTGTGCTTTTGCATCCTGCAGAGAAGTCATCGTCATTTCTCCGTTTTTAATAGATTCCAGTGCGTCATCACTTCCGTCCACACCGAGCACCTGAATGCTGTCCTGTTTTCCCGCAGATTTCAATGCCTCAACAACTCCCAATGCCGCATCGTCATTCTGGCATACAATTGCGTCAAAACTGTCATATGACAACAGACAGTCATCCGCCGTACTCATTCCGAGATCTTTTGCGTTTTCCACGTTATATTCACCTAAAATTGTAATATTACTGCCTTTCAGAGCATCTTCCAGACCCTGTTTACGGTCAATATACTGCTGGTCGTTTGGTGCTCCTGTGAAGTATAAGATAGATGCTCCTTCCGGAAATACCTCTCGAAGGTATTCACCCTGTGCTTTTCCCGCGTCATAATTCGGAGAACCAACATAAATATATCCGTCATAGTCATCCCCGCCCGAAACCGTAGTCAAAAATGAGATGTAAGGAAGTCCTGCGCTTTTCGCCGCCTCAAGAGCCGGTATAGATCCGTCCAGATCGTTGCTGATAGCTGAAACTACATTTACGTTCTGTACAATAAAATCATCAATTTGTCCGTTCTGTACATTTGTATCTCCACCCGCATCTGTGACCGTAATATCAATTCCTTTCGCCTCTGTCATCTCTTTTAAATACGTTCTGAATTTTGCACAATAATTGTACGTATCACTGTTGTTTGCAAATCCGACTAAGTACCCTTCACTTTTCTTACCTGTTTCGCCCGTATCACCTGTCTTGTCCGTACCGCATCCTGTCATTACCGTCATACATGCCATAATTCCCGCCACCATCACTGCTAATTTTTTCTTCATTGTTTTTTCCTCCTTAATTTTTATTTATTTACTTTTTTTATTTTCTTTTGTCTTAATATCAATAATCACTGCCACTGCGATTAGCACCCCCTTCACAATCAACTGATACTGGGTGGATACATGCAGCAGATTCAATATGTTGTTGATCAATCCTACGATGACCGAACCGATCAAGGCTCCTGTTACCGTTCCGATTCCTCCTAAGAAGCTAGTCCCGCCCACAATCACCGCAGTAATAGCATCAAACTCATACCCTTCTCCCACAGAAGGCATTCCCGCCATCAAACGCGCCATCAGCACTACACCTGCCAGTCCTGTCAGTGCACCGCTCAGTGTAAATATCAGCCTCTTTATGCGCTTCGTATTAATGCCCGAGGCAATTGCCGCCTTCTCACTTCCTCCGATAGCATAAATATAAGTTCCGAATGTTGTCTTTTTCATCAATATCGCTATGACTACAACCATAGCAAGCATAATGATAACCGGAACCGGTATTCCGAGGACTGCCCCATATCCCAATGGTCTCGCTTTCTGCACGCCTCCGATTGTCTGCCCGTTTGTATAAATCTGAACAATTCCCTGAAGTACATAGGTCATAGCCAGAGTCGCAATAAACGGCTGTAGTTTATAGTGGGTAATTAAAAATCCGTTCACCCAGCCGCAAAGACATCCGATTGCGATACCCGCCAGTATCGCCAGCGGTAGATTTCCCGTTCCCGCAAGGATTCCCGCCGAAATGCACGCTGATGTTGTACACAAAAATCCCGCTGACAAGTCAATCATGCCTGATACGATAAGCATCGTCTCGCCGCAGGCAATAATGGTAACAACAGAAATCTGTTTTAATATGTTAATCAAATTCTGGGGTTTTAAAAAGTTATGATTAATGACTGCCGATGCAATAAATAAAAAAAACATGATAAGTACGATTCCGTATTTTCTGTATATCTCTCCCGATGATAATCTCTTCTTATTTTTCATCTTTCGCCTCCACAATTATTTTCATAATTTTATCCTGAACCAGATCCTCACGCTCTAAAATTTTTAACAATTTCCCGTCACCGACCACTCCTACTCTATGGCTCATGGAAAGCACTTCCGGCATATCAGAGGAGATGAGTATAATTGCCATACCCTGCCTCGCAAACTCTGTAATGAGGGAATAGATTTCTTCCTTTGCACCTACATCAATCCCTCTTGTCGGCTCATCTAAAATAAGAAGCTTAATATCCCGCACAAGCCATTTTGCCAATACTACCTTCTGCTGGTTTCCGCCGCTTAAATTCTCTGCAAGTGTACTCATACCCGGAGCTTTCACTGAAAGTTCCGAACAAATAGCATTTCCCTTTTTCTTTACCTGCTTTACATTCCAGAAACCTATTCTCGCAAACAAATCCCCATTCGGAAGTTTGATATTGTCTTCTATCGATCTCACACCCACAAATCCGTAAGTCCTTCTGTCCTCCGTCACCATTGCAATCCCATGCCGTATTGCATTTTTGACAGAGCGTATCTTTACCTCTTTTCCCTCCATCAGGATCTCTCCTTTTTCCAGATGATCCAATCCGAATATTGTCTGAACAATCTCACTTCTCCCTGCGCCTACCATACCTGCAAGGCCGAAAATCTCTCCTTCATGAACCCGGAACGAAATGTCTCGAAATACCCCGTCATTAGTCAAATTCTTCACTTCAAGCACAATTCGATCCTTATGTTCTGAAATTGGGGGATAGATATCTTCGATATCCCTCCCTACCATCATAGATATAAGCTGCTCTTCCGTAGTGTCTTTTATTTCCCCCGATGCAATCCACTTACCGTCGCGCAAAACTGTATATTCATCGCAGAGTGCGAAGACTTCTTCCAGCCTGTGAGAGATAAAAACGAATGCAATCCCAGTCTCTTTCAGTTTGCATACTGTCTTAAAAAGAATGCCGGTCTCCGCACTTGTCAGAGATGATGTCGGCTCATCCATTATAATGACTTTACTGTTTCTCGAAATTGCTTTCAGAATTTCAATCATCTGACACTGAGCCACATTCAGATTTCCCATTTTTTCATCGGGGTCATAATCCAGGTTCATTATTTTTAATAATTCCTTTGTTTGCTTCTTTCTCTCCTTTTTGTTCAAAAATAATTTTCCTTTTTTCTGTTCTCTCCCTAAAAACAAGTTCTCTGATATCGTCAGCTCAGGTACATAGTTCAATTCCTGTGCAACAATAGAAATTCCTTGTGCATAGGCATCCTTCTCTGACTTCATATGAATCTCTGTTCCTTCACAAAAGACTGTTCCACCATAACCGGTATAAGTTCCCGACAATATCTTCATCAGTGTTGACTTGCCGGCTCCGTTTTCACCGACCAGTGCATGAACTGTGGAAGAGCGTATCTTCATATTGACCTGATCCAATGCGACTACACCCGGAAACTCTTTGCGTATGTTTTTTAGTTCCACAATTGTACGCCTCACCAAAATGTTCTCTCCTCCTTGTCTAAACGTTTTAACATTTATTTTTTCCAATCCTTTTTTGTACGTTAGAATTATATCATATTTATCATGTTTATTCAATTAATTAGGTTTATTTTTGTTTATTTTGTATATTATCACTTGTCTAAACGTTTCAACAAATATGTCTAAACGTTTCAACACTGTTAAAAATAGACAGACACAAATGGTATTATTTTACAGAATAAAAGAGCCGGTTTCACCGACTCTTACATAAAACCATTTTAAATTTTCTTTGTACTGCCCCGAAGCAAAAGTTGTGGTTTATACTCTCTCACATTCCTTCCCTTTTTTTCTGTGCACTCGATCAGCTCCATGGTGCGTTCTCCTATATACTTTCCCATTTCCTCTACCGGAATGCCTATTGTTGTCAGCGGCACCTGCATCACATCCGCAAACGGAACGTTGTCGAAACCGACCACAGAAACATCTTCTGGGATACCAACCCCGTACATTCTCGCCGCACGATAAATACCAAATGCCATCTCGTCATTCATAGAGAAAATAGCCGTCACCTTTTTTCCCATAATATAGGGAAATAACATGTATCCGCTATTCATTGTATAATCCCCATAGACAACCAGTTCTTCATCGTAAGAAATTCCAGCTTCCTCAAGCGCCATTTTATATCCTTCCAAACGCTCCTGTGTCACCTGATAGTTCTTTTTCCCCGCCACACAACCGATCCTTCTGTGTCCGTACTCTATGAGATGCTTCGTCGCGATATATCCGCCCTGACGGTAATCAAACACTACATCCGTCCCCTCACAGGCAAATCCGTAATTATCCATAGTCATTACCGGAACATCTAGCTGCAACATGGCATCATTCAGTTTCTTTTTTTCTTCATCCGTATATTTCTCAAGCGATTTCGCCCAGATCAAGGCACTGATATTTCCCGCACCCACGTTCCGAATCAGATCACACTCCACCGCTCCGTCATCTTCGATAATATGGCAGACAAGAGAGTAGCCTCTTTTTTCAAACACATTGTTAATCTCCATGAAAAGTGATGAAATATGGGTGTTCCGCAAGTCGTTAAAGACAATCCCTATCAGCTTACTCTTTTTATTCACAAGGCTTACCGCTGCATTATTCGGCTGATAATTATACTTTCGTGCAACTTCTATTACTTTTGCTTTTGTTTTCTCCGACACCCTAGTTTTCTTTGAAGACAGTGCCATAGACACCGTAGCCACCGAGACTCCACACTCACGTGCAATATCCTTTATCGTCACCTGCATCACTGTTCCTCCGATATATCTTCCACTCTATTTCTATCCGCGTTTCTGTATATCTTACTATTGTAAAGCAAATCATAATATCTGACAAGGAATTTCCCCTGTACTTTCTTGTCTGGATTTTAAATTTATTTGCTTCAGCCACCCTAATTGCTTCTGCATACCAGCAAATTTGGGCCGTGTTCTTTCTTAAAAGAACACGGCCTAAAATGGGCAAGGGGTGTCCCAAACTCAGACAGCTCTGCTCCCTATTATCCCTTCTTTTCCGTTATCCCCCATCCGGCATTGCCAATGCAGCGCATGACCTGTCCCGATGGATCCACAATTGCAGCATCGCAAAAAGCGGTCCTGATAACCCTTGCCGCTGTTCATCAGGGGTTCGTTCTTGATCTTTTTTATGTTTATTATATCATGAACAAAACTGTAGCCAAGGTGTAAATATTTACACAAATGCAGTATATAAATTTACAAATCATACATTATACCAGATTTGGTTTTGAATTATTTGCTTATTTCTGATAAAGCGCCATCAATTTCTCCACTGCTTTCAATAACACAAGCCTCATAGTTCCATATATTTCTTTAATGCCTCATATAAAATTGCTGGTTCAATGGGTTTGGTCAGATGCATGTTCATACCAGACTCTTTTGACTTTTTTCTATCCTCATCATAGGCATTCGCAGTCATAGCAATGATCGGAACCGTCTTTGCATCGGCACGGTTCAGCATACGAATTGCCTTCGCTGCCTCTAATCCATCCAGTATAGGCATACGTATATCCATCAAAACGGCATCAAATGCCCCCACCGGTGAGTCCTCAAACGCTTGCACTCCTTTTTGTCCGTTGTCCATCCAATACACCGTGCAGCCCACCCTCTCCAACAGTGTTTGGGCTATTTTAGCATTAAGCGGATGATCCTCCACCAAAAGGACTTGTTTTCCCGAAAGCTTTTCCGCTGTATCAGTACGTTCGTTCTGGTCGTTTGTCAGCGATTTCAGCGCTTTTTCTGAGTCTACTTGTTCAAAATCCAAGTAAACAGACATAGTAGTCCCTCTGCCAAGTGCACTCTCTACTTCGATACGCCCCCCATCATCTCTAACAAATTACGCGTGATAGAAAGTCCGAGTCCGGATCCTGCATATTGGGAAGAAACCATATTCTGCTCTTGTTCGAATGGTGTGAACAACCGGGTTTTCACAAACTCTTCACTCATCCCAATCCCATGGTCAATAATCTTAATGCAGTTATGAGAAATCATCCCTTCTCTTGCAAGATATTGTATATCCATGATTATCGAACCGCCTGCCGGAGTAAATTTTACCGCATTAGACAATAGATTGACGAATATCTGTTTGATACGTACAGGATCCAGATACACATACCAATCCAGATCTGCATTGTGGTTGACGATTTGAAAGTCGATCTTCTTTTTCTCCACAGATGGTTTGATCAAAGCAACTATACTTTCATATAAAGTTTTAATATATACAATTTGTTTGTTAAGCTGCATCTTTCCACGTTCGATGCGCTGGAAGTCCAACGTGTCATTAATGAGGCTCAGTAAATATATACCAGATTCTTTCATTCTGGCAATATAGTCCTTTAATATGTTCGGATCATTCTCCTGGGACGAAAGCTCCGCCAAGCCAAGAATTCCGTTCATAGGCGTCCGCATATCATGGCTCATTCGGGAAAGAAATTCCGATTTGGAATGACTTGCCTCTTCCGCGGCATGAAGCGCCCGGGCCAGTGCTTCTTTTTGCTTTTCTTCCTGCTCGTAGGTATCAGAAACATCCTGAACCGCACAAAGAATTGTGTCCCGGCTGTTCTCAAGATAAGTGTACATGATGCGCTTATATACCGGCTTATCACCGGTTCGTTTGACATAAAGACTATCATAAACTGCCATTTTTTCAAGTTGCTGTTTGATGTACTGCAGGCTGTTTTCACGGCCAGTCCGGTCTGCATTTTCCGTATTCTCAAAGACATCAAGGCCAGCCTGTATTTCTGTGAACGCCTTTAAATGTGCTTCTTTCATCCCGTTTTTAAATGGCTGGACAGCCCCTGTTTTTGCATCAACAGTCATGATGATCTGATAATCCACATCAAGAAGACGATTTACTACAAGCTCTGCCCGTACCATATCTGTAATGTCCCGCAAAACCGAGGCTGCCTCCACATCGCCGGTATAAGGGTTTACAAGCATATCAAAACTGCTTTGCACCCATCGGGAATCATGTTTGAGATGATGGCGGATTTCAATATGTGTTGTACCATTTTCAAACGCCCGCAGCATGGTTTTGCAATCATAGACGGGTAAGAATCGTTTTTCCTCTTCAGCATCGGCGGAACATTCCCGAATACCACGCAGAACATCATCCACCGTCGTACACGACATGATTCTATATAGCTCTGGATTAGAGCTCTCTGCCTCAGTCATTCGATTCTGCGTAAGATTATAGCTTGCCATTGCAAGCGCTTCCTGAGCTGCGACCTTCCGAAGCCGCAGCTGCTCCTCATAGTTTTGTTCGCGCTCCTTTTGTTCCGTGATATTAACGGCAGTGCCAATACACTCTTTACACATACCATTTTTATCAAAAACAGGTGTATAAATCACACGCTGCCATATATATTTTGAGCCATCCGGCGACTTACAACGTATATCTTTTTGAATCCGCCTTCCTTCGCCGCAATGGGCAAACAGCCACGCAAAGTCCTCTACGCTGTCCTGATGGATTAAGCCATCCCGTCCTGCATCAAGAAACACGTCCGGGATATTCTCAATTACCTTTGGCCAGCCATAATTTGTGCCGAACGCGCCGGAATCTGTTACAATTTTACGTTTAAAATCATAACGCCATTCCATAACCTGGGCACTAGCCAGTGCGGCATTAAGCATCGTGCGGTTGTTTTGCAGCTCCTGCTGCGTACGCATCATCTCATCACAATCACTAAAAGCTGCATATACCTTGATAAAATTTTCGCGGCGCTCAACCGCACAGGCCGTCAGGTTCAGCCATTTCCATTGGCCATCGCCACATTTGGCACGATACAGAGCATTTACTTTATCCTCTCCAGCTTTCAACCTCAGGATAGCGGATTCTATAATTTTGCGGTCCTTCGGATGGACAGCCTCCAAGGAATTTGTCCCTAAAAATTGTTT
This sequence comes from Clostridiales bacterium VE202-21, assembly GCA_000509105.1. Classification (GTDB taxonomy): domain Bacteria; phylum Bacillota; class Clostridia; order Lachnospirales; family Lachnospiraceae; genus Faecalicatena; species Faecalicatena contorta. The sequence continues at coordinate 12,776 of BAIF02000072.1, read as the reverse complement.
GCGCGCAGCCGGCTCCGCACCGAGCATATTATAATAGGCCGCATTTAAATTGAGAAGAGACGCTTGGCCGCCTTTGATTTCATAGATACCGATCCCGGCAGGCACCTCATCCAGCAAGTTATTCAACAGAAACATTCGTTCCTGTTCTTCGTTGATGTCTATAAGAACGCCAATCGTCCTGGTTGGTGTACCTTCTGTATCTCCATAGAAAAAGGCTATCATACGGCACCAATGAAACGTACCATTTTTCATTTTTAGGCGTAAAGTCACCTCTACACGTTCATTACTGCTGCCTGATGAAGTTTCTGCGAAAAAACGCTGCAACTCAGCACGGTCATCCGGATGCACAATATCTGCCGGACCGCGGTTGTTCAGGATATCCTCATTGCTGACATCACTGATTGCATAATTTTGGTATGCCTCCGAGCTATAAAAACTGCCGTCCTTTAAATTCCATTCAAACACAGCAGCGTTAAGTTCACTGATAACGGTTCGGAATCTGCTTTGTTCCAACGCCGTATTCAACTCCGCTTCCTTTTCCTTTGTCACATCTGTAACAATAGACACAATAAGAAACGTGTCCGGCGAATCCTGTTTAATTGCAGCAAAACGCCGATTCAGCCATAGTGTTTTTCCATCTGGGCGGAGATAGCGGTGGGTAATATCTGCAGGCTTTCCACTCGAAAGCGCTGTTCGGGCTGCAGCCCATATTCTCTGACAATCAGTCTCCGATACCGCAGCACTGATAAACGCTTCCATCTCCGCCTGATATTGTACGCGTTCAACTCCTACATTATGAAAAAAAGCATCGTTGGCATAGATAAGTTCTTTTTTGTTGTCTATAATTTTAATCAGGGACATACTGCTTCCGGCATTTTCTGCAATCAGAGATAATTGCGAGGCAACTTCCTTTTCGCCTGTAATATCCGTAAAAGAGGTAAAGGCAAACTCCTGCCCGCCAAAATTAACCTTGGAAACATTCAGCTTCACCCATCGGATTTGGCCGTCTTTGCGTACGATCCTGTATTCATAGCCCGTGGCTTCTCCCTCTTGGTCAAAGACAAATTTGCTCTGACGTGTAACAGGTGTATCCTGCGGGAACATCAGCGCGTCAAAATCTGTTTTGATAGGCTGGTATTCCTCCTCTGTATATCCGATCAGCTTATAATACGCCTTATTTAAAAAAATAGGTTCAGAGGTTTCTAAATCATACAGACCTATCCCACAGGGTGCCAAATCACCTATTATCTTCATTTGCTCTAAAACTTCTGTATTTTCACTTTTCATCACTGTTGGCCTCTTTTCCAGATCTATTGTACTCGCTCTTCTTCAACTCCGATGCTGCAAAGGTAATCCCCAATTCTCAGTACAATATTATTGCCGCTTTGTATTATTTATCTTTTGTCAAATCCGCAATTTTATTGCCATATCTATAGTTGTTTTGTGAGAAAATCATTAAATCACAGCTTTTATCTTTACTTTATTACATTATAAAGGCAATCCTTCTTTTTTGCAACATGTTTACTTTTAGTGTCAACTTGAGTTTTAGTCAATTTTATTGCCAATTTTCATTGCTGTTTTTACTTTTTCTTGTTATACTATTTCCAGGAGGTATTGCATATGGAATTTTCAGAAAAACTATCGGCGTTGTTATCCCTTACCGCCACAAAAAATGTAATGCTGGCCCGTGCTCTGGAGATAGATACCGCACAGATCAGCCGTCTGAAAAAAGGAACCCGAAAAATGCCAGCGAAACTCTCCCTGGTACAAGGCATAGCCGGTTATTTTGCCGGCCGGTTTGACAGCGAGTATCGCCTCTCCGCACTATATGAGCTGACAGGAGACGTACGCTTGCATACAAATTTAGATGAATCGACCCTTACAAAGGTCATCTACGAATGGCTGATTGCACCAAACTCTGCTCCTAAAAGTCAAATAAGCCGTTTCCTCGACCGTTTCGGCACTTTCTCCATGGAGGATATCAAAACAATTGCGTCCGAACCCGAAACGAAACCACTCACACTCGAGGAAACAGGATTCGTTGCCTACTACAATAATGAAGGAAAAAGGCAAGCCGTACGTGAGCTTGCCGCTTATGTTCTCTCTCTTAATACCCCCTGCACTATACGCGTATTCACAGACGAGTGTATGGATTGGATTATTGAAGACAACAGCTTCACGCGGGAATTAGCTGGATTGATCAGCCAGTGCGTGAAAAAGGGCTGTAAGTTCCAGCGCATTCAGCCGCCCGCACAAAATTCAGAAAGTATTTTCAGGTCTATTGAACGCTGGCTCCCTGCCTATTTTGCCAATGCGCTCAAGCTGTTTTACTACCCCTGGTCACGGGATGATTTGCATCGCCGTACGATCTTTGTAGTACCCGGCCATATTGCTCTGCATTCCGATTCACTCAGCGGCCAAAAAGAAACCCCCATGACCATCCTGACCACTGACCTCATGACGGTACGGCTTACGGACGAACACTATAGCAGAATCTTAGAGCGCTGTCATCCCGCAATGGCCGTTCATACTGTAGACACAGCCATTAAACCCGCTGACCGGTACGAGAGGATATCCGCCGTAGAAGATACCGCTATCTGTAAACCCGGCATGCTTTCCATTCTTGCAATCCCGCCGGATTTGATTACTCAGATTCGCAGGCGCGGCACAGCAACCGTACAGAGAATGTTTGAAGACTATACGAAAAATGCACAGGCTCGGGCCCAGGTATTGGAAAATAAAGTAATAACGGATATCCTCTGTCTGCCGGATCTGGATGAGGTATTAAAGAACACTGTACCAATTCCGGGCACGAAAATTTCCCCAACTGATTGGCTCTACTATACGCCGGAGGAGTATCAGATGCATTTGGAATACATCTTATGGTATATGGATACCTATCCCAACTATCATGTGATACTCTTGGACAAACCGCTATTTGATAATGTAACTGTGTACGTAAAAGGAAACTGCTTCGCTTTATTGATTCGTGAGAACGATCCTTTTGCATTGTTTGAAGTTACAGAGCAGGCTTTGATCGCTTCGCTGCATGAACATCTGTGGCGTCTTATCAAAGAAACCTCTCATATCGATTCCCGCCAAACAGTGGCCAAGCGCCTGCGCAGTGAATTAAAACAGCTGAAAAAAGCAATGAAAAAAAACTGATTTATAGATATGTGATCAAAAAAGAAGAAATGGGTGTATCTATAGTTTCGCTCAAATATCGAAGGTTAGTCCGCAAGCCTAAAGCTTGCGGACTAACCTCCGGTTTACCTCCTCAACAACAACCTGTACCAGGCGGTCCACGTCCATTTTCTCGTTATAACATGTATTCGCGGCTTTCCTTTCACTGCCAAACAGCTTCATCTTTTTCATTGATTCCTGCTTAACCGCCTCCACCGCTGCTGGAATCAGGTCAATAATCCCTTTATTCATATCACTGAATTTTTTAAATTCCGCCTCTACCGCAGCGATATTGATATCCGTAAAAATATTCACCTTACTGATGCCCTCCGAAACAGCCTGTTTGAAGTCAGAGTCCGTAAGGCCGGAGCCCCCATGCAGTACAAGAGGGACATCCACGGTGTTTGCAATAGTCCGAATTCTCTCAAAATCTAATTTTGGCGGCAGCTTGTATGCTCCATGTGCATTTCCTACCGCGATCGCCAATGCATCTACTTTTGTCTTTTCCACATAATCCTTCGCCATCTTCGGTTCCGTATAAAACTGCTTCGGATCAATCATATGAGAGTTACCTTCTGCAGAGCCTTCATTATCTCCTACATGACCAAGCTCCCCTTCGATTGTTGCGCCGTAAGAGTGGGCAATATCTGCCATTTCCCTTACTTTTTTTACATTCTCCTCATAGGGATCTGTAGAACAGTCATACATAATGGAAGAAAACCCTAATTCAAGTGCTTTCAGGCAAGTTTCCTTATGAAGGCCGTGATCCAAATGGATGACAACCGGCACATTTGCCTTCTTCGCCATAGGAATCAGGTAATATGACACCTCCTCCAGCGGTCCGTATGGAAACAGTACTTCCGCAGTGCCCATGATTACAGGCGAAGCCGTACTTTCCGCTGCACTTATAATTCCTCTTGCAAGTTCCAGATTTACCGCATTGAAAAGTCCTACTGCATAATGATTTTTTTTCGCAGGAATCAATACTTCATTTAAATTTACTACCATATTCCGCCTCCTAATTTTTATTAGATCATTTTATGACCCTATTTTGTGCCATCCGGCATTTATTTTCTGTTCCAGTTCGTCAAAAGTCTGCAATCCGCTCAAAGCATCATAGGCCGCCACGCAGGAAGCCCCGGTTGCCGTCGACAGCTGCAGCGTTTTCTCCAGCGGATATCCTTCCAGCATGGCAGTCAAAAATGCAGCGATGCTCGTATCCCCGGCCCCGGTACCGGAAAGGATACACTCCGGCACATAACTCTTTTCAAACCCTTCTTTGTCTGCCCAGCTGTTTAAATCCAGCCCCACCCGGTTTCCAATATTCAGGAGTGCCCTCCGGCCCGCGGTTTTATAATACATCCCAGGCGCGCCACATTTGATCAGAAGGACTTTGGCACCGAATTCCATGCATTGTCTTCCCAGGGGTTTTATATCTTTTTCGATGTCCAGAACCTCTGTGATGTCCTTCCCCGAAGCCCTTTCCTGCCATTGTTCGTAACGTTTCTTATCCAGCATAAAACAAAGTTCTTCCACGCTGGGCACAAAAAAGTCCACAAAAGGCATGACACATTCCAGAATCTTCTCCCAGTCAGCCCTGCCGGCTTGCGCATCAGGATCTACAGCCGCCATATCAAGTGAAGTTGCTGCACCCGCCGCTTTTGCACGTTTCATTATTTCCACCAATTCCGCTCCGTCATTTTCATACATAGATCTCATCAGCGGAGGATAACCAAAATGAAACAACGCCGCTTCCTCTAAAGCTTTCTGAGGAATGTCCGATGCCCGGAAGGAATGGTTTGCTCCTGAATTATGAAGAAAGATGCGGTCAATTCCCGGAACTGCCAGGATTACCGTATAGGATGTAGATTCCTTGTCTGATAAAATCATTCCCGCCTCTGCATCATATTTCTTTAAAATATTATATACCATATCGCCAAATGCATCTTTTCCGATCTTCCCCATCAAAGTAACATCCGCACCGAGTATCTTCATTGCCAGTCCGGTGTTGGCTACGGCCCCGCCAGTGTGTACGTCCGCCTGCCCCATCTGTATCAGACTGCCCGGAGAGAGTGTCTCGCTTAACTGCTTTACCTTTTTATCAGGGAATACCGGCGTGATATCCAGACAAATATGTCCGGCTGCGATTACTTTTTTCTTCATAGCTGCCTCCTGTCTTTCTTTTTCTAATACGGAAAATGGGAGACCTTTTGATCTCCCTGTTTTTTGTGTCAAGACTTATTAGATTCCCATCAGAAGATTCATCACATACATTTCCAGCGCCTCAAAATCTCTGTTATCAACACATTTTTTCTGGAAATCATAATCGAACTTATCCACCTTTTCTTCCAGAGCCTTAAATATCTTCAGGCTATTTTCCAGATGCTTATAGCTGTCCTCATCCTTTGTCGTCCTCATCGCCTTGACATCGAGACCGACATACTCTCCGTTCTCCCCATAACCATTTTCCTTCAGGACCTTGACCTGATTGAATGCAGCGCGCAGATTCTCGACGCCAAATGATTTGTCCTGGTCATAACGGATTCCGTTCTGGTCATTCAGATGCACGGTCATCAGTTTTCCCATTGCCATCGCAAATCCAATCTCATTGGCCGGATCCAGCCCTGCCAGAATTGCGTGTGCACTCTCCAGATTACCGCCTACACGAGCCGGATCTATCGTAGCCGCAGAAACAGCCATGACATGTCCCATTGTTCCGCAGATGCTTCTGTCAATCGGCTCATTTGGCTTCGGCTCGATGCAGACACGGATCTTCGGGTCATATTCCAGCATCTTATTAATTGCCTCCACCAGCATCTTTGTTGCCCAGACCGGAGATTTTGACTCTGCACACAGCGTTCCCTCTCTTGCAAGCCAGAGCACAATCATATCACAGCCAAGTTCGTTGGCGATATCTATCGAGCGGTAAGCCCTCCACATCGCATACTCTCTGTCTTTTTCAGATGTGCTCATGAATCCGCCGTCCTGCGTGTGATCATCCATCCAGAGGCGCGGAGCGACAAATTCTGCCTTCAGATCGTATTTGTCCAGTGTTTTCTTCAGTTCGCGCGCCTTCTCTTTGATTTCCTCTTCCGTGTAATCATTGATGTTCGGCACTGCATCGTCATCGTGGAACTGCACTGCGGAAAACCCCAGTTCTGCAAACCTTTTGTACTTCTCCTCTGCCGGAATGTCCCTTCTTGTTGCCGGACCATAAGAATCTGCTCCCGTATGTACATTCCAGGGACCAACTGAAAATTTGAATTTCGTCATAATAATTTTTCCTCGCTTTCATAAAAATGGGCTTTGGCGCTATTATAAGTGCTAATTATGGGAATGCCGCAGGCCCTTAACTGCTATATCTTATTTATATCAGAGACAGCAGGCTGGAAAATGACTATGTTGCGATTTTTTTTGTTGTTTATTGTTTTCACGTGGTGTATCATAAAGCCAGAGCCCCCGCAGTGAGCAGCGGAGTATTTGTCACTTACCTGCCCGCCGCCTGCATAGACAGGAATCTTATCTACTTTATTGATAAAATGTATTTCAAGGAGAATGAAGACATGTTAAAAAAAGAGGAATTTGAAATCGTACAGCATACAACGATGAACTATCTGGAAATCTTTCTGGTAGAAATGACTGCCCGCAGTCCTCACGGGCACGGAGACCTGGAAATCGGCATTCTTCTGGATGGGAGCCTTACACTTTTCACAGAGTTTAAACAGCATGAACTGCATGCCGGGGATATTTATATTATCAACAGGTATCAGATACATTCTTTTTTTAATCATGGCAGTCAGAACCAAATACTTGCGTTTCAGATTCATCCCGACTTTTACCGCAGAATTGATTATCAGCTCGGTTTCCTTCGTTTCGATAACAATATCATCCGAAACGGTGAACTGCATGACGCTCTGTACCAGACTTTGCTGTCCTGTGCTGCTTCCTATTTTTCTTCTTCCGCGCACAATGCCATCAAATGCTCCAGCCTGCTTCTGGAAGCCATTTACCAGCTGCTGACAAGAACGAAGTATACAATTGCGAGTGAAAAAGAATCCGCCACCGCCAAAAACAACTCCAAGCGCCTGAACCGGATCACAGACTACATCTCAGAACACTATATGGAACATATTGCCCTGCAGGATATCGCCGGCCTGGAGAATATCACCACCTATCATGCTTCGCATTTCATCACGCAGATGCTGGGGATTTCCTTTCAGGAATATCTGAATAATATCCGGTTCGAGCACGCCTTCCAGTTAATCTCAAAATCCGATCTGCCAATTCTGGACGTCTGCTTGAGACAGGATTCTCCAGCAGCAGGTACCTCAATCAGATGTTCATGAGAAACCTTGGGTGCAGTGTAAAAGAGTATCGAAAAAAGCTGGAAAAGCCGCGCCCGGTTGGCGCAGCTCTCCCTACTGACAATATACAGAACCGGTATTCATTTGAACAGGCGGCTTTTGTTCTGTCCCGCATATGGAATACGTGTAAACTGTAAATGGCTTTATGAATCCTCAAACTTTTCCCGTATGTATTCATATTTGCGCTCCATTGGGCTGTGCTGAGACCCGGGGCGCAATGCCTCCCTACCCCACCTCATAAACCGCTGTCCCAAAAGCCGGAATAACCTGCCGTCCCTCCTGCCATTCTCCCGTATACAATAGCGGCATCTTCTGCTTTAGTTCAACCACAGCTTCCTCTGCGCAAAAGTTCAAAACAAACAGGAAACTTCTGCCATCCTTCCTGCGCATGATAAGCTCCACATCCTCCCCTGCGTTTACCAGTTCAGCAAATGGTTCCGAGACATTCGTATATTCCAGCAGCATTTTTACATTTTCCCGTGAAAAAGCACTTCCAAGATGCAATACTTTTCCGTTTCCCACATGGTGTTCTATGAAAGCCGCTTTTCCCGCATAATAACTGTTTTTGTAAGCAGCAAGCACTTTGCCGCCGGCAGGCTCCATAATATCGTTAAATACAGGCATCTCCATTTCACGGCCATTCCAATCTGCATAGACCGGTACCTCCGCAGGACTTGTAAAGGTATATTCTTTTATATCAGAACCTGTCAGCTTTGCAAAAAGCCCCGGCTGCGGTTCCATCACACATCTTCCATTCATGTCCTTATACCCGGCCCTGCAGCCGATAATCAGCGTACCGCCCTGTTCCACATAAAGCTTCAATAATTCCACACGCCTCTTATTCGCGATAACCGGATGCGGATAGAATAAAACCGGATACCGTTTCAGCTCATCCAGTTCGCTGCCGTGCTGCAGATAAACAACATCATAAGGGGTATGGGACTTTTCTGCTGCAGCAAAAATTTCATTTTCACTATACTTGCCGATTCTTTCATGCCATACGTCCACTTCTGCGTCCAGTACATTATCGTAATCCTTTAAAACAGCAAAACCAGCCACATAATCTGCCCCGCATAGAGGTTCCAGTGTCTGAAGTTTTTTATAAAAATCCTTTACTTCCGCCAGTTTCCGATTATCCCTGTTATCATAATCTAAGATTCCATGCCAGTACATTTCGGTTCCAAACGTGCAGGTACGCCACCGAAAAAATGATATAAAATCCGCGCCATGTGCCACACTCTGCATTGCCCAGAGCGTCAGCTGCCCCGGGTGCGGAGCCGGCCCTTCCATCCGGGTTGTCCAGCCGTTGGCCCCAGCCTGCTGCTCCATAATTCCAAAATGCGGGCAGACTGACCGCACTTCTGTCAGATGCTTAGACCACTTCCTGTCATTCAGGTCCTGTGATTTCAGCGGTTCCCGGTCCAATCCATAAGCAAAACTGGGGTAAGAATCATACATATATACATCCAGGCATTCTTCCATCATCCGATGGTTATCCACATGGTCGAACATTCCGTTCGTCATAACAAAATCTTCCGGCTTTTTATACTTACGGATGATCTCCGCCTGCATGCTGCAAAAGGAAAGTGTACTGTGGGAAATAAACCGGTAATAATCCAGATGCATATGTGGGTTCACAGCTCTGCTCAGTGTTGGCCGCGGCACATAAATCTGTTCCCATTGTGTATAGGTCTGATTCCAGAATACAGTTCCCCATGCTTCATTCAAAGCATCCAGTGTCTTATATTTCTCCTTCAGAAATACACGGAATGCTTCAGAATCCGCATCGGAATAGAATTCGGAAACCTCACAGTTCAGCTCATTGTCAATCTGCCATCCCACAATCGCCGGATGCCCGCCATAATGTGCCGCAATTTCCGTTACCACTCTTGCTGACAGTTCCCTGTATACCGGCGCATTATAATTATAATGCCTTCTGCCGCCATGGCGGTACAAAACGCCCTCCATGCTGCTGTTCAGTACTTCCGGATATTTTTCCGTCAGCCATGCCGGCGGCGTTGCTGTGGGGGTTCCAAATATGACTTTCATTCCCTTCCCCTGGCACAGTTCTAAAAAATCATCAAAAAATGTAAACGTAAAGCGTCCTTCCTCCGGTTCAAATTTATTCCACGCAAACTCCGCAATACGAATTACTGTAATCCCGATATCCAGCATCCGTGTTAAATCCGCTTCCCACAGCGCTTTATCCCAGTGCTCGGGATAATAGCACACTCCCATTGTCATTTTGTTCCATTGAAAATTCTGCTTTTTCTTCATAACTCCACTTCTCCGTTTCCTGCATAAGTTGCCCGTTATTAATTTTACGATGTACTGGTATAGTAGTTTTTTCCCAAGAACATGAACTGCGGCATGCCCTCAGGGTTTGAGAAACAAAATTTCTTCTCCCTATCTATTTTACAGAATCGTAAACGGAGCGAAAAGAGAGAAATCCGAACATTTATAAATAAATGGGCATGTCAGAAATCCCGGACTTCTGACATGCCTGTTTTATACTGCTCCGGTACTGAAGGATCCGAAGAATACGGTTACAGATGTGGCCTACCAGTTGAACTTTTCCTCAAGTAATCCTTTTTCTTCGGTGTTTAGAAAGTATATGGGATGCACGCCTACCTATTTCCGAGCCGGATATTTCTCTGCATTCTTTTCTGCTTTGTCTTCCACCGCCCGTGCCAGATCGATGTCAAAGTGTTTACATATCCGGCAGAGATACCAGAAGACATCGGCGATCTCTTCCTGCAGATGTTCAAATTCCCGGGGTTCTTCCTTTACACTGTCCGCTTCATCAGAATGAAGCCACATAAATATTTCCGCAAGTTCTGCTGCCTCAACGGTGAGAGCCATCACAAGATCCTTAGCGTTCTGATCTTTACGCCAGCCCCGGGCGTCTGAAAACTCCTGAATATACTCCTTAATCTCCGCCAATGTTGTAACTTTGTCTTTCATTTATATAATCCTCATTTCTCATATAATCTTGTAATTCAGTGTCTACTCACCTTCATACACCACATCCAACTTCTAAATATAAGCATATCACCGGCCGCCACATCTGGCAATCCGTCTCTAGTACATCGTAAAATAACCAGCTGATTCATAAGCTGAGACACATTTTTGAGAGTGCTGCTCCGCAAACACAAGCGTAGTGGGCTGCGCTGAGGCTTGTGGAGCAGTGCTATCGGAAATTTAAGCCGGCTTATGCGGCAGTTAATTATTATACAATTACTAGTTTCACATTTTACTCTTTTTTTAGGAACCAATCACATTCCCGACATATTTTGCCGTTATACTCAAAAACAACCATAGAGAAAAGGAAGGATTTACTATGTCCAGAGCAATCGGTATTGATTTAGGAACTACGAACAGCTGTGTTGCAGCAATCGAAGGCGGTAAGCCCGTGGTGATCGCCAATGCGGAAGGTATGCGAACCACTCCGTCCATCGTCGCTTTTAAGAATGACGGCGAACGCCTTGTCGGAGAAAGCGCCAAAAGGCAGTATGCGCTGAATCCCACAAGAACCATTTCTTCCATTAAACGCCACATGGGTACGGACTACCGTGCCCGCATTGACGGAAAGGATTATTCCCCTCAGGAGATCTCCTCCATCATATTAATGAAGCTAAAAAAAGACGCAGAGCAATATCTCGGCCAGCCCGTTACGGATGCAGTCATTACGGCGCCTGCCTATTTCAGTGATTCCCAGCGCCAGGCAACCAAGGATGCAGGAAGGATAGCGGGCCTGAACGTACTGCGTATTATCAATGAACCAACCTCTGCTGCCCTTGCATATGGGCTTGATAACGGGGAGCCTCAGAAGATTATGATATACGATTTCGGCGGCGGAACATTCGATGTTTCTATTATTGAAATCGGAAACCAGGTCATCGAAGTGCTTGCCACCAATGGGGATAATCACCTGGGCGGCGATGATTTTGACCAGCGCCTGACAGACTATATCGTTAAGACCTATAAAAAGCAGGAACGGATTAATCTGGAAAAAGATTTTTCTGCGCTTCAAAGAGTCCGGGAGGAATCTGCAAGAGCAAAAATCAGCCTTTCTTCTGCGGCACAGACAGATATCAATCTGCCGTTTATCACAACAGATAAGAAGGGCGAGCCAAAACATCTGCAGATGACCATTACCCGCGCACAGTTTGAGGAGCTGACCAGCGACCTGGTGGAGCGGACAGCAGGCCCGGTGAATACCGCCCTGAAAGATGCCGGCATTCGTGCAGCCGACCTCAGTAAGGTCATTATGGTGGGAGGCTCCACACGGATTCCCGCAGTCCAGAATAAAGTAAAGCAGCTGACAGGCCTTGAGCCCTCGAAGTCCCTGAACCCGGACGAATGTGTTGCCCTGGGAGCGGCAGTCCAGGCAGAAAAGCTCAGCGGGGGCGCGGCACTGGCAGCAGGCTCTTCCGCTTCGGAAATTATTCTCATGGATGTCACACCGCTCTCTCTTTCCATTGAAACAGTGGGAGGCGTGGCAAATGTACTGATTCCTAAGAATTCGGCTATTCCCACAAGGAAAAGCAACATTTATACAACCGCCGCTAACTTTCAGACTTCTGTAGATGTTAAAATCTATCAGGGTGAGCGTAAATTTACACGCGACAATAAGCTGCTCGGCAATTTTAAACTATCGGGGATCAAGCGTGCCCCTGCCGGAGTTCCACAGATTGAAGTCACCTTTGATATTGATGCAAATGGAATCGTCAACGTGTCTGCTAAAGACCTGGGTACCGGCAAACAACAGCAGATTACAATCACGTCCAGCTCCAATCTGTCCGAGGCTGAGATACAGAAGGCCATGGCCGACGCCAGATTTTATGAGAGCCAGGACAACAAACGTCAGGAAAACATTGATATCCGTAACGAAGCGGAAAAGCTTGCATTCCAGGTAAGCCAAAGCCTGAAAGATTCTAAAAAAGATATGGAGAAGACCGAGTACAAACAGATCAAAGCCGACCTGAATACTCTTCAGAAACTGCTTGGAAAGACAACCATTGAAAAAATTACCGATCAGCAGGCCGGAGAAATCAGGGCCGCCAGGGAAACTTTGGAGAGATCAGCGGCGGAGCTGCTTTCCTAAAGCCCAAGCAGATTTTCTTTTCCGGGTAGGGATGGGCAGAAGGGGGTCGCGAAAAGAAGGGATCTCCGCAAGCCGTCCAAGTGCACATATGCCGTTGCAAAATGCGGACATGGACGGCTTGC
>BAIF02000073.1 GCA_000509105.1 Clostridiales bacterium VE202-21 | reverse complement strand
TAAAGCCAGTTTGATTCGTGTTATATCTATCGGATTCTTCACATCAGCCATCTGAATACTATCTCGCAGCATCTGCACTCCGCATTCAATAGAATATGCGGGATCAATAATTCCATTTGGTGTACGAGGATATCGGTTATTATAGCCACATTCTGAACTCTGCATTGGATCTTGCCCACGCCCTCCACTTTCCTGCATCATAACCGCTTTAATCAGTTCCGTATAATCTTCAATTCCATATTGTGAGGCATAACGCCAAATAGTCGATTCATACTGACGAACCTCAACGCTGATCAAATCATCTGCATTCCCATTGTTTCCTCCACTCACAGACAAAACACTCCCAAAGAGAACAACCATCAGAATCAGTACCACTGCTGCACTCCCAAACGTTGAAACTAATAAAAATATGCTCCTGGTGGTGGAAGCCATCCTCTTAGCAATCTTTGGAACACCACGGATCAGTCTTTTAGTTACAGAAATTGAACTCCCCATCTTACGAGAATTCTTTACTGTTTTATCCATATCTTTAGCTGCTCTCAATACATTCTGTCCACTTGCTCTAGCAGATGTCTGTGCAATTTTCCTCTCCTGCTGATATGGTTTTTGAACTGGATATACCACTTGTTTTATATCTTTACCCGCAGAATAACTAAACTGTTTTACCTCCTGTTGCGAACGCCTTAAAGTCTTGATTTCTTTCTCTATTTTTTCTTTCTGTTTAATTTCAAAATTCTTGATTTGCGACTGCATATCCCGGCCTGTTAACATATCGTCTTGTCTGTCTGGCGTCCCATTTTCTGCTCCAAATGTCTGTTCATTAGTTGAATAATGCGCCTCATGCTTACGGCTTGAGAATCCCCTTCGTATTTTCGAGACCCGTTGTACAGTTTTTTCGCTTTGAGCCCAAATCTGTTTTCCAGTAAAGTCAGCCACTTTCTTAGTCCCTGCACTGAACTTCTCTCCCGCATATGTTGATGGGCATGTTCGATCTTCGTCCTGGGCCTCACTGACATCCATCTTAGTTTTTACTACAGAATCTTTCAGATGTCCCGAAACAATCTCAGCCTTATTCAATAGCTTAATATCTTTCCTACTTTCTTTCTCTTTCACATCTCTCCCCATCAGTTCTGCCTCCTCCTTTACCGTGCTGACAACAAATTTATCTATACCATACCTTCTCCTGCCCTCTTTTAGGCTCCGTTCTGAATTGCTCCGGATGCCTCAGTTTTACGCCTTCCATGTAGTACAGTGCAAAACGGCTGTTAAACAATTCATAAGGCCCCAGCATCTCTTCCCGCCCCTCCTGCATAAACCCATTCCACAAATTGAAGGCAAGACATGTTATCTCCGTACTCTCTCCCGTCTGCCATCCTGCATGGATTGCTTCCGGCTTAATACTGTCATCTTCAAAGTCAAATAACTTACCAACGTTATCACGGGTTATTTCCGTAATTCCAACGCAATAAAAAAAGGCACAGTGGTATTTGTCTTTCCTTCCACTCTGCCTCAGCATTCGGTTATAAAATTCTTCATGTTTCTTCGACGCAAAATACAAACCTTTCATATTTATCCCTCTAATTTCTATCCATTTTCGCTTCAAGCTGCTAACTTTCCAAATTCGGTACATAAAGATATGGCGCCCGGCGTTTATGCCAGATGCCTAATCCACTTACTGTTTGACAATAATAGTCATTCCTTATTCTGCTGCTATGCTGCTGAATCGCCCACTGGGCATATGTTTCGGTGTGTCCTTTGGGTATACTCCCTGGACGCATAAAAGCGCATGAAACTGTTACGTCTCATGCGCCTCAATATTTTTAACTACTATAAACTTTCTCGGTTTAACATTCTCTCGATTTCTAAAAGACTCCTGTTAAATTCAGATTCTTATCCACTTTCTCCAAAACCGAATATTTTTCTTCAGTATAACCTTTAGCAATAACCGCATATACTTTTTGAACCGGACTTGCAGTTACATCCCTTATATCCTTTTTCAAAAGAGTATTCGGCACATTCAGCCTCGTATTCCAATCTTTTACAAAGCCAATACAAGCACATATGCTTCCCGCAGCTTTTTCCGAATACAGTTTTGGCCCCCTGTCTGTAAAATCTCCAATCATTGTAACATTCCGTTTAATCTGCATCATACTTTCCAATATCTCCAGTTTTTGTCCTGTAGAACCATCTCTTGAAAAGGAAAAATCATCTTCATTCAAACGTCTGTTCAAACACTTCTCATAAAAATGTATAGCAGAAGCTACCAGAGAAGTATTTATCTTTACACCTGTCAAATGCAGAAAATTATACCGATGAAACGCCACTTCATAGCCTTTAATCGCAGATATCCTTTTTTCTTCTGTCTGAAACTGTTTTTTAATCTGAGAGGGGTTCCGTAGAGAAAAAGAATCTTCTGATCTTCGAGATTTTTCTGATATAAGTCTGCCGCTTTTGTCATAATCTGGATTGCTTTTCTTTTGTCCATAGCCTTATCCTTTAGCCATATAGTTTCATAAAAGGGAATGTCGATGCCGCAGCACCAAACATTCCCTTCTCAGGGTTGATTTTTCCGTTGTCTGCCAACCTCCAGCACCTACGTCTGGATAATAACAGGTTTTTCCGTTGCCTGCCAACCTCCGACACCTGCGTTCGGAAAACGTATCAGATTTTAGGTGTCAACCCACCGCTGATTCACAGCTTTTCTAATTACATTTTACAATACCCTTCCGCAAAATGCAATTACAATTTTATTTTATGCCAATATAATGATGTTCATTCAAAAAATCTCTGTTCAACACTTTCTATTTAAAATTCCTCCGATGGCTTGGTGGTCATCAACCGATACAATTCCGTATCCTTAGGAAATGGATTCAGAAACGGCACCAGGGAACTCCCCACTTTTGCCAGCCCATTCCCCGCCCTGGCGTTCGTAACATAATTCAGCTGTTCCTGTGAGATATGCAGCAGTTCCGCCAGCCTGTCCCTGTCAGAAGCCGCCTGGTTCAGCATCAATATAAATTCAGAATTAGAAAGCATCGTGCGCGCCTTTGTAGAATCCAGAACATATTCCACATTCTGTGTCAGACTTGTCACCCATGCATTTCTTTTTCGGAACCGCCGATATGCACTATCAAAAAAGTTTTCACTGTACCGATGTTCCAAAAGTGTATGAAATTCATCTAAAAAGATATGTGTTCGAATTCCATTCTCCCAGTTTGTCGCCACCCGGTTAATCATATGGTCGGTAATGACCAGCTGTCCCACAGCCTTTAAGTCCTCTGTCATATCCCGTGTATTAAAGCAAATAATCCGGTTGCTGATATCTACATTTGACGGATGTGCAAAGATATCCAATGTTCCGTCCGTAAACAGTTCCAGCATTAATGCCAGTTCCTGCGCTTCCGGTTCCGTCTGCTCCAGCAATATCCGTCTCAGTTGAAAGAAACTTGGAACAATCCCACTCTTTTTTCCGTCCTGATAAACTCTTGCAACACACCGATCCAGAATACTCTTTTCTTTGGGCCCGATAGCTTGATGATCACTGATCCGCTCAAAAAGAGACAGAATAAACTGAGACTTGTCAATGATCGGATCCTTCTCCCCATACCCCTTCACCATATCCATCGCATTGAGATGTACCTGCCCGCCCGCAGAAAAGGTCAGCACAATTCCATACAATGCCTCAACTAAAAGCTGATACTCGCCTTCTGGATCGTAGATTAGGATATGATCATCGGTAGACAAAGCAATCAAAACAATCAGCAGCTTAGTGAGCATAGACTTCCCACTTCCCGGAACTCCCAGGACAAATGCCGAAGGATTCAGAAGATTATCCCTATTTACCAGTATCAGATTATGAGAAATTGCATTCACCCCCATATAAATACCACCGGCATCCAGAACCTCCTGCGCCCGGAATGGCATCAATACAGCCAGACTTTCCGTTGTCAGCGTCCGAAGTGCATGAATCTTCCTGACTCCAATTGGCAGCGCAGTATTCAGTCCATCCATCTGCTGATACCGAAGCACTGCAAACTGACACATATGCTCCCTTCCGATCGCCAGCAAAGCCTCCGTATCAATGTCCAGCTGTTTCTTTGTATCCGCAGTGTGCACCAGCGTCAGTACCGCAATCATCATCCTCTGATCGCGTGTAGTCAGATCATTCAAAAATTCCTTGCTTTCCTTCCGCTGCATCTCCATATCATAGGGAATGGCCGCACTATAATTCTGGTTCGCATTCTGCCGCCTCTGCCAATTTGTAATATTCGTCTCTACCCCCAGCAGCCGCCTTTCTACTTCCTGTACTGCTTCATCAGTAGGCACAGGTATAATATCAATGCTCAGCATCATATTCCTGTTGATATCTGCCAGAGCGGAAATCATATTGTCCTTGATATAAGATGCATAATCTTTCAGGTATAAAACACGGCCATACCGCTCCCCCATCTGGAAGCAATCACTTTCAAACGCAAAACTGTCTGGACAGATGGAGTCCTTAAAGTCATGTCCTTTTCTGGCAGAGTCCTTCATATCGAACTGGAAGCTGCTTTCTTCCCCTGCGCAGTAAAAATCATGCAGAATACGCAGTTTTTTCTCCGTTTCCATTTCCACACAGGTGCTTCCGAGATCCGCAAAATGATTTACCAGACTGTTTCCCATTCGCAGGAAATAATTTCTCGCCTCTTCAATGCCCTTTTTATAGACCGAAACAGTTACATACAGCTCCTTCATCAGCCCATTTGCATCCTGCGTCTTGTCGAGCAGCATCTGATTCACCTCCTTCCTGAAGCGGTCCAGCTCATCCCCCTGGTATGTCATGAGTATTTTTTCTTTGAATTCCTCCTTATTCATCTTCCTTACTGCGACAGTCAGCTTCACAGTGGCCCCACTGTCCAAAGAATTTAAAATATCGCTGTAATTCCAGAACATTCCCTTTTTATCCTCATGGGAAGCCACCTCATAATTAATGTCCGTAAACTTATAAGTCTTTGCATACTTACTCCTTCCCACTTTAAAAATCCCGTCAAGATAGACTGTCTGAATCGGAATGGCATCCTGCACTCTTTTCGGCACCCTGAATGGCTCCTTGTCTTGTTTCAATACATTTCCCAATGCCTTTATCATGTTGTTTTATCCCCTCCTTCACTTTTTGTTCCAGGCAGCTTTTCACTGCCTCGTAATATAAGTTTTCCGGGCAGAACACCAGATGTTTCGGGATCATGATCTCTGATTTCAGCCACGCCCAAATAAATTGTTCTGCGTTCATCCCGTGATACTTGAAGAATCCCAGTACAGCAAATGGAGTCGTCCCCAGCACACATACCCATGAAACCGTTTCCGTCCCCAGATAAGGATGCAGAAGAAAATAGATTCCCACTGCCGCCCCACAAGCCAGGACAGAAAAAAGAAACTGCCGCAAGGACAACCCGAAAAACATAGTCTCCGTATATTCCCGTATGTCACGGTTTATTTTCACTTCCATACATCACCTATAGCAACAAACTCTTGACTTCTAATGATATTCCTCATTTTGTTGCCTTTCCTTCCACAAAATATTTGCACATTTGCAATCAACGCCGTTCCTGTTATACTGTTCATAAGAAAACAATTCAGGGGGTGTGACTATGATATATGCAGCTATGCTTTCATTAGGAATAACTATTGTTTTATTCCTGCTTTCTATTATTTTTAAACTTGCCGGTAAATTACGCCTGCCGCTTCCGGTCATCTATTTTCTTTTAATCAGCACCGTGCTGAACAAATGGGCTGCCTCACATGAGAAACTGGCTTTTATCATTCTCTTCGGCCTGCTGAGCATCACACTCATCAGCTGGATTGTATCTCTTTACCACGCAATTCAGGAACGCCGATACATGAGTGCCCGGGCAGATGATATTAAATGGCAGCTGCAGCGCTCAATAGAAATGGGGATCCCGCGCGATGCCGTCTATATAGATGCCCGCGGTGATATGCGCTATGAGGATACCGATGAATCTGTTTTTTAATATCAAATGCTAACGGACGTTTCCATACAGGGAGCGTCCGTTTTTATAATCCCATCATTTCCCTTACCACCCGGTCTGACATCTTGATTGTCCCCACCAATACCAGCATATTAAATGTTAACTCTGCAATATAGCTCCACACCATAGTCACCGCTGCCTCACTTGTATTGACTGTCGGCGGCGAGGACGCAAACAAGGAAAATATGATACACGCCAGTGCAATGATCGCCCCCTCCAGGCAAACCGCTGCATAACTTTTCAGAAAACTCTTTCCCACATTCTGACTTGGTTCCCCCGCGAATGTTGATAACGGAACCGGCGCAATTGCCGTATACAGGTAAACCTTAAAGAACCGTCCATATACAGACAGTATCATGATAAAAGATAAAACCGTCACCAGCAGCCCGCCTATCAGCGTAACCGCCCACAGCGGAATGCTTTCTAAAAATCCACAATCTTCAATTGCCGTCACCATCTCCTCCGGCAGCACGGCTTCCGCCGTATTTCCAAAGCCTGCTGAATTCATGATGGAAGAAATAATCCCCTGGACAATCGTAAAGAGAGCTATCATTAATTCCATCCCATAACTTATGATGCCTTTTGCCAATGCAAAGCGCACAAACAGCTTCACCGCATGTTCCGGGCGCTTCACCTCTGTGAAACTGCCGCATGTCTTCACTACCCCAACAACAAAAAAGAGTACGAGCAGTGCATATCCTATCGCCTGCAATGCTCCATTGATATTGACCATAACTGCCCATATCCCCCCGCCTCTGAAGGTTTCCGGGGACTGGGTCAGCAGCTCCCATATCTCCGAAAGCTTCCCGTTCCACGTCTCTAATGCCTTCATCAGGTTCTGGACCACCCAATTATCTGACTCCATTCATCCACCTCCTTTCCATGCCCAGCCAGCAGGTTCTTACCGCCTGTTTCCCTTCTCTTTATCCGGCAATCATATTTAGGATTTCCTTTGCAAATGTTATAATGATTCCTCCTGCCAGAGTCAGGAATCCATTTGCTCTTTGGGATGGATCATGGGATTTCAAGGACAGTCCTACCTGCACAATGCCAAATCCAAGAAGGATCATTCCAATAGCCCTGATCAATCCAAAGATGAAATCAGAAAGATTATTTACAACGGTAATAGGATCTCCTTCCGCATGTACTGTAACGCTTCCGATAGTAAGCAAAAGCACCGCCACTGCATAGATCATAAAAAGACAGCGGGCACTGAAGTTCCTATTTTTTCGTTTCCTCCCATTTTTTCTTTCTTTGCACTCTTTCTTCCGATCCATTTTATTGCTCCTCCTTTTTGTCTTAGAAATACTTATCTAAATCGGCCTCTGAGAGCAGTTCATAGACATCTTCTTCCTGCCCTGTTTCCAGAGCCTGTGTAACATCAAGCGTACCGTCAGGTAATACACCTGTGACTATGCTGACGCTCCCTATCGCCCCGTCTGCCTCTCCATGCTGGTATGGCTTTGCGCCCCCATCCGTAGTCAGACCTACATTCGGATGTTTCATGATGTCAAATTTATAATCCTTTACCGCTGGTTCCCCACGGATAAACAAAAGCGCATACCGGTTATCCAGCATACGCACTTCATCGGGTGTCATTAACTCCCGCCCTGTTATCTGATAGTTCGTGGAATAATTTCCTGAATGCCCTGTCGATTTTCCATAAGTATTCGTATCAATAGTGGCTTTTCCTAACAGCTCACTCACGTATTTGTGGGTGCCCTGCTCATTTCCTCCCAGATAGAGGAAGCTGTCACAATTCCCTAAAATCGACTCCCACTGCTTTTCGAACAGTGCCTTCAGCTGCGACAGGTTCTGCAGAATAATAGAAACAGATATCCCCCTCGAACGCATTACTGAAAGAATCTTATCAAAGTCATCCGGAAGTGAAAATAGCGATAGGTAAGCCTCTGACTTGCGTCTCGGGCTTTTCCCCCGCTCCACACCGTGCATGAAAGTTTCCCCTCACACGGCGTTCCACCGACTGATTTTACTTCTTAGTATCTATATAGTCTTCGAATTGTATGTTTTCTGACTCCCTATGCTTACGGAGCTTATTTACTTTATCTTGCATTTCTGCTGTAAGGCTTAGGGTTCTCACCATTCGCCTTATGGTCTTTTTGTTCTCCGCTAGAATCAGCTTTGAAACATCTGCAGATATAATTATTAGGTTCCGGTATGTGTCATTCCTTTCACCATTTACCGGTTTGATATGCTGACATACCATGTCATAGACGGATAGCGGCTCATGTGTTACTGCACACTTTCCTTTTTGTGCTATATATCTTGATAGAGCATTATCTGCCATTTCAAGCGTTGGATAGCTTTTTGCATTTTCCTTCATGTATTTCATGACTTCAAAACTGACACAGTTTTCACCATCTGAATACTTCCGTATATATTTGTTGACGCAACGCCGTTTATACTTGGGATAAACATAAGATACATAGCCCACTGGAAGAATCATTCTTCCTTTCATCCAGCGGAATTGTTTCGATGCTCCGTACCTTTCCATAATTACTTTACTGGTTATCTCTCCCTCTTTTTTTAATGGAATGCACCGCCTGTTATGATTCACACCAAAATTTCTGCTTTCAGCATCTGCTTAATAATCATAATTAGCTTTCTGTCCTGTATTCCAATTCCCCACAACTGTCGGATGAGCTTATTGTGGTCAATGTTGTCAAAAAATCCAACGATATCCACATCCACAACAAAATGTAGATTTTGTATCTGTGCCATCTTATAGCATTGGGCAATGGCATTCTGTGTGGAGCGATAGGGTCTGAAACCATTGTTTCGTTCATGAAATTTAGCCTCACAAACAGGCTCCAGTATTTGCAGGATACACTGTTGAATAATTCTGTCCCAGATGCTTTGAATACCTAATGGTCTGGTTTTCCCATTATCTTTCGGGATTTCCACTCGCCTGACTTTCTTGGGTTGGTAGTAATTCAGTTTGTTTCTAACGGTTTTTATGACCTCTTCAATGGATAACTCCTGTATTTGTACAATTGTTTTTCCATCTGTCCCGGGAGTCTTACTTCCCCCGTTTTTGCAGATATTCCGATATGCAAGCAGGATATTTTGCTCTGATACCACAAACGGCATCAGTCTTTTAAACATTTTCTGATTCCTACTGTCTTCATACAGTTGATACCCGACTTCCTTTGCATCATATCTCTCTGCATTTCGCTCTGCTTTGTTTACAATTCGTTTTGTCATAGTAATCAGCTCCTTATCGGAGATTGATTTTTTCCGGCAACCGGGGTTGCTTAGTCACACCTCGACAGCTATGAAAATCTCCTCTGTAGATTACTATATAGATATAAAAGTCACATCAGTATCGGCTTGTGCCTATCCCTCCACCGCTTATTATCACGGCTTCACAGGTACTATGGCACTACTCTCACAACCATAAATGCACTTATAATTTCAGGGGATATCTGCCCCTGTCCTCTTTCGATACAAACGAAATTCTTTATCACCTTACAGCAGGCTCTTTCGTTGGTTGCTTTCCACGTTCCATATAATCTAGCATTGTTATCACTTAGGTCGTTTCTTTAGCCCTGCCAGTATTTCCTGGATTCTTTCCAGAAAACTTACGCCCTGTAAGCGCAAAGGGAATTTCACTGCTAACGACCATTACTTTTCCCCACATGGCGTACCCGATTGGTACACCGGCATTTCTACCGGCCATTCCTTTAGAGCCGTACATTCGAAAACTTTGTCAGACCGCCTTTTGGTCATTCTAACCTTATGATAACCCCGCCCGCACTGTCATACACAGCCTGCATCACTGCCGACCTTTCCTCACCTTTCAATGTTAGGGTGTACTTTGCACGTCTTCCCCGGGCTTATAACCCCGGACATTCTGTATTGTCCGGCGCTATCCGAAGTATTAGCGTGTCCCCTTCCGGGCGTTACTCCTTCATTTGAGACATCAATTATATAGTTCTTTAAAATCACTCATTCGTGACCTTAAGCTACGGCTTTGTCGGTTATTCCTACCGTTTTAACCGTAGAACGCGTCACACCATTGGCAAATTCATCCATTACAAAGTGCACATGTACCGGCAGACTCCCGCCATATTTGCGGTCAGCCACATAAAAAAGCTGCTGAAACAACTGTGTATATAAAATGCTGACCAGAAAATTAAAACTCACATCATTGTCTGGTATCAGAGCAAATAACGCCATCTTCTCCTCCCCCATCCTGTCCAGTTCCAGTTCATCTGTTGCCGTCAGAGAAGCCAGACTCTCCAGGTTGAATTTTTCCAGCCGTGCAGCCAATGTAATTTGAATGGATTTCAACGTTTTAGCCGAACCCGAATGATAAGCACGGTAATACTTCAATGCGATATGCTCCGGTTCCCTCATATCCAGACGTTCAAACAGTTCATCCAAAGGGCTTTGCTCAGAGTCATCCTCCTCACTCACATCGCCTGCGCGCAGCATCTCCATAACCATTGGAAAGTTTTGCTCCTCTTTTGGAGCCTCATATTTCAGATAAAAAACCAATGCAAGCAGAAGCATGGAGGCCGCCGTATCCCAAAAGGGATCCTGTGATTGGGAACCTTTTGGCGTGGTAGATTTAAACAAATTTGTAACCAACCGCTGGACATCGTTATCATTTTGTAAATAAACAAAAGGATTATAGCAGTGTGACCGCTCCATATTAATCAGATCCAGTACCCGCACCACATATCCTTTGGTTTCCAGCAGATGCCCTGTATCACGTAATATCTCACCTTTGGGATCCAGAATCACCATTGAGCAGTTTGCGCTCATGACATTTGGTTTCCCGAAGAATCTTGTCTTTCCGGAGCCTGCCCCGCCTATCACCACAATGTTCAGATTCCTTTTGTGCTTCCTGACCTGAAAGCTGATTCTTACATTTCGGGTCAGTATCTTATTACTGCAGAAATCATGATCAGCATATTTCTTCCCCAATACTTTTGGACTCCCCCACTTTGCACTGCCATGCTCCTCCCCTTTCCGGTAATTACGTTTTGTAGCATAATAGATTCCAATGCCCATTACATATGCAAGTAAAAACAAAAAAACTGTTTTCAAGCTGCCCTCACACCATACAACCTGCAGGGGATGTTTCATCGACTCTTTCAAACCTGCAGCAATCTTCATGAAATTGTCTGGGAGTAATGGTGCTGTCAGCAACGCCGCCCATATAACAAGAACTGCCCCTGTCAGATAAAATGGCAGCGGCAATTCCTGTTTATATCCTTCCGTCATGTTCCCTTATCCTTTCCAGCCTCCGTTCCAGCACCTCTGTCTTCCTGATCCCGCTGTGAAGATTTCCAAATATATCATCCACCCACTTTACCTCGCTTTCCCTTTCCCTGATTTTCGCCCTGGCTGCGCATGTCGCATTTCCTTTTTGTTCTGTACTTTCTCAACACTTTGTTTTCCTGCCTCCGCCTTCTTTCTCCTTGATGCTTTCATCTCTTTTAGCATCCCACGTACCGATGGTTTGTGATCCAAATCAGAAGTACCCCTGGCGTCGTTCCCTGGCCTCCTGGAGGATGTCTCTGACAGAGGGCTTTTTTCTGTCTCCCCCATAGAAGGGTTTCCCTGCATTAGGCTTTCTTTTTCTTCCTGCACTGTCCGATGACCCTGATCATCCTTTGCTGCCGTTTTTTCTAACAATTCCTCTATAGACTTCTTTTTTTCAGCCTCGTGTTTTACTCCGGCAGTTTCTACAGTAGCAAATTTAAATCGATCTACAATCCGTTCAATCTTGGCGGCATCTTCTGCCCTTACCATAATATCGCACATTCCATCCGGACTGCCTTTTGAGTCGCGAAGAGCACAATATAGAACACCATACCGCTTAGCCTCTTCCTTAAATGTCTTCAGATCGGAGTTCCTAACACCGTATATCTTCAATTCCTTTCCGGAACGCAGCATGGACTTTAACCGTGTCCTGCCGCTGGTTTTGTTCTTATCTGCATCCCGGAGTGCAGCATACAAAAAGGCAGCAATATTCTTTGCTGCCGAACCTGTAATCTTCAATACAACCTCATATCCTTCCAAAGTCAGACGGACAATCTGTTCCGCCGCATCACCTGACGTATTCATTGTGGTTCCTCTCTTTCTCCTGGTTTTCCTTTTTCCCATACTGTATTGTTTTCATAACAGCTATTTTCTCTTTTATCATCCCCGATCTTTCCCTGATGCCATTACATAATCGTTCTTCTTTTCTGAGACCCGATATCTGACATGTCAGCTCTGCAATATCGTTCTTCACTTTTTCCAGTGTTTCTGTATCTTTTAACTTTCGGGATAAGCCTCGCATTCTTGTTCTCTCCATGCCCACCTCTCTCATTTGCGCCTTAATCCCTGCCTGATATGCGTCCAACTGTTCTGCCGTATCAATATGATTCCTGCATAATAGCTTGGTCTCTTCAAAAATCCGCTCCATCTTCCGCACATCTTCTTTTAATACGAGGGGCATCTCTCCTTGCTTTCGCCTCGAGGGCTTTTGAAATACACCTAATAGATAGCAATAATGGAGACATAGCCCACGAAACCCGCCAATCTTACGTGTTTCACTTTTCTTTCCCTTCACCGGAATCTTCCAATACTTATCCCCTCCGCCTCCTTTTGCTCTTATATTTC
Organism: Clostridiales bacterium VE202-21; assembly: GCA_000509105.1. Classification (GTDB taxonomy): domain Bacteria; phylum Bacillota; class Clostridia; order Lachnospirales; family Lachnospiraceae; genus Faecalicatena; species Faecalicatena contorta. The sequence continues at coordinate 437 of BAIF02000073.1, read as the reverse complement.
CTGCTAAGCGTTTTGAAGGTTTATTATTTTCTTCCAATATCCTCTTCTGGATATTTTCAAGGGAGTACTCCGGATTCTTCCTGTCAATCCGTACAAAACGCTCCTTTCCCAATGGGCGGAGTGTAAAATACTTACGGTTCATTTTTATCTCGTATCCCTGAACCTCCATATAATGAAAAAATTGAGAAATCGTGGCGGACCTAGCGATATTTTTCTCAATATCAGCTAATATATAATCTCTCCAGGTCGGTTTCCCCTCCTGTCTTGCTAGATATGCATCATAACTTGGCCGCTTTCCTGTCTTCGGATTCTCAATTACGGACAACTGGTATTCTCTGCAAAGCCGGTCGGATGTTTGCCGCATAAGGTCATAAGATGCATTGTTGTCATAATAGCGGCGCCCATCTGCAAATGAAACCGAATTCAGTACAAAATGG
>BAIF02000074.1 GCA_000509105.1 Clostridiales bacterium VE202-21 | reverse complement strand
TTAAAAACGCAGCCGTTTCCGACTGCGCTCTCTGTATGTTATTCAATTTTATTACAACAAACTTCGATATTCCCGTGCCCCATATAACACGCGCATGATTACCACCTGTTTTTGATCCGAATCAACCAGATAGAAGACCAGGTAGTTTTCCACCACCAACTTGCGATATCCCTTTCGGGCAAGGTAAATGTCATCTACCTCGCTTCCGATATACGGGAATTGTACAAGCTGGCTGATCGAGTTCTCCATCTCTTCCAGCAGTCTTTCCGCCGCCTGTGGATTTACAAGAGTTACGCTGATGTAGGTGTCGATTTCATCCAGATCTTCATAAGCCAGCGGTGTAAAACGAATCTGAAAGTTCTCATTCTCCATGCTTTTGTCTCAGTCTTTGAAAGACCTCTTTCCCTTCCAGAAGGGGGACACCATCCTCCATCTGCGCCTCTGCGGCGCCAAGCTTTCGGTAGACATCCAAAACTCCCATTTGCTTATCATAGGTATCCATGCTCATAACAACGAGGTGGCCGCTGCCGTTTTTGGTGATAAACACAGGCTCATTTTTCTGGTAGCACAGCTCAGATATTTTCCCAGTGTCCCGAAGGTCGGCCATCGGACGAATCGTAGGCATAAAATCAGCTCCTTTCTCGCCCATAGTATATCACAAAGATCGGTAAAAATTCAAGCATTATTATGCCTTATCTTTTTTCAATTCATTTCCCCGGCAACAGTTCAGACAAGACCGAACTGCTAGTTTCCCCGACCATTTTATTGGGATCGCCGCCACCGTCAATTACTTCCTGCTCTACCGGACTTAGTGTAATCCAGCCTTCCTCCGAAAATATTTTTCCTGCCCCTTAAACACCTCCAGCAAAGCCAGTATATTCTCTGGAGGCACATCAAATGCAAGTGCATGGGTCGGAGCAATAATCTGACCTCCCCCTGTATGTAATGCCCTGTATATCCGAATTGCTTCCTCCTTTACCTCCTCCGGCGACGCAAAGGGAAGAACCTGCTGGGTAGATATCCCACCCCAAAAGGTCAGCTTATCACCATATAGTTCCTTCATTTTATAAATGTCATATACTTCAGGCTGAAATGTCTGGTAACAGTCCAGCCCTATTTCTATCAACTCCGGAAACAGCTCATGACAATCTCCGCAGGAATGCTGCATGACAAACAGCCCCTTGTCCTTCACTTTCTTATAAAGCCTTGCCATCTGCGGCTTGATATAATGGCGCCAGTGTTCAAGCCCCATAATCAGCCCTTTCTGCTGTCCCCAGTCATCTCCAAAATATACTCCATCCAAATCATATTCTAAGGCGATATCCACTAAATGACAGTAATAGTCGCCGATTTTTGTGAAAAGCGCTTCCATCTCTTCCGGATATAGAATCATATTGCACAACGTATTTTCAATCCCCATTAGAGACCAGGCGCGTTCAAACATTAGAAAGCCAAATCCGTACATAATAAAACGGTCATCCTTTTCCTTATCTGCAGTAAGCTCCTCTAGTTCTTTCCTCAATCGCAACTCATCACAGACAGGAAACTCATAAGTACTTTCCTCCAAATCCTCAATCTGATATTCATCCGGAAGCCCAATATCTTTATCGCTGCCATTTCTGTTCCATATAACGCCAAACTCATCCTTGAAATATCCCGGCTTCCCTTCAATTTCTGTTGGCCATCCCCAATACTGCTTATAGTGCAAGTATGTTCCCAGTTTACTTTCTATATCTGGATCTTTCGTAAAAATAATCAGCTCCTCTAATGCCTGCTCGGTAAAGTCCATATGGTACGGAACAGGAAATGTTTCCTTATGCCGTAAAGTATTTATAACTGCTTCTCTTCTGGTCATTTTTTCCTCCTTTTTAAGTGTGGGAACTCTTAAATTTGCAGGTATACATCCCAACTATGCCGCTTTTTGTATACACCTATTTCTTCTAATTTACCTGAATTTCTATTGCATCCGAACGTGTATTTCCAGATTTTGCATAAATTCCTATCCGACCTTTCTCCTTCCCCTGAACAACGAGCATGGCCAATCCCTGATAAGTCATAAGCTTAAGATTTTTATGGTTCTGCACATTTGAATTATCTCCGTTGTCCGTTCCGATTATGATAGCCGGTCCCTCTACAACGAACTCTACTTCTGCCTCTTGTGTCCGTATTCTTTGTCCTTTTTCATCCGTAAGAAGCAGCTCCAAATGAATTGCCGAATCTATGTCCGCCTGTAGATTCTTTTTATCGGCATGCAGGATAAGTTTTTCAAAAGATCCTGTCGTACTGCATTGTGCTTCAACGCTTTTCACACCAGTTACACCAACAGCCCGAAGAGTACCTGCCTCATATGGAACTGCCCATTTGTAAATATGATCCTCAAATTCATCCAGTCTATGTGTTCCCAAGTGCCTGTCATTTAAGTACAATGCTACTTCCTCACAATTGCTGTACACCTCTATTACCGTCATTTCTTGTTCTGTATAATTCCAATGTTCATTTACTTCATGCCAGCGCCACAGTCTTCTTTTCCAGCTGCCCTCTTCCTTTTCTGCCAAATTCCCGTTTTCATCCAGCTTATAAAGAGAATCACTGACCTTCTGTGTCACAATATGTATATACGGATCTTCCCGCCATAACGAACGAAACATATGATAGGATGCCCTGGGGTTCCCATTCAAATCCAGCAGCCCATTTTTCATGGCCTTCTGAGGCCATCCACAGGATTGAGCTTCTCCGATGTAGTCAATTCCTGTCCACAAAAAAATCCCCGGAATATACTCTTTTTCCAATACGTGTTTCCATTCATGCCACTGGCCTAAGTTTTCCGTCCCCATAATTGGTTTGTCAGGATAATTCTTATGCCCATATTCGTAAACTACCTGCCGGTAACTGTAGCCTACAATATCCAGCGCATCAGTATAGCCTGATTCATAGCTGGCACTTGGCAGAATGCAGTTTGCTACTACAGGTCTGGTTGTATCCATATCCTTTACCCATTTAGAAAGCCTGTGTGCAGTTTTATTCACATCATACATATCCCGTGGCAGTCGGGCAATCTTCTCTCTGATCTGTTCCTTTGAATACGGAGGCAGTGTCCAAAAATAATTACCGCTGGCATCCGCATTAAAATATCCTGTTGCCTGATTGTATTTTGGATATGTCCATTCAATTTCATTTCCAATACTCCACTGGAAAATGCCTGGATGATTGTAATCCCTTCTGATTACATTCTGTAAATCCTGCTGCGCATAGTCTTTAAAGAATTCTGTATAGCCTCTTGTTATATAATCTACAGTTTTTTCCGTGCCGTTTTTTCGCTTATCTTTAGGATTGTCCCATTCGTCAAAGAATTCTTCCTGCACCAAAAACCCCATTTCATCGCATAGGTCTAGGAAATCTTCAGATGCCGGATTATGCGCAGTACGTATCGCGTTGCACCCGCACTCCCGCAAAGCCAGGAGCCGCCGCTTCCACATATCCAAAGGAACCGCGGCACCCGCAAGCCCTGCCTCATGATGCAGACAGACACCTTTAATTTTCCGGCTGCGCCCATTGAGAAAGAAACCTTTGTCTGCATCAAAATGGAAATAACGGATTCCCGTCCGTTCCTCCATCACCTGAACCTCCCCTTGTACTTTTGCCTCTATTCTTACACTATATAAATTTCCTTCATGGATATCCCAAAACTTTGGTTCCTCGACTGTGAGTTCAGCATCTAGCTCCTCACGATATCCTGCAGCTATCATTTTTTTGTACTTCTTCTCATAGAGCCTTTTTCCACAAGGATCAGTAAGTATAACCTTTACTTTCGCTGTAGATTCAAATGCTGTTGTATTCTCCAACTGCACATTACAATGGATTACTGCACTTTGGTCACCCTTCACAACAGGAGTCAGCTTCACACCCCATACCGGAATCCGGACTTTCGGAAGAATATATAAGGATACCTTTCTATAAATTCCGGAGCCGGTGTACCATCTGCTGTCCGCATATCTGGTGTGGTCCACACGTACTGCTATGACATTCTTCTCCCCACAGGGATTTAGATAATCTGTCAATTCTACAAGACATGGAGAGTAGCCATAGGGATGAAATGTTACGAGTTCTCCATTGCAATATATACTTGCACGATTATATATGCCGTCAAAATTAATGAAAACGGTCTTTTGGCACATATCTTCCGATGTAACGAATGTTTTTCTATACCATCCCAAGCCTCCCGGAAGATAACCGGTACATGCCTCTGCTTCTTCAGAGTATCCGCTTGCTATGCTCCAGTCATGGGGAATTCTTACGTTCTCCCATCCACTGTCATCTATGTCTGTTTCATGTGGGGACGGAGGCTGCTCTAAAGTAAATCTCCATCCATCATTCCATACAATTCCTCTCATAGTTCTTCCTTTCCCGTATATACTCAAGTTATTAGATGCCATACAGCCAATGATAAAAATATGAGTCCTCACCCCTTTTTATCCGCAGCTTCATTCATACATTGTCTTTGTCATATAAACTTCCTTCTGCCATTCATTAATATCAAACCGGCGGATATAGCCATACCCCTTAGTCACATCATGGCAAAGCCCCCACCTCATGCCTTCCAAAGGGTTATCCTGGCTTTCCCCTGCGCGGAACGGTCCCGATGCCTCCGGTCCGCCCTTAATCACGGATTTTATTTCAAAGTTGATTCCGTCTTCTGCAAACTGGATTGTATTCTTCTCTACCCCATCTGTACGCAAAAATGCTGCAATGCCACCCGCATACTTCCAGAGACAAGTCTCATGGCCACTGTTCGTAATCGGATTGTATTCGCTCCTTGTATAAGGTCCCTCAATCTTCTCTGCAATGGCAACGCCCCACTTTGTCTCCCTTCCGCCCATATATAACTGCTCGCCCATAGGCTCTCCTTTATAATACAGATAAAATTTCCCCTGAAATGGAATCAGCAGAGGGTCATGTACTTTATGGCTGTCAAAACCGCCCTTTTTTTCCACTAAGAACCTGTTATCTTCCTCGCCTTTCCACACACCATCCATTGTAGGCGCCAGTATGGGCTCTTTTGATTTTACAAAGGGGCCGTCCGGGCTATCTGAAACAGCCATGGCAATATATTCAAAGCTTCTGCATTTATAAGGGGACTTTACAACCTGATATACCAAATAGTACTTCCCTTCATATTCCAAGGCTTCCGGTGTAAATACGCTCCTATCATCATAAGCTCCTGTTTCCCCTCTCTGGACTGCAATCCCTTTCTCTTCCCAGCGGTACCCGTCTTCTGAAACCGCATACCAGATATCACAGTAGTCCCATGGAAATACCTTGGCATTGTCATCGCCCGAATGAAACCCTACATGTTTGCCAGTAGATTTCGTATACCACACATAGTAAAGGCCTCCCACCTTCAAGACACTGCTTGGATCCCTTCTGTGTACTCCTTCTTCATATCCGATTCCTTCGACATCTGATTCATTAAAATCACAAAACCATTCACAGCTTTGATAATAATTTCTTTCCATCGCTCTCTTTGTTGCACTGCTTAACTTCATTTTCTTCCTCCTTTTTGTATACTTTATATTTTGTTCTTCTATTTTTATTGTATACTTATTAGTTTTGAAAGTCAATTTCTTTTTAATGAATTAAGGTTCTGTACCACAAGCCGGAAATCACTGAATCCGGCACATGCAGACGCTTTATTTCTGCATTTCCTTCATATGATAAAAGCTTCCTTTCAAAGCCATAAGCTCTTCATAGGTTCCAAACTCTTTCATCCCACCCTTTTCCATTACTATAATCTTATCTGCATCCCGGATCGTAGACAGCCGGTGCGCCACTACGAACGTGGTACGGTTAGATGAGAGCTTTGCAACAGCATCCTGGATCTGCCTTTCTGATACGCTGTCCAGTGCGGATGTGGCCTCGTCCAGAATCAAAATCTTCGGGTCACGAATAAATGCCCTTGCTATAGAAATTCTTTGTTTCTGTCCCCCTGACAAGTTCCCGCCGTGTTCTCTAATTTGGGTATTCAGCCCATCCGGCAGGCTCTCTACCATTTCTTTCAAATTCGATGCCTCCAGAACCTTCTGAAGTCTTTGCTCTGATACATGTTCCATGCCATACGTTATGTTGTCCCGAATCGTACCGCTGAACAGAATAGAGTTCTGAGGAACTACCGCAAGATGCTCTCTGTATGTCTGCAGGTCCAATACGGTAATGTCCGCGCCATCAATCAGTATCCTCCCCGCCGTTGCTCTTGCAAATCCGATAACCAGATTTAAAATTGTTGATTTTCCGGCCCCTGAGGCCCCCACAATCGCTACGGTTTCCCCTGCCTGTACAGTAAAGTTTACATCTGAAAATACCGGCTGCTCTGTATCCTTATAGCAAAACCCCACATGTTCAAATTTCACTTTCCCCTCGACATTTATGACTTGCTTATTAGTTCCAGAATCCTCCACATCCTCGGACAGCAGCACATCCCCGACAGACTGCACTGATTCGAGCCCCTTTGAAATCACCGGAACAAGCCCCACTATTCCGGTAATGCTCCCAACGATAGTACTGAAATAGGATTGATACATAGCCACATCCCCAACTCCAATCTCCCCCTTTAACCCCATGAAGGCCGTATAGATCAGACACAGCACCTGAAACAACTGAAAAGTCACCCAGTTTACGGAGCTGAAATAAGTCTGGAGCATATCAAGCCGGAACCCCTTATTCGAAACACACTCAAGTCTCTGCTCCATCTTGCTGGTTTCTTGGTTTTCCTGTGCATGGGCGCGGGCTACAGGTATCATCTCAACCATCTCCATAACCTGAACAGACGTCTCCTCCATTTCTTTACGGAATTCCGTATTATAATTTTTTATTTTCTTTCTGAAATGAATAATAACCAGGGCAGCCACCGGAATCGTGCAAAGGAAAAATAGGAAGACCTCTTTGCTCTTTACCAGAACAACAATAAGCGCAACAGCAACATTCACCAGTATTCCAAGAACCGTAATAAAAATCTGGGCGCTGAGATTCTCAATCTGTTCTACATCCCGCATAATCTTTGACTGAAGGCGGCCGGACTCGATCTCCGTATGGTAGGATATCGACAGCTGCTGCAGTTTTCGGACCAATGCGCACCGAAGTTCCTTCTCCACCTGACGGATAGCCTTGGAGTAAAAATAAGTGTACATATAATTTGTAGGAATATTCTGCATCAGCACAATGAGCATAAAAAGTGAATACATCAAGATTTTATGCACCGCATTCCCCTGTGGATTCGTAACCACATTGATAATCCCCGCAAGAATCATCGGAGACAGCCATGCCGGCGAACTTTTAATCAGGAAAAACACCACTGACCAGAATAACTGCACATATTTGCCCTGGTACATCCCCAATAGTGTCCTGAAAGTTCTGTCTTTATTTTTTCTGAAGATTTTCTGATAATCAGGTGCATAATTTTCATGTTTTTTCATACTCCACCTCATTATTTACTTGTTAGTTTGCTACATATGGTGCATTTATGTATACATTTTGATTTATTATGTTTATTTTATGTATGTTTTTCAATCAATCCGCTTCCTTTTTCCACTGTTATTATTTAAAAATTACATTCTATTTTTTCAAAAAGCTTGATTTCTCAGCTTTTTTTGTATACTATAATTATAAATATATAAATTTAGTATATTTAAAGAAAGGAATAAACTATGTCAAGAGTAAGAGGAGAGGCTGTTAATCTCGCAACCAATTATATCCTAAAAAAAAATTGAAAACTATGAGTTTTCAGCTGGCGATATCGTATCAGACTTAGAATTATCCAAAGAATTTGATATGAGCCGCACACCAATCCGTGAAGCAATCATGTCCCTCATCGACAGCGGCATTCTGGAACGTACTGCTACGAAAGTTGTTGTTAAGTCAATCACATTAACCGATATCACTGAGATACTTCAGGTACGGGAGGCCATCGAGCAGAAAGCCGCCTCCATTATTATTGAAGCCGCAGGCCTGTCAGCTGCTCAGGAGAAAGAATTTTCGGAAATTCATATGGAATTACTTCAGAACGTTACGTCCGGCAATTTTTCAAAGAACTTTCAAACTGATGAGCTATTCCACCGGAAATTGATTGAATATTCCGGCAACAGCAGGCTGTTGGACATTGCAGAGCGTCTCTCGCTGCAGTCACAGCGTCTGCGCTGGATATCAACCCTGACGCCATCCCGTTACATCTCTACCCATAACGAGCATGCCGCAATACTTGAAGCACTGTTTCACAAAAATGCACAAAAAACTGACTCCGCAATACGTGAGCATTACCTATATACTCTAAAGAACTATCAGGACATACTGAATATGCCGCAATGGCAGAAAATTGCCCGTGAAATGAGACATATGAAAGTCTAGTACAGCATTGCGGGAGCCATTTTTTTAACAAGCCAAAAATCCCCTCTGGAGATTTTTGGCATTTTTACAATTCTAGTCTACAGTTGGATCTCCATTAATTACTGTCCATTCAATCCCCCCTATAAAGAAGCCTTCTTCATTTTCCATCTGCAGAACCATGTTCACTTTTTCATTCTTACAAAATCCTAACAAAGGGATTTTGACGTTCTCCGTGTCACCGCAGTTGAATTCTTTACATACTGTTAGAAATTCTTTGGGTTCTGGATTAGGCCAACAATTTTTATCATGAAATATCCTGGCTCTGCCCTTCCCCCTGATTTTTCTAAAACAAATTACCGGCGTTTGCCCGGAAGCGGCTCCTGGCACTAACAGCCTTGAAGTAAATACCCGGCCTCCATTCACTCCCTGGTATCCCTTCATTGCAACCGGCTGTCCTGTATTCATATCGTTCCAGTCGAAGTCTTCCCGAATTGCCTCTTCCCAGTATTCTTTTGGCCATTCCCTTACATTGCTAATCTCCATAACGCTCCTGCATAATGGCACACGGGAAATTTGCCTGCCTTGTGTCGGATAGAGTACGACACTTGTCTTCAGTCCCAATTCAGAAGCTTCTGCCGACAGCAAAATTTCGTGGCTCTTCTCACTTGCTTTCACTGCTGCCTGCAGCTTTCCGCTAAACATTCTTCTGCCACACCCTGCATGTCCATGATCTTTTGGATCCCCCGAATCAACTGTAAGAAGTTTGCCCTGCCCGCTCACAGAAAAGTGAACAAATGCATCCGCATCCGGTATTCGTACCCCTGAGACATCTATAAGGCTGCATTCCACCAGAAAAACGTCTTCTCCATTGTCAGAAGCCTGCACTACAACATCTAATTTAAGTTCCTGCGGCTGCAATGCCGTCACCGCCTCATCCGCAGCTTCTTCCTTCCCATCCTTCAGACCTGCCGCACGGAGTATTCCCGGTTCATACGGCACGTCAAAGTGAACCGGACAAAACCGCTCCGCTTTTTTAATGCCTATGCTTTTCCCATTCAGAAAAAGTTCCGCCTGGGGAAGGTTCGTATATACCTCTACACGTATCTCTTCGCCTTCCCTTCCCGGCCAGTTCCAGTGTGGCATCACATGTATCATTGGCTTTTCGGTCCACAAGGACTTGACAAGATAAAAACTGTCTTTTTCCATGCCGCAATTATCCAGAATCCCTATGCCGGAACACAGCATAGGCCAAACTGATTCGCCCCGGTACTCTATCCCCGCCCACAAAAAGGTACCGCAAACAAAGTCATTTCTTTCCGAGGCGGCAATGGCAGCGGCATAAGACGAACCGAAACTTGTCCGCTTCCTGTCATAAGCTGATGAATATCCTCCCTTTACTTCTGATACGTTCTCATCCTCATAAATCCCTCTGTGATTGGCGGAAGCTCCGCTCTCTGTAGCAACAATCGGCTTATCCGGGTGTGCCTGATGCATAAGCGGATATTCCTCTATGCGGTAATTTACCCCCACAGCATCGGATGCCTGTGCCGCGCAGGAATCATAATATCCGCCGTTTAACGCCAGTGTCACAGGACGGGCGCTGTCCATGCGGTGAAGAAATGCCTTCATCTGCCTGGCTAATTCTTTTCCCTCTAACGTATCCTGAAGCGGTTCTTCATTTCCAATGCTCCACATAATAACCGATGGATGGTTCCTGTCACGCAGGCACATATTTTTAAGCTGCTTTTTCACATCTTCACTAAAATTAAACCAGCGGTTTTCATCAATGACCAGTATGCCTTCCTTATCGCAGATATCCAACAATTGCGGATCCGGATTATGGTGCGCAGTCCTGATTGCATTTACACCTGCTTCTTTTAGCTTACGCACCCTGTATTCCTGCACCGTGCGCGGAACGGCCACTCCCAGTCCCCCATGGTCCTGATGCAGGCACACGCCCCTAAGCTTCAGGCCTTTTCCATTCAAAAAGAATCCCTTGTCCGGATCAAAGGCAATGGCGCGGAAACCGAAAGAGGTTTCTGTTTCATCCCACACCTTCTCATTTACAATAACCTGGCTGGTCAGGCGATAGCAGTGTGTCTCTTCCACAGACCATAATTTCGGATGCTCCACTTTTAGGGAACTGCTATACACATTTTCTCCGAACAGCGCTGTAAAGGGATACTCCGCTTCAGAAACTGCTTCGCCCGTGGGGGCTGTAATACGTAATCTGATCCTCCCCTCCTGGTGTTCTAAAAGACTATATACTGTGCTTTCCACCCGTACCTGCCAGCTTCCGTCTGTACCTTCTATGGTCTCCGCCTTGGTTCCCCATACATCCAGCGCTGCTGCCTCCATTTTCAGCATCCATACACTTCGGTATATCCCTGCGCCTTCATACCACCACCCCTCAACACTTTTATTGCTGATGTGCACGGCAACAATATTGATTTCGTTTTCATAAACAAGATAAGGAGTAATATCGATATAAAAGCTATTATACATACTTTCATTTCTGCCGGCAGGCTGTCCGTTCACCCACACCTCTGTCTTCATACCGGCGCCGTCAAACAGAAGTACAATTCGTTTTCCCCTGTCAGATTCCGGAAGCTGGAAACTCCTCCTGTACCATGCCCCATTCCTTTTCAGGCTTCCCTGTGACTCATTATATTCTTCTGACGGCTTCCCTTTGATTACATAATCATGCGGCAAATCTACATCCTCAAACTCACCGTCATAGAAGTTGGGCATTGACGGAGCCGGACCGTTTTTTGCCTTCGCATGCATATAAGTGTCATAATGTCCTTTTATGATTTCTTGTGGAAATTCACCTTCGAAGAATTTCCATCCGTAATTCATATTTAACTTCTCTGGCATTCCCTGTCCCCCTCTCTGTCCTGAGCAGGCAAGAACTGTTCCTTCAACTCCGGGTACTGCTCATCTCCATCGCCATACTGCTTTTTCAGTTCATATAATTGTTTTTTCAATTCTTCCCGTATATGCCGGTACTCCGTCTTTTCATAAATATTATGGAGTTCTCCCGGATCACTGCGCAAGTCATACATCTCCCATCCCGGAGGTGTTGGACGGTTAACCGCCCCTTTTGCATCTAGCGGAAGTCCATAATAATAAGTGAGCTTAAATTCTTTCGTCCGAATACCATAATGCGCAGGGTTATCATGATTATGTGCCAGATGCATCCAATACCGGAAATAGATGCCTGAATGACAGTTTTCCTGCTTCCTCCCTGACAGCATCTCCCTGCCGGAAATCCCCTGCATCTCATCAGGTATCCTGACGCCCGCATAATCCAAAAGAGTTGGGGCGATATCAATATTGGACATCAGTTCCGTACAGACATGTCCGGAAGTTATCTCTTTGGGATAGCGGATCACTAATGGCGTTCTCAGACTCTCCTCAAAACTCCAGCGCTTATCCTGGTAATCATGCTCTCCCAGAAACATCCCCTGGTCAGATGTATAGATGACAATCGTCTCTTCTAAGATTCCTTCTTCCTCCAGTACCCGTAGCAGCCTGCCAACTGAATCATCTATTGCCGCCACGGTCCTGAGATAATCCTTCAGATATTTCTGGTACGCTGCCCTGCCTTTTTCTTCAAAGCTCATATTCTCCGTTCCGTTTAAGCGTCCCGTCACATAATCCGGCTTCAAGAAATCCTGATATAAGCTGCGGACGCTGCTTCTGGGGGTAACAGAACTTCCAAACTCACGCGTTGCTTCCGAACGGTGCGAACGGTCTTCAAACAGGCTCTCCGGTTCCGGAATCTCCACCCCTTCAAGCAGATGCTCATATCTCTTTTCATATTCCCAAAAATCATGGGGGGCTTTATGATGGCACATGACAAAAAAAGGACGCGCCTTATCTCTTCTGCGGATACTGCTTTCTGTCAGATCTGTGATAATATCCGTCACATAACCATCGTACCTTACAAACCCTTCTCCCTTCTTCTTAAAAGACGGGTTAAAATAAACCCCCTGTTCGCCGAATTTCCCCGTACCGTCGGAGAGATATTGGTAATCTTCAAAACCTGCCGGCTCACAACCCAAATGCCATTTTCCGTACAAGGCAGTCTGATACCCGGAAGACTGGAGCAGCTGAGCCAGATTCGGGCTGCCGCCCGGATCCCAATTATCATCTAATGTCTTCACGCCATTGACATGCCCATACTGTCCCGTCATAATAGACGCCCTTGCAGGTGTGCATACTGCATTTGTCGCACAGAAATCTTCCATCCTGCATCCCTCTGATGCAATTCTGTCTATATGCGGTGTCTGAAACACCGATGCAAGAATCGACTGATAGCAGCTTATGGCATTCGCACTATGGTCATCAGACATAATATATAATATATTAGGCTTCATAAATTTTCTCCTCTTTTACCCTTTAATCGAGCCAATCATAACCCCTTTAACAAAATGTTTCTGTACAAATGGATATACGCACAATATCGGTATGATGACCAATATCATAGACGCCGCCTGTACCCCTTCCGGAATTGACTGCACGGTAGATGCGTCAATTGTCTGTCCAGTCTGTGAAGCCATCGTAGCGCCCATCATAATATTACGCAAATAAAGAGTTACCGGATATTTGGATCCGTCATTCATATAAATCAAAGCCGAAAACCAATCATTCCAATAGGAAACTGACATAAATAAAGTCATTGTTGCCAGAATCGGCTTTGAGAGAGGCAGGGCCATCCTCCAAAAATATCCAAATTGTGACAGACCATCTATGCTCGCTGCCTCTTCCAATTCATCAGGCAAACCTTCAAAATAAGTTTTCATCAGCAGTATATTGTAAGGTGCAATCGCCCCCGGCAGAACCAATGCCCATATAGTATCCAGCATATTCAGGTTCTTAATCAGGTTATAGTATGGGATCAAACCTCCGCCGAAAAACATGGTAAAAACAATCAGTCTGAGGAGTACTGTCCTGCCCACTAAGCGCTTCTTAGATAAGGCATATGCACAGATAGTTGTCATAAACAAACTAATCGCAGTTCCTACAACCGTATAAATAATCGTGTTCTTATAATTAATCCAGAATTTCGCCTCTCCTAAAAGGCCTTTATAAGTTCCCAGACTGAAACCTTTTGGAAATATTGTGATATCCCCCGTCAGAATCCCTGTATTACTACTGAGAGATACTGCGAGTTGATTTATAATAGGATAAAGCGTCAAAGCTGCAAGGACAATCATCAGCGTGACATTAAAAACCTCAAAAATCTTTCTGCTTTTACTTTTCTTCATTGTCGATCCCTCCTTACCATAATCCGCATCCCCAGCGCTTATTAGTTATCCTATTTGCAGCCCACAATAATGACAGGCTTATCACTCCCTGAAACAGTCCAACGGCCGTACCATAACTATAATTTGCATTCATAAGGCCTACCCTGTATACAAATGTCTGGATGATGTCTGCAGTCTCGTATGTCGTTGGAGTATACATAAGGAGCACCTTCTCGAATCCAATATTCAAGATATTGCCCAGTGCGATAATCAGGTTGATGGCAATGGTTGGAAGCATCATTGGCAGCGTTATATGAATTGCCTGCTTAATCTTTCCCGCCCCGTCTACCATTGCAGCCTCATACTGCTCCTGATCCGCCGAAGAGAGTACAGCCATATAGATAATGGAATTCCACCCCAGAAACTGCCAAAGTTCTGAAATGATATATATAATCCGAAACCAGAAGGGTTCGTTCATGAAGTAAATAGCCTCCCCGCCCAACTTCTCGATAATCGTATTAACAATACCGGTTGAAGGCGACAGCAGCGCATTCATCATGGCCACAACTACAACAACAGACAGAAAACGAGGGACAATGGTAAGCGACTGGACAACCTTCTTTACCTTTTTCTGCATAATTTCATTCAGCAGCAATGAAAAAAGAATTGGAATCGGGAAGCATATTAACAGGCTTAATCCACTTAATACCACTGTGTTTTTAAATACGTTCCAAAAAGCTTCGTCCTTTAAAAACATTTCAAAATACCGGAATCCTTCCCATGAAACACCAAAATAAGACTGACCCGGTATGTATTTTCGAAATGCTATGATGTTTCCAAACATCGGAACATATTTAAATATTATAAAATAGACAATTGGAAGCAGAAGAAACAAATACAACGTCTTGTTATTACGTAAACTTTTCCCCAGCTCTGCGGTCTGCATACGAAACTGATTTTTATTCTTCCTATTCATAAATTACCTCCTTAGACGTTGGCACTTCGTCTTTCTGCAAACAAACTCTGCAGATATCCCCTTATATATACAGAATGCAGCAGTCCACATTTTTCAAATCTGGTACTGCCGCATCTGCAACAAATATAGACACTGTGCCTTATTTATTATATGACCTGTTCATTCATTGTTTTGAACAGAGACATTATTACCTACTTACCTCTGGCCGCCCATGCTTCATTGTACATTTTTTCCATTTCAGTGCTTCCCTTGTTCTCACACTCTTTCACAAAGTTGTCCCAATTATCCAGAGACTCCGTACCGAAAATAAAGCTTTCCATCATGGACTTCACATAATCCACCAGAGTTGATGAGGTAACAGACAGTTCGTCCATCTGCTCAGTCGTCAGAGGAGAAGCAGGATTCGTTGGCGGAACATAACCGTTCTCAGCGCATACGTCATACACATCCAGAACCTCCTGTGGCAGTGTGCTGGCGTAGTAGTCTGTATCAAGCCTTACACAGAAGTTATTCTCATACAGGCCATAATCAGAATTATACTTCACCTTATCATCCATGAATACCTTCTTACCGTCCTCTACCTTGTAAGTCACACCCTCTTCGCCAAAGGTCATTGCCGTCATTGCCTCATCTGAATACAGCCAGTCAACCATTTTCAGAATGTCTTCAAAATTATCCTTTTCCGCAACTGTGGCCGGCATAATCCAGGCCTGCTCCCACGGTCCGTTCCACTGAAGCGCATATTCACCCTCCAGTCCTTCCGGCGGCGCCATAGCTACCATATTGAAATTCTCGTCAAATGGCGCCCCTTCCTGATTGAACTTTTTACAATTAGTTGCCCAGTCATACACGATAAATATTTCGCCCTTTGCAATTCTCTGCTCATATACAGATGAATCTTGTGTGGTAAATTCAGGGTCAAGCGCCCCTGAAGAATAAAGTTTATTTGCATATTCCATAAACTGTTTCCACTTATCCGTGGTCGGAGAGAATTCCCACTTATCTTCTTTTTCGTCATAGAACATTCCGTCTCCCAAAGTCCATCCTGCCAGACCGTCAAAAGCAGCGGCCAAACCTGCCATGATATTGTCAGACTTGAAACGATTGGAAATTGGCGTAGATTCCGGGTAAATCTCTTTCAGCTTCAAAGCCACCTCCATAAGCTCATCCAACGTTGTAGGCATAGAAAGATTATTCTTTTCTAAGATATCTTTACGCACCAGCCATTGATGATCCTGAATAACTTTTGTCTTCGCTTTTACTGGAAGCAGATAGAACTTACCATCAGCCATTCTCTGAGATTCCATATACTTTTCCAGACCGTTGTCTTCCAGATATTTCTGTAAATTGGGCAGTTTGTCCATATAATCGCTAATTGGAAGCAATAAACCTGACAGCGCATCTGCAGCTTTCGGAAATGTTTTAGTCATAATATCCGGCATATCTCCGGAGTTGAATACAACCTGCGTTTTGGTTGCCTGATCTGAAACAGGCACGGACTGTACATTCAGCTTAACACCTGTCTTCTCTTCAATCGTTTTAACTACCATCCAATCTTCTGAAAACGGCGCTTCGGCATCCTCGAAAATCATCATAGACACCCCGGAAACTTTTTCTTTTCCATCCCCTTTTTTAGTCTCCTCCTTTTTTCCGCCGCCGCAGCCAGCCAGCAGACCCACTGCCAATGCCGTTGCCAGTAAAACACTAACCATTCTTTTTTTCATACTTTTCCTCCTTTAAATATTTTAATTTCACTTCATTTGCATCAACATTATTGTATACTTTAAACGCGATTTAGTAAATAGTTTTTGTATACTTTTCTTTTATTCACTGTCTTTTTCTACTTATTGCACTAATTTTAATGCATGCTTTAGTGCATCACTCACAAAGATTGCGTTTAAATTATCCATGTCAATAATCAGAGTCGGGGCAGTCCACTTAGCAGCTAACTCTATTCGAAAAAGAACAGTCCCACTGGACAATCAAGTATAAAAATCTTGATTCCCGTGGGGCTGTTCTTGTTTTGTATCAAAAGGACTGATATCCAGGATTAACCAATGGTTCCTTTTGCATTGGATACTGTATGATTTCTTCTGTTACTTGACTGCTTCATCATAAGCTTCCTGTAATTGGATTGCACCTTTTGCTTCACATTCTGCAACAAATGCATCCCAGTTTGCCAAATCTTCTGTTCCATAGATGAATTTTTCCGTCATAGAGAACACATAATCCTTTAATGTAGAAATATAAAGACTTGCATCTTCTAAGGTATCATTATCAAGGGGACACGCTGGATTAGTTGCAGGAACAACTTTACTGATTTCCCCCAGCAGTTCCATTTCCTCTGGCGTATATGCAGAATAAATAGCATCCAGATCCTCTCGTATTGTCAGCTCATTATTATTAAGGCCATACTTAACACGCGCAACATCCGGCTCTATAAATTCCTTGATGCCGTTATCATTTACCTGATAGGTCTCGCCCTCTTTGCCAAAAGTTAAGAGTGTCTCAGCCTCATCAGTAAAGCCCCAGTCGAGATATGCCAGCACCTCAGCCAAATGCTCTTCATCCTCTGCTAAAGTTGCCGGGAAACAATATCCCTGTGACCAGGAAGATTTCCATCCTACTGCATAATCTCCTTCCGGTCCCTCCATCGGATAAATCGGAGATACGTTATAATCCGGATCAATTTGCTTCCCCTGTTCATTGTAACGAACCTTATTCGCCGTCCAATCAAACATGATAAACGTTTCACTGTTTACAATCTTCTGTTCATATACTACCGAATCCAAAGTGGCAAACTCCTTGTCCAGCACACCCGTTTGATAAAGCTGATTCGTATATTCCAGGAATGATCTGTAATTATCTGTTGTCGGCGCAAAAGTCCATTTCCCTGTATCATGGTCATATAACATACCATCACCATATCCCCATCCGCTTGCAGTGCCAAACATGGCTGCAAGTCCCTGCAGAATATGATTGGTTCCGAATCGATTTGTGATTGGTGTTGAATCCGGATATAACTCCTTTAGTTTCATCCCTACATCAAGCAGTTCCTTATACGTTTTAGGAATGGGGAGATTATTCTTTTCAAAAACATCCGTACGTATCATCCACTGTACATCCTGAAACCGCTCTGTATGCGCCTTGCACGGCAAAGTATAGTACTTGCCGTCAGGAAACCTTGTCTTATCAATCTCGTCCCTCAAATCATACTTTTCTATAAAGGCCTGGTAATTTGGCATCTGATCTTCATAATCGCTTATAGGCAAAAGGATCCCTGATGCTACATCTGTTGAAGTGGCAAACGTATGTGCAACAATATCCGGAATCTCACCGGAATTAAAAATCAGCTCTCTCTTAGCAACATAGTCTGACGTAGGAACAATTGTCATATCAAGCGTGACCCCCGCTGCCTCCTTTATCCACTCAAATACAGGCCAATCCTTCTGATACGGTTCATTAGCGCCGTCACAATACATCATGCTAATTGTAACGTCTTTCTTCTCTCCACCGTCCTCTGATTTCTTCGATGTGTCCGGAGATTTTTCTCCGCCACAGCCTGCCAGCATTGCCGTCAACATTGTTGCAGCCATCAGCATAGCAATCATTTTTCTTTTCATATTTCTCCTCCTTGTAAATTCGTTTTATCCTAATCGGACAAATTGGCGTACCTGTTTTTGGCACTTTAGAATACAAACTAATTATTTTTGTTAGTTTTATTGTATACTATAAACATGCTTTTTTCAACACTTATTATGTATAAGTGTTTGTTTTTTACTATATCGCTAAAAAATCAGATCGTTTTTTGTGCACATTTTACAGCTGTTTTATAAAGCAAACCCGATTTTCTCCACTCCTATTCTATATCAGCCAACTCAAACCGCTCAATATAATCCCACTTAGCGCTTACCATACAAAGCCCCCACTTTAATCCGTCCAATGGACGCTTACATGGTTTTCCATCTCGAAACGGCCCTGCCGCATGTGGTACATGTTCCAATCTTGCAGCGGTTCCCATTATATCGAAATTTATCCCATCTTTTGCATATTGGATTGTATTCTTCTCGACTCCGTCAGAGGTCAGCATAGCAGCCATTCCGCCGTCATATTCCCAAAGGCAAGTTTCATGCCCGCTGTTTGTAATCGGATTATAGGGGGATTTAATGTAAGTTCCTTCAATATGGTCAGCTACAGCAACGCCCCATTTTATTTCTCTTCCTCCTCCAAACATTCCCTCCCCCATAGTCTCCCCTTTGTAGTAAAGATAGAATTTACCATTAAAGAAATGTAAGGATGGATCGTGTACCTTATGGCTGTCAAAATCACCTTTCACTTTAACCGCAAAACGATTGTCACTGTCGCCTTCCCATACTCCATTATCTGCCGGCTCCAGAATCGGGTGCTCCAACTTCCTCCACGGGCCATCTACCTTATCTGCAACTGCCATACCAATGGTTTCCTTGACTCTGCATAAGTATGGACTTTTTACGCATTGGTAAGTTAAATAGTATTTCCCTTTATGTACCAGGATTTCCGGAGTAAACACACTGCGGTCATCGTAGCTGCCCGCCGCCCCTTTTGTAACCGCACAGCCAACCTCCCTCCATGTATATCCATCCAAGCTTTTTGCATACCATATTTCTGCATAGTCCCAGGGAAAGACCTTTACGCTTGGTTTTCCTTCAATAAAACCTTTTGTTTCCCCCACGCTTTTTGTATACCAAACATAATACTCTCCCCCCACCTGGATGACACTGCTTGGATCTCTCCTTGTCACCCCTTCCTGATACCCCAGGTCTCCTTTTAATTCTTTATAGCAAAAACGGGCATGCCACATTTTATCCAAATTATAATACCCCCGTTCTCTCGCCCGGATTGTTGCTTTACTTTCTACCCCTTCCATCTCATATACCACCTTCCATTACGGACATCACTACTTTGCTTCGTTCTTTCTGGGAAACCGTCCAGAGCAGCTGTTCACGCAGTTCCGCCGGCATCTTCCAGCCTTTATATGCCGCCAGAATATTTAAACCGCTTACCATCCCTGCTTCCAATCGTGCATCAACTTGAATATCCTGCTTCTCAAGACATCGGGACACCAAAATGCTGAATATCGGTTCCGCCTCTTCCGCATCCCAGAATGTTATCACATCGACAATAAACATCAGTAAAACATAATTTTGGCTGAGATAACAAATGTTATATAGCGCCCTCATATTTTTTCCCTTAAGGGCCGCACAGGCACGCACCGTTTCGCTTCCTGACAGCAGATACTCCTCTATTATCTTTTGTTCCCCTGTCTCTCCCTTTGTAAATGTGAGTTGGATAATTTGTTCACATGGATTTGTAAAAATGCCTCCGATCTGCACTCCATTCATTCCCTGTTCCCATAAAGCAGCAAGTTTTTTCACTGGATAAGCCAAATCATCCTGCAGAACTTCATAAGCCGTCAATCCCAGGGCATCTGTCAATTCTTGCAGCAATGGCTCGGGAATGAACGCTGCATCTCTTAGGATAATGATTTTCTCAATCAGCGCCTTCTGCAGTTTCCGGCGTATCTTCTTATGCGCTTCGCATTCACTGTCAATAAGGCTGTACAACTGATTGGGATCTTCTCTAAGGTTATAGAGTTGTTCCCTAATTCGGGGCATAGAACGAAAAAGAGCACGTCTTTCCGTATTTTGTATCCTGCTTTCCCTGCCCTCCAGTATCATAGAGCGGACAAACCAAGGAGCCTGGAGTATCTGATAAGCATTCAGTCGCTTTCGGGATGTAAACGCAAAATCAATAGTGTACATCCACTCCCCCTCATGTATACTTCTGGAGTTTTCAAACACTTCATCTTCCCTGGCGCAAAAAGAATACACCCTATTTTCCGCCGCTGTCTTGTGCTCTCCCAAAAATGCATGTCCCTGCATGTTCTCGGGGATTGCGGCTCCCGCAACAGACAAAAATGTAGGTGCAAAATCAACAAAAGTTACTTTCCTGTCGCTATACTTTCCTCGTGGATCCCTTTTATAATCCACCTGGTTTTCCAACTCTTCCGGAACATGCATAAGCATAGGAACATGCACACCTTCATTCCAGAGGTTAATTTTACCTTGCGGAATTCCGTGCCCGTTATCGCCCACAAATAGAATCACCGAGTTTTCATAAAGCCCGTTGTCCCTAAGTCCTGCTATCAATTCTCCAAACATACGGTCGAAAGATGTCAGTTTTTCATGATACTGCGCCCAAATTTCCTTTGCATCTGCCGTATCAAAATGATATCCTGGAACCTTTACCGCCTCTCTTTCCTGATATTCTTCCTCCTTTAACCTCGGCATAGATGCTCGATGTTCATCCGCAGCATTGGTATAACCATACTGAGATTGATGCGTAATTGCACTAGTTTGAATCATAAAAAGCGGCTTATCCTCTGGTAGATTCTTTGCAACATTCAGGATATCGCCGGCAAAATCTAATGTGTCCCGATAAGTATAATCTATCTGTTGATCATATCCTTCTTTCAGCGGGAAGTTAAAATCCGTTTTACCGATCACGGTATAATAACCAGCTTTCTGCATCCATTCACCTATATTCCGAATGGATGATGGCAAATCATACATGCTGCGGTGCTGCCCAACTCCTGCCGTTGTACCGTACATCCCCAAATTCAGTGACGTACGGGCCGCCGAGCAGACAGGTGCGGCAGAATAGCACTGGCTAAAACGGTAATTTGTTCTTGCAAAAGCATCCAGATGCGGCGTCCGTGCATTCGGATCGCCATAACATCCTAAGTTTGGGCAAATATCTTCTGCCATAATAAGTAAAATATTGGGCTTCATTATTTTTACTCCTCACTTATGTCGGTCTTACAGGCTATACAGCTTATGCTGTAAGTACCGAGCCTTTTAATCAATTCTTCTAAGCAACCCTGAATCAGAGTTTTTTATTTTGAAAATATTCTTTAAAAGCTGTTCCCTGCGGAAACATTGGATAAGTCTGCCCTCATATCCTGCAAGCTTCCCCTCCAGAGCCGCTTCAATCAAATGCGCAGCTGTAAGTGGAGACTGTCCCCGTCCTTCTGCAAATGCCCTCTCAATATCGGGCATGTAGGTTCGCCCTGCTGGATCTCTGCACAAAGCTTCCGTACGCTCATTTCTCACCAGCCCCGGATTTGTACAAAAAATCTGAACAGAAGATTTCTCTTTCTCCAATTCAAGCGCGACTGACTCTGTAAATCGCGCAACCCCTGCTTTCGCCGTAGAATATGCCGCTGCGTATAAATGAGGTTTTGCCGCCCCGCCTCCACAGAAATTTAAAATCACCCCCTGATTCTTTTTTAACATATACTGCAATGCTATATGCGTTCCATCTACAGCGCTCTTGAGATCCACTTGGATCTCCGACCACAGATCATCAGGCTGTAATTCCCAGAACTTCCCAATGGCTTTATTTTGCCCGGCACAATTCACCCAGACATCAATCTGTCCAAACCGGAGAACCACATCCTTTGCCATTGCCTCAAGCGCTTCATACTCTGTAGCATCACCGCTATAGGCCAACATTGTCCCGCCCTTTTTTTGCGCCTCCCGGCAAAGATTCGCCAAGCGTTCTCCTCTGCGCGCAAATACACAGACAATGGCGCCTTTTTCTGAAAAATAGTCACTCATAGCGGCTCCGATTCCACTGCTTGCCCCAACCACAATGATGACTTTATTTCTTAAAATCTCCATCATTCTCTGACACCTCTCGACAGTACATACGCATATCACAAATACGGGCTTTCTCGTCCCCATATGTTTTTAGTATCGTCACCCTGGTTCTTGTACATGTAACTTTTTCAAAACATTGTTTATTCATGCGAACACAATTATCCTTTATTATCATTTCTTTTACTAATTCTTCCTGATTCCAAAAACTGATTTTATAATCCCGCACAAGTTCACAAGGCATTTCCTCATAATTCCTATGGCTATCCGTTATCCTTGTAGAAATATACTTAGAAAAGTTAGGATCAAAACGAAGCAGAATTTCATTCACTTCCACTGCTTTTTCAAAAATAACCTCAATCCACCCGCCATTTTCTCCCATAGGCTGAGAAATCCACGCATTTTCCTTCTCCCCTATTCTTCTTGTGTATCCACTATTAACCCATTTTGCTTCAGCCCCACTTAATGCGCTGGAAGCCTGAATGCTGCATCTTGTATGTGAGATTATATCTTGCTCATCATCAATCTCAATGCCTGGAAGGTATGCATCATCATGCAATAACAATTGCTGCAATTCATGCATATATTTATTCACGCCTCTGGGCGTGACTCCATACTTATGGGCAACAGCGGCCGAGGTTCCAACGGCCTGCCCGATAACTGCGCATGTCCCAATCACCCGAGTAGAACTAAGCGCCATATGAGAAACACTGATTGCGCGACCGCCCACATAAAGGTTTTCTATATTACGGCTATAGATACATCTGTGTGGAATTGTATAAACATCTTCTACATCATGCCACACACTTCCCTGACCTTTTTTGTTTTCTTCAGTCTTTGCCCTGATACCGCCTATCGTGTGGTCGTCCATAGTCCACCCGCCGTAAGCAATCGTATCCTCAAAGCGGCAAGCTGCATCAATATCGTTTTGATTCAGAACATAATCCCCAAAGATCCTTCTGCTTTCACGCTTGCCAGGGACAGAACCAATCCAATCCAATGCAAGATTTGCCGCCTGTGGAAAGTCCCCACTGTTTTTAATATAATCAAATACACCATAGACATATTTAATCAGTTCTTTATGAATCTCCTCTGCATCTTCTATTGTAGATAAACTGTCCCCTCCTACTTCAACCCACCAATATCCATTAGACAGTTCTCCAATATCACGGGCTCCTATGTCCTTTGCGGTCAGTTTATATGCCCATTTTGGTCTTTTGAACACAACTGGTTTTCCCATATCCTTCGTAGTATATAAAATGGTTGAACCCATTGTTCCCGAATCAGCCTCATCCGGCGCAAGAGACTCATTATAGGCTGCTTTTGCCTCTCGTCCAACCGTATAATCCGCACCACTTTCATACGCCAAGTTGGCATCCCCTGTAGTATCTGCGAACAATGGCGCTTTCATTAAATAAGTTAATCCTGTCGTATTCTGATAAGCTTCAATACTCTCAATACGGTTATTTACAGTTACGGCTGTACGCATGGAGGTATTTAAATAGAGATCTATATTCTCCTCATCCTCCACCATTTCCCACGTTACATTATCCAAAACATGAAAAGAATACTGTGGATTTACCTTTTTATTTCGAAGGATTAATTCTAAAACAAGACCTGATTCAATTGCATTTTTATAGCCATTGTTACGTCCCGCTCCATTAATACTCACTCTAACTTCTGAACTGGCATTGCCTCCGAGTACAGGACGGTCATGTATTAATGCTGTTTTTACACCATTACGTGCAGCTGCAAGCGCCGCACACACACCGGATATTCCTCCGCCCACTACAATAAACTCATATTCTTTTGCTATCTCTTTCATTCGTCTCCTTCCCGGCTCCCGCTTTCCCTGGATAATCACCACTTACCCTTTAATAGCGCCGATCATAACTCCTTTTACAAAATGTTTCTGCACAAAAGGATATACACAGATAATTGGCGTAATGACAAGCACCATAGAGGCCGCCTGAACACTTTGTGGTATGGTCTGCATTGCAGAATCCATATCTCCGCTTTGTGCGGCCATCGTTGCGCCCATCATCATATTACGCAGATATAAAGTTACGGGCTGCATTTCCTGATCGTTCAGATACATCAATGCTGAAAACCAGTCATTCCAGTATACTACAAAGATAAACAAAGTAATGGTTGCAATAATTGGTTTCGACAACGGCAGCGCTATTTTCATAAAATATCCAAACTGCCCCATCCCATCAATCTTGCTTGCCTCTTCAAGTTCGTACGGCAGCCCCATAAAGTATGTACGCATCAGAAGTACATTATATGGAAGGATAGCACCCGGTAAAATAATTGCCCAAATTGTATCAATCATTCCCAGATTACGTATCAGCACAAAATTAGGGATCAGCCCCCCTGCAAAAAACATGGTAAATACAATCAGCCTTAAAAGTATTCCCGACCCAAATACATCTTTTTTTGAGAGGGCATATCCACAAAGCGTTGTCGCAGCTAAACTTAAGGCGGTTCCGAATACAGCATAAATAATTGTATTTGCGTAATTCTTCCAGAATATTCTTTGTTCAATCAATCCTTTGTATGTCTCCAGAGTAAAATCTTTGGGAAAGATGGTCACTGTAGACCTCAGAATTCCGGATGCACTGCTCAGGGAGATTGCAACTTGATTTAAAATAGGATATAAAGTAACAATCAAAATTACACCCAACAATCCATAGTTGAAAATATCAAACACTCTCTTGCTTTTGCTCTTTTTCATATGCTTCTATCCCCCCTTACCAAAGTCCTGTATTCCATCGTTTGTTCACTACTTTATTAGCGATATAAAGTAAAACCAGTCCGATAACAGCTTGGAACAAGCCAACTGCAGTACCATAGCTGTAATTTTTATTCAAAAGACCCATTCTATACACAAAGGTCTGAATTATATCAGAAGTTGCATACGTGCTTGGCTTTTGAATCAACAATGCCTTTTCAAACCCGAGATTTAAGATATGGCCAATAGAGATAATAAAGTTTATTGATATCGTCGGGATCATAATAGGAAGCGTAATATAACGTGTCTGCTTCCATCGATTAGCGCCGTCTATCATAGCTGCCTCGTATTGTTCCTGATCTGCGGAAGCCAATACCGCCATATAGATAATAGAGTTCCATCCCATGAACTGCCATATGTCAGTTATAATATACACAGGCCGGAACCATCCCGCCTCATTCATAAAAAAATCTCCTCACCCCAAAAATTTTACAATCTCATTAACCACACCATTAGACGGTGACAGAAGCGAATTAAAGATCAAAACAACAACTACTACCGATAAAAACTTAGGAACAATAGCAACGGACTGCACTATTTTTTTATACCCCTTATGCCCGACTTCGTTCAACAAAAGCGCAAAAATGATTGACAGCGGAAATGTAATTATTAAAACCATAGCACTTAAAGTAATCGTATTAAAAAATACACTCCAGAAATTTTCATCTGTTAAAAACATCTCAAAATACTTGAGACCTGACCATTCTTCTCCAAAATAATTGCCGCCCGTTCTATACTTTCGGAATGCAATTATATTCCCTGCCATAGGAATATATTTAAATAAAACAAAGTATAGTATAGGAAAAACCAAAAACGCATAGATCACTTTATTTCTAGAAAATGAATACATAAATCTTTTACCTGGTCCTGTGTACTTCTGTCTCTTATTTTTCATATAACTCCTCCTAACCTCATGTTTGAAACCCGGACTTTGACACACTCTGCGTCCTCCTCAACTTTAACAACTCCCTGCATTTTCCCTGGGAAAATCTTCGTACTCCACTCCCAATCTTTTTGATCACCTGCATCCACAGAAATAAGATTTCCTCCTTCCATCACATCAAATACATTTTTTCTGCTTTGTTCATTATCCGCTTATCATCATCCAGCAAAAAGGCTTCTAAGATGGGGGCATACTCTCCATTTTAGTTTTTCCCGCATAATCTCTCCTATCATTATCCCAGATTAAATGTAAGTTAACGTCTACGATACAATCTCAACAATTGTGTCATATAAAATATCTGCGCTGCTTTTTCCGAGCATCAATCTGACATGCCCCTTTTCCAAAACAAAATTCATATCATAATCATAAATGCGCAGTTCCTCATCCCCTACACTAAGTCTTACCTGCCTTTCTTCTCCTTTTTCAAGAGATACTTTTGCAAAATCCTTCAGCTCTTTTACCCGTCTCGTAATACAAGATTCCATGTCATAAATATAAAGCTGCAGGACTTCTTTGCCCTGTCTGCCGCCTTTATTAGTGATAGAACAGGTCATTTCAAATCGTTTTCCCTGTTCCAATTCTTTTAGGGACAAGCGCTGCGTATTCAGCTTGAAATCACCACAGACAAATTCTGTATAACTTTGTCCGTATCCAAATGGGTAAAGAGGTTTTGCGCTCTCATCAATATAATCCGTCTCATCTTTACGATTATAGTAAACAGGGAGCTGGGCTGAAGATTTGGGAATACTCACCGGAAGCCGGCCGCTTGGATTTGTCCGGCCAAATAGAATCTCGCCAACAGCATCCCCTCCTCTTTCACCTGGATACCATGCACAAAGGAGCGCGTCTGCATTTTCTTTCATCCAGGACACTGCATGTGGACGTCCCTCTATCAGCACAACAATCAGAGGTTTCCCAAACTTTTTTATTTCCTTTGCCAAATCTTCCTGCACACCGCCAAGACGGAGTTCTGCAAGATCAACAGCCTCACCGCAATTTAATTCTTTTGTAAATGCATTCATAAATACTGCCCCATTATCCTCAAAAGTCATTCCGGGCTCTCTTGTACTGCTTCCGCCCAATACCATAACCACCGCGTCCGCGTCTTCTGCAAGGGAGATTGCTGATGGAAACCCGTCTTTGCTCACATCCCTAATCCCGCATCCCGTGGCAAACTCTATGGTCACTCCCGATGGCGCCTGTTTCCTGAGACCCTGTAGTACAGTAACAACTTCCCCCTCTTCTTTCCACTGTGTATAATCACCTAATTGGTTATACACCGAATCTCCATTTGGTCCAATGACTGCTATTCTTTTTATTTCTTTGCCAAACGGAAGAACATCTCCTTTATTTTCTAATAAAACAACCGACTCACGGGCAATCTCTAAGGCAGTTTCCTTTGCTTCCTTCGAACCTATATTTAGTAATGCAGGTGTTTCTTCCACATATGGATTTTCAAATAACCCCATCCTAAACTTCGCCTCCAGGATTCTCAATACCGCTGCATCTATATCCTTTTCTAACAACGGATTTTTGCGAACAGCATTTTCTAACTTCAGAAAACACTCATTCCACAAATTCAAATCCACTCCGGCATGCACAGCTGCAGCGCATGCGCTTTCATACGAACCGGTAATGTTTTTTGCCCGATCCACTCCCCGGCCATCCGACATAACAAATCCCGTGAATCCAAATTGTTCTCTTAGTATTCCCGTAAGCAGTGAGCGATTGATATGGCAGGGCACGCCGTCAATGTCATTATAGGCGGCCATGCAGCCAAGCGCTCCTGCTTTCGCCCCTTTTTTCATTCCTGGTAAATGAATCTCGAATAACTCCCTGGGACCTATATTTGTTGCCTTTCCGTTGTGACCGCCGATAGTAGCTCCCTGCGCACAAAAATGTTTTAAAACCGAGATAACCCTATCCGGTTGTGTTAACGCATCTTTGTCTCCCTGCATCCCCAGAACTGCTTTTTCACAAAAAGCTGCAGCTAAAAAAGGGTCTTCACTGTAGCACTCTTCTGTCCGCCCCCATCTGGGATCCATCGCAATATCCAATGCCGAAATCAAGCCAAGATGACCGCCTCTTGCACGTAGTTCTCTGGCAATTATGTTGCAAACCTTCTCGTATAGCTCTGTATTCCATGAGGCTCCTATCCCTATATTGGTTGGGAAGGTAGTTGCCTGAAGAGCTTCATGTCCATGCGGGCATTCTTCGCTGAGAAAGACCGGAATTCCAAGCCTTGTGTTCTCCCTGATATAACGCTGAATCGTATTGGCTACCCGAACACTGTCCCTCACCTTTATCCCGCTTGTCAGATGAGAATTCCAGCCGTCTGCCCGAAACACCCCATATATAGCCCCTACGCCATCGCCAAACGCTACTTCTTCTGCAAAAGCTTCTGTAAGTTCTACTGTTTCGCCCTCAACTTTATATGCATTCCATCCGTGCATCTTCTGATTCATCTGCCCAATCTTTTCTTTGAGTGTCATTCGTGAGAGCAGATCCTGCGCACGCTCTCCTACGCTCAATGATGTATTCATGTATTTCGTGGTATTCATTTTTATTTTCTCCCCGCATTCAAAACAGTGCACTTTTCTGCGTATATTTTTAAATATACTCTTTGAGCCATCAAGCATATGCATCCCATTTTGTTTTTTATTTTACGTCATTATTTATTATTATTGTATACTATTTATTTTGTTTTGGCAATACTTTTATTCAATTTAAACTGCTTTTTTGTTTCAAATAACCATTTCTTATGTAATACTGACAAAAAAAATTGACTTTATCTAAAACCTTTCATAACTAATGCTTAGACAATCCCCAGAATCGAGTAGGAGGGAGTGATTAACTCCCGTCCTCTCACAGCACCGTGCGTACCGTTCGGTACACGGCGCTTTCAATAGTTGACGTGCACAGACTGATAGGCTGTGGCTAAATCATAAAAGCCACTGTTTATCAATCTCTCTTTTGTCATTGCCAGGTTGACCGCCACGGTATGCGTCACAAACCAGTATCCTCTGCGACTATTCCCCGCCTGACATGCCAAATCCGTCGGCACTCCCATCTTTATCAGATTTCTTACCTTCGTTCTTGGTTTCTTCCATTGTTTCCATATACACATACGGATTCTGTGATATAGCCATCCATTCAGGTCATCTATCCTATTCTTCATATCTGCAAGCCCACAATAATTCAGCCACCCACGCATGTATACTTTTATCCTCTGTTCGTCAGACCAGGGGTTTGCCCATGGGTTTATATGTTCCCCATATCCAGCTTCCTTCAGATTCCACCTCACGATGGACACCCTTGCCTTCGGCTATATCCTTCCCACTACCGGGCGGATTCAGGACTTTCACCTGTTAGAAACGTGCGCCGCAAGGCACACATATACATAAAGGGCGTATGCTTACGCATACACCCTTATACCTATATTTACTATTTTTTCAATCTCTTACGGAGCAACAGCATCAGCAGAACTATTGCTGATAAAACTAACGCCACAACTGCTACAAATATTCTGCTTTCATCTCCCGTTTTAATGACATCTGGTTTCTTTACCGTTTCACTACCTGCATTTTCTCTGATGGTCACTTTCAGCCGGCAGCTTTTCCCTTCATAAACTACAGTCAAATATATATCACCGCTTTTGCTGCTGTCAAATCCCTTAACCTGATACCCTGAAATGAGCTCGGTCGTGCCATCCTCATATCTTGCCATAACCTCCATGCCTGTAATATCCAGCTTTTCCCCAACCTGATATATCTTTTTATTGGGTTCTTTTGTAATTTCTATCGACACCAATTCTTTATCATCCGTTTCCCCGCCGTCCGGTTTCTCTGACCTTTTTATCGTAAATGTTGTTTCTGCTATCCCTGATTTGGAAACAATTGCAATATTGTACACTCCTGCTTCAAGTCCGTCCAGATATGACTCTTTTAAAGTTACAACAGTACTGCCTTCGCTCACTTCATAGCATTCACTGTTCAAATCAGTTCCATTAACTGTTACCTTAATAAAATCTGCAAATAAAGCATCCGACTTAATGATCAGATTTCCTTTTGTACCATTATCCCAAACAGCATTTGCCCCTTCTATAATTTCTGGTTCCTCAGGCAGTTTGAGACCCTCGACAATTGTTGTATCAACGTCTGGTCTTTCCGCTTTAACAAGAACTGTTGGTTCCTCATCCTCTTTAATCACACAAACATTATCCAAGATAAAAGAAACATTTTCTTTATCCTTCATCTCCATATGGGGTTCATTAATCCATATAGCAACTTTTGCTGCATTCTTAAAATTAGCTGGTGCAGCCGGAATTAACTCTACGTGTTTCGTTTCACCTGCTGCAACCTGCAGCCAGTTTTGTGTAAGTCCCCCTTCTGTATCGTATATATTAACCGCATAGTAAAGAGTATACTCATTTGGATTTCCTATATCAAAAGTCAAATGATTAGACATCAAATCCCAATACTCTCCACCCGCAGCTGTCCAGACAACCTGAGTAAGATCGTTCCATGAGCCCATCTTAGGAACTGTAACCTTTAAAACACTATTATTATTTTCTGTTATAATTTCACTCTCGGCAGGTTTTCCATTCGTTACTATATAAGAAACATCCTCCCCCTCTTCAAAGGTCGTGTCAGGGAATACGGCAGCTTCACTTTCTATCACCACTGCATCCTTTGAATTTTTCGAAAACATTGTCATTGCAGTATCTAAAATCTTTAATTGTGTTTGTATTTCTTTGTCGGTACGCATTACATCCTTCAATAAGGCACAAGCATCTGTAATTACATTCGTAAAACTTTCAAAATTAATTTGGGTTATCCATTTAGCGCCAGCCGGCAAACCTGAACCGTCTTCCGAAAGATAAAGGTTATCACCAATCATGTTCAATGCTTCCTCGATTTTCACCTTCAGCGGCGCTGCGTCTGCACAGGCTGCTGCTGCTTTATCGTAATTATTAATAATTGATACACAAGATACGCGCCCGCCTTCCGGCATAGAAACAACAATTTTATTGGTTCCTTCCTTTACCTCAGCAGGATCTATATCAAAATCTGCTGTAGTGAAGATATCTCCGGTTTTATTAGTATATTCCAAATCTCTGTTCCCAACTACTTTGCCGTTGAGAGATATGGTCATAGTTCCGGCGAAACCACTTCCTGACTTACCAAATCCTACCCGTATTGTCGAATCAACAAGGTCACTCTTAGAAGATTCAACGGTAAATTCCATATGATTTCCTGTTTCAACCAATTCTTCCCGGGCATAGTCTACTTCTTTGTATACTTCACTTACAAATTCAGCCGCATCTGATACTTTAATTTCAAACATTGCCATTTCCTGTACACGCATATGAATATCATTTAAATCATCTACCATTATTTCTTCATAGGTAAGCTTAGCATTTTCCAAAAAATAATGTTTTTCACTTATATTTTCTATTTGAATCCCATTCCCTAATATACCCTCAATATCAAGATTTACTTGCTGATTATTTAAATTTTGAACAGCCAGATATATGGTATCTCCCTGTCTGACAGCCTTTGTATAAATACGGCTTTTAAGTACCGGATCATCTGTACTTATGGATGCCGGTATAAAGGCGCCATTAAAATCAGTCCACATATCTACATATGCTTCCAGGGGAGTCATCTCCTCAAGAATGCCTGTCTGACCCTCATTGTACTTATACAGCTGATTGTTCCCATTTGGTCTCCAACTGCAAACCGGGTACAAATAAGGAATCAGTGAGTCAATTGTATCAGCATATTCTAAAGATTGGATAAAGTATCCGTTAAATGCCGTAAGATTTTGAAAATAATCAATATCTGTATTTAAAGAATTATAGCTTCCTTCTTCTGTGATCAGAATCGGCCGTACATTATCGGTATTCTCCATGTGTGCTCTCAGCAAATCCATAACTGCCTGAAATCTCCCACATAAAAAACCATCTGAGTTTTCTTCCCTGCCATTTACATACAAACTGGCCGAATTCTCGTAAAAGTGATGCGAATACCAGTCTAAATGCCCTTTCGTATCATCCATAAATTTTAATTGACGAAAAGCATCTTTAAAATCATCTTTCTCAATATACATGAATGCAGAGCTTGGTCCTCCCACCAAAACCTCAGGAACTTCCTTCTTAATTGCATCAGCAACTTCATTATGAAATTCAGCAAGATAATTCCACGCTGTATCCTCATCACATGTATTGAAAAAAGCCCACTCGCCACTAAATGTAGATTCATTTTTCACTTCAATATATCGAGGACCGTATCCGTCAAATCTTGTGTCAATTGCTTTCGTAAGCTTTGCCGCTGTATCTGCCGCTGCCTTGAAATATTTATAATCTGGTGTTGCCATATTAATATTTTTAATATTAATATCTCCCAGTTCTCCCCATTGCCACTCGGGCCATCCATCATAAGTCAGAATATAATCATCCTGGGTTGCCGGAAACAGAGTGTTCAATTTATCAACCATAACCGGGTTTAAGGCATAACTTTCAAACAAAGCATCGGTATTAGAGTATCCGTCAGCCCCCTCGGTCAGCAACCCACCTGCGTCTTTTATTTGGAATGTTCCTCTTCCTGGTGTAAACTTCCAGTCTCTGTATGTTTTAGAGAACACTTCATCATCTAATATCGGAGTATTCATGTTAGAAAACACCTGTACCGGCCCGCTGTTTACATGTACACGCTTAAACACATCATCTTCCATTTTGTTAACGCCATCAATGCTTAGATTCTTTGTAGCGTCAAATGATACAGTAGCATCAATCACATCTTTATCTGATCCAATTACTCCATAAGCAGATGTGTCATATTCCATAGGTAAACCGTTTTCTTCCCACAAGTTAATAAAATTTAAGCTTCCCGTCCCCAGGAACTTCAGTTTATATCCCGTATAATTCACTTCTCCATTCACTTTATGCTCGGTGGGATTCATTAAAGATGACTCATTTGCCGAGGTCTTTCCATAAGAGGTCCATTGAGGTTCACCTCCAATAGAAAATTCACCTTTCCATGCCTGCCCATAGTTTGGTAACAGATGTTCCTTTCCGTCCGGATCAACAATATACATTTTGCATGTGCCGCTGTCTGCAATCGACCCAGTATAACGCACATCTCCAAATAAACGTAAAATCCTTGCAATCTCTTCTGGGATAGGGATCTCACACTCTCCATTTACCTGCAACGGCTCTTCCGGAAAGTAAAAATTAATTCTTCTTACACGATTTTCACCATTAATACTGCTTTTATAAGCAATTGGATCAATCTCCCTGTTAGAAAATTCAGTTTTATACTTCTCTATAACCGTATCGACCGTATCAAACGATATTTTATTTTCAATAATATCTTCTGGTAAATCACTTTGTCTGTCTTCTGCCTGAACAGGCTTATTTGATAGCGCTAATGTCGGCAGCATCACACTTACACATAATAAAACTGCTATTATTCTTCTAATCCTTGTATGTTTCATCTTCTGCTTCTGTTCTCCTTTCCTCATTACAAAGGTTTTGTCTGCGTCCCGGATCGTTGACAATCGCTTAGGCATGTTGGATAGATATTTGCCGCAGCCGCAATTCTCCCCTTCCCTCCTTTGTACCTGTCAGCGAAATCTTTCGCAACAGACCGCTTTCCTGTGGTATTTGAAATTCACAACAATAGATTTGTTGATCCTGCCTTACCTCCAAAGGGATCGTAATTTCTCCAGGCGCAAGTTTCCAATATTCACCTGTTTGATCCACCCACTCCAGCTTAAGCAGCAGCATCTCCGAAAAACCGCTCCATTCCAGTTCAAGACGCAGTCTCATCTTCCCCCTCATTAATATACCAGGAAAAACCGGACTGCGAATTCCACGCATTTCTGTTGGAATAACACGGATGCCGCTTCTGTCCCAATGCACATCCGTATAATCTGTCAGAAACCAGTTATTGTTTCCCAGGGTAAAATCCCACTGCTTATTCCCACTTGTGTCCTCACTGTCATCCTGTGGAATCACAACATCTCCATTGCAATCAAACTGCAGCTCCTGCACACGAATCCCGCGGTAAAAAATTCCTGTATCATGAAATTCATTGCAGATGTACCAATGCCCTTTCCATTGGAATACATCATTATGACCGCCTCCTATGAACTTTCCCTTATACAGATAAGGACCTTTCAGATGTTTAGAGACAGCGTATTGGTTTCCATAACACAGATAATACTGTTCACGGTATTTGAATACTGTTGATTTATCACCCGTCTTCAATTCCCGTCCCTTAGCATCCAGCACTTGAACCGGCTGCGCCGCTCCTGACGGCGCCAACAGATCTTCTGCCAGTTCCACACAATAGTAACGCCCCGCGCCAAAAAACATCGTATAAACACCATCTTCTTCATATACGCTGGGATCATATACTGCTGTATCTGCAAATCCCTGCGGCAGCAGAGGTTTTCCTAATACATCCTTATATGGTCCCTCAACATGTTCTGCACAGGCTACTCCTATATCAATATTCTTATTGGAGAAAAACCAGTAGTATTTTTCATCTTTTTTTAAAATATAACCCGCCCAGCAATTATCATTCAAATCCCCAATATAAGTATCACCAGGTAAAATCTCTCCAATCTTTTTCCAATCTTTCATATTAAAAGAGGACAGTATACACCATTTATCCATTCGCCAGGTATCTTCTGTTTTTGGACTTTTGTCACTCCCGCAG
Source organism: Clostridiales bacterium VE202-21 (assembly GCA_000509105.1). Taxonomy (GTDB): domain Bacteria; phylum Bacillota; class Clostridia; order Lachnospirales; family Lachnospiraceae; genus Faecalicatena; species Faecalicatena contorta. Next base: position 100,068 of record BAIF02000074.1, on the reverse strand, counting down.
AATATGTAAATCTGGTCATTTTCCACCAATGCATGTGGGTCGGCCAACCCTGCAAAAGGCATAATATTTCTATTGATCATTGCATTTTTGTATGAAATTTATAGAAGCTAAACAACATACTTTTCCTTTCTTTTAATTTTCTGATTATAATACATTCAGATACTGTGTACTTTAGATTTCTTTTCTGTAGTTCAACTACTTGAAGGAGTTGATATTTATAGGTTTATACCGTCATTGTGCAGGTTTCTGCGTTGTACGATTCTCCTTCCTTTTATACTGCCTTAAAAATACTGCCCCAAGAACAGACAATGCCGCCAAAGTTACTGCCAGACCTGCAACAGGCAATGCAGTTTTATCACCCGTCTTAGGCAAGCCAACCGGTTTCTCACCATTCGGCTCTTTCAGTTTCTCACCATTCGGCTCTTTCGGTTTCTCACCATTTGGCTCTTTCGGATCCTCTCCATTTGGCTCTTTGGGCTTATCCTCTCCATCTCCTTCCGCAGCAAAACCAGTCACTACCACTTCGCAGCGTTCAGCCACATCAGGATTTATCAAAGATTGCGCTGTGATGAATGCTTTCCCATCCCCTCTCGCCGTCACTGTACCGTCCTGACCAACTACAGCCACTTTTTCATCCGTACTGCTCCAAACAACACCCGAATCACTAACCGCTTCCGGTTTTACCTGCGCTGTTAGCCGCCCGGTAGGAGACTCTTTTGTTAAAACCAATCTGTTTGCCGATAAAATAATTTCACTCACTGTCACCTTCGTCTTTCCTGCATTAACATCATCTATGACATAAGACGCAGAGACAATATCCTCACCCAGCAAATCGCTGTTCTCCCACATATATATGCTTATGTTGGTTATCTTTTCCGCATTCAGTCCAGCATTAGCGCCGAAATATCCTTCCTCCGCGCCCCATACATCCTCAGATTTTCCAAACTCAGCTATCTTTAGCGTTCTTGTATTTTTGGACGGTATTACAAAATAAAACGTTCTGATAGAACCGCCGTTGTCTGTCACATTGACACGTATCTGTATATCAAAGGGGTTAATGTTGGTTACATTCAGTGCTAACGGCATACCATCATCAAAATCCCAACCTTCTGCATTATTTGCCTGAAGCAGACTAAAGTTCCATGCATTAGGGTCTTTCACCAGCTCATTGACCGTAACTCTAAGCGCCTGTTTTCCCTCAGTAACACCTTCCCCAGTCACCCGTGCAATATGCATTGGCCTGCCAGCAGTAATTGTAAAAACATCCTCTTCGCCTTCTTCAAATGAAACATTAGGGAATTTTTTTCGTTCTGATTCCTGAAAACCTGATACTGTCACAGCGCAGCTTGCCGCGAGCTGCCGGTTATCCTTGGATGTCACAGTGATAACTGCCGTTCCATTCTTATGCGCCGTCACAAGACCGTCCTGGCTGACTGCCGCTACCCTTTCATTCGAGCTGCTCCATAATACTTCCCGATTACTTGCCGTCTCCGGCAGCACCTCCGCCGAAAGCCGCAGGTCACGTTCCGCCGGTGTGAGGGAAGCCTCGCTCTGGCTTATTGATATACTGGCGGCGGCTGTATAAGTAAGCCGAATATCATAAGCACTTTCATTGACTGCCTTGGCTGCTGCGACCAGTTCGGCATAGGGCTGATCTGTCATATCTACAAAGCCACAATTAGAATTTTCACCATCCCATGCCCTTCCCAAAACAGGCTGGTCATAGTATTGGAACCAGTGAGCGCCCACAAGATATTCATTTTGGAATACTCCTGTCATATAGTTCGTGTAGGCATTCGCCCTTGCTTCCTGGGTACCGACCTGCACTAACCCCGGTGCAAAATGGCTGCGGTCGCAGGCATTGAAATGAAATTCGCCGATAATAACTGGCTTATCGTAAGTACCCAACTGCATAAACTCCTGTTCTGCATCTGTTTTATAACAGTTAAAACTTACAACATCTGCATATTTCGCACATGCCTGAATCACCTCGCTGCCGCAGCCCCACTGTGCCAGCCGTGAGCCCAGGTACAGAATATCCGGTAATTTCTCCTTCACAGCCGCACTGATTACACGATAGTATTTATCAGCTAATAAACTTAGGCACATAGATGCGTCTTCTTCTGCAATTGCTCCGTCATATGATGACTCAACCGACTCCCATGATGCAAGCTGCGTCCCCCATGCAGTATTCAATTCGCCAATATCCGCATACTTGTCCTTCAGCGCTGCAATAAATTCCTTTTTTGCATAAATATCAGCCTGGTTCGCATCCCTCTTAAATGCTTCTTTGATCACAGAAAATCTTTGAGCCGGAACCCCTGAATTTCCCCAGGCTATCTCATTGTCAACGTAGATTCCCATACAGTAAGGATCAGAATTAACTCCTTTATCAGCAAGTGCCTGCATCTGCCCCATTGCTTCTGCCGCAAACGCCGGATCGAACGGATCCGAAATATCTCCCCATGAACCGCCGCTGGATAACTTTGCATGGTTTTGGTTCACCCATGCATGGGCAACATAAGGGAATTCATATTCCGCCCCTTTTCCATAGAACATGTCCGGATCTGCCCAGCAGCCCATAGAAGAAAACCCCCATGCCTTGAATCTCCTGACAGCATTCTCCTTCCAGGCTTCCTCCCATGTATCCCCATACTTGCGTTCCAGATTCGCAGTATAGAAATTGAATGCCTTGCCCGCGTTCTGTCCAAACGGCGGACGCAGGCAATTTGCAACATCTGCATAGTGTTCGCCTAATTCTCCGTCCTGCGCCGGAAGCCCCTCGAACATAAATTCCCTCCCGCTTACCCATGTCTGGGCATCAGCCAAGCGAATAATATCCAGGCCTGTGGATACATAAGGATACCCTTGAGGATCAATCAGCATCCATTTCCCTTCCAGCTTTTTTGTGTAAAAATGCCCGGTAGCCTCTTGTCTGTAAGCCTCATTCTTCATACCATAATAAGCAGAGATTTCTCTCGCCTTTGTCTGCTCAAGCTGCTCGCCAAGCAATATCTCCTCCGTATTTTTACTTGTCTGGAAGTCTTCATCAGAACGTATTTTATTGCTGTGATCTATCCCGTTATACTGCCCATAGGTATCCACCAGATTAGAATAGGAAGACTGAAGATCCTGATTAGGGTCGCTGATCACGGAGATATTATCAAAAATAAGCGTTGTTTCCTTCGCACAGCCATTCAGCCAGAAGGTAATGTGTTTGATCGCCGAATAATCAACAACACCGGTTCCCCATCCGTAGGCGGCTGACACGCCTGCATTGCTCGGAGGATTCGCCAGCATCCCCAGCTCAGCCCCCGTTGCTGATGCTGCTGTATTTACCTTTATCGTCTTTTCCGCTGGTATAGTCACCTTAAAGACAGCATCCTGACCGACATCATTAGCCACTGAACAGTCAAACTTTACACAAAGCTCCACTGCATTCTGCATTGTATTCGTCACATCAAAACTTAGACAGCTATCTGTTCCAAAATCCCAGACCTTCCCTTCTTCCGCATATAAATGAAATCCAGGCCACAGGCTGGCGCCATAGGTCACCTTCATTGCTCTGTTTCCATCTGTAATTCCTTCATTTTCAATGACTTCTATTTTTACCGGATTAGCCTGGTCGTTTCCATTGCTGTAATTCGTGTATGTTTCCCCTTGCTCAAAAGAAATCTTCGGCAGCGGAATCTTTTCGTCCCCGCTGCGATTTGCCTGCGCCGTTATGTCTGTGTTATTATCCACAACATCTGCCTGATCCATATCTTCTGTCATGGCCTCGTCTTCCTTTCCTTCACTGCCTATTTCTTTTTCCTCATTCGTATCAGCCATACTCACACTCGCATAAGGTACAGACACGGAAAACACTATAGCAGCGATACAACATGTCATCAATTTGCATATAAATCTCTTCACCCTCATTCTTACACCTCTTTCACTGATTTTTCGACGAAATGGTTAATCTTTTAATATACTTGATATATTACGCGACAAATTTCCCCCCTCTTCTTTTAGTATTTTATTTTCTTGATTTCTCGTTTTTATTGTATACTATTAATAGTTTTTAATCAACCATTATTGTTTTTTTATAACTTTTTGCCAGTTTATTATCAGTCTTTTTGTGCACAATAGCCTGAATCTTAATTGACTTTGGCATCACAGAACTCCATAATGAAATACCAATCAAAAGCGGGAACCGCATACCGCCAGCCCCCGCCTTGATTTCCGTATCAAAAGATTCCCCGCATCCTCTTCCGGAACTCTCTGGGAGATCTCCCGTCATTTTGTTGAAAAAATCTGGAAAAATAGAACGCGTCAGAGAATCCGAGTAAACCTGCCACTTCCTGAATCTGCATATCAGTCATGAGGAGATATTTACGCGCTCTGTCCAGAAGCAGTATTTCCATATACTTTTTCAGTCCCATGCCAGTATCCCTTTTAAAATTCCGTGATAATGTATAGTAGGAAACATGGTGTGCGGCTGCAATATCTTTTAAGGTAAGCTTTGCGGAAATATGCTTTTCCAAATATGCAAGCAGCTCCTTCTGTTTCCAAAACCCCTGGTAATTCTGCAAACCACCCTGTTTTTTACTGGCTTCACCGAAAAAAATCGAAGCATATTGATAGAGTATGCCTTTTATGCGTAGTGCATCTTCATTCCCGCCTTTATCCAGCGCCTGCATGAGCACTTCCAAATCACGTCCATCGCACTTCTGCCCCATCACCTCATTACAGCCATAAAAACAGTCCAAACCAGAAACCCACTGTATCTGCATATGAAAGTACAGCTTCCTGATATGGCGTATCTCTCTGTAGTCATAACAGGTTCCTGCCGGTATAAAATATACAAAACCTTGTTTCAGCCTTACGCTTTGATATTCATTTTGCACTTCACCCTCCCCTTCCAGCATAAAATACAGCCTGTTGAAGGGGGATATGATCTTGCGGTAATTCCACCCTCCATCGGTTTCCAGCAAGCCATGTTCCAGAACGACCATATTGATTTCATTAAAGCTATTGTCCATTACTTGATACTTCCTATTATTCATGCAATTTTCTCCATGTTTTAAGCAACTTTCCCCATGTACATATTCACCGTCTGAATTATACTTAATTATATAAAAAACTCTTGAAATTGGAAAGGATAATTTAATATGTCATACAAAAATGGTATAAACGCACTGCATTTGGAAATGCCGGATAAAATTCCGCGCACCGAATACTCCGCACATTTCTACTGGGATCTGATTCAAAAAGTGACAGGTATTCAGGTAAATTCAAAGAGCAGTACTGTAACGCAAAAAAAAGCTTCGGGAGAATTCATAAAAGCCTGGGATTATGGCCTTGTCTGGAATGTACTTCCTTTCAGTGAACAATTTGGCGAACTTCGTACAAGAATGGGTCACGCAAACTTCGCTCAGGACGGCGCTGATTTTTCTGATAACGTACATACATTTATAGAAGAGCCTGAAGACGTGTTTGATTTTGACTTTTTCGAAGCCTATGGAAACCGCCCTCCATCCCTGCTCACCCCGCTTTTTAACGAAAACTATAAACAGATGCAAGATGCGTACCCTGACACGGTAAACATGACAGGAATCTATACAACCTGCATGTCCGGCGTCATTGAAATTCTCGGATGGGATATGCTGCTTTTAGCCGCCGGCATTGATTCTGATGAATTCGGCAGCTTCATGAACCGCTATGCAGAATGGAACATGCAGTATTTTAAGGCTTTGGCACACTCTGATTCTCCTGTGGTTATGGTTCATGATGATATTGTATGGACACAGGGCGCTTTTCTGCATCCCGATTTCTACAGAGAGTATATTTTCCCAAACTACAAAAAGCTTTTCGCCCCCCTACACGAGAGCGGAAAGATCATACTTTATACATCGGATGGGACTTACAGCGAATTTATAGATGACATCGCTTCCTGCGGCATCAATGGATTTGTAATGGAGCCAACAACAGATATGGAATACATCTGTAAGAAATATGGCCAAACCCATTCAATTATTGGGAATGCAGATACTCGTATTCTTTTGAAGGGATCTAAGGAAGACATAGAAAGAGAAGTAAAACGCTGTACAGATTTGGGGCGTAACTGCCCGGGCTACTTCCTCGCAGTCGGCAACCATATTCCTTCCAATACACCGTTGGACAATTGTCTGTGGTACAATGATATGTATGAAAAGTATAGCCGGAGATAGCAACTGTTTTTAAGAAGAAAACAAGAAAATGGAGGAACATAAATTGCAAGCAGAACAGATGGAAAACAGACTGGATATTCTAAAGCAACACTTAAAAAAAATTGATGAAGTAATTGAAAATGGCCCCTATAAAGCTCATTGGGATTCCCTTGCTTTTCATAAAGTACCTGACTGGTACAAGAATGCAAAATTCGGCATTTTTATTCACTGGGGCGTATTTTCAGTACCCGCCTATGGAAGTGAGTGGTATCCAAGATGGATGTATAAAGAAGGAACCGATGAGTACAGGCACCATACCAGTACCTATGGTCCACTGGAACAATTTGGTTATAAGGATTTCATACCGATGTTTAAGGCTGAGAATTTTAATCCAGCAGAATGGATTAACCTGTTTAAAAAAGCCGGGGCTCAATTTATTATGCCAGTTGCAGAGCATCACGATGGTTTTCAGATGTATGACAGTGAACTTTCAGAATGGTGTGCCTCCAAAAAGGGCCCCTGTAAAGATATTTTAGGTTTATTAAAAGCAGAAACAGAAAAAAATAATATGACCTTTACCGCCTCCAGTCACCGTATAGAACATTACTGGTTTATGGGAGGAATGCGTCAGATAAAAAGTGACCTCCCAGCCAATCTTCATTACGGCGATTTTTACTGGCCGTCCTATGAGGAACCATTCGGAGATATGGGGCAGGATGCAGTACAGGGATTTGATGTGGAACCACTGTACATGGAAGACTGGCTTGCCAGAACCTGTGAAATTGTAGATAAATACCGTCCGAAAATCATGTATTTCGACTGGTGGATACAAGTAAATGCAATGAAACCGTATCTAAAAAAATTTGCGGCATATTACTACAATCGGGCTCTGGAATGGGGAGAAGAAGTTACAATCAACTTTAAGAACGATGCCTTTATGTTCGAATGTGCAGTACGGGATATAGAGAGGGGCCAGCTGGCAGATATCTCTCCCTCTTTCTGGCAGAATGATACTTCTGTAGCCAAAAATTCCTGGTGCTATACAATAGGCAACGATTACAAAGAACCTCATGAGGTCATATGCGATCTTGTAGATGTTGTGAGTAAAAATGGTTCTTTACTATTAAATATAGGTCCCAGAGCAGACGGAACGATTCCTGATAAGGATAAGGAAATATTAACAGCAGTAGGCAGGTGGTTGGAAACAAACGGTGAGGGAATTTATGGAAGCCATTACTGGAAGAAGTACGGGGAAGGACCTACGCTTACAAAGGAAGGACACTATACCGATATATTAAGAGATTCTTTCACCTCAGAAGATTTTCGCTTTACTTATAAAAACGGGTATATCTATGCTTTCGCAATGAAATGGCCTGAGGATGGTATCGTTAGGATACACCTGCTGGGCAGAAAATCAAAAACCTTCAATGGAGTCATTAAAAATGTACAGATATTGGGGGCAAAAGAAGATTGCCGGTATATGCTTTGTGATGAGTATCTTACGGTTATGGCAGAGGGTATTCACACAAAAGCCCCGGTAGGGATTAAAATTACGATAGATTAATATGAGTATATAAGTAGTCTACAATATTATTTAACAACGGGTCAGGCGTGTTAAACCCTGACTCGTTGTTCTAAGAGAACTTTTAAAACAGTACCTCTAAGCTTCAATACCAAATGACCTGGGAGCATTGTAAAGAGCTTCTATATTTTCTAATGGCACATCACTTTCAAATGCCTGACTTGCCATTAATATGTAGCCGCCATTACGATTTAGTGTTTTCATAAAATATTTCACTTCTTCCTTTACCTCTTCTGCTGTACCAAAAGGAAGAAGGTATTGCGTATCTATTCCTCCATGGAAGGCAATCTTTCCGCCAAACTCCGAATATAGCTCTTCCGGCTCAAGACCCTTTACTTTCTGTATCGGCTCGAGTACATCTACTTTACATTTTATTAATTCTGGAATCAGCTCTCTTACCGCCCCGCAGGAATGCTGCTGATAAAACACATCATATTGATGTGCAAGATCTACTAGTTTTTTTGTATTCTCTTCAAAGAATTCTCTCCACATGTCAACGCTGAATAATAAGGAAAGCTGGGTACCATAATCATCATGTGGGCGCAATATGTCTATCCTGCCTTCTGCAGCTTCAAAAATTCTTTTATAATACTCCAACTCAAATGCAACCATCTTATCCAGAATGTATTTTGCCACCTCCGGTTCCTCTAACATAAGTACAAAAAATTCTTCCATATTCATCAGGCAGGTTACCTGCTGAAATGGGCCCTCATGCCCTGTAATAATTGCTTTATCTGGATATTTGCAACACTGCTCTTTTATGGACTTATAATCAAACCAGTCCGGATCCGGAACTATAAATTTTTCTGCATCAGATTTGCTTTCGATCCCACTTAAAGGATAGTATGAGACTACCGGATATACATCCGTTTCTGTTTTATGCATTGTTGTTTCATACCCCCAATACGATTCCTTTACCTCCTCGCCTTTGGAATTGATATAACGCTTCAGTTCAGGACCGATATAGCACGGCTCAACCGAAACGATATCTATATGGAATTTATCAATCAGCTGGCTATACTCTGAAAATCCATAGCATTTCATAAGCTTTTCTGTTACGCACGCTACTGCTCCATATGCTGCCGGCACCCTGTCTGGATTCTGATGCCGAATTGCCGCCCTTACTCTTTCTCTTGATGTCATCATAGTCATCTCTCCTCTATGCTCTGTTTTGTACGCCTGCGATATTCTGTAGGTGTCATATTCTCTGTCTTTTTAAAAACTTTAGAAAAATATAATTGATCTGAGAACCCCAAAGCCTCCGCGATTTCTTTTAAAGATAATTCTGTCTCTTTCAGCCATGTCTTGCTTTTCTCAATTCTGACCCTCTGTAAATATTCCATCGGTGACTGTTGAAACTGCTGCTGGAATATGGTCCTGATATATGCCGGTACAAAACCAAACTCATCAGACAGGGTCTGATTCGACACATGCATACTATAATGCCCTTCCAAATAATTTCTCACCTCATAAGCAAATTTTTCTTTATTGCCGCTTATTACCGATTCCTCGTAAAAAGCATCGACTATCAGTTTTTTTACCTCCTGATATAGAGCTTCCATGGAATACACGCTTTCTATTATGCTGTTCACAGACTCTTCCAGATAGATGTTATTGTACCTGCATGGAAATTTGCCGCTGTAAATTAAAAAAGCTGCCTTTAACACGCGCAAAATATCATAACGTTTTTTCCCCCGTTTCTCTATCTCTTCCCTCACAGCCTCATACATCTGTGCCGGAAAATGAACAGCTTCCAGTAAGCTCATCTTCATATCCGGTTCTATGGCTTCACATTCTTCCAACTCAAACAGGCCGCTCTCTTCCACGCTCATAGAAAGCATGGCGCCGCGCCGCATCTCCTTCTGCGCCTTGTAGATCTCGTGCATATACAGGCTTCTGCGGTACAAAATAATGGTTAACACGATTGTAGTGTGGGATTCCGACTTTAGAAACCGTCTTAGAAGCTCGCCTAACCGTCCATTTCCCTGGCGCAGCAGGACAAACTGCTCCTGTGCATTTTTCCCAGGAATCAACCAGAATTCCTCTTCATCAAGCTGGGAATGTAAAAACCCTCTCAATCTTTCTTCCATACGCTCCTGTAAAACAGAAATTGTCTGTGTGTATTGCTCAATGGAAAATGCTCCAAAACAGCACAAAGCAAATTCATATTGTACAGATTCTTTTTTGCCGTCCGTCTCTGCCTCCCCATCCAGTCTTTTCGGTGTATCACAGCAATTTCGTTTTATAAAATATTGTTCCGCCTTATTAAGGATCTGCCGCAATTCTTCCATTTTTACAGGCTTAAGCAAATAATCCATCGACCCATGGCGTAAGGCTTGCTGTACATACTCGAAATCTTTATAGCCGCTGACAACAATAACCGGAATTTCTAACTCCTCCTGCTTCATGTGCCTCATCACTTCCAGCCCATCCATTACCGGCATCCGGATATCCAGAAAAATCAGATCAACCGGCTGCGTCCGTATTACTTCCAATGCATTCTTCCCATTCTGGGCCCTGTAGTATACCTGGAAAGCCGGATTGCATTTTTCTATCAGCCGGCAGATATTTCTTAAGATAGGCGCCTCATCTTCTACTACCAATACTTTCATATGCTCACCTTCTCCCTGCTTAATTCGTATATTTTCTGCCTCAGCTTCTCATGATCCCTGGGCGTAACAGACAGGCTTGTCTGAACTGTTCCCATCGGGCAGTTACATTTTAATGCCGCCGCCAAGATAGATAACCGAAAACTTATCTTTTTCACTGACCACCTTAAAAATCATCTCTTCCTTATATTCTAAATAGAGCCTTGTCATAATATTGCGGATGCTTAGTCCGCCTACCTTTAAATTATGATTGATAATCTCCTTGTCACCAGACATTAACTCCTTTTTAAATGCATTTATCTGCTCTATTTCCTCACTTGTAAACCCAATACCGTTATCATAGACCTTAACGAACCATTTCTCCCTTCCCCAAACACAGGTTATCCTGATATTCCATGGAAATTCCTTTGTCTGCAGGCCATGACTGAGGGAATTCTCTATCACCGGCTGCAGGATGAACCGCGGAACCTTTATAGAACCCTCAGGTATATAATTCTCCAGTTCATACTCCACCCCATTTTCGTACCGCATCTTAACAAGCCTCATATAATTCCCAACATGCTCTATCTCATCCTCCAGGTAAACAGACTGGTCTGTAAACTCATTGCTGTATCGTATCATATCTGACAGATGTTCACAGATTTCAATTACGGTCCGGTAATTTTCTTCTCCTGCATATGCCTGTATGATGGACAAAGTATTGTGTATAAAGTGGGGATTCATCTGGGCCTGCAGTGCGAACATATTTGCCTTTACCTCCGCGGTTTTAATCGCCACATTCTGTTCCATAGATTCATGCAGGCTCTTCATCATTTCCTGAAATGCATCAGAGATAACCTGAAATTCATCGTCGTATTTGGGTACTGAATCCAGCACTTCCTTTTCCAGCTTTGTATTTCGGGCGGTTTCACAAAGTGCAAGAAGCGGCTGAGTCAGATGAGAGGAAATCTTTTTCTGGAGAACGGCCAGGACTATTGCCAATATGACCAGTATAAGGGTGGCGTACAGAACAAAAAAAACGATTAACTCCCGCTGTTCCTTTTTATTTCTAAGCGCAAGAATCCCAATACCATATTCCTCAACTGTCACATCCTGTATATAGTATTGTTCTCTGTACTGCTCTTCTACCCTCTCTTCATCCAGAAGATCTTCATCTGTAAGCCCATTCATAACCGTTTTCGGAATCTGGTGAAAAAACAGCGGGGTTTTTGTGCCGGTATTATATACAATATATCCATCCGTACTGGTGTCATCCCCGAAAAGCTGCTTTTCCCACAGCCCAAGAGCAAGCTCCGCCTCAATATAGCCGACAGTCTCCATGCCGAAAATTGGGCTTGTTTTTATTTTACGGACCACAGAAATACGATCTGCATCAAGGCAAAACCAGTCTGCCGCTTCCTGCTTTTGCTTAAACACCTCGGGGATATAGCTATGTTCACGGTACGACACACTTTCCTGTTCATCAACCGCTTCACCTACATAAACAAAGGTGCCTTCATCATTATAAGCACTGATCCTGCTGACCTTTTCACGTTCCAGGATATACGGCCACAGGATCTTATAGACCTCTGTTTTAGCTTCTGTGTCTATGTCAAATAAATCCGGGCTTTGCCGTGCTGCATTTAATTTACCCGCAAGAAAATCATTTGTCCCGGTCTGCAGGCTTACTGTTTTTAACAGTTCTATCTGGTTCAAAATATTGCGTTCTATCCCCCTCAGCTCATTCTGCATATCGGCTGTGGACTCACGTTCTTTAGCATGAACATATACAACAATACTGAACGAAAAAATAACAAATAAAACTGCGAATAGAAGAGCTGTATTAATTGCCCATAGTTTTACGCTGAAGTTCTTTCTCATATCCGGCCTCCCTGGATTTTCCGTCTCCGCACCCCACAGCCTGTTTAAAACTTACATGTAAGTCTCCGGGAGCACAAATAATAACACTTACGATTCTTTCAGCCAATATCTCCGTCCCATAGGATGTGCTTCGTCCCCCCACTCATCCTTATACTCTGACAGAATCTGCTCCAGTCTGAGTCTTGTAAGGCGGCATGCTTCTTCCTCTGCAAGATTCTCTGTTTCATCGGGATTATTTTGCAGGTCAAACAGCTGTGTACAGTTTGATACGTTCCGATACTGGATCAGTTTATAGCGTCTGTCTTTCACACCGCGTATCAGATCATTATAGGCAAAGTACAAAGTTTCCCGCGTTACTGATGTCTCCTCACCAAAAACCTTCTCAAAGCTTTTCCCTTGTACTGTGGGGGGTATGCTTATCCCCAATATATCACAGAGAGTGGGATAGATATCCAAAAGATACACAAATTGATCTCTTACTTGCCCTTTGGGAATCCCCGGCCCTGCAAAGATAAGCGGTATACGGATGCTTTCTTCATAAAGATTCTGCTTTCCCATCAGTCCGTGGCTGCCGATTGCCAGTCCATTATCGCCTGTCAGAATGATTATTGTATTCTCCCACTGCTGATTTCTTTTTAAAGCCTCCATAATTTTTCCTATTTCATCGTCCAGATGAGTAATCATCGCATAATACTCCGCAAGCTGGCGGCGCATCTCTTCCTCTGTTCTCGGATAAGGTGCCAGCAGCTCATCCCGGATTCCGGAAACCCCAAATTCAAAATGCTGCTTCTGAAAATTGACAGGCAGTGTCATGTTTTCCGGTTGGTATAATTCCTTATATTTATCAGGCATCGTCCGGGGGTCATGGGGCGCAAGATACGCAGTATACAGGAAAAACGGCCTGTCTTCTGTATACTCGTCCAAAAATGAGACTGCCATATCCGTCAGCAGTTCCGTTGAATGGATTCCGGGATGGAATCTGTCACAATGCTGTCTGATTACTTTATTTTCTTCCCAAAAATTAGCGACAAAATTAATTTCATTATCATATTTACCCGTTGGGTCATAATAACACGTAGGCACATTCCAGTGATCCCACATGCCGCCAAAAAATATGTTATCTCCCTGGTGGAAACTCCGGGTAAAAGAGGGCGGGCCATTATGCCACTTTCCCGTCCCATAGCAATAATATCCCGCCTCTTTTAAAGTTTCTCCCAATGTCTTATGTTCCACAGGTATGTTCTGCCCTTCATCCTCCAGTTGAAACAGCGTCCGCCCGGTATGTATCATTGCCCTGCTTGGCATACATACCGCTCCGCTGGTTCCCCCCGGAATATGGGCCTGCGTAAATGAAGTCCCGCATCTGGCAAGTGCATCCATATTAGGTGTTATAATCTCCGGATTTCCTAATTTCCTGATGGTGTTATACCTTTGATCGTCTGTAACAATAAACAAAATATTAGGTTTCTTCGAATGTTTCATATAATCTTTTCAGCTCCTTATAATCATAATCTTCATCCCTGTATTTTTCTTTCGCTTTTTCCATCTGCCGCTTCAATTTTTCCTGGATTTCCAGATATGCGGGCTGCCCATATATATTGTTCAGTTCCTGTGGATCCCGGATCAGATCATACATTTCAAATCCGGGCTGCGTAGGCTGTTTCAAAGCCCCCTTCGCATCCAGAGGCATACCATAATAAAACGTCAGCTTATATTCTTTTGTTCTAATGCCGTAATGGGCAGGATTATCGTGATTGTGTGCCAAATGCATCCAATATCGGAAGTATATATTTTCATGATATTCTTCCTGTTTCTTTCCTGCAATCATATTCCGGCATGAGATTCCCTGCATGTCTTTTACTATATCACATCCTGCATAATCCAGCAATGTAGGTGCAACATCTATGTTGGACATCAGTTCACCGCAGACGGTGCCCGGCGGAATTTCTTTTGGATAGCGGACCAGCATTGGTGTCCGCAGGCTTTCTTCAAAGCTCCACCTTTTATCCTGATAATCATGTTCTCCCAAAAAGATACCTTGATCCGATGTATAAATCACAATTGTGTCATCTAAGATTCCCTGTTCTTCCAACTCATTTAAAATATTTCCCACTGACTCGTCAATGGCCGCCACAGTCCGCAGATAATCCTTTAAGTATTTCTGGTACGCGGCATATCCTTTTTCTTCGAAAGACATTGTTTCTGTTTTGGTCAGCGGCCCTGTGACATAATCCGGTCTGCAGAAGTCTTCATACAGGCTGCGTATTTTACTTCTGGGAGTCACTGAGCTCCCCCGCTCTCTTGTAGCGGGACTTCTGTGTGCCTTATTCTCAAATAAGCTGCACGGTACCGGTATCTCTTTCTCTGCAAACATGTCTTCATGTCTTTCATGGTATTCCCAAAAATCATGCGGTGCTTTATGGTTGCACATCACAAAGAACGGTTTCGACCGTTCCCGCTCTTTCAGCCACCGCGTCGTCATATCTGTGATAATATCCGTCACATATCCTTCATGCTGTCTGATTCCCTTTTGCCGCTCTTTAAAAAATGGATTAAAATATACCCCCTGTTCACCTGCTTTCCCTGTCCCATCCGATAAATACTTATATTCATCAAATCCCAAAGGCTCACATCCCAGATGCCATTTTCCAAATAAAGCCGTAGTATATCCCCCATCCTGTAAAAGTTTTGCCAGATTAGGCCCTTTCTCTGGATTCCAGTCATCGTCCAGCGTCCTCACTCCATTTATCTGCCCATACTGTCCGGTCATAATGGTTGCCCTTGCCGGTGTACAAACTGCATTTGTAGCACAGTATGCGTCCATGCGGCATCCTTCCTTTGCAAGCCGGTCCAGATGTTTTGTGTGAAATACACCAGATAAAATGGACTGGTAACAGCTTATGGCATTTAAGCTATGGTCATCCGACATGATATATAATATATTTGGTTTTTTCATTATGTCATCCTTTCACGGCACCAGACGTCATGCCTGATACAATATATTTCTGCAGGAATAAAAACAAAATAATAATTGGCAGGACTGTAAGTGTCAAAACTGCAAAGACGTAATTCCAATTTCTTGCAAACATACCAAAAAAATTATAAACTGACAGTGTTACTGTCCATTTCTGCGCCGATCCCAAATAGAACAGCGGAACCATAAAATCATTCCAACAGCTGATTGCCGTAATCACAATATTGGTTACCGTAATCGGTTTTAATATCGGAAGCAGAACCCGGACAATCATCGTAAACGGCCTGCAGCCATCAATCATGGCAGCCTCATCAATCTCACGGGGAATCCCTTTAACAAAGCTGCTGAAACTCATAATGGTAAATGGCATCCTCATGCCTATATAGATTGCAATTACAGCAAATCTTGTTCCGTAAATATTCAGAACTTTTAACAATGCAAATGTACTGGCGGTCTGTAATGTCATGGTAAGCCCAAAAATAAAGTAGTAATATAATCTTTTCGATGTTTTATCACTCCTCCGGCTTATTACTATCCCGGCAAATGCGCCGAACAGTATGGTAAGTACCGTAGCACTGACTGTAATAACAAAACTGTTCATATAGCCTCTGAGTATATTACCATGCTCAAAAACATACGAATAGTTTTCAAAATGAAATGACTTTGGCCAGGAAAGGTCGAACTGAAGTGCCTGGCCGGCATCCTTTACAGAGCCTAATAACATCATGATAACGGGAACCAGAAACATGGCAGCGAGGATAATCATGAAAATATATTTAATAACGGTTCCTGCTTTTATCCTTTTCATCACATTTCTACCTCCCTTTTCGCAAGATATCGGTTCAGCAGAAACGATATGCATACAACGATCAATGATAATATGACACTTGCAGCACTGGATTCTCCCAGCAGCCCCAGACCAAATGCCTTGTAAACAAATGTGCTGAGCACCTGCGTGTCAAATCCCGGGCCGCCTTTGGTCAGCACGTATATCAAATCAAATACTTTTAAGCTTCCGGTAATATTTAAAGTGATAATAATGGTAAAGGAAGGTATCAGCAGCGGAAGCGTAATATGCCTGAACTGCTTCCATTTTGAAGCACCCTCAATACATGCGCTTTCATAATAGTCTGCCGGGATAGCCTGCAGGCCGGCGATAAAGATAAACATATTAAACCCCGACCACATCCAGCCTTCAATCAGGATCACAGACCCCATAGCCGTTATATAGTCTGCCAGCCAGTTTACCGCCAGGCCGGACAGCCCTATGCCTGACAGCATGTGATTTAAAAGACCGTCATTTGCCAGAATTGACGTAAAGATAACACCTATAATCATTGGACTTAACACACAGGGGACATAGTAAATTGTCCGGAGTACATTATTCAATTTTGATGCCTTTACTAATGCCAGTGCCAGCAGAAGACCAAACAATGTCTTTAAAATTGTAGTGCTGACAGCAAACAGCAGAGTATTTTGTATGGATCTGATAAAGACGGGATCCTGAAAAATCTTTATGTAGTTGCCCAGCCCCCTGAATACTGGATTGTACATTCTTTCAATATTCCAGTCCGTCATGGACAGCACCGTGCTGATCACAAATGGAAGTATAATAAACAATGTGTATACAAGCAGTGCCGGTGTCGCAAAATAAATTGGATATCGTTTTTTGTTTAATTTCTTGTGCATAATAAAACCTCCTTTCAAAAAAGGTACGGCACATCTGTACCGTACCTATTTGTTTTTATTCGAATCCCGGTGCCTGCTTCTCTTTCATGTATGCATTTACATCCTTCTGGAATTGAGTCAGAAGTTCTTCCCCTGTCATTCCTTTTGCCGGTGCATCCAGATAGTAAACCCATAATGTTGTTTTATATAATGGCTGTATATCATTCAGATAATTATTCATCTCTCCCACGATCTTCCCTTCAGAAGAATACTTTTCATAAAGACTTAAAACCTCTTCATTCATCGGGCCTCCGTCAGCCCCTTCAAAGGCCGGGAAACCGGCATTGTCTTCAAACCACAGGTTTAAATATTCAGGCGTTGCCCATAAATCAAAAATCTTCTTCACCGTATCAAGATTTGGGCTGTTTTTTGAAGCGGAAAAGCCGATAGAGAATAATCCGCTGACCAGTAAATCATTCTTGTTATAATCAAACGGTACATTAAACATCCCGATTGGCGCATCCGGAAACGTCCCTTCTATAGAGCTCAGGATGCCTGCTGAGCCAAACAGCATTGCGCCTTCCCCATTTGCAATACGTTCCAGATTGGCATCATGGCTTACCGTCAGATAGTCTTCATTGAAGTATCCTTTCTCAAACATCGAAAGATACGTATCAACTGCCTCCACCATTTCCGGATAATCTGTAAACTCTTTCTCATGTGTCAGTATACTGTCTGCAATGGCTTTGGCACTATCCACGCTCCCGGCAGCAAGCCCCTGCCCTGTAGACATCCATATCTGTGGTACCCAGTTATCCGCCGGCAGTAATAATGGAGTAATTCCCTTTTCTAATAATGCATCGCACACAGCATCGAATTCCGCCTCATTGGCCGGTATCTCCAGATTGTTCTCCTCGAATACCTGTTTGTTGTACAAAATTCCAGATACCCCGGAACTTTCCTGAAATGGGAAGCCATATATTTTCCCGTCTTTATGTGTTACTACATCCGGATTCTTCAGATTACCAACCCACTCCTCATCCGATAAATCTGCCAGATATGTCTCCGGATCAATCAGGCCATAGATTGCCGGCAGATTATAATCAATCATATCCGGTGCCTCTCCTGAATTGATTTTCATCTGCAGAAGATTATTATATTGGTCATCCGGGACGATCTGAAGATCCACCGTTATATTTTCTTCTTCTTTCAATTTCTCAACCATTTTTTGCAGACCCGGATAATTTCTGGACTGCTGCAGCAATGCAGAAACAGTCACTTCTTCCTTCTTTTGGCTCTTTTCGTTCTTTTCATCCGCCCCCTCTTTTGCAGTACCGCATGCGGCCATGCTTCCTGCCAGACAGACTGTACACAGAACAGCCAGACACTTTTTTACCACTTCTTTTTTCATTTCCTTTCCTCCTCGTTCATTTGATACGTTTAGTTAACCATATTTTCCCCTTTGATTCTATGGAAAATTAATTACATATTTATGTAAAATCAGAAACTTCAAGGAGTGTCATCTACTTTCTCAACCTCCACATAATAAGCTCCAAAGGATTTATGACTGTCATCCAGAAAACCCGCTTCTAAAACCGTATCCTGTGCAGCATTCACCTCCAGCTCAAAACTGATTTCCTGACTGTCCAGCTTTACCGCCTTATATTGCTTCATATGATCCAGCTTAATCCATGCATCAGTATACTTCACGTGACACATTGGATAGTCGGGCTTATATGGCGCCAGTCTGTCAATATCCCCGTATTCCTCATTAAGGGGTAATTGCAGTTCTGCCGGCCAGCGTCTGAGTTTAAAGATATATTTTCCAGCACCGCTGAATCTTACAGGCCACCGGCCACAGCTCTTTGCTGCTTTTGCAACCATATCCTGGCTCCACGCCACATCCCCTAGGACATCCATTGCATTCAATGTGGTTGGATTTTCCTTCGGGTGTCCCAGTATGATTGGGCAATAATCCTCCAGAGATTCTTTCACATCCCCCCACCAGTCTTCGTGGGCTTTGCGCAATTCCCGTGTAATTTCCGGATATTCTCCTGAAACTTCCTGTGTCTGCTGGGTATCCTTTTCAATATTGTAAAGTTCCTTCCCTCGCACCAGTCTCCATGGGCCTTTCAGCACAGTATTTTCCCACTTTTCCGGGATGAATGTGTCCTGACGGTACTGGATGAATTCTATTCTTTCTTTATTTACCTCTATTCCTGAGAAAGCCCGGGCGAAGCTTGTGCCATCCATTTTACAGTCCTCAGACATATCCAGCCCACACAGACTGATCAGAGTCGGCATAATATCCGTATACATGCACAGGCTGTTACAATCTCTTCCCCCGCTGATCCCCAGTCCAGGACAGCGTATAAAAAACGGCACTCTATGACCGCCTTCGTAATACGAGCCCTTCTTCCCCCGCATCCCTGCATTGAACCCTTTTACCACAAACTCCCGTTCATCAACTACGGCGCCGCCCGATGTTCCATTATCCGTCATAAATATTAAGATGGTATCCTCTTCCAGATTTTCTTCTCTCAGGAAGTCTCTTAATCTGCCAAAGTTTTCGTCTATACAGGTTATCATTCCATAAAATTCCGGGTAACATATGTCTTCTATGTTCTGATACTGCCTGCTGTATCTTTCCTCAACCAGATATGGGCTATGCGGGGCATTCGTTGCAATACAGGTAAAAAAAGGCTGCCCTTCTCTTTCTTTCATAAACCGCATTGCCTGTTCAAACCAGATGTCAGTGCAGTACCCTTCATACTTCCGCGGAACTGAATTATCAAAATATGTATCATCAAAATAATGATTTCCCCAGAAATCCGGCGTCTGTCCCACGCCTCCTCCTTTATGCGCGACAACCTTTGTAAACCCTCTGTCCTGAGGTCTGTAGGGATAATTATCCCCTAAATGCCATTTTCCGAACAAGCCTGTTATATAGCCGTTATCCTGAAAGCATTCCGCAAGCGTGTACTCTTCCTGCTTAAGCAGCGACCTTCCCCAACAGGTTGCCCATACCCCATTGCGCAAGGGGCGCCTTCCTGTCATGATGCCACCGCGGGTAGGTGCGCACATAGGCGCAACATGAAAATCGGTGAAGCGGACACTATCCTGATAAAACTGGTCAATATTGGGGGTATGGATCCGGCTGTTTCCTGTACATCCCAAATCGCCGTATCCCTGATCATCGGTAATCACTAATATTACATTTGGATGTTTTATCAAACCTCTCATAATTCATGCTCCTTTTTAACGAAAGATGTTATTTTGCCGACATGCTATTATTGTACTTCCTGAGGAATGATATGAACATGGCTAAATGGATGCTTTTATATGGAAAAATAGAAATAAACCTATCCACTACTATCTTGATCAAACGGCTCTTTCAACATTTGGATATCTTTTTTCAATTTTTCTGACTTAACCTGTAATCCTGTTACGGTTAGTTGGCTAAAATGCTGATTTTCAGTTACTGTGCACGCCCAAAGGTGTGAAAGTATAATCGAACCTAATTTATACATTTCTTGACATTTTAATGGGACAATTTTATACTTTAAATTATCCATGATTACATAATGAAGTGAATTAAAAATATGGCGTTTCACAAATCCCCTTGCGTGAGGCTTTAAGAATACTATCTGCGAAGGGGTTATTCATTACTAAGCATGGGGAAGTTTCCTTTATTAATTATAGTATCCATTACTTTCACATAAAAAAACACAAAGAAAAACATAGAACAGGAGTACATACAATGCCCACAATCAGTGTTTTAATGAAACCATCTTCCAGCATGTGCAATATGTCATGTGATTATTGCTTTTACTGCGATGAAGCTCAAAAACGTAATCAGGAGTCTTATGGATTCATGAGTGAGTATACTCTTAAGAATATCATACGCAAAACCATGCTCCGGGCTGAAGGGATGATCAGCTATGCGTACCAGGGAGGGGAGCCAACTCTGAGAGGGTTGGAATTTTTTGAAAAAGCTGTTGCCTATCAGAAACAGTATAACAGGAATCAGATTCAAGTAACAAATGCCCTGCAGACTAATGGATATTCAATTACTGAAGACTGGTGCAGTTTTTTTAAAGATAACAACTTCCTGATCGGTCTGTCCGTGGACGGCACACCAGACATACACGATACTTTCCGACACGATAAAAAGGGGGGAGCTACCTATGCCAGAGTTAATCATGCTGCCGAGTTAATGGACAGGTATGGTGTTGATTACAATATTCTTACGGTCGTAACCCCGCTTGTTGCCGGCAATATTACAGATATCTATACTGCCTACAGGAAGCGCGGCTGGAATTACCAGCAGTATATTCCCTGTCTGGACCCCTTATATGAAGGGCATGGGAATACCCCCTATGCCCTGACCCCTGAAGTATATGGTCAGTTCCTAATTGATCTGTTCTTCCTCTGGTATCGTGACCTGAAGCATCAAAAACAGCCATATATCCGGCAATTTGAGAATTATATCAGCCTGGCTGCCGGATACATGGCAGAATCCTGCGACCAGCGCGGCGTATGTGGTATTCAGAATGTAGCCGAGGCGGACGGAAGCATCTATCCCTGTGATTTCTACATGCTGGATGAATATCGTCTTGGGAATTTTAATGAAGACCGGCTGGATCAGATTAATGAGCGCCGTAAAGAAATCAGGTTTATCGAGCGTTCTCGGATGGTTGATGAAACATGTCATGAATGCCGCTTTTACCGGCTCTGCCGGGGAGGCTGCCAGCGCAGCAGAGATTATAATCCGGCTGACGGAACCTATAAAAGCTATTTTTGTAAGAGTTTTCAGATGTTTTTTGAAAAATATTATGACACAATCATGAACATTGGGAAACAGATAACTTCACGAATGTGACAAGTCCGAAATTGGGAAAGGGACGGTAAGTTTATATTTGTCCAGTGATGTGTTCGAAAAATCTTCACGTTCCATCACCGATTATCCTGATGATATCTGCCTGTAGCAGGATATCACTTTACAATGGTGTATAATCTCTATTTTTCCAGAGCATCATTTCTATATATAAACAACTTGATTAAGTGACTACCTACCACAAATCCCCCCTGAGTCTGCGAATAGATTTTTTAGGGGGATTTTTTATTTTGAATGCATGGAAGGGGAAGTCAGTTAAAGCAATCCATTGTATTTTGGTAAGGGATACCGCCCTATCAAAGACCTCCCTTGTGCCGCTCCCCATCTCTCGCAAAAGAAAACGCTGCTGCCTGAATTGCACCAAGGTTAACTTCTGGCCCTGCTGAAAGCCTTCTTTGGGTGAAGCGATAATACTCAGGCGATCTTCCATATATTCCTCAGTGTACATAGCAGGGTTGTGTGAAGTGCCCTCTATCAACGTAAAGTCCAGTTTGTTATTCATAAGAGCTTGCTCCAGTTGGTGGGATGGGGCAATCGTAACATTTACCTCAATGCCTGGGTGCCTGTGATAAAACGCTTTTACATAGCTGGGCAAAAACTGCGCACCTATGGTAATGCTTGCCCCTATTCGCAAAAGACCGATGGAATCCCAATTCCGCATTTCTCTCTCCATATCTTCAAACTGAGCAGAGATACGAAGTGCATATTGGAGAAAATTTTCTCCTGCCGGAATGATTTGAAGCCGCCTTCCAATTCGGTCAAAAAGAACAATGCCATAATACTTCTCCAATTCCTTGATGGCGAGGCTAACCGCTGGCTGGATCATATTCAAGTTCTCTGCTGCTCTAGTTGTATTGTAGTTCACATCACAAATGGCGCAAAGTCATTTTTGCACTCCTCCTTATATCAAAAACCGTATTATTCTGATTTAATTATATTATTTCCATTATCAGAAAACAAGTGCGACATAATACCCAAGGAGGGTGATAACATGAAAAATTAAAAAAATCTGAGTTAGTAAAACTGTTTTTCTCTGTGTTCAAACTGAGCGCCTGCACCTTTGGCGGAGGGTATGTAGCTATGCCTTTGATCCAGCATCAGGTAGTAGAAATGAATTCCTGGTTCACCATGACCCAATTTGCAGATATTGTTACCATAGCGGAAATGACACCGGGTCCTATTGCAATCAATTCCGCAACGTTTGTAGGCACGATGGTAGCCGGTCTGCCCGGTGCTGCCCTTGCAACCATTGGCTGTGTATTTCCGTCTTGTGTCATTGTGTTGACACTGGCATATGTTTACTATCGTTTCCGAGGATTAAGTATTATACAGGGCGTTCTCGCCGGACTTCGTCCTGCTGTGATTGCCATGATCGCCTCGGCGAGAATCAATTTGTTTTTCACAGCGGTTTATGGCACTACAACTTTGCCTTCTGATCTTGCCAGTATAGATATTCCGGCTTTGGTAATCTTCCTCGGTGCATTATTTGTACTGCGAAGGTGGAAGGTTAATCCTATTAAGGTAATGTCCGGGGCAGGAGTATTTGGTTTAATCTTGTTTTCCCTACTCTAATTCGGAGGTGAAATTATGCGGTATATGATGAAATCAGGAACACTATCCATCCCTGAAACCGGAAAAATGCTTGCCCAAATCAAGAGTTCTTTTTGGGGAGCAACGAAAACCATTTTCCTGTCAGATGATGATAAACAGTATCATACAGATATTAACATATTAGGTGCTCCACCCCAAAAAAGCGGGGATGTTCGTTTGAGAATTTTTACTTTAAATAACAGTAACGGCGAAGTGCTGATGGAAGCTCACCCCTGCTACGCTAAAGACGATGATCCTGACATTGTTGGCTGGCCGATCTGTCGTTCGCCGAAGATCGATCATGCAGATTTATCCATCGGAGATATCGGGTATCTGCTGGTCAGGCACAACATCCAGAACTATTCCCTGAAAGATAAGAATGACACTACTATACTGCAAATCATGCACAAGGGAATCTCTGGCGGATGGACGATTGATACTACTGAAAAGTTTCCAGCACAAGTGCTATGTGGTCTGTTTATATTCTGTCGTTACATAGAGCAGGAAAACGAATTTATAGTTGTTTGAGGGAGGACGGATTAGGCATAGCCACGATACGCGCTTCTCCCCCTCCTTTGTCCAAAGCTTCAGCCGCAGCTATTACATTGTATGCTAATGTGCCAGTGACAATGAGCGTTACGTCATCTCCTTCACGTATAACATTACCTTTACCTACGACAAACTGCTGTATTCTTTCGAGGTCCAGCAGTTATTTTTTTACGAAATTACCGATCGTCTGTCTTTCCTACTGATCAAAAAAGAGCCGCACGTGCTGCTGTCTGTCCCTCCGGCACATTTTCATTCGAAAAAACTGTACCAACTTCTCCGAGTGAGCCTTCAGGGCTCTCTCCTATAAAATGTGCGATCTCACTTACTGTTCGCCATCCCACATCAAAATTAACATCTGACGGCCACCTTGCTACAAACAGATGGGTATTTCCTTCCTCATCATCTACCGCTGAAATACACCAGTAATGATAACGCTCGTCTGAAATTGCGGGATTTATATGCTCTAATGCACCCGCCAAATCACTAACCCCCATTTTTAATTTTTTTCCCTCTAATGAAGCCAATCCCTCTGCTACATTTTTCTTTGACGTAAATCCAACTTTAAATATATTGTCCGTTTCACACTCCACTCCATCTGAGTTTACTGCATATACCCAAATTTATGAACTTTATCTATAAATCAACCGCATAATAAGAGGAGTCTGCAATTGGACTTTCTGTTAATAATACGCCCTCATCGTAAATATGATATCCTATAGCGGCTTCAGTCATATTCCACGTTAACTCTACGGACGTATCTGCAGCAATGGTGTAAAATGCTATGAAAAGGGATCTTTTATAGAATTCTCATTACCCACAGTGAAATCCCATATCGACCAGTCTGTGATTGAAGGCATTGGATACATGATGAATCTGCCTGTCCTGAGGCGGCTATACTTGCAGGAACAGGAATGGGCGTATATGATCATATTAAGAAAGCCGCCAAAAAACGGTACGCTATATGAGTGTTTATCAGCCTGATCCGGTTTCGACGGCACAATATAAAGAAGCCTACGAAAAATGGCTGATCGCTTGCCAGGCTAGTAGACAAAAACAGATGGCAAAAGTGATTCACCTCACTCATGCCATCTGTTCTTTGTTCGACGCCTATTTTGCAGGACGTATTTTAAAGATATTTCCCGCCCATGTTTCAAAAACATAACGATTTTTTTCGTCCCTATAAAATTCGACAGTTTTTCCGTCTTTCCATATTTCCAGAGGAGTTTCACATCGAATCACAGCCGTCCCCCTGCAATTTGCATACAGAATACCTTCCTTCAGTTTCCTGTTTTCCCAGGAAATATCCACAGAAAATCCGCCTTCCGCACATAATCCCGTTACCATACCGCATTCCCAGCAAGATGGAAGCGCCGGAAGCAGGTAAATCTCATCCAAATGACTCTGCAGCAGCATCTGTGCGATTCCACAGGCTCCTCCCAAATTTCCGTCTATCTGAAATACCCATGGGATTTCAGGAAAATTTTCCAGCGGCGGATGCAGATCAAACATGTTGGGAGCAGTCAACTTTCCCAAAAGATACTGAATGTACTGGACCGCATGATCGCCGTCCTTTAAACGGGCATACAGATTGATCAGCCACGCGCAGCTCCATCCAGTATGGCCTCCTCCATACTTCATTCTGCGTTCCAATGAGTTTTTCGCAGCTTCCAGCAGTTCTTTATTATCATACTCATTGATCTGGTTTGACGGGAAAACCGGATATAAATGAGAGAAATGCCTGTGCCCCGGTTCCCATTCATCATAATCTTCTCTCCACTCCATCAACTGGCCATGCTTTCCAACTTTAAATCCGGGCAGTTTTTCTAATATACGGGAAGCCTGATCACTCAGTACTGAATTTTTTCCAAGAGCCTTTTCACTATCCAGAAACTGCGTCAGAACATCTCTAAGAATCGCATTGTCCATAGTGGAGCTCATACATGATCTTCCAATTTGTCCATTTTTCATAATATACGTATTCTCTGGTGAAATAGAGGGACAGATCACCAATTCCCCCTGGTCCTCTATGAGAAAATCCACAAAAAATTGTACGCATTCATACAAAACAGGATACATCCGCTCTAAGAACTCAGCATCCATTGTGTAGCGGTAGTGTTTCCATATATGCGTTGCAAGCCATGCACCGCCCATAACCCAGTATGTTGCTGTCACAGCCAAATCCTGAGGCGCCGTGTCCGCCCATACGTCTGTATTGTGATGTGCCACAAAACCGCGGCAGCTATACATCTCAGAAGCAGTACGAGTTCCGTTCTCCAACATCCTTTCCAGATGGTCAAACAAAGGCATATGGCATTCTGAAAGATTGCATATCTCTGCCGGCCAATAGTTCATCTGTGTATTGATATTGATGGTATACTTTGAATCCCATGTCGGCTCCAGCTTTTCACACCATATTCCCTGAAGATTTGCCGGAAGTCCTCCCGGCTGACTGCACGACATCAACAGGTATCTTCCATATGCATAGTACAATTCTATCATTCCCGGATCTGCTTTTCCTTCTGTAAGCCGCTTCAATCTTTCATTCACAGGAAGCTTTTCCAACGCCGGATCTTTTTTATCTAGTATTAAGACGGAACGTCCAAAAATCTCTTTATGCCTGCGGATATGACGCTCTTCTATTCCGCTGAACTCTTCCCATGTCAAATTCTTCATCTGACTTTGCAGATACGCAGAACAGTCCTCTATTTTTTGCTCCCGGAGCGGATACGTCGTGACCCCGTTCAGATAAAACACGACCTGATCCGCATTTTTTATAACCAGATGTTCTCCAACTGTCTGGACAGAACCTCCCTGTGCACACGCTTTTGCCTGTATACAAAACTCGCTTCCGCCTTTTCCCAGATCTCCGTCGATATAAATCGTGTTTTCTCCAATACTTCCCGAACAGTTATAATACCGTCCTCTCGTCAACAGAGCAGACATCGAAAGGGCTGCCGGCTTATCCGCTGAAAACTCTACTGCCAGAACATCCGTTTCCATGGAAATAAAGGCTCGCATCCTATATACAGTATGATTCTGTGTATACTGGACGGAAGCGATCCCTGTCTCAAGATCCAATTCGCGTCTGTAATCTGTAATCCCGCCCTCCTCATGATGGATGTGATAAGAGAATTCTCCCAATGTCTGGTATGGTCTCTGACTCTGCGGCGTTCCCGACAAGGCATATACCATCAGTTCCTCCGCTTCCTCAATCTGTCCTTTTTTCATGAGTTCACGAATTTCCGCAAAGAAGCGGCCAGTATCCGGATTGATACGATTGACAGGGCCTCCATACACGACGCTTTCTTCGTTCATTTGGATTTTCCCCTCAAACGGCTCTCCATAAGCCATCGCACCCAGGCGTCCGTTTCCAAGAGGAAGAGCTTCGATCCATCCCCTTGCACATTCGTTATAAAATAGTTTACTCATTGATTTTCCCTTTCCCGTATCTATCCTTCAAAGGTTCCTTTCACATCTTTCCAGTGTTCCTCTGCATATGACAACAGCTTCTCCGCATCCTTCATCGGCATCGGATCGAAGTAAAGAAGTATACTGTGAGAACCGTATTTCTGTACCAAGCGATCCACATTCCTGATCCAGTCGTCTACCTCTCCAGTATAGACTTTGATCCATAAAGACTTCCCCGCACGTCTTGCTTTATCATAAATTTCATCCCATTCTTCCAGTGTTCCGTCCGGGCCGTAATCTCCGCTGGTCCACTGTAGCGCATCGATCTCTTCTATTTCCATCAATGCGTCCAAATGTTTTATCGCATCCGGCCCATCTAAATGATACAGGACATTATCCAGCTTCCCGGCCTGTTCCCTGAGAGAATTCACGATAAATTCCTTAAACTGTACCGGGGACATCAGCGCCGAAAAATCACACTGCAGTTTTGCTGTCTTTCCTTCTCCCCAGATTTGAAATACGGTATAGCAGGATGAATCATCCCGTCTGTCTTTCACCAGATTATAAAACTGATCGTAGTATTTAAAATATACGTCCGTAACCTGGTGAATCCTTTCTTCCACCTCTTCCGGCTCATCAATCAAATCATACACCATTTTCTGTGCTCCTCTTAAAGATACCAGAACATCAATATTTTCCATGAGATCCGGAACTGCAACAAAAAAGTCCTCTCCTGCAAGTCTATGGCATTCTTTTACCAGTTCAATATGATTTTTCAACCATTGATTTTCACTGTCATATGTTAGCGGCGGAGTATCCTCCCAATCTTCCACACATTCTGTAAACCAGATGGTATCATCGCGGAATTCGATATCAGACCCCAAATACGCTGCTACGGATCCCGGCCCAAAATCTGCACTCATATTTGGAAAGCTTTCTGCCAGGAATTCATGATTTTCACAAAAATTACGGTATCTTGCCACCATCCGTTCCGCATTCATATACTTATCGTCCATATCCACCGGCTCTAATTCGGCCGGCAGAGGTTCTGCATCTTGTTTTTCTGCCACTACAATCATTAATGGCCTGCCTGTATTCTTATGCTTCCAGTAATTTCGAAATTTTTCCTGTGTTTCTTCCCAGTTCTTCTTATATTTCATAACAATCTCCATTACGTTTATCTCTTAATCTTCCAATCAGTTCCACTTCGTACTTTAATTCCTTCATGCCCGGATAACTTCCCATGCGCTCTTTACATACCACGGTTTTATCTGCATCATGATAACAAAATTCCGTCACTGCATATTCCCCTTTTTCATAGCCGTAGCCATCTCCGCAGTCTTCATAATATGTGAAACTGCCGTCTTTTCCTGTATAAACCAGGAGCTTTAATGGACAGCCCTCCGCTGCATTTGCATATTGAATCTGTTCGATCATGGGAAGGATTGTTCCCGCTTTTACAAAGACAGGAATGCGGTCAATGGGTGCGTCAGCCGTGATCCACTGTCCGCCCTCATAGTATCGGCTGTTCCAAAAATCATACCAGCCGCAGCCTCTTGGAAGATAGCACTTCTTTACTTTATCCCGCTGAATTTTTTCGCTATTTTTTTCAAAATACATCGGCTCCGTCACCGGATAGACCAGAAGACTTTTTCCAAACATAAAACCGTCCCCCACCGTGCAGGCCTCTTTATCTTTCGCAAAATCAAACACAAGGCTCCGCATCATTGTCCCGTCATTGAAGGAAACATCCGCAGCCATGGAATAGATATACGGCATCAGGCGATATCTTAGTCTTATAAACTTTGCTATTGCATCATAAAACATACTTCCGGGTTCTCCGAAGTTCCAGATCTCCCTCGGCGTATCTGTACCGTGAGATCTGAAAATAGGCAGAAATACTCCCAACTGCAGCCATCTGGTATACAACTCCTGATATCCCTGATCCTCCACCCCCTCTTCATAATCTCCCTGCCAGAACCAGAGCATATTGGGATTCCCGTTGCTGCCACAGCCTCTGTGCTTCCAGTTTTTATGTACCGTAAAGAAAGCTCCGATGTCAAGCGTCCAGTATGGGTATCCGCTCATTCCCATCTGCAGTCCTTCCGCTATTTGCTTCTTCATGGTATCCCAAGAGGCTGCAATATCCCCAGACCAGAGAATTGCACCATACTTTTGAGAACCGGTATATCCTGATCTTGTCAGATTGACAACACGTTTCTTTTCCGTTGTTTTTCTCTGGTTTTCATAGATTCCTTTTGCATGCATCAGTGCATACAGATTACTCTGCTCCGGATGTAGAAAGGATTTGTGTTCTGATGAAACAATCTCGTACCGCTCCCAGGGCTCTCTTTTCATTTCTCCATTCCAGTCCGGGCCGGAAAAAGGTTCTGTTGAATCGCACCACCACGCATCAAACCCTTTGGAAAACAAACCTTCATTTGCCTGTTTCCAGTACAATGCTCTTGCATCTTCATCAAATGCATTATAAGTTGAACAGTCATTCAGAAGATACCCCTTCTCTAAAAACTGCTGGTAATCCTGTGTTCCCTCTGCGGCCGTCGGCCATACAGAAATCATTGCATGTGCGCCAAGATCATGAATCTTCTCCAACTTCTCTTCTGCATCCCCGAAACGTTCCGGATCCAGAATTTTTTCGCCCCAGTGCTCAGGTTTCCAGCTTTGCCAATCCTGTACGACACAGTCCAACGGAATTTCTCTTCTTCGGTATTCTTTTACAATATCTAAAAGCTCTTCGGCAGAATGATACATTTCTTTGGACTGAATATATCCCAGAGCCCACCTTGGCAGCATAACCGCCTTTCCTGTCAGTTTACGGTATTTCCGTATAATCTCATCCAAAGAATTCCCTGCAATAAAATATGTATCCAGCTGCTGCACCGTATCCAAAAACAAATAAGACCTGTCCTTTCCTCCATGCCAGGTCATTACCGAACCACAGTCTATCAACATACCATATCCTTCCGTCGACAGAAAAAACGGCATCGGAATCCTCATATTATGCTGGTATAAATACTGATCCGCATAACGATAATTGTAAATGCCTTCTTCTGCCTGACCAAATCCATAAATGCATTCCTCCGGTTTTAGGTTCAAATGTAGCTTGGCTTTGCTTGACTCGCCCGCTTCTACTGCCTGCAGATTTTTTATAAAATTCCGTTCCCCGTCAATGGTTTTCACACGCTCAATAATCGGTTTTTCACCGACTGTTGTATATTGAACCACCTTCTTCATCTCGGCCTCTCTGCCTGCTTCCTGCAAAAGCCTCCGGCCATCTTTCGAATAATAGGAAATGTGACCGTTTTTTCTATCCACTTTCACATCTAAAGAACTTGTAGAAACCATCCAGCCTTTCTGTGTTTCCTTCACCTCAAAATTCCCCTGATTTTTTGTACATTTCTGAACAAGCTGACCATCCTCCCGAATATGTTTCATAACCGTATAAACACAGCGTATGACATCGTCACATACCGCTTCAATAGAATACATTCCCTGTTCATCCTGCAGTTCCAGTTTTATCTCTGTTTGTCTTATTTTTTTGATCATTCTTCTCCTCCTATCGCCTCAGTTTTTATGATCTTACCACTTCTGTTCTAATGATTTCTTTCTAACAGCGGAACTGAAATTTTATCATTAAAAAATGAGATTAATGGCCCCATACACAATGCTGTAATTATCGTTCCAAGCCCAACCTGTGCTCCGCATATCCAGCCTATGATACTGCTGAACACATCACTTCCAAGACGGCAGTATTTGAATTGCCGCCTTAATTTTTCTGAAAGAATCAGTGCAATAGCATCATATGTAGATACTCCCAGATCAGCTGTAAAATATAAGGATGATCCCAAACACATAATCACAACAGCCATCATCAGAAAAATACTTCTTTGAAAAATATCCGGGGTCGGGAAAATGTTTCGCCACAAATAAGAAGAAAATTCTACAATATATCCTACTGTAAATACATTAAGAATTGTTCCAAGCCCTATCTTCTTTCTGTCACAGATACAGATCATAATAAACAATACAAAATTCAGCAGCATATAAAATGTGCCAAATTTTATTCCCGTCATATACCATAAGCCATGCGTAAATACCTGAAACGGATCCATTCCAAAAGTAGAAAAATCAAACATTCCTACGCTGATGCCGGCAAGAAAAACTCCCACAACAGTCATAACCGAACGCCTGAATAATCTCTGGAAAGAAGTTCTTTTACAATTTTTCATTTTTAATTTTAACCTTTAATCCTTATTCCAGGGACTCCTTTACAAGAATCTTTATTGCTGAATATAGATACCTTTCTTTAACCAAACGATTATATAACAAATAATCCAGCAATATCCTTAATGCACTTTCCCCCTGCTGCATGATCTCGCTGTCTATCGTGGCTGTAACAATTCCTTTTTTCAAAAGCTGTACAATTTCCGGGTAATTTTCAAAGCATATCACTTTGATATTCTTACATCCATTTTTTTTCAGCAATCTGCCAATTGTCGGAACCCCGCCACATGTAATAAAAATTCCCGACAGATCATCCTCTTTTTCTAAAATCTTTTTCATTTCTTTCTGGATAACCTCTGAGCTTTCCTTTGTAATAATATTTTTTTCTATATTTATTTCCGGATAATACTTCTCAAGGACCTCTCTGAACCCCTTTTCTCTTGTCCCGAAAGAACTTGAATAATAATCATCAACCGCGCCAGTAAAAATTGCAACATTCCCTTTTCCCTGCAGAATCTCCCCCATCAGCCGCCCTGCGACCTTACCTGCCTTAAATCCATCCTGTCCCACAAAGCATATGTGCTGGCTGTCTTTAACATTTGTATTGACCGTTACAACCGGGATACCCGCTTTCTGACAATTATCTATACATTCCGCAATTTCTTCTGCATTGATCGGATTTAGAATAATTCCATCCACTTTTTCATTCAAGCACTGCATCAATACCTTTTTTTGATGCTCCACTTCCGAATATGCTGTGGTTTTATGGGTAATCTCAATTTGAAAAGAACTGTAATTCCTGAGCTCTTTTTCAATTCCCTCTTGAATAAACTCCAGAGCATCTACCTTTAAAAGTATCGCGCATATCCGGATTTGGCTTCCCGCATTTTCAATGCTTTTCCGATTGGATCCACTTCATAACCACTGCTTTCAATAATTTCCCGAACTTTTTTGCGAACAGCATCACTGACCCCTGGTCGGTTATGAAGCACTTTATCTACCGTTGATCTATGTACATTCGCCATTTCTGCAATCTGTTTAATTGTAATTTTCATAATAACGACGCTCCTCCATCTGATAATAAAATTATTCTGACAAATCACGTTTATTGTACTATAAATCTTATACGATTTAAAGTTTTCCCTGACTTTCCCGCTCTTTCAGGTCACTCATAATTTGAGGATACTCTTTATCCAGATTGTAAAAATAATAAACAATCAAAATAATAACACAGCATACCGGCATACAGAAGTAGTACACATTTTTTATCATTTCCATGGATGCAGCCGACTGTACTGCCTGCATTCCGTCAAAACCTGCTGAATCATACAGAAAAGATACGGCTGCTGTTCCAATACCGGAGGCAATCTTCTGTCCAAAGGAGGAGGCTGCAAAAACGACTCCCTCTGTTCGTATATGTGAACTCCACTGTACATGTTCTACCACATCAGAAAGCATCGCATAGGTCAGTGCCTGCAAAGGAGCTACTCCAATTCCACGTATTGCACCAGCCACCATCAGTACTGAAACATTGGTAGGAAAGATTAGTACTAATCCTTGTGCCAATATTGCAAATATAATACCTGTTAGCCCTAACTGCCGGCGCGAAAATTTTTTCAGCAGCAGGGGAATACAAAACACTCCCAACATCATCATTACATTCTCAGATGTATTTAATATTCCCACAACTTTCACATCACCAATTATATACTG
Source organism: Clostridiales bacterium VE202-21 (assembly GCA_000509105.1). Classification (GTDB taxonomy): domain Bacteria; phylum Bacillota; class Clostridia; order Lachnospirales; family Lachnospiraceae; genus Faecalicatena; species Faecalicatena contorta. Next base: position 66,782 of record BAIF02000074.1, on the reverse strand, counting down.
AGAATAATAGGTTGCCGCCATAGAATTGGTAGTCTGTGCCAACGCAAGAAACGTCCAAACGATCAGAATCATCCACCAATACTTATTTGTAACCACCGCCTTCATTTCGGTTCTAAACGGAACCTGTTTTTTGGTTTTCTCTCCACTTTGTTCTGGCAGTATATCCCCTGGATCAACCTCAGGACATCCCCAGAAATTTATAAAAATACAAACACTGTTTAATATACCATAAATAGCAATCATAACGATCCAAGCCGTCTGTGTGTTTCCAAATTTGTCCATTAAAGGAAGTGAAATCCCATTTAAAACAATCTGACCAATAAAGCAAAATACCTGACGTGTAACACTTAAAGTTGTTCGTCCCTCCTGTTGTCTTGTCAGAACAGCATTCATAGAATTGTATGTAATTCCGTACATTGTGTATACGACCGTGCTTGCCAGATTGTATGTCACAAAAATATAAATGCTCTTTATCGCCATACTTGCATCTGGAACAGTAACTAGTAAAATCAGGCTGATTGGAACCGGAATCAGCATTCTTAACAGCCAGGGTCTACATTTCCCCCATTTCGTTCTGGTTCTGCTTAAGAACGCACCAAAAATAAGATCTGAAGTTCCATCAAAAAATTTCGAGATGAATATAACCATACCTACAATTTTCATATCTATGCCTACTACATTGGTATAAAAATATGTAAGTAAAAAACAGATGATCACAAAGGGAAAGTCGACACCGATTCCACCAATTCCATAACATAAAATCGATTTTTTGCTTAACTTATCTTCTTTCATAAAATAACTTGACTTGTTACTATTTTTTATCATTTTCCTTTTCCTTCCTCATTTCACTTTTACGAGCTCGTGCTCTTTATATTTCATCACATATTTTACAGATTTACAAGCCGTAAATTTACATAATTTTTCCATGTGTTTTTTGTGACTATTGCACATATTATGAATATACCGTTCTTTTCTGCTGCACTGTTAAATGTAAAAAAGACAAAAAAAATTTTATTTTTCCACTTTAACGTATTCCCTGATTAATGCGAAACAGAAAACAAAGTTGATCGCATTATTATTGTGTGGTGCATTGGTGACCGGTCTTGTTGGTTGCGGCAACACGCCGTCCGAACCGTCAGAAAGTAAGAACACTTCGGAAGGAGACAGCGGAAAATTATCGGTCTTAGTAGCTTCTACCACAAATACAGAAGCTCTCCAAAATGTTTACAAAGGGTTTGAAGAAGAATCAGGAATCAAGACCGATGTTCAGGTTGTTCCCGGAGCAATAGATCAGTTTATGCAGATTGTGCAGTCAAAATTGGCAACAAAGGATTATCCCGATGTTATGATTTACTTTGGGTCGCCGACCTATATTGCACAGATTCAGCCGGATAAGCACGCAAGAGCACTTGATGATACGGAATGGATTGGCCAGGTTAAGGATGGGATATATGACCTTGGCGGAAGTTATGAAGGAAATGTTTACGGATTACCCATCTCGGGCTTTGATTTTGCAGGAATGTTTTATAATGAGGATATTTTTAATGAACTTGGTGTCAAAGTACCCACAACGTATGATGAATTATATGATGCCTGCCAGAAAATCAAAGATTCAGGAAAAGATATCATCCCTATATACGAGATAGGCAAACAAGGTGGACCACTGCAGGCATTTTCTATGACATATTTGGCATCCTATTATAAATTGGACGAGGGCCAGAAAGCCATGAAGCAATTAAATGACGGTTCACTCAAATTAGAAGATTCTAAAATCTTAGAATCTTATCAGGCAAAGATGAAACTTCAGGATGCCGGCTTTATGAATGACAAGACTGATATGATGACAGGAACATGGGATACTATGTTTGAGGCACTTGCCAATGGAAAAGCCACTATGTCATTTGCATATTCCAATATGCTGCCAAGTTTATATCAAAGCTTTCCGGATGCTAATATCAATATGACAGCATTAGATGGTGTTGCATCGGGAACATGTACGCAGTTTGCCTACTTAATGAATTCCGGAAATACAGAGGCTCAGGATGCTTTTATGAATTATCTTCTGGAAAAGGATGTTCTAGAAAAATATTATAGCGAAGCAAAGCTACTTTCATCTTACAAAGAGATTACGAATGAACTGGTAAAACCTATAGAATCTATGGTCGGCTTCTACAAAGAAGGAAATTATACATTGAATTACAGTGATGGTTTATATCTTTCCAGCGGAACAATTATTCCTTTATTACAGGAAATGCATGTGAAAACAAAAACACCTGAAGAAGTATGCCGGGCCGCTACAGAAGAATACACAAAATTTATTAAAGAAAGTGGAGAGGCTTTGACGCTTGGTCTGGGTCTGCCAGAACTATGATGGATGGGACATCTCCGTTCGTGTTGTTTCTTAGAATTATTATGCCGCTGTTAAAACCGATTTACGTAACAACCTTCGTACTGGTATTTATGTTCGTATGGAATGACTTTAACTATCCATTGTATCTTTTCAAGGAGACATCAACATGGACAATTCCTATGTCGGTATATAATTTCACATGGGCATATGGAAATAAATGGAATTATTTTTTGCAGACTTGATCATGGCATTAGTACCTGTTATTGTTGTATATATATTTGCACAGTAGCATATTATAAGAGATCTGACATCAGGTGCCGTAAAGGGAGTTTCCCAAACAAAAGGATATTAAGAAACAGCCTGTGTTTGCCTGCTTGCAAAAGAAATTATCAATTATAATAGTTAAGAGATACTAAAATCTAACATAGTATCTCTTTTTATAAAGAAATTTTGGCAAAAATTTTGATAATATAATCAGCAGCAGAACCAGCAGTCCACTCTCCTGCACCGGTTTCTATATATAATTGTTCTTCTAAAGTGCCCCCATGATTTTCAGCATAGTTAAGAAAATAGTTATATTGAGAAAATAGGTTCTCATATTTTCCATAGTAATATGTGCATAAATAAGTGCCTTGTACTCTTATTGTATCCTCATAAGTATCTGTTCGTGTATAAAAACGAAAAGCAAAACTATTTTTCTTAATGTCAGATATATTATGTACCATTCCAAAAGTAAGAGGAACAGTAATGTTTTTTGATTTTTTTAACAAAGTGCCAAATTCATATGTCATCAACTTATCATCAATATAATTAAGTTCTTCAGAAGATATTAAATATTGCTTATCAAGATTTTCTAAAAAATATTTTTGGTTACAAGAAAAAGCATTTTCAATATTTTTTCTGTGTTCGATAATGTTTGATTTTAATGCATTTAGATATTTGATTTTTGCGTTTAATAATTGTTCTTGATGCTTATATATTTTTATCATATTTTGAGGCGAGCGATTTAAAAAATAGTTTTTAATTTCAGATAGTTTCATACCTAATTCACTTAATTGTCTAATTGTAATGAAAGTATCGTATTGTAAAACATGATAGTAACGATAACCGTTTTCATCAGTTATTTCTGGAAGAAACAAACCTATATCATAATAATGAAACAGAGTATGTTTTGTTGTGTTGCATAATTTAGCAAATTCTCCTGTAGTTAAATAATTTTTATCTATCATAAATTCAATCTCCTTATTGACTGTTGGGTTACCCAACACATTATTATACTATTGTATAACTTAAAAGAAAAGGAGCAAAGAGAAAATGAAAATTATTTATGTGGCAGGAAGTCCTAGAAAAAATGGAAATACAGTTAAAGTTTATACTGAATTGAAAAAACATATTCCCTCTCATATAGAAATGGAGATTATTTATTTAACTGATTATAAGATAAATGGGTGTATAGGGTGTTCAAAATGTCAATCTAACATAGAAGATACAGGTTGTGTGCAAAAAGATGATGTAAAATTATTATTAGATAAACTTATTCATTCAGGTATAATTATTTACGGTACTGCTCTTTATGGGCATTCTTATACAGGGCAATTAAAGATATTTTTAGACCGTCATGTTTCACTATTTAAGTTTATATCAGGCGAAGATAAATCGGTTGATAAAATGGAAATACTATCTTTTATTAAGGATAAACCAGTTGCTTTGGTTGTTTGTTGTCAAGGTCCAGAAGAATATAACACAGAATTGATAAAGACACAATTTGATATGTTCTGTGAGTCTTCCTTAACTCGACAGGTTAATAAATATATCTTTCCTTTTTGTAATGATGATAGTGAAAATACTAAATTTTCTACGGACACTATCGAAAAAATGGTCTTTGATATAAAACAAAATATAAAATAATTTTGCACTGTATTGTATAAATGATATGACGATACCCTGTTGATATGCTATAATAATCCACGTGGTTTACGAGATTATAAGTAAGCGCTTAATTGTTGGGTAACTTTACCCCCACTGTTTTTTGTCCCATAATGATGATAGTAAATAGATTTTTACTACACTCCATTGATAGGAGATAAAAATTCACTATATTTGGAGGTTTCATTATGGCTAACAAACGTGCGCCAGGACGTTCCCTGGACGAATGGATGGAACTGGTAACCGAGTGCAGGCAGAGTGGATTATCAGATGCTGCATGGTGTCATGAACATGGGATCTCTCCCAGTTGTTTTTACAATGCTGTTACCCGTTTGCGCAAAAGAGCCTGCCAGATACCAGATCCAGTCCCAAAAGCCAGCACTCTTGATCTTACATCCCGCAAACAGGATGTGGTCCAGATTGCCATAGAACCGGAGACGCCTCCGGCAGAACTGGGCTTGAATACTGGAAATAGTTCTATGTACCTTGACAATTCGCATACAATTGAAATCGAAGCAAAAGGCTTGCTGATACGCATGGGCAATGATGTCCAGCCAGCCCTTTTGAAAATCTTAATGAATGTATTAAAGGAGCCATCATGCTAGCAGATATCTCAAATGTCGATGCGGTCTATATCGTCTGCGGCAGAACCGATATGCGCAAATCCATTGATGGATTGTGTGCGGTCATTCAAGATCAGTTTTCTATGGAGATCGGCCATGCACTCTTTCTATTCTGTGGACGTAAATGTGACCGGATCAAAGCTATCTTAAAAGAACCTGATGGGATTGTCATGATCTACAAAAGACTGACTGTCCAGGGGACATACCGGTGGCCAAGGGACAAATCCGAGGTCCGAAATCTTACCTGGAGAGAGTTCGACTGGCTGATGTCAGGCATTGATATTGAACAGCCAAAGGCTATAAAAACCAGCTGATGCCAGCAGAAAAAATTGCACATAAAAGCCCCTGTTTTCCTTGTATTTTCGGCATTTTCAGATCTTAAAAATCAGCTCTTTTGCTCGGAAAACATCCTGTTTTCTGGTATAATAGATGTATCAGAAACAGGAGGTAAAAGCAGTGGCTGACAGTTCCAAAGATATCCAGCTCCGAGAGCTGAAGGACATGATCAATGAGCTTAGAAAAATGATAAAAACACTTCAGGCAACTGTCGATGCTGCCAGTAAACGGGAAGCGGCCCTTGTTCAGGAAAGGGACAACCTGAAAGAAGAAGCAGACCTTCTCCGCAAAAAGCTGTTTGGATCTTCCAGTGAAAAACGCACCTTTGATATTCCGGGACAGCTGAACATTTTCAATGAAGCAGAAATGGAACAGGATCCGGCAGCTGCTGCTGCAGAAGAACTGGAAGCATCTCTTCTTGAAAAGGCAGTGAAAAAGCGAAAATCCAGAGCTACAGATGCAGAACGTTTCAAGGGAATTCCTGTAGAAAAGAAGTATCTGGATCTTTCAGATGAAGAAAAATTCTGCCAGGTCTGCGGCACTCCCCTGAAAGAAATCGGTGAAGAGTTTGTCCGTCGGGAACTGGTTTTCGTTCCGGCAAAGCTGAAAGTGTATGAGTATTATAGTAAAAACTATGAATGCCCGGAATGTAATAGGCGAGGGGTTCCTGTTATCAAAAAAGGAAAAGACGGAAGGCCCCACATGCTCTATGGAATGGCATCAGCTGGCACGGTTGCATGGGTAATGTACCAGAAGTTCTGTAACAGCCTGCCATACTTCCGGCAGGAAAAAGACTGGAAACAGTATGGTGCTGCTATTACCAGGGCAACTATGGCCAGCTGGGTGATCCGGAATTCAGAAGCATTTTTCCTTCCGATGTATGAATACTTCCACCGGAAACTTCTGGGGCGTGAATTCGCAATGGCAGATGAAACACCCCTGCAGGTGCTGCATGAACCGGGGACAATGCCGTGGATTTCCTGCATGGATTTAAAGGCTATCTGATGTGCGATGGTTACAGTGGATACAATAAAGTTCCGGATGCAAAGCGCACAGCCTGTTGGGCGCATATCAGAAGATATCTGACAGATGCCATTCCGAAAGGAAAGGCACTGGACTATACACAGCCTTCGGTACAGGGTGTGATGTATATCAATCAGCTTTTCCATCTGGAAGATGTAATCAAGGAAAAGCATGCTTCCTTCGATGCTATCAAAAAGGCACGTCTTGAAAAAGAACAGCCGATAGTAGAAGGCTTTTTGTCGTGGCTTGACCAGCAGTCGCCTGTTCGGGTAACCAGAATGGATAAGGCTGTTACCTACATTCAGAACCGCCGGCCCTATCTTACGGCCTATCTGGAAGATGGACGATGCAGCTTCTCAAACAATCTTAGTGAAAATGCTATCCGGCCATTTACCGTTGGCCGTAAAAACTGGCTGTTCTGTGACACCCCTAATGGAGCCCAGGCCAGTGCCATTGTATACACTATGGTAGAAATGGCAAAGGCAAATGGAGTAAACGTCTATCACTATCTTACTTATCTGCTTGAGAAAATGCCAAATGATAGGATGAGTGATGAAGAGTTGGAACTCCTGGCACCGTGGAATGAAAATGTCAAAGTGGAAATAGAACATCGTGCAAACGATGCAAATCAATCATATGTGAATTGTCAAGGTGCTCCGGCTGCTGAAAAGTAGTCGGTTATTTCTTCTATCATGGCTGAAAATTAAGCGCTTACGATTATAATTTCATCTTTCTTGTATTTTGAATTTTATTTAATTACATTTAGAAAGAACGATACTGATAAAATATACGAAAGGAAGATTTCATGGAAAAAATAATTTATGGAACATATATATCAGAAAAAATTAAAGGTAGAATAAAAATAGATATTGATAAATTGCAAGAAAAAAATCAAAGATTGCCTAAACTCGTGGTTATCTTGGTAGGTAATAATCAAGCGAGTAATGCTTATGTTAAAGGAAAAAGTAAGGATTGTGAGGAAGTTGGAATACTTAACACTACTTTGAGATATGATGATATTTCAGAGAACAACCTTTTATCTAAAATACGAGAATTAAATTATGATGATACTGTTGATGGGATACTGGTACAGTTACCACTACCGAAACATATTGATGAAAAGCGTGTGATTGAAACAATTAATCCGCTAAAAGATGTAGACGGTTTTCATACGCAAAATGTGGGCAAATTATATATCGGAGATAACGCTTTTGTTCCTTGTACGCCGAAAGGAATTATCCGAATTTTAGAAGAAATTGGGTTAGATAATCTTCAAGGAAAAAAAGCTGTTGTTTTGGGAAGAAGTAACATCGTTGGAAAACCAATTGCAAAACTTCTCTTGGATAAAAACGCAACGGTTACCATTTGTCATTCTAAAACAGAAAATATTTTAGAAGAAGTCAGACAAGCAGATATTGTGGTATCTGCTATGGGGCAAGCAAAGTTAGTAAAGAATGAATGGTTAAAACAAGGAGCAGTTGTTATTGTATTGATTTGCGCTTTCTCGTCTCCGGTTTATTGCACATTACTTTCACCCATTAAAATTTCATATTGCACTTTTTCATATTCACTTGCACGCTTTGTTCTCTTAAATTGGCATTTGGACGTCTCTGCCAGAAGACAGAAAAAGAGCATGGCACTACGCCATGCTCTCCAGTTCCTTTGCTATTACTTTCAATGCTTCTGCAATTGTAATGGCATCTATCTTTCCTATCTGCCTCTCCAGTTGTTCCCGGTTCCAGAATACATCCATTAACCCGGCAAGCTCGCTTCCGACCTGCCAGGACGGAATGCAAAGATATCTTCCGTATTCGTATTTTCCAATAATGACATGCATAGCACTTCCGCGTCCCTTGATTTGCGCTTCGATGACAGTTCCTGTCCGCTTCAGGTTTTGCACTTCTCCTGTCCATCGACGATCGCTTGCCACTTTTCCCTCGGGGTTTTTACAAAGATATTTCATACGATTCCTTCCTACCTAAACCAGATCAATTTCATTTGCTGCATCCATGATGCTTTGGATACCAATCGTACGCTGTTTCTGCTCGCATCCAATCATCAACGCCTTATGCATCAAGCTATTCAGTCGCCGAATGCTCCCGCCACAGCAGCCATAGGCTGCTTCCAACGCCGCTGTATCAAATATCTCCTGGGTAACGCCACACTGCTTCATACGATCCCGTACGTAATCGGTCACCTCTTGGGGTGTCAGCCCCTGCATGTTGTAATTAATCACGATTCTCTGGCGCAGCGCTTCATGGATCTGCATGGTTAGGGTCTGGTTCAGTGTAGGCTGACCGGACAGCACCAGTACTGCATAATTACGACTGTCCATTTCAAAATTCATCAACAGTTTCAGGTCGGCAAGAATGGCACGGCTCAGGTACTGGGCTTCATCGATCAGTATGACCAGCGTTGTTTTCTGTTCTTTGTACATGCTGCGGATCCGTTCTTGAATGTTTCGGAAGTTCTCGATTTTGCGGTAACAGGGATCAAGCCCCAGTCCAGAAGCCAGATCACGGTAGAATTCACTGGTGGAGATGGTGGTCATGGGAAGATACACCACTTTATATAGGTTTGGATTTAGACTGTTTACAAATGCTCGCTGGCATACCGTTTTTCCGGTTCCTGCCAGACCTGTAAAAAGCCCAATGCCGCGTACGTTTTTCAGATATTCCAACCGCTTCATCATTTCATTATAATCCGTTCCGTGGTAAAACTGTTTTTCCGAAATCTCTTTGTCAAAGGGATTAAATTCCATTCCCCAGTATGCTCTATACATGTGTACCACCTCCGTCCATGGAGCCATAGGCGATATTTGCCCGGCGTTTTCTCTTTGCATTGTCCAGTTTCTTTACCGGATAGACTGTATGAAGACGCCGGGTGCTTTCTCCATCATAAATATAGATCTCGGACATATTTTCCGGACGGTAACGAAGGGAGATGGTGTGCCCGATATACTGCTGAGGCACTTCATAGGCGGTGTTGAACAGAGATACCGTTGCTGTCGGCGTAACCTTTCTGGTGATCCGGTGAAGGAAACCTTCTTCAATCACTGTTTTCTCTAAAAAGCGCAGACCATCAAAATCCTTCAGATATCGTTCTTTGGGAGTCATGCCAATGGAAGAATGGATCCCGTTGTTATACTCCGTATCAAGGAACTGATGATAGCTGCTGTTTACGTCTTCCAGGCTGTGAAAGGTATTCCAATCCGTGCAGTTCATCCAGCGATCTTTTTCCGTTCTATGGCTCCGCTCTATTTTGGCTTTCCCGCGAGGGTGATATGGACGTGAATGGATCTTTACGATTCCTAGCTCTGCACAAATCCAGTTCAGCTGGTTGTTCTGGTAACTGCAGCCATTATCAACGAAGATTCTTTTGGGCATCCCAAATTTCAGGATTGCTTTTTGAAAAGTTTTCTGCATGTTGATCGCATTATCTTCAAAAAAGAATTCTCCCTGCACCAGCAAACGGCTGGCGTCATCTATAAAGGCGATCAGATAGGTCTGGCGGTGCTTACCATCTACAACAATGCTCGGTCCTACTGTGGTATCCGCCTGCCAGCAGTCATTGGCATGCTCAAATTCAAAAGCAAGGCATTCCTGCGGACTCATGGCTGTGCGCGTTAAGTCTGCCGACTTGAGATAACGATAGACGGTATCCACGGAAGCATCGTCCTTCTTCATATATCCCTGTTCAATCAGTTTCTCGTAGATTTTTTTCCCTGTGATGTGAGGAAACTGTTCCCGGTAAGCATGGATCTGCCGGCAGACATCCTCCGACAGTGCCCTGGACTGTCCAAGATCAATGCGCGCTCTCGGGATTAAGGCCTCCAGCCCTCCTGCTGTGTACTTCTGATACCATTTTTTCAAGGTGAGTGGTGAGAACTTTACACCCTTTCCATTTGGGAGAACATACTCGGATTCGCTGGTATGGCGGTAATATTCCATCTTGCTGGCCTGCTGGTAAGTATCAGCAACAACAGGTGCAATCAGGGAGAAGCGAAAAAGGGCCATTTCCCGTTTCATTTCTTCATTTGTCATAAAATACAACCTCCTTTTGTTGGTGACTTTTATTGTAGCGGATGCAACGAGCCAAGACCATGCAGAGGCTATGTGGGTGGCTTGATTTACACAGAACTGGAGCCAAAAAGGAGTGGATAAGAGACCGTATTGTGCCGATGCAGGAACAGGGGAATTTGAAACTGTATAAAAAAGTGGGAAGACAACCATCGTGGCGGATACAAATGTAAAAGCTGCAGAAATTCTCTGACGAATGGATGAGTGGCACTAGACCACAAGCTTTCACGGCGAAAAAAAGAAGGAGACGTTTTCTGTACGAATGAAAGATTCGGAGGAACTGGTACAGGAGTTGATAGGATGTTCCCGTTTCTTTCTCTGTTTTCAGAACGGATATCTCTGTATCCAGACACATGGTAATCAAAGCCAGAAAGGCTTCCAGCGAATAGATAAAAAAAGGAATGATATCCGGAGTAAGCACTGCATGTGTGCTGCTACAGGATTTGCATTGAAGGCGCAGGATTTTCATTTGCTTCTCCACAAGTCCATCAGATTCCCATACAATTAAATTTCTGGAATAGACGGCATGACGATGGAAGGAATGCGTTGCGCCACATTTGGGACAGTGGTACTCCCAGATTCCATAAAAGTCTAAAATTTCATGATAGTTCTTGAAAGAATGCTCGAAATCGATTATCATAAGTGTGTATAGCAGATAAATTTTTATCTGCTGTAGGTGTGATGGAGAATGGAACTTTTCTAGGGTGCCCATTCTCCGTTTTTATGCAGCAACCTTATCATATCGAAAACATAGGAGCCAGTAAAGTGCAATAAAAAATGTACTTTACTGGCTCCCCCTTTTTATAGAACAGAGCGAATAATTTGCAATTTTTTTGATTTTTAGAGAGCAGATTTCTCGCAAATCTATAGTTATTGATGTAGGAATGAACCGAGATACAAATGGAAAGTTATGTGGCGATGTAGATTTGAATGATGTAATAGAAAAAGTTTCATATATCACGCCTGTTCCAAAAGGGGTTGGACTTGTAACAAGAGCTATGTTATTGGAAAATACCATGCAGGCATATAGACATAATATGAATAGATAACGATAGGTGTATTTTTATTTAAAAGTTGTAATAATTATATATCACTGACGGAGTGATCCAGACACGGCAGTGGGAAAATCTCTTAGATTTTTCCGCCGTTTTTAGTGGCTGGTTCACTTCGGCAGTTGAGCGAGCCGTGGCGAGCGAACATCAAGCCCCCGTTATCTAACAGGGAGGTACTATTACAAGAAACAAGAGACAAAGCACAAACAAAATTCCCGATATGCGACGATTTACAAAGTTATAAGGACTTACTGCACTTCACACCCTGCCTATTCTACCCGACAGGTCGAAAACAGCATATCGAGACAAGAAAATATATGATACAAGGTGTATGCTTCTATGGGCGTATGCCTTTTTTGATTGGAGGAATGAACATTAATGACATGGAATTTATCGAAACACTGAAACAAAAACGGAACGCCTGCGGTTATTCCCAACGCAGACTTGCAAAGGAACTACATATCAGCAGACAGAACTTAAATGAAATTGAAAATGGCAAAACAAGAGCCAGCAAAGAAATGAAGCATACGCTCCTGCATTATATCTTGACTGCTGCAAATGCAAACAGCCCTTTACACTGACAGTTGATTACCTGCGTGTCCGCTTCCCTACTACGGACGCATTGGAGATTATCAAAAACGTGCTGGCGATGAAAAGCGAATACTTTATTCATGAAGATTACGGACTGTTTGGCTATGAAGAACTATATCGCTATGGAGAGATTATCCTTCCAAAGACGCTTCTATGGGTGTTTTACTGGAATTAAAGGGCATGGGCTATAGGCACTTGGAACACGTCTTACAGGCAAGGAAAACAGGCTGGTATCACGTCTTGATCCGTTGCATGGACTATCAGGGTATCTTTAAACGTCTGGACTTGGCAATCAACGATATGGGCGTACTGCTGGACATAGAAATCCTAAGAAAACGCTATTACGCCAATAAGGTATGGAAACGCTCAAGAAAATATGAGGGCGTGGACAGCGGGAAACTGTCGGGAACAAAGGGAGATACCGCAAAGACCTTTTATATCGGTTCAAAGAACAGCCCTATTTATTTCTGCCTGTACGAGAAAGAAAAGGAGCAGAGAAACAAGGGAATACAGACCGACATCAAGAACCGCTTTGAAATCCGTCTGAAAAACGAAAAGGCAGGATAGGCGGTGGAAGAACTTGTTTTCTCAAGAAATCCCAAGAGATTACGACCAGTTCCACGGTAGACCTGCAAGAAGAAAAAAACTGCCAAAGCCTTATAAACAAGGATATATTGACGGTTCGTGATAGTTCTAAAAAGATACTTGGATAAACGCTGAATAGCCTGCCGTTTAGTTATCACGAGGTGCTGGGAATAATCCCAGCACCAACTTTGTCTACAGTCTGAAGCTGGTATCCACATGATACCAGCTTAATTATAATATCATATCAAAATTCAGGATAAATCTATTCTCTTCCTTTCCTTCATATAAAAAAACATCCCTAAAATAGTCCATGCAATCAGACAAATATAAGATTCTTTACCTAGAGAACAATTTAATCCCGGAATCGGAATCAATAATAATATCGTAAAGAAGACCGCTAAACAAACACCAATCCAACCCATTATCAAAAATGTAATGGATTTACCTTCCTTTGCACATTTAATAGTTGCCGCTGACGTATATCCATATCCAATTAATGCCCCTAAAGATGACATATCAACTAACCATCCCAAAGCATTTCTTCCGAAAAACGGTGCTGCTATTGAAATCAAAATCAAAAATACAATTGCATTTCTAGGTGTTTTATACTTCGAATCCACTTCCCCAAACCATTTCGGAATCACACCATCTCTCGACATTGAAAACAGTAAACGGCTGGTAGCAATATAGAAACCAACAATTCCTGACAACACAGCCGCCAGAACTGCTATTCCTATAAAAAATACTCCTGCTTTTCCAAGCAATTCATATGCAGCGTAAAACGTTGGCAATGAAATCAAACCATCTAAATTGCTTGCGTCTTCTATATATTCAACCCATGATCCATAGTTATCCGGTATTACAGATGCTGTCACTGTATTTAAAATGCTATATACAAATCCGCCAAAGACTATTGAAAACAGCATTATCATCTTTGTCTTTCTTGGTGAAAATTTAAATTCTTCAGCAACCTGTGGAATCGTATCAAATCCAAAGAAGGCCCATGGTGATATAATAATTATTGCAAAAATACTAGATAACACAGATGTTTTCGTTGTATCCGGAAATAATGGGTATAAATTTTCTAATGAAGCCTTCGGACTTACGATAGCACCCACACCAATAACCACAACACCGAACACAAGCATGATTGTCAGTATCACCTGAAACAGCCCTGCAAACTCTACGCCTCTTATACACAAATAACCAAATAAACAAACCGCAAAAATAGCTAACAGCACTTCACCCAAATATACTTCATATCCGGTAACATTGTAATGAAATCCAACCTGAAATACATTATTCAGTAAATTTCTTCCAATTAGTGCCAATGCTGTAGAATTCATTGAGATAGGTAAAATATATGCTAACGCTAAAAACCATGCACAAATATACGAATGCTTACCTCCAAATACAATTCGTGTATATTTGAACTCTCCTCCGGCCAAAGGATATCGGTTAACCATATAGTTGTAGTTAAGTGCAATTATACCCATAATAACTATGGATATCACCATTCCCAAAAGAGTTCCCATCGGACCTGCATTTCTAAGGAATGTCTCACCCGGCATTACAAATGCGCCCCAACCTATAATGCATCCAAAAGCAAGAGCCCACACACTTAAAGGCGAAAATTTTTTCTCAAGCTTTTCTTCTTTTTTCATTTTTACATTATCCTACTCTCGCTACATTGTTATTCTGTATCTTATAAAGCTTTTTTATATAGCTCTACTAAATCTCTCAATGTTGTTTGTCTTGGATTCACCAATACATTTCCGCTCTTTAATGCATCCTCTGCCATTTCCTGAATGCACTCTTCAGTCACACCTACTTCTGACAGCGACTGTGGAATATTCAACTGAGCTGTCAATTTTTTTACTTCTTCAACTAACATTTCCGCCTTAAACGAAGTTACATTCTTATTTGTTTCATGTATATAATCATAGATTTTTTTATAACGGCCATTGTCTGCTAATGCATTAAATTCAAGAACAACCGGTAACAAAATAGAATTGGCAACACCGTGTGCCACATGATAATATGCACTAACCGGATGACTCATTGCATGAACATTTCCCAACTTTGCCCAGGCAAAGGAAATTCCCGCAAAAGTACATCCTATCATCATTGCACTTGCCGCCTCAGCATCTTGTCTGTTTGCTACAAATCTTCTAATATTTTTACCAATCAATTCCATTGCCTTTTCTGCCATAGCATCTGTAAATGGAGATGCATTCGTTGACAAATATGCCTCGATTGCATGAATTAGCGCATCTACGCCTGTTGGTGCAGCAATAGAAGCCGGCAAGCTCATTATCAATTCGGGATCTAATATCGCATATTTCGGGAGAAGTTCATAGCTGATTACAGATAATTTATAATTTCTCGCTTCATCTGAGATAACGGCTGACGCTGTTACTTCACTTCCGGTTCCGGCAGTTGTAGGAATCGCAATTATCGGAACAATGCTTCCCGGAACATTATCAAAACCTTCATATTCTGTAATTTCTCCACCAAAAATAGCTAGTACACCTACCGCTTTTGCAACGTCCATTGAACTTCCACCACCTAAGGCAACAATAGCTGCTGCTCCGGAATCTTTATATAATTGTGTTGCTTCATTTACTATATCTACTGTAGGATTCGCTATGACATCTAAAAATTGTGTACATACAATTCCTTGCGCTTCTATAATGTTACTGATTTTTTTAACTACTCCGACTGCTTCCAAACCGCGATCTGAAACAAGAAGTACATGTTCTGATTTAACTGCCCGAATTTTTTCTGGAAGTGTTTTTAGACTCCCTACACCAAATTCTATATTTTGGGGTATCTTAAAAGTAAAATTTTTCATTGTCCTACCTCAATTTTCATTGTTTTTCTTTAGTGCCCACCTGACAGTGAATTCCACGATTATTGAAATAAAGCGCAATTTGGTTTACATGATCTTGGAATGTCTTTCTATCAATTTTCAACTCCTCCATCTTATATGGAATTCCCAAAGACTGATATTTTTCTTCACCTAATCTCATAAAACTCAAAAGCTGCAAGGTCCTAACATTACCATTCAGTTTATCAATAATAAAGTCCGCTGTCTTTTCTATATTTTCCATATCGTCATTTACGTTTGGTATAACAGGTATTCTCAAAATCATTTCTCTTCCGTCATTTGCAAGCTTCTGCAGATTTTCTAAAATCAAATGATTATCAACCCCCGTATGTTTCTTATGTATTTCCGAGTTCATATGCTTTATATCCGAAATGATAAGATCTGTGTATGGCAACACCTTTTCTATCTGTTCCCATTTCGCATAAAACGTCGATTCAATACATGTCTGAATGTTCTCCTGTTTGCATGCTTTGAATAATTCCATAACAAAATCACTCTGAACAAACGGATCTCCACCGGAAACAGTCACACCACCGCCTGATTTATCATAAAAGCCTCTGTCCTTTCTGGTGATTTCCATGCATTCTTCTACTGTCATCATCTTTCCCCAGGCCTTAATCGCTTCTGCCGGACAACTATTATAGCATTTCATACAATTTGTACATACATCTCTATCGATGGACTCAATTATTCCATTTTCAAAGTTTATTGCACCTTCCACCGGACATACATTTTCACATGCACCGCATTTTTCCTTGGAAATACATTTACTTGCGTAAATGCCTACTTCTATATTACGATGCCAGCTTTCAGGATTACTGCACCACTCACATCTCAGGGGACATCCCTTTAAAAATAATTCTGTTCGAATGCCTGGACCGTCATGAATCGTAAATCGCTGAACATTAAATACAATTCCTTTTACCATAACATTCCACTTCCTCTCTCTACATACCTTCAGGTTTACATAAATACCAACAAACTACGAATTAATGTGTTTAATCCTACCGCTAAAAGAACAACATATACGAAACGCAAAAACTGTTCTCTATTAATTTTATCCAAGAACTTAATGCCTAAAATGAAACCTACCGCTGCAAATGGCACGCAGACTAATACGGCACTCCACAAATAAGGCGTCCATGCACCATTACGGAACTGATTAATTGAGTTCAATATGTCTAATGTTGCCCACAAAGCAATCATTGTATTACGGAATCTGATTTTATCTTTTACTGCTTCAAGCGTATACACCGTAATCAGCGGTCCGCCGATATTAAATGCACCATGTACAACACCACCGATAATCAAACATGAATAACGGAAAACTTTTTTAGGAAGAGTGTCTACTTCATCTCCACTTTTCACTTTCTTAAGTACTAAAGGACTTACTATATTCTGATATATCTTAAATGCTGCAATTAAAGTAACCACTAAACCGATACCAACTTTAGCAACGTTAGGATCAATAATATAAAACAAGTACTGTCCCAAAAATAATCCCGGAAGACATGCCACTAAAATTTTCCCAAGATCTTTCCATGAAATATTCTTCAAAGATTTAAGAGTTAAACCTACAACGAAAATTGTTGACATAATTGTTCCAAAAGGAACTCCTGTTTCGATACCCAAAATACTGGTAGCAAATGGTGCTGAAATAACTGTAGAACCAAATCCTGCACTTCCTTCAACAAAAAAACCAAATATCTGAATTATCGCTAATAATATAAAACCCGTCTCGAATACCATGATTTTTTCTCCTCATTCATCCTTTATATTTTATAGGATCCAAGAGCCTGAACTCAGGCTCTTGGATTTTTAAATTTTCATTTTCTTAAGATTAGAAATGGAACTCTGTACGGTCAATCAAATCATTCTGGAGCGGTGTTCCCAGCTCTACGAAATATGCACTATATCCGGCAACACGAACAAGCATATCTTTGTAATTTTCTGGATTCTTCTGTGCTTTTCTCATCTTATCCGCACTCATAATGTTGAACTGTACATGCATACCCGCTTTGTCAAGATATTCATCAACAAAACTTACAAGATTGTCCCTTCCCTCAACACCTGATACAGCCTCTTCTGGGAAACGTACATTTAACAATGTTCCGTTCATAGCCAAGCTATGATCAACTTTTGAAACCGAACTGATAAGTGCTGTTGGTCCTGACACGTCATGTGAACCACCAATAGTATGTACCGGTCCCATATTATCTGACAACGGCTCACCTTTTTTACGTCCGTCCAGTGACGCATTTGTTGCAAGACCAAGACCTACGTTTGCATTTACTGTGTAAACACCAGGAATGTAAGAACCACCACGCGGGTTTTCACCAACATTAAGGTTTCTGCAGAAACTTTCGTATATGAAGCGGAACAACTCATCTGCATAATCATCATCATTACCATAGTGATGAACTTTTGTACTGTTTACCAACGCATATAACTGTTCATGACCTTCCCAGTTATCGTATATTGCCTGCAGTAACTCGTCTCCTGTAACGGATTTTTCTTCAAACATCAGCTGTTTAATTGTAGCGAGAGAATCTGCGCATGTTGCAATACCAGCTGCCTGTGGTGCTGTAAAATTGTATTTTGCTCCACCTTCTGTGATACATTTTCCTCTTTCGATACAGTCTTCGAACAGCGAAGAAATATACGGAAGTGGTTTACACTCACGGTGAGCCACATCAATTACATCATTGCTTCCTCTGATTTGTTCACACCAATAAGCAAACTGCTTGTCAACTGCTTCAAGTACTTCATCAAATGTTTTGTATGTACGCAAACTTCCGTAGTCCGGTCCAAGCTGTCCTTCCATGTGCATAAGACGTCCATTATTCAATGCCAGTTCAAGAATCTTTGCTGAATTGATATATCCTGCGCCATGCCATCCATTTTCTTTCCCCGGAAGGTTTGGCTCTACACACCCAACAACGCTGTAATCTCTTGCTTCTTCTAATGTGTGTCCTTTATTAAGCATTGCTTTGATTGCAGGACCGTCATTGAATACCTTTGGATGACCAAATCCGGCACGAATACATTCAATTGTCTTTACTTTCAATTCGTACGGTGTATTTTCATGCATACGTACGCAAAGCCACGGATTCATCATACGTGTATGAGCAGAAGCCTCGATCATCATCATTGTCAGATCATTTGTTGCATCATTTCCGTCACGATCAACTCCTCCTACAACAAGACTTTCGCCACCAAATCCACGACCATTACGTACGACAACGGTACTCTTATCTTTTAACTTAGTCGGATTATTCATCTTAACATACTGAACTTCAATCAATTCAAGAGCAAACTCTTTAGAAATTGTCTTATTCTTCATATCTGCCTCATAGAATGGATTTAACCACTGGTCCATACGTCCGTAAGAAATAGAATGTCCGTTACCTTCAATCTGAATCAATGTAGTTGCCAGATTGAACAACTGTACTGCCTGCCAGAATGTCTGCGGTGCTCCACCGGCAATCTGACGACAGTTTGCTGCCATTGTTTCAAGCTCTTTCTTTCTGTTCTCATCCTCTGTTTTCCCAGCCATTTCTTCAGCAAGTACTGCATATCTGTTGATATACTTCTTTACTGAATCAAGCATCATAACCATAGCTGTAAGGAAGTCTTTTCTTTCTTCGTAATCTTCGTCACTTTCAGTTAATTTTGCCAAAGCATCTTTTGCTTTTGCCTGAATACCATCGTATCCAAGTTTCATTAACATTTCATAATCAACTTCTGTATGACCGACACCTGCATAATGATAATCGTTTGTCACATAAACTTTCGCACCTGCTTCAGATCCTTTTAACTGATCCTCAGTCAATCTTGAATTAATCAAATCGTCAACTGTTTTACCTCTCCAGTATTCAGCAATCTCTACAATCTCTTTACGATCCTCATCGTTTCTAATGTAAAACTGATCATGTGCACGCTCTTCAAATGGGAAATGTAAAACCTCATCAATAAGCCATTCAACTGAAAATTCCGGATAAACCGGAGCTGCCTTTGCAGGCGCTGCAATTTCACCTACGATAAGATCTTCGTCATAAATATACAACGGAATATTTGTCAGGATTTTATCAAATGCATATGCACATTGCATTTTACGGCTGGCACCTTCATGCTCTTTATAAGATTCTGTTACCAGTTTCATTCTGTCAATATCAATATCATAAGGTCTTTCCAAAAATGTTTTTCTTAGACGATTTACTCTCGGAAATGGCGACCACTCTTCATGATTTACCTGATATCCAAGACAGTAAGAATAATCATACGGATGTATTCCGCTTGCATTAGTGTGTTGAACTTTCATAAAATAGTCCTCCTTGAATTTTTAATTTCATCTTCATCACGTGATTTTTTGTTCTTTTCTTGTTATAAGATTAACATACTCCATATACAAATTTGAAATATTAATATATGATACCTTTTCATAACAAAATATTATGTATTTTCCTTTCTTTATATCAATCTGATGATTTTCAGCTGATTTGTCATTTGTTTTTAGATGGATTGTACACTATTTTCTTCACATCTATAAAATACCATTCACCTTTTTGTTATATGGATGTGTTGTTCGGCCTGTTTATAATTTTTTGTTATATGTACATATTGTATAATTCTATTTCACATTTCCAGGGTTTGTATGTTATTTTTTATGTAACGATTTTATTTCCAGCGGTACGTTAAAAAAACACCGCCGGAATGTGAATGGAACTATTCAACAAACAAATATTTCAGTTAAAGGAGTTAGAAAAATGGAGAACATATTAACAACTGTAGACGAATTAGTAAGGCGCTCTAAAGAAGCACAGGCTCAGATCGAATTTACATCACAAGAACAAGCTGACGCCGCTGCTCGTGCAATTTGTAAAATCGTGTATGACAACGCAGAAATGCTTGGTCCAATGGCTGCTGAAGAAACCAGAATGGGAGATATAAACGATAAAATCACAAAATGTCGTATGAAATCCTCCTTAATCTGGCAAAGTATCAAAAACAAAAAAACAGTAGGGATTATCGCAAAGCACGAAGATCTTAATGTTCTTGAAATCGCAAAACCAATGGGTGTAGTAGCTGCCATTATCCCCTCTACCAATCCTGTTGTCACACCTATGTGTAATGCCGCATTTGCTTTGAAAACAAGAAACTCTGTAATTTTTGCTCCACATCCAAGAGCTGTTAAATGTACACAGCTCCTTGTATCAATGTTCCAACAGGAACTGGAGAAACTGGATCTTCCAAAAGATCTGGTTCTTACCCTTGAGAATATTTCTGTTGAAGAAAGCGCAAAGCTGATGAGCTCAGCTGATATTGTTGTAGCTACCGGCGGACCGAGTATGGTAAAAGCAGCTTATTCAAGCGGTAAACCATCACTGGGGGTTGGACAGGGAAATGTTCAATGTATCATTGATGAAGATGTTGATTTAGCAGATGCTGCTGAAAAGGTCTTAATTGGCCGCAGCTTTGACAACGGTCTTATCTGCCTCGGCGAACAGACCGTATTTGTTCCTCGCGAAAAATATGATGCATTTATTGAGGAAATCAAAAATCACGGTGGTTTCTATATAGATGATGCTGATCAGGTACAGAAGATCAGAGATGGTATCTTCCCAGAGTGCGGACCTCTTAATCGTGATGTAGTAGGATTAAGCGCATCCGATATTGGAAAAGTAATTGGTATAGATGTTCCGGAAGGTACTCGTGCTATCGTTGTCAAAGCTGAGACTGCCGGTTCTGCGGAACAGCTTTGCCGTGAAAAACTGTGTCCTGTTCTTGCAGTTCTCCCGTATGACACATTTGAAGAAGGTATAGGTTATATGGTAGAGAACCTTGAATTTGAAGGAAAAGGTCACAGTATTGCGGTTCACTCAAATACTCCTGAACATGTTGAATACGCTGCAATCCAGTGTTCTGTATCTCGTGTGGTAGTAAATCAGGCTTCAGGAACAACCGGTGGCGGCAGCCCGAAAAACGGATTTACTCCGACAACTACATTGGGATGTGGTTCATGGGGAAATAATAGCTTCAGCGGTAACTTCAGCCACGTGCATTTGATGAATATTACTCGTGTTAGTTATCCGTTTGCTGAATCTTACCTTCCAGATCCGGAAATGGCATGGGATTAATTTGAATAAACTATTAATTTTTTAAAAGTAGAAAGGAAGTCTTGTTATGGATTATTTAGAAATAGAAGGAAAAAAACAGCTTAACAGATTTGGCATTCCGATTAACGACAGTATACTTTTAACTGAAAATGTTGATTTAACAAAAGTTCCATACCCTTGTGTACTTAAAGGTCAGATTCTTTCAGGAAAACGTGGAAAAGCAGGTGCTGTACGGGTTGTCAAATCCGAAGAAGAATTAAAAGAAGTAAAAGAAATCATCGAAAAGATTACTATCAATGGAAAATCTATGGAAGGTATTATTGCATGTGGATTTCTTCCTATTGTTGAAGAATACTATATGGGTATGACTTTAGATGTTAAAAACCGTGCAGTGATTATGCTCTTTACTCCTTTTGGTGGAATGGATATTGAGGAGTTAGCTACGACTTCACCGGAGAAATTAATGCGTTTAGATTGTACAGAAGGATTTGACGAAGCCGCTTTCCGTGAATCAGCAAAGATTTTTGAATTGCCGGATGAGCGTTTGAATAAAATTGTAGATATTGCAAAAAAACTGTCTACTGCTTGCTTTGCATTAGATAGTACAACAATTGAAGTCAATCCTTTAGCAGTATTAGAAGATGGAAGTGTTGTTGCAATCGATGCCAAACTGGTAATTGATGACAACAGCCTGTACCGTCAGGAAGACTACACAATTCTCCCTCGTACATCCCAGCAGAAATCACTCCAGGAACTAGATGCTGCTGAACATGATCTTACATATGTTGAATTAGATCCTAATGGAAATATTGGTACAATGGCCGGTGGTGCCGGAATCGGTATGGCAACAATGGATACTATCCGTCATTATGGCGGTAAAGTAAACAACTTCCTTGATTTGGGCGGTGGCGTAACATCCGAAAAAACTTATCAGGCAATGCGTATTCTTCTTCAAAACGAAAATACTGATATGATTCTTGTAAATGTATTTGGCGGAATTAATAATTGCGCTGATATGGCTGACGGAATCGCCCGTGCTACAAAGAGTTTGGAAACAACAAAAAAGTAGTAGTTAAAAGCCGAGGCTTCAATCAGGAGCAGGGATGGGAAATTTATGAAAAATTAGGGTTTTCTCAAACAAAATATGGTACTACAGACGAGGCAGTACAGCTCTTATTAAACATGAAGGAGGCATAATGAAATGAGCATTCTGATTCATAAAGATACTGAAATGTTGATGATTGGAATCACAGGAAAACAAGGTCGTATCCATTGTCAGCGTACACTTGAAAGTGGAACAAAATTGTTAGCAGGTGTTGCACCTGGAAAAGCTGGCGAGGAAGTAAACGGCGTTCCTGTATTTAATACAGTTGCAGATGCACGAGCACAGTTTCCGGGAATCGAATCCGCTCTCCTGATTGTTCCGAGACAGTTTGTGCATGATGCTGCAATTGACGCCCTTCACAGTGGCATCAAATTATTAGTAATTGTAACTGAATTTGTTCCTGTTATGGATACATTACATATTGTCAGCGAAGCGAAAAAACTAGGTGCAAGAATCGTGGGACCAAATACAATAGGTGTGATTTCTCCCGGTCAATCTAAAATAGGTATTATGCCGGATTATATTTACGGAAAAGGCCATATCGGCATTATTTCAAGAAGCGGAACCCTTACTCACGAAACGGCCTCCAACTTAACTTTTAAAGGCTATGGGCTTTCTACTTGTATCGGAATCGGCGGTGACCCGATTATTGGTATGAACCATGCCGATGTTATTGAACTTTTCGCTGAAGATGAGGATACAGATGCAATTGTTATCATCGGAGAAATCGGCGGAACAAGCGAAGAAATGGCAGCCGCAAAAATCAAAGAACTTGGATTAAAGAAACCTGTTTACGCTTATATCGCCGGAATGTACGCTCCTGAAAACAAAAAAATGGGACATGCCGGTGCGATTGTAAGCGGCGGAATGGGAACTGTAAAATCTAAAGTTGCCGCGCTAGAAGATGCAGGTGTTACTGTTTGCCCAACACTCGGAAAAATCGTTGAATTCATCGAAGAGCAAAATATTCATACAAATGGAAGATTGCAAAGCCTCGTACCAAAAATTGATTAATTTCTCCACTCACAAATAAAAGGCTTTCAATAAAGTAAAACAAGGGGCACTAATCAAGTAAATTTGATAGTTTCCCTTGTTTTCTTTATCTTCTGCCGTTCACCTCAACAACATCGCCAATATAAAAGCTATTATTCAGAATAAATTTTAGCCGTTTTTGCATTAAAATTCATTATAAGTTGAGACTGCTCTACTTCTTGTTCCGCAAATTCATCTCCACATTTATCAATCACATTATCGATTATAGACTGCATTTCATCTGTAATCGTACTTTGCCGATGCAATGCATATGAGAATATCCTATAAGTATTACATTTACTTTTTATTTTATAATAATTAACGTATTTACTTTCATCATTAACTAACCAATACGGTACAATTGTTGAACCAGCGCCTTTTTCCACAAAAGCATGTGCAATGTCCCAGTTTTTTGCGACAAATATCACATTTGCAGCCATGCCAGTCTCCTCAAAAATCGGACGTAAGAATTCTGTATATGCTTTCGCCGGACCTGAAATAAACGGCAAACCGCCCAAATCTGACATATCCACATATCCATCGCACTTCTTTGACCTGGCAATCAAATCATATTCATTATTTTTAGGAATAGCCAAATAGAACTCTTCATGACAAATTGTATAATGTACAATATTGGGGTGGTAATAAACTGCCGGTATGAACAACATATCTAATTCTTTTCTCAGCAACTTACTTATCAAATGTTCAACCGAATCCTCCATCATGCGTACTTGCTTCACATTAGACTCCATACCATAAAGGAAATCACTAAACCACGGTACTGAATATCCTGTAGGGCATCCAAAGAAAACTCTTTTTTTGTTTACACTTGCTGCATCCTTCATTTTTTGCAGCATTTTTTCATACTGTTCAAGTAATGCTGTCCCTTCTTCCAACAGCACCTCCCCCGCTTCTGTCAAAGTACATTTGCCGCCTGAACGCTCATATAAATTAAAAGATAATTCTTTTTCCACTCTTTTAATATACTGGCTCAGTGCCGGTTGGCTAAGATACAATACATCGGCTGCTTTCTGAAAGCTCCCTTCTTCTTCAATCGCCTTAATCATTTGTATTGTTTTTAATTCAATCATTCCATGATGCCTCCTGACTCTTTTTCGTACTTTATATCAGTCTATTTCTTGACTAAAAATATCATTTTCACATTATTTCTACAAGTAGTTTTCGCAAACCAATAAGCCAAGAGCGATAAATTTCCTGTCATCAAAACTTTTATAAAACAAGACTGGCAATTTCTCTTTGAATACTATCATTGGAAATATCAATGTGATATTGGCATTTCCTATATTTCAGAATGAATGCGATATGATACTGGCATTTCCACTTAGTGTGTGATATGCTTTTATTGTCCATTTGGACCACCTCCTATGTTTGAGTTTGGCTTGCGATACTACTCTCATTGTATCATAGGATGTTTTTTATTGACATCATTATCGTTTCTACTTACACGATTCGTCCTAGAATAGCTGGGGGATTAGGATTTTCATTTATATTTTTCTTAATCACCTTTGTCACCTCAATCCATTATTTTTTCTATAATTATCTAAGATATTATAACGGTTCCATATACCCACAACAATAAATTCTTTTGGCAAAAAAAATCGCCACCCTTCATAAGTGACGATTTTTCTTTGTTATTTTATTGTTATTGAATGGACTCCATTTCAAGTAGCAGCAACTTCACAAATCGGAGACGCGGTTGTAATCACTGCACTCTTAGCGCCTTTGATGACTAACCTGTAGGTCAAAAATTCGTAATCCCTCAATGCCCGCTTCCTGAAAACAGATATGACTTGTAATATTTTCTCATCTAATTTGACGGAAGTGTAAAATAAGTCTTCACCTGCTCTTCACTGAGTCCATTCTCCATCCCCAACATAATTTCATTAAGCTGCTCTTCTGACAACTGGTCTGCATAGCGTAAAATAAGATAATACGCAACGGACATCACCCATGCCAGAAATGTGTTTCCCGACTAAAACAACCGTTGTCTTTATTTTCTCAGGTTCGAAGAGTTCATCAGGCGAAAAACACTCACTGTTATATCTTTGCATTTCATCTAACTGTTAAAGAATCTCTTCCTTTTATATTTCTTAGTTATTTTTTTAAAAGAATTTAAAATAATCTAATCGAGCTTCCCCTGATCCAATAACCTCTATTGTCAAATGTAAATTATTTCCTATCTCCTTATCAAGTATGCATGGGAACATACAATAAGACCGCCAAGAACTTCCTGTACCTTTTACTTCACAACTTCCAATGATTGTTCCGTCTTTTTGTTCTCTGACTTCAATTCTTGCTCCTTGTTCACTGCTACTGCTTGCAAAGAAACTGATCCCTTTCTTTCCTTTTGTATTTTCTAGGTTGGGGTACCAAAGAGTCCCCTTTTCTGATGTGAGCATATCGAAACCATATCTGGGATTTTCCACCTTCTTCATCTGCTCCTGACACATACACCACTGGCTCTGAATTTTATTCCAGTTTGTATCGTAATGGCCTACTCCATACTCCACAATTAACTCATCTACAACAAGTTCTTTATTCGCCCTTTGATGCACATAACAAACTCCAGATGCGCGATGCACCATTGTTGGGTCAAAAACTGTAAACGAATTAAAAAGCTGTCCATTATATTCTACATAAGAACCATGGTCCTCACTTGCCCCTGTATTTCCAATAAACTTATAAGGTCCATATATTGAGTCAGAAATCGCATAAAAGGAGCCCCAGCTTAAATAATAAGTTCCTCCAATTTTATTTAGAGATGCCTTATCATCCGCCTCATGATCCACTTGTAGTCTTCTCGGTTTTTCAGCTAATTCTATCCTACTTTCTGCTAATTTAGCTATATAATAACCTGCACCCTTTCCATACGCCCACTTTGGTCCGCCAAAAACAATATAACTACTGCCGTCCTCATCCGTAAACACCGCAGGATCATACTCCGGTGTATTTGTTAAATTCCCATCTAAAATTGGGCTTCCCTTAGCATCTATGTAGGGACCCTCTGGATGATTTGCCACTGCGACTCCTGTCTGAATATTTTTATTAGAGTAATACAAATAGTATTTTCCATCTTTTTCTAATGCATCGATTGCCCAGCAATCACTGCATTTTCCCATAAAAAATGATTCTGGCTTAACTACACACTCTAAAGTCCACTCTCTAAAATCGACAGTAGACCAAATATGCCAGTCTTGCATGTGATACGTCGTATTTTCCACAGAAGTGTCATGGCTGCAAAACATGTATATCTTGTCCTTAAAAACCTGCAGATGTGGATCACACACTCCTTTTCCTGGTATTACAGGATTCTTTTCACTTTTGATAACAGTTCCTTCCTTCACTTTAATGACCTCCTTATATATTCTTTTGTTAAGATCATTATAACCTTTGATTATTATATAAAATATAGATTATATTCAGTGAATATGTGAACAATTTAATGTATCAGACAGATATCAACATATGAGGTGCACTAATCGAAAGAAGCATGGACGTTCGTTTAAAAAATTTTACATTAAATAGTTATAAGGACGAAGTGCTAATTATCTGCCCTACCTGTAGAAACATGTATTCTATTGACAGGACCACAGCTATGTTCTTTTAATGGCATCTTGTTTCATCGTATTCAGGACAGCCCCTTATTGTGGATCATATTAGGTTTCCTCCAGAAACAGTGCCTGGCTCATAAAACCGCACCCTGAAGGAACCGTATAATCCGTTATTTTTTTTGAAAAATCAAATTGGTGGAGCCTTTCAAGCTTTCGCGGCCGGTAAGGTATCTTCCTGATTGTCCCGTCTTCAATGGCATCTCTTAATCCAGGCTCTTTCCAGCACTTCTCTAAAAGAAGCTGATACATCTCGGTTCTGATCACACTTTCAGACATTACCAGATTCACAAGCTCGTGAGGGTCGTTTCCTAAATGGAACAGCTGCTCTCTCCCCCCATTCACCATATAGATGTATTTCCATGCCCCTTTACGTACCATCAACTTAAACTGGTCGGAATCCGGTCTTCCATAAACTGCAAACAGATGCTCCCTTCTCTCCCCGTCCATAAGAAGAACACCGTCACGAGCATCTGCTTCACCTGCGGCTGCCGTTGCTATGCCATATAAATCCGCCAATGAGACGAAATCCTCCCTGATTTCACCGCGTTCCATTTTTTCCGGATAACTTAACAGAAACGGAATCTTTACGGATTCTTCAAAAAAACTTTCCTTCTGCCATCCCCCATGGTCACCGGCCATTTCTCCGTGGTCGCTGAAAAAGCAGATTAATGTATTGTCAGCCTCCCCACCGGCATCCACAGCATCTAGTATCTGTCCGATACAATGGTCAATATAAGTGATTTCTCCGTAATATCTGGTTTTAAAGTTCCTCGCCCATGCATCATTAATTTCATCTGCATAAATCAGATAATTCATCCACTGTATCTGTTCATCCATTTGATCCGTGCACGCGCTTCCTCGTATTGGATTTTGCATCCCATCCGGGTCATACATCCTGTTATAGGGTATCGGAGGAGCACAAGGCGGGTGCGGGCCAACAAAGGAAACAAATCCGAAATAAGGCCTGCCGTCCTTCCTGTTTATCTGTTCGACAGCTTTAGCTGCTGTAAAGCCTTCCACAGTATACTCAGCCGGCATTGGACTCATCTGCGGGACAAAATACATATTGGTCCTTTCCCCGTGCAGCTGTTCCAGATGTGCATACCCGGGATGCTCCTTCATGATGAAAGATGCATATCCGTCCTTCTCTTTGACCCGTGGGGTGTCATACATCTCTTCCGTGTGAATCTGCACTTCATAGCCCAAATCTTCGTAGACATCCGGACTTGTGTGGAATTTTCCAATGCCCCAAGTCCGATATCCCAATTTTCCCATTCTCCTGGCAAGATACTCACCGCAATAGCTCTCCACTCCCATCTGCCCGTTACTATGGATGGGGGAAGGATTTTCATTACAGTAGCAGCCTATATTGTAAGGTTCCCTTCCCGTCCTGACAACATATCTTGCCGGAACGCAGACCGGACAAGAGGAATATGCATTCGTATAAGCAATACCTCTTTCTGCCAGCCTGTCCAGATTGGGTGTCTGTATCACCCGATTGCCCAGTGCACCAATGCAGTCAAACCGGAACTGGTCACACATAATATATAAAATGTTGGGTATGTCCATACTAATTGCCTCCTTTACCACCAGCGTATTAAGTCAGTTACTTCATTCCGCAGTTTTACAAACGCTTTATCCGCCACCTTCCTTGGACGCGGCAGGTTGTTGTTCAATTCCTGCTTTACATGGGTTGGTTTGTTTGTAAGTACCAGAATCCTGTCACTTAAATAAACTGCCTCCTCAATATTGTGTGTGATGAAAATAACCGTTGTCTTTGTTTTTTCCCAGAGCTTGAGGAGTTCATCTTCCAGCTTATATTTCAGGTTCAGATCCAGCTGCCCATATGGTTCATCCATAAGGAGAAGATCCGGCTGCGTAGAGAATGCCCTCGCTATTACTACACGCTGCAGCATGCTGGCAGAAAGCTCCTTTGGATAAAATTTTCTAAACTCCTGCATATTTACCATTTCTACGGCTTCATCAACACGTTCTTTTATAATCTCCGGGGCTATCCCTTTTATTTTTAGTCCATATGCTATATTCTCTTCCACATTCAGCCATGGCAACGCAGAGTACTCCTGCAGAATATATGCCAGATTGTGTTTCTTAGGATTTACTTCTTCCCCATCGATTAGAATGGAACCGCTGTCCGTTTCCAATATTTTCGTCAGAGAATTTAGAAATGTTGTCTTCCCGCACCCTGTAGGACCTACTATGCATAGAAACTCCCCTCTGTTTACAGAAAAGGATATCTTATCCAGAACGAGCAGATCCCCAAATGATTTTGTCAGGCTGCTAACTTTAACCTTCACATCACTCATACTGCTTTCTCCTCACTTTCCCGGGGAATATCTGTAATACTGCTGATTTCTTCCCGCAATGCAAGAAACTCGTCACTCACCATACTCCTTGGTCTGGGAAGATTGATTTTATATTCTTTTGCTACAACTGCCGGACATTCCGTCAGGATAATAATGCGGTCCGCAAGATACAGTGCTTCTTCCACATTATTTGTAACAAAGATAACTGTTCGCTTCTCTTTTGCCCATATTTTCTCAACCTCTTCCTCCATCATATATCTTGTCTGTGCATCCAGATGCCCGAATGGCTCATCCATCAGGATAATATCCGGGTCATTACAATAAGCCCTGGCAATCCCAACCCGCTGACACATACCGCCTGACAGCTTGACCGGATGATGGTTCTCAAATCCATGGAGGCCTACTAAATCGATATAATACTGTGCCTTTTCCCTGCGCTCCTTTTTTTTCATCCCTCTTGCCCTGGGGCCAAATTCTACATTCCCCATTACCGTCAGCCAGGGAAACAGAGAGGTTGTTTGATATACCATTCCGATCCCAGGATGGAAACCGGATGATTTTTTACCATCTATGTATACATTTCCCTGAGTAATATCTTCTAACCCTGCAATCATTTTCAGCAATGTGGTTTTTCCACATTGACCTGCCCCGAAAAGTACGACAAACTCGTTTTTTTCAATATCCAGATTGATGCCTCCGATAACTTCTGTCGATTTATCATTTACATCAAAACTTTTCTTTACATTTTCCAGACGCACCACTGACCGTTCTTCTATTGTCCCCGCTCTTTCCATGAGCATAATCTCCTTTCCATAACTCTCATAAAGGATGCCAGTATCAGCCCCACAATTCCTATAGATATCATTCCCATCACGTTATTCACCATATTCCCGCTCTGCATGCCGGACAGTATTAACCAGCCGCACCCCGATGTAGCTGTAATCATCTCTGCTGCAAGTACTGCCATCCAGCTCGTTGACAAAGAAACCTGAAGACCGCTGAAAATATACGGTACACAGGAAGGCAGTACGATGGTCAAAAAGATTCTGTTTTTCTTAAGTCCTAGAACCCTTGCCACTCCAATCAGCTCCTGACTTACATTTTCAGCACCCGCCATTGTATTCATAACCATCTGTGCAAATCCGCCTACAAATATGATGAAATATATTGTTACATTTCCTGTCCCGAACCATAAAATAGCAAGAGGTATCCATGCAATTCCAGGGATTGGTTTTATAATATTAAATATGGGGTTAAAGATTGCTTTTCCAAGTTTTGAAGCCCCCATAATCAAACCGACCAGTGTACCTGCAACAGATGATAGAATATACCCCACAAGCACTCTGCTCAGGCTAATTCCGACATGTCCTAAAAGCGTATTCTTGCCGATTGGTTCAAAAACTGCATTTGCCATTCCTAAAAGAACTTTAAACGGTGCCGGAAATATGGTTCCAAATCTTGTTACCATCACAGAAATCTGCCAGATAACTAGAAATGTAAATATTCCAAGCGCACCTATAAAGATTGTCTGTATCTTTTTAGACTGTAAGATAGATTTCACTCTAACGCCCCCCTTTTACGATTCTTCTCTCTGCCATGCCCAGAAGCCATGAGAACAAAGCGCCAAAACCGCCGATCACCAGTACCCCCATAAACACCAGATCTATTCTGCCGACCATCCGCCCCATTTGAATCATATATCCCAGACCTTTAGTGGATGCCACTAATTCTGCCGCTACTAACGTAACCCATGAAGCATTCAGCGAAACGCGAATACCTGCAAATATCATAGGACCTGCAGTCGGAATAGCAATCGTCTTTAAAATTTGACCATTTGATGCTCCAAAAGTTTGTGCCACCCATTTATGTACCGGATTCATCTGTTTGATCCCACTGTAGGAATTAATAATTGCAGGAACGATTGCCGCAATGACAATCACAGTAACCTTTGACATAATTCCCAGGCCGAATGCCATAAGCATAACCGGTACCCAGCCAACCGGAGGAATTGGTTTTATCAGATCGAACAGCGGCTTAAAAAACATATCAAACTTTTCAAACCATGCCATACAGATTCCGATTGGCACCCCCAGAATGATTCCGATACAGAAGCCCAGTACAGATTCCTGCAGACTGGTCAGGATGTGTATACCCAGCACGCTGCCGTCCGGATTTGTATTGGTCAGTTTATAAATAAAAGTTTCTACGATTGTGGCAGGACTTGGCAGTTTTTTTTCAGGAAGCAGATGCAGGATATCCGTGAGAAGCTCCCAGAACAGAATAAAAACAGCCAGTGATATCACAGAGATTATAAAATATTTCTTATTTTCTTTTTTTTGCTTCATCTCATCACCTCAATTTCTATATGCAAAAGGGGGATGCACCATCCTGCTCCCCCTCGCTCTTGTCTATTCTCCTAAAGCAGCTTTCCAGATATCGTCTACAATATTCTCTTTAAAGGTTTCACATTGGTCAGCTTCAATCTGTCCAATAGATGCATAGAAATCTGCCGCATCGGCTTCTGCCATGCCATAGTCCATCGTCTTCTGTACATCCGATGTTATGAAGATGCGCAGATCAGCCTCTTCTGCCACAGTCTTATCCGTCACCTCCAGCGCATTCTCACTATAAAATTTCTTTATCTGATCCATTTTTAATTCTTTATCGGCTTCCAGCTCATCTGCCGCCCGGTAGCATAGCTTCATAAACTTTATTAACTCAGGTTTTAAATCATTATATGCCGCCTCAGAACAGATGACATCCGTGTTTGTTGAACTAAAATCCTGTAATGTGGCAATTGGCTGCCATCCGTATTTATCTGTAACTGCCGTCGACCAGGGGGTTGGAAGCGCCACGATGTCCCCTTCCCCTATCTGGAATGTTTGCTCACAGGTCTGATAATCCATAGGAACCATGCTGACCTCCTCGGCACTTACCCCCAGCGATTCCAGATATTCTAATGCCAGCTGATGCGTCGAAGTTCCTGCTGAAAATAATATTGTGGTACCTTTTACAGTATCCATATCTCCATAAACATCGGGATAAGTAGGATTGAACCCCTGTACATCCAGAATCTCACTGTCCTCCCTCACAAATAAGGTATCACCGCCTGTATCACTGGAGGTTCCGATAATCTTTGCCCCATTATTCACAGAACCAAACACATATGCTGGTCCCTGAAACCCGACATCCCAAAGTCCGGCAGCCAATGCTTCATTAGCAGCAGCCCCGTTTGCATACAGCTCCACTTCCAGTTCCAGACCCTCTTCCTCAGCCCAGCCCTGATCCATAATGTATGACAGCAGCACACCATTAAAATTAGGCATAGACTGCACTCTTAATGTAGTTAGTTCTTTACCTGATTCTGAGGTCTCTGCCTTTTTGCCGGAATCCTTTTTCTCTTCTTTCTGCCCCTGACATCCTGTCAATGCCGTTGCGAGTACCGCCGTTGCCAATAACAGACTCATCACTTTTTTCTTCATATTCCTTTTCCTTTCTCTTACTGATTGTTTTTAAGCTGTCTAAATTATATTCTTTTTTCATTTTTACTGCTATTCCAAAAAAGTAGAGTATTTAACAATTTTTCGTCCTATTGTACTATACAAAAATAATCGGAAATTATCTTTATCACAAATCCGTATATTTAATATCACTTATCCGCGTATTTTTTATTTCGAATTACTTTCCAGTTCTTTTTTCTTGACATTCCTTTTTTCTTATCAGAAACTAGAGTTATAACTTATTTATCGTTTTCACATAAAGCAGGGGATACCATGAGAACGCATATTTTTAGATGTAAAAAAACCTTGGGTTTAAAACATATACTATCTATTCTTTTTATTACATTTATTTTATCTGTATCTGTATTAATCATTTTTCCTTCTTTTTACTTTTATAAACAGCAGCTGATTGAGAATATCTCCCAGGGACGTATTGATACCCTGTCTCAGGTAAATAGCAATATAAATAAAATAAAAGATGAAATTGTAACAATATCAGATATGTTCTTTTATGATGAAGAACTAAACCAGATGTTATACCAAAAAGACATATTTAAATCTCCCGAGAAAGAGTTAACATATATCCGCAGCCTGGATCGCAAAGTCAGGAGGACGCTGGCTCATTACTCTTTTGAATACGAAATGCAGTTGATTACAGATAATGGACTAATATACTCCACAGATTCCGAAAAAATGGATGAACCGCCACAATATAAAGAGGAGTTGTGGTACTACAAAGCAATTGGTTCGGCAGAACAGTTATACTGGCTTTCCAGTCTTCGAACAAGCAGCAGCCGTTTGAATGACAAAAACTATTTTTCCCTTCTTCGTTTTATTAGAGACGAAGATTCCCGGCCTGTCGGACTCCTGATGATTAACATACCTGAACGCTTTTTATACAATACCTATCAGAATTTGACTTCAGACGATGGAAATATCTATCTTGTAGATACAGACGGACAAATTATATCCCATACAATAGAATCCATGGTCGGACACTATTTTTACAAAATGCCGGTATTCTATGAACTGTTTGGGGATAAAAACTCTGCAACAATAAAAAAATCAGGAGTACCCTACCTTTTTTCCAAGTATTCAACAGATGCTTCCTCCTGGATTGTAGTTGAGGAGATACAGATGTCCTCCATTCTGCAGCCCCTGTACAGAATTGAAAGAGCGATCCTCCTGATTGCATTTTTGGTATGCGTTATCAGCATTTTAACCTCTTCTTGGATTGCAGCCGCTGTTTCCCGCCCCCTGACAGAAGTATATACTGTTATGGTGCAGGCTCAAAATGGAAATTTTAATGTGGCCTTTCCCAGAAAAGGCTTTGCCGAAACAAGGTGGATTGCAGATGCCTGCGAGAATTTTGTCATAAAGATAGCCTCTTTGCTTAATGATATAAAGAAAAAAGAGCACTTGAAAAGAATTACGGAACTTCATTTTCTGCAGATGCAGATTAACCCACATTTTATGCACAATACACTTTTCAGCATAAAATGCATGGTGGATATGGGACGTTCCGAAGATGCCTGCCGGATGATAGATGCTCTGAATGCCATGCTGAAAAATATTCTGAACTGTGAACAGCAGTTAGTCTCCGTTCAAGAAGAGGTCGACACCCTCAGACAGTATACGTATATTTTACAGCAGCGTTATACCAACTCTTTCATTTTTAAATTTCTGATAGATGACAGCTGCAGGGAATTATTAATTCTGCGGTTTATACTACAGCCTATTATTGAAAATTCTGTATTCCACGGTTTTTCTAATAACAAGAAAAACGGAATCATTGTAATCAGGGTGAAGGAAACCAAAGAACATATTATTTTAAAAGTAACTGATAACGGGATGGGGATGGCAGAGGAAGTCATTCAGGAGATTATGACGGATGATAAAAAGAAGAATCATATCGCCCTTAGAAATATTGCTTCCCGGCTGGAGCTGCATTATCACAATCAGGCCAAATTTGAAATATCAAGCACTGTGGGAAAAGGGACATCCGTACAAATTACAGTACCTAAATATACGATTTAAAATGCCGGCACAATCCTATTAAACAATATGATTGTATTGATTCGTATCAGCACGGCAGTGTTCTGTTGATATTAAACCGGCTGTTGCACCAGAGAGGAGCGAAACCTATGAATATCTTAATTGCGGATGATGAGACAATTATACGCGAGTGGCTGCAGCATACGATAGAATCTTTTGATTTTATCACTGTCCACGCCGATACTGCTTCTGACGGACTTGAAGCATTAGAAAAAATACGAAAAACAGAATACGAGATTATCTTTATTGATATCCAGATGCCAAGGATGAACGGAATCGATCTTATACGTGAAATCTATAGCGTAAACAGTAATATCCTCACTGTCATCTTAAGCAGCCATGATCAGTTTGACTACGCCAGAGAGGTTATGAGAAACGGTGCATTTGAGTATATGCTAAAAAGTGAATGCAGCAGACAGGCTCTGGAGGAATTATTGAAAAAGTGTAGTGAGCATTTACTTAGCAGGCAGGCCAGCATTGATTCCTTACGAAGTGCTTTCTTAAGCCTCTCGCTTCAGCCAGATAAGCAGGACTCTGCAAAAGACCAGATTGACGCCCTTTTCTCTGAGCTTACAGACAAATCTTATTTTACTGTTGCTCTTTGTAATGAAAACATTCCTGTGCACATATCTGTTCCCATAGCCCCGGCAGACGGCATCTTTTTTTGCGGTTCGCTTCTTGGCCTGGAAGCAAACCTGCATTACTATGTGTTTGAATATGTACAGCTTTCGGAATCTGAGGACTTCCGTAAAACACTTCACCTATTTTTACAGGAACTGCATAACCAGTATCCAAAAATGACCATAGGATGCAGCAATGTTTACCATTATAAGTCTGAACTTATCATCTCCATCAATCAGGCCCGCACAGCTTACGAACAGCTTTTTTACTCTTCATGCCCCTATATGCTGTCCGATAAGCAAAAAAACAGTCTTCCCATAAAGGAATTTAATCTCTTAAATGCCAAAGCTATAGAATATATTCGTTCTTATCAAAATCAACTTTTTTTTCAAACCATGCGTACTCTTGAAAAATGGATTTTGGAACAAAAGCCTGAGGTTGATTATGTAAAAAATACTTACGGGAATCTGATCCATACACTGTATCTCTGCTATAGTAAGGATACCGACGAACTACCCGATATGCTGAGCCTGATAAAAAAACGTATAAATGATATCTCCTCATATGTTATATTGAAAGATTATATATGGTCACTCATACGTCAATGTATGTTATCACTCCCGGCATCTAAAAAATACAGCTCCCATGTAGGGGCTGCATTAACTTATATTGCGGAACACTATGCTGAGATTATATCGTTAAAAGAAGTGGCCGATTCCATCCATATAAACACGGATTATCTGACCCGTCTTTTTAAAAAAGAAACCGGCAGGAATATGAGCACGTATCTAATGGATTATAAACTTGACATGGCTTCCTTCATGCTGAAAACCACAAATCTGCAAATCAGTGATATTGCCATGAATGTTGGTGTGCC
Source organism: Clostridiales bacterium VE202-21 (assembly GCA_000509105.1). GTDB lineage: Bacteria > Bacillota > Clostridia > Lachnospirales > Lachnospiraceae > Faecalicatena > Faecalicatena contorta. The sequence goes on along the minus strand of BAIF02000074.1, from coordinate 30,065 downwards.
TAATATCAGCTATTTTTCAAAAAAATTTAAAGAGCGGTTCGGAATGCAGCCTATTAATTACCGGGCAATCAGCAAGGAGTAAGTTTTTTCTTCAGGTACAGTAACTTAGCCTGTCTGCCTCTATATAGGAGACATACAAGTATGGCACATCATTTCCCCTCATAAGTCATAGGAGGCTGAAAACAAACATTTGTTTTCAGCCCATATCATCATACAGACCACCCTAAATGACTACAGATAGTTTTTCATATTCTTTTTTATCAGTTCCTGATAAAACGCTTCCCCTACTTTCCCATCCTTACCATAACGTCCAACATAATCCGCAAGATCCCAGCTGATTCCTCCTGACACATCTTTTTCATTCCCGGTCTCCGGTATGGTGGGATGCGCCGTTTTCACCCTGCTTGTCCTTATAAGCCAGCAGTATAACTGATATCGTAAGTCCTGTACCACCTTCTCATATTCCGGTTCAAAATACAGGTTCTTCAATTCATAAGGATCTGCCTCTATATCATATAACTCACCGAATTCCTGTCCCTCAAACTCAGGAAGATACTGTGTCAGCTTATACTTTTTGGTATGTATGGTCTTCGTATTCGGATTTTCTGTTACCGCAAAGTCGTGAATAGCTCTGCCGCTTTCTATCAATTCCAAAGCATCTTTCCCGTCCACCCAGTCCGGCATCATAATACCCGACAGGCTGCAGATCGTAGGCAAAATATCTACCGATTCTATAATTTCATCTCTGACCTCGTTCTCCGGAAGCCTTCCTTTCCAGGAAAATATCATTGGTATCTGTGTCACGCATCTGAATCCAATTCCTGGTGCTTTTTCTATCATACCATGCTCTCCGGCAAACTCACCGTGATCCGTCATATATATAATCAATGTATTTTCCCGTATCCCCAGCTCCTCCAGCTTATTCAATACTGTACCAACCGCATCATCCATTTGGGACACACATGCATAATATCCTCTGAGTACTCTTTTCCTTGCCGCATCAAAATCCTTGTCCCCAAATGCAATCCAGTCCTTATCCATCTGGAATTTTCTCTGGGTATCCTTCGCTGCTGATGAACGGTGTTCCATTTTATCATCATAGTTTGGCGGAAGCTCTAATTCAATCCCTTCATACAAATCCCAAAACTCCTTCGCTGCCGCATAAGTCTGATGTGGTCTGGGCATTGTAAGCCAAAAGCAAAACGGCTTTTGTTCCTGATCAGCCTGTTCTATAAACTTATTTGCACAGTTTGCAGACCACATTTCTATGGTATGTTCCTTGGGAATTCTGGAATATCTGGCATCCACACATTGTCCTTTTTTATGTTGATTTTCCTCAAACCATTCCTGAAGAATTTTGTCATCTCTCTCCCCATAGCAGCCAAGCCTGGCGAGATAGTCTGTATAGTCATTTGTTACAAGCCCCTGACACCCTTCTTCCAAATGTCGGTTCCATGGTTTTAAAGGCACCTCATATCCATACCCGTCAGCAACGTAGTCACACTGGTCAGACACCCAGCCTGCCGGAGTATGTAATTTGCCCGCTGCTCCCGTCATATATCCCTGCTCTTTTAATAATCCGAACAGATTAGGGAGCTTCTCGGGCTTCTCCCCCGCCAATCCATAGTATCCTGTGTTATGCGCATATTGTCCACTAAGCATGCACATTCTGGATGGTGTACAAATCGGATTCTGTGTATATGCATGCTGCATAAGCACACCTTCTCTTGCAAGCCTGTCCAGATTCGGAGTTTTGACCTGCTTATTCCCATAACACCCAAGTGTACGTGCTGAATGTTGGTCACTATATAGAATCAGCACATTTGGTTTCTTTTTATTTTCCATTCCCATCACCTACCACCATTTAATTAAGTCAGTTACCTGATTTCTCAGATTAACAAATTCAGCCGCTGCAATATCTCTGGGTCTTGGAAGCTTATCATCCAGAAATGTCTTTACCGTTGTGGGTTTATTGGTAAGTACCAGAATTTTTCGTCCTAAATATACTGCTTCCTCTATGTTGTGTGTAATGAACATCACTGTTGTTCCCGTAGCTTCCCACAGCTTAATCAATTCATCTTCCAGCTTATACCTCAGTTCAATATCCAGCTGGGCATATGGTTCGTCCATCAGAAGTAAGTCCGGCTTTGTCGCAAAGGCTCTTGCGATTGATACTCGTTGAAGCATACTCGCCGACAGCTGGCAAGGAAAGAACTTCCTATATTCTGTAAGACCCACAATCTCCATGAATTCCTCGACTCTTTCCATTTTTTCCTTTTGAGGAAACTTTTTTATATCCAGTCCAAAGCCTATATTTTCTTCGACTGTGAGCCACGGCATCGTTGAATTTTCCTGAAAGATATAGGAAACATTATGCCGCTTCAAATCTACAGGCTCATCATTCAGCAGAATCTTCCCTTCTGTTATTTCATACAATCCGGTCAGACTGTTTAAAAAGGTTGTTTTTCCGCAGCCTGTAGGTCCTACCACGCAAAGCAGCTCTCCTGCTTCCACTTCAAAATTCATATTATCCAGCACTAGTAAATCCCCAAATTTCTTTGTAAGATTCACTGCCTTAATGCTTGCACCCTGTCCCATATTTTCCTCCTACTTTGTCACATCCACAATGCCCGTGATTTCTTTTCTGAGCCGTAAAAATTCAGGATCCACATAGCTCCTCGGTCTGGGCAGGTCGATTTTATACTCTGCTTTTATATGCGCCGGGCAATTGCTCATCACAACAATCCGGTCTGCAAGATACAAGGCTTCTTCGATATTATTCGTGACAAAAATGACTGTCCGCTTTTCTTTCTGCCATATTTTTTCAAGCTCTTCCTGCATCAGGTATCTTGTCTGTGCATCCAATGCTCCAAATGGTTCATCCATCAATAAGACTTCAGGCTCATTGCAATATGCACGGGCAATTCCCACCCGCTGCTTCATCCCTCCAGACAATTTAACTGGAAATGCGTTCTCGAACCCCTTCAGGCCAACTAAATCAATATAATACTGAGCTTTTTCTCTGCGCTCCTGTTTCTTAATGCCTCTGATTTTAGGTCCGTACTCTACATTCCCCATTGTTGTGAGCCACGGAAACAGGGAAATGGTCTGATATACGACACCTCTGTCCGGACCAGGGGCCATTACTTTTTTCCCATTTACAATAACCTCACCTTCACTTGGCAGATCCAGCCCCGAGATGATATTTATCATCGTAGTTTTTCCGCACTGCCCCGGACCAAACAGAACAAGAAATTCATTATTTTCCACTTCCAGGCTGATATCATCAATGACCAGATGCTCCTCCCCGTGCAGATTAATAAAACTTTTATTGATATGGCTGCAGGAAATTACTGAATCTTTTACTTGCCTCTTACATTCCACTGACATAATCTTGCCTCCACTCCTCTCATACATGTGGCCAATAAAAACCCGACCAGACCAATTGCGATAATCCCAACAAATATCTGTGGAATATTATTCAGATCCATTCCGCTGACAATCAAAAAGCCAACTCCCCTTGAAGAACGCACCATCTCTGCTGCCACAACTGCCGCCCAACTGGTTGACAGGCCAATCTGCATGCCGGCAAAAATATATGGAACAGTTGCCGGCAGCACAACCGTCCAGAATACCTGTGTCTCGTTTGCTCCAAGCATCTTGGCACAGCCTGCCAGCTCCTGGTTTAAAGCTTTCGTCCCCCGGTAAACATTGATTGTCAGTACATTAAAAGTAGCCAGGAAGATAATGAAGTATGTCATGCTTTCTCCGATTCCAAACCACAAGATCGCAAGAGAAATCCAAGCAATCGGCGGAATAGGGCGGATCATTTCGTAAAATGGATTAAAGATCGCCTCCATCAGCCGAAAGCGTCCCATAAGCAGTCCAAGCGTTATTCCCAGGAGACATGCCAATATGTATCCCACAAGTACCCTGCTGAGAGACCAAAAAATATGTCCCAGAACCGTGTATCCGGCAATTTCCTCTACAAAAGAGCGGAAAAAGGCATTTAATATCACTGCCGGACCCGGCATGATTTTTCCTAATCCAGTCAACGACACGGCTGCCTGCCACAGAAGAAGGAAGCCCAGGATAGAAATCGCTCCACAGATTATTTTCTGCATGTTTTCCGGTAAACTTTTCGTCTTTTTCATCTACCACCTGCCTCCTCTCATCAATGCCTTTTCAATCAGACTTAATATTCCTGCAAGAACAGCCCCTACCAGTCCAATCATGGCCATGCCCGCTATAATAATATCCACACGCATCAGGCCTCTGCTCTGCTGAATCATGAATCCAAGCCCTCTTGTCGATGCCAGAAGCTCGGCTGCCACCAGCGCCCCCCATGATGTAGCAAGCGCACCTTTCATCCCCGTCATGATCATAGGCAGAGCGGTCGGCAGCGCAATCTTAAACAGCATCTGGCTGTTACTTGCCCCATAAGTCTGTCCTACCCAGAGATGCACACTTTCCGTCTGTTTGATGCCCGAGTATGAATTAATAACACAAGCCGTAAAGGATGAAATAAAAATCACCATAGATTTTGAAAGGAGTCCAATTCCAAACAGTATGATCATCAGAGGAATCCATGCAATTCCCGGTACCGGGCGTACCAAATCGAATAATGGTCTGGCAAACCAGTCGAACCTCTTATACCAGGCCATACATACCCCCAGGGGAATTCCTACAATCAGACCAATTACATAGCCTGATAATGCAACCTGGAGTGATGCCAGCAAATGCTGCCACATGGTAGATCCATCCGGATTAGGATCTGAAAATTTTGCAAAAAAGGCCTTTACTACACTTACCGGTGTCGGCAGCATTCCTGTATTATTAACAGTAGCAAAAATCTGCCATACGATCAGGAATACTGCGACTGAAATAATTGATACAGGCAAATATTTATTAAACTTTTTATCTCTCATAATGTTCTCCCTGTTTTCCTATTCCATTGCTGCCGCCTTCAGGTCAATATCAAGTACTTTGTTCAAATATTCCGGGTTTAACGAATCATACAGCTTCGGCACCTGATCCTCTGTAATTTTTCCATTTTCCACATAAAAATCACACTGATCTGCAAATGCCTTTCCAAACACATAGTTAGAATCTAAAAACTCTTCTTTCCCCATATATGCTCTTACTGCAATTTCATCGTCCATATCCTCTTCTGTATATTCACGTCCATTTGCCGCAAAAAACTCCATGGAATATTCTTTTCTGAGTGCATCATCTTTCATTTCTTCTGTGGCCTTCATGACACATTTCATGAACTTCTCAATATCCTCAGGGTGTTTATCTATCACTTCCGTGCGTCCGAATATTGCATCATACATAGAAAAACCTGTTGAATCTTCGAAGGTGGCAACCTCAACCATTCCCTCACTCAATGCATAGAACGAATACGGCGGGTATGCTGCAAGCGCATCTCCCTCTCCTGCTATAAAAGCCTGATAGGCCGGACCGGCATCCATATGCACAACCGTATAATCATCCGCTTCGAGGCCGAACTGTTCTGCATAGCGAATTACATTTAACTGGCTTGAGGTTCCAAGCTGTCCTAAAAATGTCTTACCCTTCAGGCTTTCCGCTGATCCATACATTTCTGACAGACCCTCAATCTTTCCTTTCTCTTTCAATATCTCAGAATCTGGTCTTACATAAATTCCCATGCCACCTGCAACATCCAATTCTGCCAATAAGGTACAATTTCCACTTGCTAATGAGAAAATACTTGCTGCACCAGAAGCGGCTAAATCGATTTGTTTTGCTACAATTGCTTCATTTACAGGTGCCCCCGTCTGAAAGACAGATATCTCTATGTCAAGCCCTTCTTCTTCAAAATACCCTTTGTCATAGGCATACTGAACCGGAACCCCAACTGTCGAAGGCATAATCCCCACCCTTAGTTTTTCTGATTTTTCTTCTTTACTGCCTGAATCATTTTTCCCCTGGCATCCGGCTGCCATCGTTCCTACCATTACGACCATCAGAAATACACTTACCATTTTTTTGAACATACTAATCCTCCTCGTTTTTCTTTTCGTTTCTTTATTTTTTGTTTTTTATCTTGTGTTTTTATCTTATCACAATGCCTTTTTTATTCAATATGCCAAAAAATCTTTTTTTCAAATCGATTTGATTTTCTTTTTTGACATCCTATTCTCATAATGATATAGTAATTGTAATATTAAACTATATCAGACGTGAATGCTCGTATTCCGGAACAATGCACGTTACCAATGAACAAATGAGGTATTTAATATGGGAAATGTTAAAATCAAAGATATTGCCGAGGCTGCCGGAGTCTCTCCAGCGACTGTATCCTGCTGCCTTACCGGTACTAGAAATGTAAAACCCGAGACAAAAGCCCGAATCATGGAAACAATTGAACGTTTGCGCTATATCCCCAACTCTTCTGCCAGAAACCTGCGTTGTAATTCTTCGAGCCATGTCGGTATCGTTCTCACAGGTATGGATGAATCTTTTTATGCAAATGTGCTGATTGGCATTTCTTCTGCCTTATCTTCTTCAGAACTATCATTGAGAGTGGCATTTTCACATAATTCTCCGGAAACAGAGTGCACCATCATTGATGATTTTATAAGTCAAAATATCTCTGGCCTGATACTTGTAACATGCCAGCCTGAGAATACGGCATTTTTTGAAAGCAGAATTGAACATTACCAAATTCCTGCAGTTTTTTTAGACAGAACCCCACATAGTTTAAAGACAAATTATGTAGGTTTCGATAACTTCAAAACGATTTCGTATTTTATGGATATCCTGCTCCGGAATCATTACCAGAAAATCGCCCTCTTCTGCGGCCCCACACATTTCAGTTCTGAAGCTGACTGTATTCACGCTTATCAGCATCATATGAGTCGTTTTCATCCCCAGCTTAAAGAGCTTATTTTTCCTACCAATGCTTCTAAAGAGGATGCGTTTAAAAATGCATTTATCAGCCTCAATGAACAAAATATGCAGGCTATTATATGCTCTTCTGAAGCAATTGCGACCGGTGTTTCGACGGCCGCCTCTCTCCTTGGACTGGATACAGAAAAAGACCTGCTGATTCTGTCACTGGCCGGAGAAAACTGGTGCCTTCCGGTTCAGTCACATGGCATGGTCTATTCCTCTAAATCAGCTTATAAAATGGGACTCCAGGCAGGCAGACTTTTAATGCAGGCAATGCAGGATGAAAGCCACAGTCAGGCTGTATCAACTATCCTAACGGATTCTATCTTGAGTCAGCTTACCTCCGAAACCATCCGGCAGGCGCCGCCTTTGATACAGAATCCCCATTCCCAGCCAAACTCCGTCCTTCGGATTATGCTTACCGATTTAAATTCCGCTAATTCTATTACTATTCTCTCAAAACAGTTCGAAAGATTGGAAAATGTTAAAATAGAGTATGAGTTTGTTACACAAAAAGATGTCCTGAAATCAATTATTGCCGACAGCAAACTGCCAAGGCCCAGATTTGATATTTATATGTACGATATACCCTGGATTCACTATCTTGCACAAAATCGCCTGATTGAGGATATAACTGAATATATAAAGACAAGCCCTTTCCACGAAGGAAACTTTTTTTCACATAATTTAAACAATTGCCGGGTTGGAAACAGCTATTTCGGTGTACCCGTCGTAGGCGGTGCGCAGATCATGTTCTACAGAAAAGACCTGTTCGAAAATAAGACCTTGCAGAAAAGATATAAAGAATTATACAAAACTTCATTGAAGCCACCAAAAACGTGGAAGCAATTTCTTCAGACAGCACGTTTTTTCACAAAAAAATACAATTCCGGCTCTCCGACTCCATATGGCACGTCCCTGGCCGGAATTGATTCCCTGACATTAGCGCCAGAATTATTTGCAAGAATACTTTCGTGCGGCGGTTCCGTATGGGACTCCCACTGCCGGGTATCATTGAATTCACCCGAGAACCTCCAGGCTTTTTGCATTGTACAGGAGACAATCCGTTATTGTGAGAATTCTCCATTCGAAACTTCCATTGCTAAGACTGTACAGGATTTTTGCACCGGTAAAACAGCAATACTTATTACATATATTGAACGTGCAACCGAAATCACAAATGCCCTCACCCATAATATGATAGGTTCCGTTGATTACACTACCGTCCCCGGCTATGTCCCGGTAAGTATAGGCTGGAATTTTGGGATCAGCCCTTATACTGAGAATCTGGACGTAATCTATCACTACCTGAACTGGCTGGGAGACCGGGATGTCAACAATTATCTGACCATTCTTGATGGACAGACTGCCCACATGGAGCCTTACCATAATCCTGAATTTATCAGGCTGTATCCCTGGATGAAATATACGGAAAATAGTTTTAAATATTGCCGCAACCGAATACAGGTCTACAAGAAAAATGCTATGATAATACCACAAAATGAGATTGATAATCTGTTATATTTAATTTTAATGGATATTGAAATGAATGATTATACCGTAGAAGATGCCTTGTACAAAGCTCAGACCGAAGGCAAAGAGCTGTTGAAGAAATATGGATATTATCCGACACCTAAACTGCATTGATTCTATTACCATATTCCTCGAAGAAAGGATTGGCAGTCCATTCATATGCGCTGCTGACCATAATGAATCGCCGGCATAAAGATGTTGACTGACCTCGATGGACTGCCTGACATATTTCATCCTTTCAGATGGAGGAATTTGCGTAATTCTTATCTTATCTGCTGTAAAGGAGTATGGTTTTGTCGGGTCAACTTTATATTTTAAACATTCAGAAAATAGTAAAAGTCAATTTCATGCTTAGTTATCGTCATTCCCGGATTATCCAATCTGCCCCTGACTTCTTTAATGACTTCTTTATATGCATTCCAATATGCTTCTTCGCTGATTGTCAATGAAGGATTTCTTATGCTTACAACTATATAAATTATATCACCTGATTCGTGCCCACTTTTCAATTCACTCACAAGGTAATTTGTATCTATGATGCCTGTGACATAAATGCCCGTTTCCTCAAAAACCTTCTCAGCGCTCACTTCCCAAATATCGGCTAAAACATTAATTGTATAGCTTCTCTGGTCAACTCCCAGAAAAGTAACTGAATAGCGTTCTGTTATCATTGTTTTCCTCCATTTGTTTACAATTAGTATATGTTTCATGCCGAATATTGTGCTATAGAGCACTCCCCTAATCGCCTGCATCATATGTACTATTGTTTTCGATTTTTATACTATCTAACTCTTAATTTGTAAATATATAATAATTATAAATATTAATGCAGATAATCAGAATCAGTAAGGCTGTAAATAATCTGTCAACAGCCCTGTTGGAAATTCGACTGTTGAGACTGCGCCCCATTATCCCACCCAATATGCCGCCGAGAACCATCATTAAAAGCATCGGTACGCTGAATTTAGGTATACTCCCTGTTAGAATAGCGGAAAGCAGGCTTGTAATCTGTGAATAGAAAATTATGTAAAGGGAATTTTCTGCTGCCGCCTTCGTATTCATGGAAAAGAAAAAGTATAAAACAGCAAGATTAACGGGCCCGCCGCCTATACCGAGAAAAGAAGAAAGAATTCCCAAAACAATACCTATAAATACGCATGCCGCAGCATTGGTAATATGATATGAGTTAAGCTTATTTCTGCAAAGGGTATATAATAGAGTTGCTGCAGTAATAATCAACAGGCAAATGGCCTGTATTGCTCCTATTTTATTTTTATCAGAACTCAAAGCAGAAATAAACCCAAACATCCATTTCCCCAAGATTCCCCCCGCAGCAGCACCGAGTGCAAGTGGAAGCCCGGTTTTGGGCTCAAGCTGTGATTTACCGTTGACTTTACTTTTCAGAACAGCATATGTGCTCATGGACAAAACAGTACAGCCAGATAAGAAGCTGATTGTGGCAACATCTAAAATTTGAAAAGCATCTAAAACAGGCTTAATAATAACACCGCCTCCAATGCCGCAGATTGCACCGACAATAGACGCGCCGAAGCAGATTACAAAAAATATAACCAGTAACATAGTTTCTCCTCTCTTTGTTTTATTTTTATGGTCTGTTTTAGTGTATAGTGGTTTATTGAAGTAAAACAATTGTTATGTTAATATAGAATACATATAAGAAATGATATAAATAAAACTGCAATTGGAAGAAAGGAACATAATATGACATTAAAGCATTTTCAGATATTTTCAGAAGTATGCCGATTTGGGAGCATAACAAAAGCAGCAGAATATATGAACATGGCTCAGCCCGCTGTCAGCCATGCTATCAGGGAATTGGAAAGCTACTATAGTGCCAGACTCTTTGAACGTATGAATCGCCGCATATATATCACACCGGCAGGTGAACAACTTCTTGCATATGCAGATTCCATACTTGGCCAGTTCAATGAAACAAGAGATGTTCTCAGAGATGCAGGTCGGTTCACAAAAGTAAGAATAGGAACGAATGTATCATATGGAACAGGAATATTTCCAGGTATGGTATCTGCCTTTTCGAAAGAGCATCCAGATATTCCTCTGTTTTTTACAGTACATAATTCAGGGAAGATCGAAGAATCTCTTTTGCGAAATGAACTGGACTTTGGAATCATTGATTATCCCAATAATCCTTTATATTTTCATTATATGCTGATAAGAGAGGAGGAAATGGCGGCGGTATGTACGCCAGAGTTTGAAATTCCTGATACTATCTCTATGGAAGAAATAGAAGGTATCCCTCTATTAGTAAGGGAAAAGGGGAGCGGTTCCCGCAATTATGTTGAACGCATTCTGTCTGATTACAGTATAAAACCACTGATTAAAATGGAAAGCGTAAGCACTCAAAGCTTAATTGAAATTTGTAAAACTGGAATGGGGATGTTATTTTTGCCCTTATCTTTAGTAAAAAGGCAGCTTGAAGACGGAAGCCTTCGGAAAATTAAAATTATAGAGAATAAATGGGAGAGAAAATATTATCTGGTTTACCATAAGAGTAAGTATTTGACCCAAAGCATGAAATTATTCCTGCAGTATGTAGCCGGAAATAAATAGAGCTAAAAGGGATGGTAATCACACCCATAAATTTTTAATAAGTACCATATGAGGAATGCGCTTTCTAAGAAAACATATGGAATATTACCCAGTGAATATATTCAGGAATGCCATCTAAAAAAAACAAAAGGACTTCTGCTGGCTGGAAAAACATCAAAGGATGTCGCTGAAATGGTAGGCTTTAAAGAGCCGCTGTATTTTCCAAAAGTATTTAAGAAAAACATGGCTCTGCCTCCGTCAAAATACGTGAAGCTGTGGGCCGGAAAACAAAGTCTTTAAAAACGAAGTGTTTCATTTTCTCCATATTGAAGTTTTCATATTTCCATTTCAAAATATAGATCTCAGAGATATAATATCAATATCAAAAAATGCAAGAAAGGGAAAGACATATGAATAAACAAGAATATTTAGAAGAGATTGAAAAGGTAATTGAAAATGGTCCATATAAAGCAACCTGGGAATCGCTTTGCGGACATGAAACGCCAAAATGGTACCGGCAGGATAAATTTGGAATTTTTATCCATTGGGGAATATACAGCGTCCCTGCTTTTGGAAATGAATGGTATGCGCATTATGTATATAAACAGGGGAGCCCTGAATTTCAATATCATAAGGACAACTACGGGGATTTAAAAGCCTTCGGATATAAAGACTTTATTCCCATGTTTACAGCAGAAAAGTTCTGTGCAGAGCAGTGGGCGGAACTCTTTAAAGAAGCTGGCGCCAGGTTTGTTATGCCGGTCGCGGAACACCATGATGGATTTCAGATGTACGAGAGTGAACTAAGCGACTGGAATGCAAAGAAAATGGGACCAGGGAGAGATGTACTGGGAGAACTGAAAACAGCAGTGGAAAAACGGGATATGAAGATATGCGCATCTTCTCACCGCGCCGAGCACTGGTGGTTTTTTAACAGAGGACGGGATTTTGACTGTGATGTGCAGGATCAGGCATATCAGGCGTTCTACGGGCCTGCCTGCGGTCCAAGCCATAACTGGAATACCTTGTACGATAATGCCCCTGATGAGGAGTTTCTGGAAGACTGGTTGGTTAGAAGCTGTGAGATCGTAGATAAATACAGGCCTAAGATTATGTTTTTCGACTGGTGGATACAGGTATATGCGTTTAAAAGATATTTGCAGAAGTTTGCTGCCTATTATTATAACAGGGCGGCATCATGGGGAACTGATGTGGCAATAGATGCTAAGTTTGACGCTTATGTACATGGCAGTGCCGTAAAAGATATCGAAAGGGGACAGCTGAATCACATCAGTCCTGATTTCTGGCAGAATGATACCTCTGTAGCCAAAAATTCCTGGGGATATACGAAGAATAATGATTATAAGGATTCTGTAGAAATTATTCAGGATTTGGTTGATGTAGTAAGTAAGAATGGGGCGCTTCTTTTAAACATTGGTCCAAAGGCAGATGGAACAATCCCTAAGGAAGATGAAAATATATTAAGAGAAATCGGAAACTGGCTGAAGATTAATGGAGAAGCTATTTACAACACCGTTTATTGGAAAACTTTTGGGGAGGGTCCGACGGAAGTTCCTGAAGGACACTTTACGGAAACACAGCGGAAGGAGTACACACCTCAGGATATCAGATTTACGGCCAGAGCAAATTACATTTATGCAACAGTCATGAAATGGCCTGTGTCTGGTACTGTGAAGATTAAATCATTGGGAACAGGCAGCGGCTATTTCAAATCCTCTATTAAGGATATTGAGATTCTGGAAACAGGAGAGCATCCTTATTACGAATTAAGGCAGGATCTTGAAATATATACCACCCTATACGAAAGCAGCCGGCCGGTCTGTTTGAAAATAACGATAGACTAGAATCAATGGTAAATGGGCATAAATCAGGACTGTGCATACGCTGCACAGTCCGTGTTAAAGACTTATAATATTCTCCCATAACTCCCCCCCAATTCCATTCCAGCTTGGATAATGCCAATCTTTCCATTAAGATATCGTTCAACAATTTTTACTTTTTCTACCGGATCTATCTTACTTTTTCTAGACATAGAAATACCCCCATATAGGACTTTAATATCTCATTGTACTATATGGGGGTAGCATATCATATCATTCCCAACAGCCCCTTTATGGCTCCTACTACATTTGGTTGGCTTTATTCATCAAAATCTTTTCCTGTAACTTCCCTATAAAACGTTCTATTAATATCTATACCAAGACCTGGCAATGTTGGCTTTGCAAGGTAACCATCTACAATAGGCTCTTCATTTGTTGTAAGATTCTTTCTCAACGCACCTGCATAAAAATCAGGATGCAGGTATTCTACATACTTTGTATACTTATTGCTGATATGGAAATGACGACAAGCAGCCGCTGTTATACCTGTTTTCCACTGATGAGGGCTGACTTGTACGTTATACTGCTCTGCCATATGAGCAATCCTACGTAATTCGGTCAAACCACCACACCTATTATAATCAGGCTGGATGATAGAAACACCACTATATTTTAGCCAGATCTCTGCTTCAAAACGAGAGGTTCCCATTTCCATTCCACAAATTCGTGTTTTAACAGATTCAGATAGCTTTCTATGCCCCTCAATATCATCATGCGGAAGGGCTGCCTCTATAAAATAAATATCAATATCTTCTAATTTATTCAGAATCCACTTTACTTCTTCCCAATCGCTCCAACGGTAAAGTGGATCAACAGCCATATCAATCTCATCGCCAAGCATTTTTCTGCACTCACGCAGGTAGAAAACCACTTGTTCTTTTGTCATGATCGCATCCTGCATAAGACAAACTTTCACGGCCTTCACATTTTTTTCTTTTGCTTTTTCCAACAAAGGTTTGTAGGCTGCCAAAGCAGTTTTGGGTTCTGCATCAGAAGGACAATCCGGATAAAGTGTAAAATATGGTGTTACTTTATCGCGAAATTCCCCACCCATTAATTTATATACCGGGACATTATACTGTTTTCCGACCAAATCATAAAGAGCCATATCTATACCCGAAATTGCAAACATTCCAAAACCACGCATACCTATCCAACGTGTTGTTTCATACATACAATCCCAGTTGGCATCAAACTCTATTGGATCCCGTCCGATCAGAACGTCTGTAAGCCTGGATAACCATTTATGTTCTGTGTCTGCATTTGCAAAAGCAGCGATAACATCTGGTGAACCATCAGCTTCACCAATACCATAACGTCCTTTTTCATCAGTCACTTTTACAATACATGTATTTTGGCTCCAGTTATTTGCAGCAATATTTACAGGCAAAAATTCTATTTGTTTAATAAGTTTTCCATTCATAATCTGTTTCTACCTTTCTATTATTTTTTTCACATTATTTATCAGCTTCTTTTGTTTCTATTTCTTCTACTGCTATATGCTCCATTATATTGGAACTAACCGTATAGTCCTTTTTCAACCATCGAATAAGGCAAATAAACATAATAACATAAAGAATAATCATAGGAGGCGCAGATATGATTGCCATCGACTTAATTGTGTTAATTGCACCGCCCATCAGTAAAGCAACCATGCTGATGGCTCCTACTGCAATGCACCATGTAATACGTATAGCCAAAGCGGGGTCACCATCTTTTTCAAGCTTTTTAGTCGTCATTAAAGACACTGCATATGTTGCAGATGACATTGTTGTAGTAATTAAAAAATATACCGATATAAGAAATATTATCAAAAGAATACTGCCGCCTGGAACAGAAGAAATTACCTCAATCACTGCCGCAGATAATCCCTTTTCATGAAACCATTCAATAATCGGAAGACTCCCTGTCAAAATACCATCTACTGTATACCCCCCTAAAACCCCCATAAAGAGCATGCACCCCAGTGAGCTGCCTACAACACAGGTAAGAATAACTTGTCTTATTGTGCGTCCTTTGGATACTTTTGCAATGAACAATCCCATCATAACAAGATATGCAAAATACCATGCCCAATAAAATATTGTCCAGTCCTGTGGAAAATTTGTCTTATGAACAGGGTCTGTATAAAACGACATTCTAAAAAAGTTATCCAGAATCATACCAGTGCTGTCACAAATATAATTTATTATGAAGGAAGTTGGTCCAACAACAAGAATAAAAATAATCATTGCAACAGAAACATAAACACAAATATCAGCTAGCTTGGAGATACCCTTTTTTAATCCAAGCGTCATAACAACAATATAGAATATAATAAACGAAGCAACAATCGTAACCTTGACACCTGTGGTAGGAACAATGCCAAATACCTTTTGAAGACCTGCACCTAACGACACCTTATAAAAAGATTCTGCCGCTAATATCCTATCCGAAAAATCTTTATGGCAGATAGTATTTTCTCCGTAATAGTCCCAAAACTTCTTTTCATTCACATTTGCCAATTTAAAAATGAAACTTGGATTCTGGACAATTCCATCATTACCAAAGCGAAACATTCCGCCAGATGCTGCGACAAGAACAGCATCACCAGACGCGTCGATATAATTCTTTGCACATATACGTCCATATCCATTTGCAGTCAAAACATATACTTCTGTCAACTTTTTGTTTTCCATGACAGCATCGCATATAACAGTATGATACATGATTTTTACTCCCACAGCACAAAGCATATTTTCCGCGACAATTTTCCAGATAAACGGCTCATGGGCATCCACGTATGTATTTCCATATAGCTGGGGTTTTGTTAACCCCCCATATTTTTTCATTTCACATCGAAATCTCTCGGCGAAACCATATACTATCTGCCGAGGCCCCTTTTTAACCTGCCAATCTTCGTTTGTCAAATATAGACCACATATTGTTGCAGATAGGCCGCCAACTGCTTGTCCCCCTAGAAATCCGTTTTTTTCAACTAACAGTACTCGAAGGCCAAATCGTGCAGCCGTTTCGGCTGTCGCCACTCCTGCTGGCCCCCCACCTATAACGACCACATCTGCTTCTGCCAGTAAAGGTGCATTTTTAAATAAATAATATTTTTTTTCCTCCCGCATAGACATCACTCTCCCTTATACTTTTTATTATCCATATTAATTGTTGCTATGTATTTCTGTAATATATTATACTGATATATTACAGAAACATCAATATACATATTTAATATAAATCATCTAGTTGTTTTATGATATATTAACAAAAGAACGAAATATTTTACTAGAATTTTTCAATTGATGCAATTGATACGTATAAAAAAATTGATTTAATATATCTTGAAAAATAAAATAAAAAACGATATACTATATATATTCTGACTGATGTGTGCGCTTACGTATATTGTGGTATTTAGCCAGAGCCACTATCCTTATTTTGCTTTTGAAAGTATCTCTGAATAAAGGGAATTCTAGGCATCCTTCCATTACAGTGATTCTCTTAACTCGCGCTACTGGTTCTGAATCGTGGTGCACATAGTCCCAATCCTGGGACAGGTATTTTAAAAAACACAAACTTATGCGGAGTTTCCTTTGTGGCTGGGTACATACACTAATAAATAGTTAAGTTTATGAGAACCAGCTATTATGTTTAGCAAACTGATAGTTTTTTAATCATAACCCATAAAAAATTAAAGATGAAGGTGTATTATGCAAACGGAAAGTTATTTTTCAAAAAAAGCCAAAAATACTTTGGTAGATACCGCTTATAAAAGATTAGAAGAAATGATTGTAACTGCCGAATTAAGACCTGATACAATAATAACAGAAACTGAGTTAAGCAATTATCTTAATATCGGTCGCACTCCTATTCGCGAAGCATTAAAAAAAATTGCTCTTACTCGTGCAATTGCCTTTTTACCCAGAAAAGGGATTTTAATACGTGTTATACCGATAGATGAACTTCTCCAACAAATTGAAGTTCGTTCTGTGTTAGAGGACTTAGCCATAAAATCTGCTGTTATGTATGCAAATGCTAAAGAACGCGAGGACTTGCGTTCTTTAGCAAAAGAATACCGACGTTTGACCGAAGAATGGAAACCAGCACTAGAAGCTTTGTATATAGATGATGAATTTAACCATTTACTTTGCAAATGTTCAAGAAATCCTTATATAACTGATACCCTTTTGCCTTTATATACACTTGCACGACGCAATTACTATTTAAATTATTTTATTGACAAAGAGTTGACGTATCTTGTAAATTTTCAGCATTCGGCCCTTATGGATGCAATAGCAGACGGAGATTTAAAATTAGCACTTGAATGTAATGAAAAACTTATGCAAAGTGTCGTTAAATTCAGCAGTCTTAGTTTACGTCTATGGCTCCCTGATATTGATGATCAAGAAAAATGCTAATTTAATCACGCCTCTGTCATACTAACAGAATAAGAAATCCCCCAGCACTTACCGGGGGAATGTCTGTCTTTTAACTTTTAAGTTTGCTTCGGCAATCATCAGGCAGGTTGGAGGTTCATGGAAGAATATCCACCATCTCTTCCTTTGCCGGAAACACACTGAGTTCTAGCCAAGAGCATAAAACACTCAGGACATTCTATAAATAATGGATTTACAATGCTTTTTGATACAATAAAATCATATCTTTTTCCATTGTCTGTCGCGGATTCACCTGAACATTTGCACTTTTCATTGCATCTTCTGCCATTTGCGGGATTTTATCTTCAGTAACACCGATTTCTGACAGAGAACTCGGGAGACCAAGTTCTGCATTTAGCTTTTTTACTGCTTCCACAAGCATTTCCGGCTTGAAATCGATTTGCGGATCTTTACCTGTGATATAACCATAAATTTTCGCATAGCGGCCATGATCCGCCAACGCATTGTATTCTATGACTGAAGGCAGAATTACTGCATTTGCCACACCATGGGGAACATGGAAATAAGTACTGACCGGATGGCTCATGGCATGAACATTTCCAAGTTTTGCCCACGCGAATGCGATTCCTGCAAAATTACAGCCTGCCATCATAGCACATGCAGCATCTTCATCCTTTCGGTTGGCAACAAAACGACGAATATTTCCGCCGATCAGCTCCATTGCTTTCTCAGCCATTGCATCTGAGAAAGGTGTTGCCATCACAGACACATAAGCCTCCATCGCGTGAATCAATGCATCAATTCCACAAGATGCTGCGATAGATGCCGGTGCTGTCATAATCAATTCTGGATCAAGTACTGCATATTTCGGAATGATTTCATAGCTGATAATGGACAGTTTATAGTTTCTCTCTTCATCTGTAATTACGGCAGATGCTGTTACTTCACTTCCAGTTCCTGCAGTCGTTGGAATCACAATCATAGGTACAATCGTTCCCGGAACTTTACAGAGACCTTCATAGTCTGTGATATTACCTCCATAATTCGCCAGCACTCCTACTGCCTTCGCCACATCCATTGGGCTTCCACCGCCTAGTGCCACAAGACTTGTCGCACCACATTTATGATAAAACGCTGTCGCTTCATTGACAATATTAATCGTAGGATTAGGAATGACTTCCAGATACTTTGTACACTTGATGCCACTGGCTTCGATAATATTCTGAATCCTATCTACAACACCAATTCTTTCCAGTCCATGATCTGATATAAGAAACACATGTTCCGAGCCGACTTCTTTTAAAATCTCCGGAAGTTTATTCAAACTGCCTGCTCCAAATTCTATATTCTGCGGTATTTTAAAACTAAACTCTTTCATTTTATTTATTGCTCCTATGTGTATTTTACGATTAGTCAATTTGCGGCGCCAGTGTTTTTAATCTTCCATCGGTGTGTATATTGTACTCATCGATGCACTCCACGATCTTTCCAAGTGTTGGACATACTGTAACACCTGCATCTTCCAATGCCGCTACTTTTGATTTTACAGTTCCCATACCGCCGCTTACAATTGCACCGGCATGCCCCATGCGCTTATTCTCCGGAGCGTACATTCCTGCGATATAAGCATATACCGGCTTTTTCATCCCCAGCTCTTTGATCTTAGCCGCTGCCATCTCTTCACTTGTTCCGCCTATTTCTCCGATTATCACAATCGCATCGGTTTCGTCATCTTTGGCAAACAGTTCCAATATGTCTGCGTGATTCATGCCGATTATTGAATCTCCACCGATTCCCACACAGGTAGAAAGTCCGAACCCCTTAAAAGTAAGGTTTGAAGCCGTCTCATGTGTCAGTGTTCCGCTTCGGGAAATGATACCAATATGCCCTTTCCCATAAATATAATCCGGCATAATTCCCAACTTAGATTTCCCCGGTGAAATGATACCTATTGTATTCGGTCCAACAACTTTTGCACCCAGTATTTTGGCTTCATTGACAATCTCTAACACATCCAGAACCGGAACGAATTCTGTGATAATTACCAGTAGCTTGATTCCTTCATGTAGTGCCCTCATAGCGGCATCTTTAACGAATTTTGGAGGTACAAGTAGCATTGCGGATTCAATTCCCGGAAATTTAATTTTTGCGTCTGCAACAGTTTCAAATACAGGTACGCCCTCTACTTTCTGTCCGCCCTTTCCCGGTGCAACACCGGCAAGGAGTTTTGCACCACTTTCCAATGTACGCATGCAGTGAGTACGGCCCTGTTTTCCTGTGATACCAATAATCATAAGTTCAGTATCCTGATTGATTAATATACTCATATTATTGCACCTCCTTTATCCTCATTAATGTTTGCACTGCTTCATCAGTTGTTCCATATTTTGTCTGTAGAAAACCAAGGTTTTCGTAAATAGTCCACCCCTGTTCCTGATTAAATCCGCGGCTCTTAACCACAACTGTTTTCTGGATTCCCAATTCTTTGTATGCTCGGGCAATTCCTTCTGCCATATCTGCACAGTTATTGATACCGCCAAATACATTGACAAGAATATAATTCGTAGATTTATTCTGAAGCAAAATTTTCATTGCATGATAGGTTTTCTCTGCCGTTACACCGCCGCCTAGATCAAGGAAATTATTAACACATCCGCCATAATGACGGATAGTATCCATTGTTGCCATTCCGATTCCAGCACCTCCCGCCATTGTCCCAATGTCTCCTTCTGGATTCAGTTCCACATAAGTCAGATCATGTGCTTTTGCATCTTCTTCCTGAGGTGACTTCTTCTGCGCAGTACGCGGAAGGATTGTGTAATCACCTTGACGCACAAGGCTATTATCATCTATTACCAATTTTGAATCAAGTGCCAACATGCTTCCGTCCTCAAGGACAGCTAACGGATTAATCTCCATTGTAGTCGCATCCAGCTCAAAGCAGGCACGGCAAAGCTTTTCTGCAATATCCGCCACCTTATTCAGACGTTCCTTTGGCAAATCAAAGACTGACGCTTCACCAAGAAAGACCTCTCTGTCAAACCCTGCCGTACAGTTAAATCTCAATAATTTTTCTGGTGCGTTTACCGCCAGTTCCTCGATTTCCATTCCACCGTAAGGAGTAAAGAGCATAACCATAACACGTTCCTTTACATCCAGTGTCATTCCCAGATAATATTCATCTGCAATTGGAAGAAAACCGCATGCAGCCACCCCTTCCATATGTTTGCCATTGATTGTGATTTCTTCAATCACCTTCTTTACTTCCCGGAATTCTTCTTCTGATTTTACAACACGAACTGCACCTGCTTTTCCTCTTTTTCCTGAAAGAATCTGTCCTTTCAGCACACAAGGATATGTCACTTCTTCCGGAATATTATCACCATTCAAAAGGATACTATCATTTACCGGAATTCCAAAACGCTTTAACTGTGCTTTTCCTTCGATTTCTAAATAATCCATACATGCACTCCCTTTCTGTTCAAGACTCATTTACGAACTTTTTCCCATCTAATGCCACAGCGCCATTTTCATGGCGCTGTGCAGGATATTTCACCGTATTTATGATTCCCACGCGATTTCCAGATTCGGCAGATAAGACTCCTCAAACGGATATCCCACGTAGGTAGTATTCATCAGATGTTCATAATTAAAGTTTCCGCTGAAGCTGTTATTTCCCCAAGAACCGCATCCTAATGTTGTGGTCGGTACAAATCCGTTTGTCGGACTTCCTCCCCCGGTAGTCCCTGCCGGCTGATTTACGATCACACGAGATACAGAGCATTCAATTGCTGCATACTCTATATGCTCCGCTGTATTTGAATGGATAGAAATACTGTGCCCTTTTCCTTCGTATTCCAGATTTTCTACCATCATTGCAACACCCTCTGCAAAAGTTCCGTACGGATATACGGTAAGGACTGGACAGAGTTTTTCACGGCAGAGATCATCGGCATGTCCGATAGCTTGTGCTTTCACTACAATTGCACGGGTTCTTTTCGGTACATCCACCCCCAGCATTTTTCCAACCTGTGCTGCAGTCAATCCTACTACATCACGGCTGATCGGACCTCCTTCCGGAAATAGACCTTCTCTTATTTTCGCTACCTGCCTTGGATCATCTACATAATAGCCACCGTGATTCTGCATTTCTTTTGCAAACACATCAAATTTCTCTTCCGGAGCAAATGCAGTCTGTTCACCCAAACAGATTAATCCATTGTCAAAGCTGCGCCCTGCTAAGATCTTTTCTGCTGCCTCACTCAAATCCACATCACGGTCTACGATACACTGGACGTTTCCCTGACCTACGCCAAGAGACGGCTTTCCACTGGAATATGCAGCTTTCACCATACCCGGTCCGCCTGTAGCTACAACAACATCTGCCCTGCTCATCAAGGCACCACTGTCATCAATAGATACCTGTTCCAATCCCAACACAAGATCCTTTGGAAGTCCGATTTTTCCCAATTCTGTCTGGAACATATCTACCAGAAGTTTTGTACATTTCACAGCTCTGGGATGTGGGGCAAAAATAATAGAATTCCTTGTTTTCAGTGCAGACGCTGCATTTCCCATTGGAGTAACAACGGGATTTGTAGACGGAATGATTGCTGCAACAACACCCACCGGTTTTGCTATTAGCAGCATTTTGCGTTCTTCAATTCGATTGATAATACCAACTGTCTTCTTTCCCTTTAAGCTCTGCCAAATCAGTGCGGATTTATTACGGCATTTTGCAATCTTGTCTGTCACATTTCCCATGCGAGATTCTTCTGCCGCCATTTTCCCAAGCATTTCCGCATTGTCATAAACGACTTTACAGATTGCGCGGGCTGCTGTATCAGCCTGCTCCTGTGTCGCAAATTCAAATTGTTTCTGAGCTGTCTTAGAACGCGTAACTAATTCTTCTACGGTCATTTTATTCACTCCTTTATTTAAATTTTCCTATAAATTCTTACCGTTAAAACCATGCATAAAGAATTACAGAATTTTAAAGCAAACCAGTCAATTTCCACATTGGATATATAACAATAACAAATCCTAAATACATGATAATCGTTCGCAAGGTCATCTGCTTGATAAATTCTTTCATTGGTATCATCCCATACTGATACATAATCAAATAGCCTGATGATTCATATGGAAAGAAAACCATTTCACTTGAATAAATCAATAACATAACAGCAGCTACCGGGTTTATCCCCAAAGAAACTGCAATGTGAGCAAATGGAATAGCCAATCCCCCCAACATTGCAAACGGTGTCATAAACAAATTTGCAATCATCCCCATTGCAAGCAGCACCAAACATACAAACAGCATTCCCTTTCCTTCCAAAATCGGCAAGGCAATAGTTGTCAGAAGATCATCAAAACCAATTGCAGATCCCACAATCCCAATTCCCATACATGTGGCCACAAAAAATACCGTTGAAAAATTTAACCTTTTTATGGTATCTTCATTTCCCAACCGTATGCCCGGCATAAACATCAACAACGGGAGGATAATAAATCCGTATGACTCTGGTAGTCCGATAAAACGAGAACAATTCAAATATATCAGCAGTATGACCAACATCACAACGGCTTTTTTTTCCTTCTTGCTCATCGTTCCCAGTGTTGCATAGCGTTTTTCAAAACACTCTTTATAGCTACTGTACCCCTTCATCTTATAATCCTTAACCTTGTACACCTTCATTACAATGATAAACACCAGCATACACCACAATAAAAACCAACCATTATACTGAAATGCAGATTTCAAAGTCATCCTATACCCTGGTGCAAATTCTGTCAGTGCACTTTCTACCATAGAAAAATACACTGGATTATATAAGCAGATTTCACTCCCTGATGCTCCCATAATTCCTGCAAGACAGACGATGGCCGATTCTTTAGAGCACTTTAACTCCATATTTTTACAGATACCATAAATAAGAACACTACCAATCAGCCACCCATTACAAAACGTTACCAGATTCAAAATAATTCCAATAATAAAACTGCCAAATACAACACCCTTAAAGGTTCTGCCACATTTTTTTATAACAAAACAGGAAATTCTTTTTAGCAGACCGCAATCTTCCAACATATTGCTAAGAAGCAGCCCCCCAATGACCATCCATACCGTCCTGCTGGTCCATGATGCAAAGGCTGTTTCCACTGGTACAAGCTCCGTTACCATATATAAGCATGGCAAAAGAACTGCGGCAATTACATTGGGTAACAATTCAAAGGCAAAGATAAAAATAACAAAAAATGTAATAACAAAAAAGAGCTTTAGTGAACCTGAAAATATATCAGAAACTGGAATACATGCGATAAACGCTGGAATTGAAATACTAATTCCCCATCCAATCATCGTTTTTCTGTCCGCCTTATTCTCCAAGGTTTCCTCTCCTTTTTCCGTTGTGTTTCCACAGATATTTTATAATAGCTTTTCCCATAACTCCATCATATTCTTTTATATCCACAGGATGCTATATTATCAAAACAGAGCCAATAAACTAGTCACAAACATGCTTCCACCAGTACCCAACAGAACTACATAAATAAAACGCAAAAATTGAGCACGGTTAACTTTATGTAACAATTTAATACCAAAATAATACCCCAAAATTGTAAACGGAACTGCACAAACAAAATACCCTAGAACTTCCGGTGTCCATCTACCGGTAACGCAATGACGCACTGCATTAATCGTGTCCAGAATGCACCACATTGTCAGCATCGTGCTACGAAACCTATACTTATCCTTAACTGCATTTAAGGTATAAACAGTAATCAAAGGACCGCCAATTGTAAATGCGCCATGCACAGTAGCTCCAATAATTAGGCAAGTATAACGAAATACTTTTTTTCCTAATGTATCAGATTCATCATCCTCTTCTTCCTCCGGAATTTTGAAAACATAAGGTTTAATAATGTGTTTCCAAATATTCATTAAAGCGATAATCGTAACAGCTCCCCCAATACCAATTTTAGCCATATCAGCGTTAATAATAATTCCCAAATAATTTCCAAGAATGAATCCCGGCGCCATGAACAAAAGGATTTTACCTAAATCTTTCCAGGATGTTGTTTTAAATCCGGTAATTGCTGAATAATACAAAACTGGCAATGCCAACATAGTTGCAAAGGGAATACTTGTATCTGGTCCTATCAAAGCCGCATTAATAGGAGAAGATATAACTGAACCACCGAAACCGGCACAACCTTCAACGAAGTAACCAAATGACTGCAACATGCCTATAAATAACATCTTCAATTCAAAAATCATAACAAAGACCCCTCTCATTTTAATTCTAGATTATTTCAGTAAGTGACCAACTTTTAGCCTTTTTCACAGACCGAAATAATCTAGTATACTAATCATGGTAAATCATTATAATATTTCATATAATGTTAAGCACCTTATTTGAGATTAAAAGTGATACTCTGTACGTCCAATGATATCATTCTGCAGACGCCTGCCTAATTCAACAAAATATGCAGAATATCCTGCAACTCGCACCAACATATCCTTGTAATCCTGCGGATTCTTCTGTGCAGCTTTCATTTTCTCGGCAGACATAACATTGAACTGGACATGAAGAATCTTTCTGTCAATTAACTCGGAAATGAAACCTGCCAGATTGTCACGCCCTTCTGTTCCTGCAACTGCATCCTCAGGGAAACGAATATTTAAAAGTGTTCCATTTGTTGCAAAACCATGATCTACTTTAGCTACAGAATTTATAATTGCTGTTGGCCCCTTAACATCGTGAGATGCACATTCGGTATGAACAGGGCACATATTTTCGGAAATTGGTTCCCAGTTCTTCCGCCCGTCAATACTCGCAACTGTTTGGTGACCCATACTAACATTTGCATTAACAGAGTAAACACCCGGATTAAATTTTCCACCTCTTGGATGATTCTTATTCTTTTTCATATTTGTGCAGATGCTATTAAATACAAACTTAAAGAGGTCATCTGCATAGTCATCATCGTTACCAAAATGATGAACCTTCGAACTATTTACCAGTTGATATAGTTTTTCATGACCTTCCCAATTATCCAGACATGCCTGAACCAGTTCTTCTATCGAATAGCTCTTTTCATCAAATACCAATTGCTTAATTGTTGATAAAATATCTGCTGCTGTCGCACAACCTGATGTCTCCGGTCCAGTTCCATTATACTGTGCACCACCTTCTGTCAGATCCAGGCCGTTGTCAAGCGGATCGTTAAACAGGGTCGAAATAAACGGTAATGGCTTACGTTTTCTATGTGATACATCCAAAACATTATTACATTCACATATCATTCTTGTTGCATATTCAAATTCCTTATCCACTGCCCCCAAAACTTCTTCAAAGCTCTCGAACGTATCGTAACCGCCTGCATCAGGTCCGATCTGCTCACTCTCTCCAAACAAACGTCCATGATTTAGTGCCATTTCCATAACCTTAACTGCATTAATCATACCTGCGCCGACCCATCCATATTCTCTTCCGTCAAGAGTAGGCTCAACGCAACCAACAACAGAATAATTTCTAGCTTCCTCTAATGTTGCCCCCTTTTCCAGATACGCTTTAATCGCAGGAGCATCATTATAAAGTTTTGGATGTCCAAAACCGCACCGTATAACTTCAACTGTCTTAATCAGAAGCTCATACGGTGTTTTATCTGAAAAGCGAACTGCCGTCCATGGCGCCAGCATACGTGTATGCGCACTTGCTTCCAGAACCATCATTGTTGTATCATTTGTTGCATCCTCTCCATCCGGTCCAATACCGCCAATTGTCAGCGATTCGCCTCCAAATCCACGGCCATTACGTTCTGCAACAGTATCTGCATCTTTCAACTTTGTCGGATTGTTCAGCTTAACAAACTGAACTTCCAACAGTTCCAAGGCAAATTCTTTTGTAATCATACCTTGTTTTAAATCATGCTGAAGATATGGATCTAACCACTGGTCAAAACGCCCATAAGAGATTGACTGTCCATTCGCTTCCATTTCGATTAATGTAGTCAATAAATTAAACAACTGCAATGCCTGCCAATATGTCTTTGCGGGTCCTCCTGCAATTTGTTCTAAGTTTGCAGACATTTGTTCAAGTTCACTCTTTCTCTGAGGGTCTGTTTCCTTTGCTGCATACTCAGCAGCAGTCTCTGCAAAACGCTTTGTATATGCTTTTGCAGCCCTCAGAGTAATCAGCATTGCCTCGTACTGTTCCATCTTCTCTTCATAATCCGGGCCCCGGATGTAAATGAGCACGTGCATTCTCCCCCTTCTCAATCAAGCCGTCAAACCCTAGCTTCAGAGCTCTTCCATAATTAACAGCTGTATGTCCAATACCTCCAAAACGATAATCCGAACTAATACCAATACTTGCACCACACTCATTACTTTTTTTCATTTCTTCTGTATAGGACTCTTCCACTAATGCGTTGACAGTCTTACCAATCCACCATTCGCATAGTTCAAGAATTTCCTGCCGGTCTTCATCACTCTTGATGTAAAATTCATCATTTGGACGTTCCTCAAAAGGATGGTTTTT
The DNA here is from genome assembly GCA_000509105.1 of Clostridiales bacterium VE202-21. Lineage (GTDB taxonomy): Bacteria > Bacillota > Clostridia > Lachnospirales > Lachnospiraceae > Faecalicatena > Faecalicatena contorta. The sequence continues at coordinate 3,209 of BAIF02000074.1, read as the reverse complement.
AATCTCATCAATGATCCATTTAACAGAATATTCCGGGAACAGCGGTGCTTCTTTTGCCGGCGCCGCAATCTCACCGACAATCAGTTCATCCGGATAAATCACAAGAGGAATATTTGCTGTCAAATGCTCGAATGCATGAGCCGTTTGCATCTTCCATGATTCTCCCCAGTGCTCTTTGTAAGACTCAGTTACCAAACGCAAACGTGTTACGTCAATATTCCATGGCAATTCTCCCCATTTTTCGCGCAACCGATTTACACGTGGGAACGGTGACCATCCCTCATGTCCTACCTGGTATCCAATCCCCCCATACTGGTGGTCATACGGATAAACCCCGCTTGCAGTAGTGTGATTCATTTTCTTCATAGTTATATCCTCCTTTAAAATTTTTTTACATCAGATTGGCATCAGAAGATCTATTTTCCTCCACTTCTCTGGTTCCTACAACACAATGAATGCCTCTCCCATTAAAGTAATCTGCATATTTCTGAATTCTTTTCTGCAATGCTGGACGATTCATTCGATACCCACGCATTGGATAAGGCCTGTTTAAAGACTCATACTTTTCCTCACCCAATCTCATATAACTTAATAACTGTAATGTCCTAACTTTATTTTTCATTTCTTTAATGATAAAATCAGCCGTTTCCTCCATATTCTTCATATCATCATTAAATCGAGGAATAACAGGTATTCTTAAGATAATAGGTTTTCCCTGCTCTGCCAGCTTCTTTAAACAATTTAAAATTTTCGTATTAGACACACCAGTTCTAGTCTTATGAACCTCACCATTCATATGTTTAATATCTGCAATGAATAAATCCGTACAGGGTAAAACTTTCTCTACGCTTTCCCACTCTCCATAAAAATCAGATTCAAGACAAGTATGATACCCCTCCCTCTGACACTGCTCAAACAATGCAGCCACAAAATCAACCTGTACCAATGGATCACCACCAGAAACAGTAACGCCCCCGCCTGAACGCTCATAGTATCCTTTATCCTTACGAATTTCTTTCATGCAGTCCTCGATAGTCATAACCTCTCCCCACTGTTTTAAAGCATCACTGGGGCATTCCTTAACACAAGCCAGACAACCTATACACTTTTTATAGTCAATGGATACCAGTTTCCCTTGTTCATTAAAATTCAGCATCTCAGGGTTTGGGCATACTTCCAAACAGCCACCGCACTTCTTATCTGTAATACATCTTTTTGTATAAACCCCAACTTCAATCTTAACTTTCTGACTTTCTGGGTTACTGCACCACTCACAACGAAGAGGACATCCTTTCAGAAAAAATTCTGTACGCAAACCAGGACCATCATGAATGGTATAGCGCTGTACATTGAATACAATCCCTTTGTTATTCATTTCATCTCCTTTTACACCATACCGGTATACCGGTTTATCTTTGTAAATCCAGTATATGCCTGATCCGGTATACCGGTCAACTCATTTTTTTATTTTCTATGTTTTGCATAATTGATTCACATAAATTTGTATACTTTTCACAACACATAGACTTTCAACAGTTGATAACAATATAATTACTTACAAAATTTTGTACATCAAAATATAGAAAGGAAATCACATTGGGAAGGCAATTAAGAGAAGAGCGTTTACTGTGAGCTAATAGCAGAATGCGCATTTCGGCGCTATTTAGTAATATATGGAGTTGAAATTTAAAATAAAATATCGTAAAATGAATTAAATAATCATAAAATAAAAAACTATATTGAATTTAAAACATTAAATTTGGGAAGACATATTTTGAACAGAGGAGTTTTAATAAATGACATCATTAAACCAACATGCCTACAATCATCTCAAGAAACTTATTACCACTCAACAGCTTTCAGCTGATAAGATCTATTCAGAAACAAAGCTGGCAAACTCTCTTGGCATTTCCAGGACGCCTTTTCATCATGCAATGCTCCGTCTTGTACAAGAAGGTTATATCGATATTTTGCCAAGCAAAGGATTTTGTATTCATCAGCTAACAAACCAAGAGATAATTGAAACAATCCAAACTCGACTAGCACTTGAAGCTTACAGTGCTACAATAATCACAAGTCATTATACTCAACCTAAGGCAAAAGAACTTTTTAAGATATTACACCAAAAAACAGATTTCATGTTAAGCATATATAATACAACACAGTCGGTTGCCGAATTTCTTGACCATGATTTTTCATTTCACTTAGAGATAATAAAATATATTGAAAATGAAGAATTTATTTTACTATTTAATAAATATTTATATCGTATGCTTAAGTTAGCAACACTTTCTTTTGCTCGTCCAGGAAGAATGTTACAAGCATACAAAGAACATATTTCAATTTTGGAAACCATGGAAAAAGGTGATATTGAGCATATTTATGCTATTACATTAAAACATAAAAATATACCAGACAAGATTAACCCAGAAAAAAATGACATCTTATTGTAATTTTTGTTCCTACACTTGTCTCAGTGCTGCTTGCATTTCATAAGTGTGGATCACATACTTCCGCACGCTGACTATAGTAAGCACGCACTGAGACAAGATTTTAAGCGAATTTATCCTCACAATATTAGCCCACACTTCTACAATTAAATGTTGCACTTAGTAGGTACATACTCCAATCCCTGCTATACCGATATCACTAAGCAAATAACTCGCTTTACTACACTCATCCTCATAATTTCCCTCCACAGTATATATCATCCCATCTTCTACTTTTTCCACGATCCCCACATGTTCCGATATCCTGTCCCCATCAAAATCAAAAAATATAATATCACCAGATATAGGAACATAATCCCGTCCTTTCCAGCGCCCATGTTCTTGAAACCATGCAGCTCCATTTGGGCAATATGCAAATTTCGGAACCAATCCACTTTCTATATATCCGCACTGCTCTGCACACCAAGACACAAAGCAGGCACACCATTCTTCTCTTCCGCTGAATCCGTACCATCTCCAATAAGGCTCTCCCCCTATATTTCCGACCTGAGACAATGCAACTTCCACTATCGCCTTGCTACCGCCACCTTGTACCACTTCCCTAAAAGCATAATAACGAAGTACATGGGAGGTATATTCTTTGTCTCCATAGCTGCTCCATCCCATCCTCTGCGCCATCATATCTGAATATTGTGCCGCATTTGCAGCAGTATACTTTCCATCCTTTTCTACTGCCCAGTTAATATACGCATTTCCAAA
>BAIF02000075.1 GCA_000509105.1 Clostridiales bacterium VE202-21 | reverse complement strand
CTAAATCCCGATTTTTTTGAAAACAGGAATTTCTTCCAAAGGAGCATTGACAGTTATCAGCTGTCCCCCCTGATATGTCTCTCCGCTCCAGGCATGTTCCAGCTGCATCCTGCAGGCAGATACAGCTCTCTCTGACGCACCTCTTCATAAAGTACAGGCGCGACCAGCAGGCGGCTGCCAAACATATAAGCGTCTTCCACACTCCACGCCTTTTTGTCCTCCGGAAACTCATAGAACAGAGGACGCATAACCGGGGTTCCTTTTTCGTGTGCTTCCTGCATAAGTTTTTTTAGATAAGGCTTCATGTTCTCCCGGTACTGCAGATATTTTTTCAGAATCTCATACACCTCTTCCCCATAAGACCAGACTTCATTGTCAGCGCCGGATACGCATGCCCCGCCTCCAATCTGTGCCATTGGTTCTTTGTGCGGCTCGCGGTCGCCATGCAGCCTCATGACAGGGCAGAAGGTGCCGTACTGGAACCATCTAACAAATAATTCACGGAATTTCCCGTCATCCGGATTCCCTCCGTGAAATCCTCCGATGTCCGTTGTCCACCAGGGAATTCCGGCGATTCCCATGTTCAATCCTGCCGTAAGCTGGTTCCTCATACTTTCATAACTGGAATGGATATCCCCTGACCATACCAGTGCGCCATACCTTTGCGAGCCAGCCCATGCACATCTGAGTAGATTTACGATCTCTTTCTGTCCTGCATCCTTCATACCGTCAAAAAAGGTTTTCGCATACATAAGCGGATAGATATTCCCGACCTGGATGTTGGGCCCCAGGCTGTACCGGTACTGTTCAAAATCATAGACGGTGTATTCCGGCTCGGCCTCGTCCAGCCAGAATATACGGATTCCTTTCTCGTAATAATTCTGCTTCACCTTGCCCCATACATATTCCCGTGCGCCTGGGTTCGTGGCATCATAATGCAGGGTATTCCCCTGAAAGTCCATGGCAATCTGAATCCCCCGCTCTGTATGGATCAAAAAGCCGTTCTCTTTCATCTCAGCGAAGTTTTCGCTGCGGTAATCTACCTGGGGCCAGATGGATACCATCAGCTCGATGCCCATAGATTTTAATTCCTCTACCATAGCGTCCGGATCGGGCCAATATTCATCGTCAAAACGGTAGTCTCCCTGATAAGGCCAGTGGAAATAATCAACCACGATCACCGAGATCGGCAGATTCCTCCGCTTATACTCCCGTGCCACTCCCAGCAGCTCCTCCTGGGTGCAGTAACGCAATTTGCTCTGCCAGAACCCCAGCCCATATTCCGGCATTTTGGGAACCGTCCCGGTGACTGATGCATAATTTTCTTCTATTTCTGCAGGTGTATCACCTGCCGTCACCCAATAATCTATCTTTTTCGAAGACTCTGCCTCCCATGTGGTCTTATTTCTGCCAAAAACCACTCTCCCGACTGCCGGATTATTCCACAAGAATCCATAGCCCAGAGAGGAAATCATAAATGGCACGCTTGCCTGTGAATTACGGTGTGCCAGTTCCAGATCCGTTCCCTTCAGATTCAGGAAGGGCTGCTGATACTGGCCCATACCAAAGATTTTCTCTTCTGGATCCAGTGATTCGAAGCTTACAATTAACTTATAATCGCTTCCCTGCAAAGGCTTATAAGCCCTGCCTTCGATTTCAAGCGCGCTGCATTTGGAATCAAATACATCCCTGCGGTTCCTTACGTATTCTTCCAAAAGCAGTTTTCCCGCATTGTTATAGATCCGCAGCTTTCCCGCATGATTGATGGATGCTGTAATTTTCCCGTTACGTATGGTGCCTTCCGTCTCTGAGATATTTATTTCGCACCACGATTCTTTCTGTTTCAGAAGTGCCCAGTCTTCTTTGGGCATCTCATATAACCTGGCTGCACGCACCCTCAGCGAATCTTTCCCCCAGGCTTCCACCCGCACAGTCTCCGAATCATAACGAAATTCCAGGGCTCCCCCTACACACTTTAATCTTTCCATCTGATTTCCTCCTCAGAGTTAATTCTTATTTTCTATATTAAGGAACCAAAGTGGACAAGCCCGCTTCAACTCCTCATTCACACACCGGCTTTGCATTATTCCTCATGGCCTTCCCCGCGCAGAATCGTCTCCACATACTGTTCCCTGTACTTCTTCGGGGACATACCCATGACTTCCCGAAAGATATTGCAGAAATATTTATCATTATCATATCCGGTTACCGCTGCAATCTCATAAACCTTTAAATCTGTCTTTCGGAGTAAAACACAGGCATGTTCAATTTTCACCTTTTTTACAAAAGCCATAAACGTGATTTTCATCTCTTCATGAAATATCCTGCTTAAATACTCCGGCGACACACGCAGGTTATCAGCCGCATCGCTCAGCCGGCACCTTGCGCTTATATTCTTCCTCACGTAGTTCACCGCATTGCGCACCATGGATTTTTTCGTATCGATATCAGCAAGCAGCTCCTCTACCGCTGCAACTTTCACCGCCTGCTTCACCTCCCTGGGTACAGAATACCCGCCAAGGGTTGTGTATGCCTTATTTACCGCACGCTCGATATCCCCATAAGATACCGGCTTTAAAATATAACCTTTAATCCCCAGCTCTATCGCTTCCTGGGCATAGTGGAATTCACCGTAACCGCTGATAATCACATAGTTTACCTGCATTTTTTTTGATTGAAGGCTGCGAATCATATCCAGACCGGACATCCCCGGCATTTTAATATCTACAAATGCCAGATCCGGCAGCTGCTTTAAAACCAGCGCTCTGCCCTCATCCCCATTCGCTGCTTCCCCCACCACCTGGATACCAGGATCTGCCTGTCTGAGAAGGCGGATAATCAGCTGTCTGGCCTTATCTTCATCCTCAATAACTACCACTCTCAAATCTGTCCCCCCATCCTTACAGCGCCGGAAGCTTTAACGTTACGGTTGTCCCTCTGCCGCCTTTGCTCCCGATACTAAAAATAAACGCCGCTCCATAATACAGCCTCATCCGGTAGCAGGTATTCGCCATCCCCAATCCCAGATTTTCAGGGCTGTTTTCCAGGGCAATCCCTTCCCTTATCTTGTGCAGAATGTCTTCCTCGATCCCGTTCCCATTATCTGAAATGGTGATCACCAGCCCCGATTCCGCCTCCTTAGAGCAAATAACGGTAATGAGCCCGCCTTTGCTTTTTCTGTCAAAACCATGGATAATTGCATTCTCCACAAAGGGCTGCAACAGCAGTTTGCGTATTTTTTTCTCTTCAATCTCCGGGTCTACATCAATCTCAAAATCAAAACGCCCGTCAAAGCGGCTCCTCTGCAGAAACAAATACTGTTCCAGCCAGACAATCTCCTGCTTTACCGTAACAAGTTCATACCTGTTTTCTGTCATATAACGCAGGACATTGGCAAATACCTTCAGCAGATCACTTGTTTCATAGTCCTCATGCTCTATTGCCGTGTAATTAATGGAATTCAGTGTATTATAGATAAAGTGTGAGTTGATCTCAAGCTCCAGCGCCTTGATCTCCGCATCCTTCTGTTTTTTGAGGCCGGTCAGTTTTTCTTCGTTTTGCTCCTGAATTTTTCTTTTTTGGAGGACAATCTGATCCACCATTTTATTATAACCGGCAAAAAGGGAGTTCAGTTCGGCATTGCCGGCGGACGGCAGTGACGTATATTCACCTTTTTTGCGTATCTTAGACATGGCTCCTTCCAGAAGGCGCAGGGCCTTCATCCTGCGGCGGATAAATATATTAACTAATAGAATTGTCAAAAGAAATAATACCGATACAACCGAAAAAGCCGCAAGTGTTGACCCTCTGATATCTTTTCTGATTTTATCCGTATCCACGGCATAGGCAAGATGCCAGTTCGTCCAGTGCACTTCGTCTTCGTGTGTTTTATCAACTTGCAGATTATCGATAAATTCCAGGTTTTCATTATCCGCAAAAAGGCTGCCGCCCGTGGTTTGAAGGATATAGGACGTGTATCCCCCTTCTGAACTTTCTAAGATGGACTCTATTGTCTCCGGATACATGAGCATAACAAGGCTTCCATAGCACTCCTTGGTCTTATAATTATAAATTTTCTGGGACAGCCCCAGACACATCTTGCTGTGATACTCCAGCTTAGCAGTCACCAGCTCCTGGTTGTCCATCCCTTCATTTCCCAGCCGTATCAAATCTTCGTAAAACATCTTATTATTTTTAGTAACAATAATCTGCTGCCCTGCCGGAAGACGGATTGTGAGATATCCTGACTCATCTTTTCGCATCAAAAACATGAGGGCCACCTCATTGTTGGTAGGAGTTGAATATCCTTCTAATAAAGAAAATATCCGATTGCTGTTGCTTTTTACATCCCTGGTAACATCCTCGATCTCTGCCCAGATACTTCCGTCAATGACCGCCTTGTAATAAGGCTCCATATAGCGCTGCATATAATTGGACAGATGTTCCGATTTATCCACCATATTCTCAGATGCGGCCAGCGTTGTATGCCGGATCATATCCTGCCCGTGATAGATGTTCAGTGCAAGCAGAATCATAATAACCGGCAGATATGTAAATACCGTAAGCAGAATTTGAATCTGCGTGCTCAGCTGTGCCGCCCTGTACTTTTTCAGCAGTCTTTGTACTGTTGCGATAATTATGCATACCCTTTCTCTGCGATATTTTTTGCGGCATGAATCCATTTTTGGATACGCTCCGGCTTGTGCTGTACCGTAACTGTATCCTTCAGAATCATTTCCACAACACAGCTGCCGGCTATTTCCATAGTCTTTTGAATATCGCGTTCAGCCATCTCTCCGTCAAAACCCTGGGTGACCACTGTCGGAGCTGGCTTCCATGAGTATATGTACCGATCCGAAAGAGCACTGGCCGCTGCCTCCCTGTCCGTCCACGGATTTACCGACACGCGTCTTAAATTCTTAATACGCCTCTTTATTATATCAAATTTATCCGTCATTGGCTCGCAGCATCCATAACAACTCCATCCAAATCTTTCCAGCAGAGGCTGATGGTATGCAGTTGCGAATTCCTCATACATGTCCGGCGATACACCGGCAAGCTCCTGGGCATCTGAAAACCCCCAGCTGTTCGAATACAATGCCCTGTCCGCTTCCTGCCCCCGCATATATCCGATACCACCGGAACCAATATAGTCATTTCCGGTATTTGTATCCAGAAGATAAGGTTCCATCACGTCTAAGAGCTCCAGTGCAGCATCTTTCATAAAGTCCAGCACCTTATGAAGCCACTCAGGCTGGTCATACAGATCATAAAAAATTTGTTCCGTGCCTCTCATCTCGATAAACTGCCTCAGAAGGCTTGTGTCCGGCGCCAGGTATCCGCAGTGCCGCACTTCGATCAGATCTCCGATTACTTCCTGTATCAGATAAAGATTCCTTGCCGATGCTTCTCTATGAAGAAAAAACTCCGGTTTGAAAAACTTTTGAAAATCTTCCATATGTTCCAGAAGTATTTTCTTCTGATGTATCCCCTCCCCGGTATCTTTCATATCCATATGAATAAAAGAAGCTCCGCCTTTCATAAACGGTGTGATCTCATATACCAGCGGCACTTCTATCACCGGCTCTATTACAAAATCATCGTTAAAATGTTCATACCTGTAACAGAGGCGGCGCAGCATCCATTCGTATGCCCGGTAGAATTCATCTCTGCACACCATATCGTCCCACGGCAGAATCTCAAGCCAGGCCCCTTCCGGAAACACGAGCACCATAGGCCTTACCCTCTGCAGACTGTTATGTGCATACCACAGCTCTCTTTTCTTATCCTGTTTCGCGTCCTGGGCGTAATGCTGTACCTTTGAGGCAAGTTCCCGAAGCACATTCTTTTCCCTGTCGTTTAAACCGGTTTTCGGTGCTTCTGTATAGATGATTCTGGGGTCTATATATTCGATCAATTTCTTCACCTACTCCTTTACTGCGCCCGCCGTCAGCCCGGACACTATATACTTCTGCATCAAAATGAAAATAATTACAATCGGAATAATCAGGCAGACTCCAAATGCCAGAATACTGTTCCACTGTGTCCCGTATTTTGTCTGAAAATTATTAATCATAGTCGTCATCGGCCAGAGCGAGGAGTCGGAAATAAACGCCATAGAATATACCAGGTCATTCCACGCAAAAATAAAAGAAAAAACCGCCGCCGTCGCAAGGCCCGGCCGGGCAACAGGCACCATGATCCTGGCAAAAGCGCCCAGCATCGTACAACCGTCCACTCTAGCTGCCTCTTCCACCGATTTCGGAAGGGATGCAAAAAACGGCCGCATAAGAATGACGATAAATGGAATTGATAAAGTGGCCGTGGACAGAATCGGGGCTATCCTGGTGTTAATGATGTGCAGCCTGGTATACAGCAGAAACAATGGGGTCAGAAGTAAAGCCGGCGGCAGCATCTGGGTTACAAGGAAACCAAGTATCATAGGCTTTCGGGCCTTTGATTTAAAACGCGCCAGCCCATAGGCTGCCGGGATTGCTAAAACAATTGCAATCAGCATGGAAGAAACCGCGATTACAAGACTATTCCTTAATGCCGGAAACAGGCTGCTTTCAAACTGGTCTATGTAAGCCTGCGCCGTCGGGGTTTCCGGTAAAAAAGTGGGAGGGAACCTGAAGATTTCCACATCTTTTTTAAAAGAACACATCACCATCCAGATGACGGGCGACAGGAATAAAATCACCAGCAGAACTGCTCCCACATTGATTCCTAAATTTTTAATTCTGCCTTTTCTCATCACTCAATCACCTCATCATCATTGACAAATCTCAGATAAATGACTCCTACAATAAACAATAGTATAAACATAAAGTTAGCCACCACCGACGCCTGGCTGAAATTGAACTCACGAAATCCGAGTTTATAGGCATAGGTCGACAGCATTTCCGTGGCATTTACGGGGCCGCCCCCTGTCATCACCTGAACCAGGTCGAATACCTTGAACGTGTATATCACTCCCAGAATCAAGATAGAATACATGGTTGGCCTGAGCATGGGAAGTGTAATATGGAGAAACCGCTGAATCCTTCCCGCTCCGTCGATGGAAGCACTCTCCAGCACATTTTCCGGTATGTTTGCGAGACCTGTTGAGAGAAGTACCATATCAAACGGAATCCCTACCCAGCAATTGGCAGCAATGATGCACCAGATGGCAGTCCTCTCACTTGTCAGCCATTCGACCGGACTATGTACCACCCCCATCTGCTGCAGGATAAAATTCAGGATTCCACTGTCTGTCTGAAAGATAAACTTAAATAAAATCCCTGTCACTGTCATTGGAATCAGCCAGCTGACCAGCAAAAGGCTTTTGGAAAGCTTTGCCATGCAGAACTTTCTGCTAAGCAGCATGGCAAAAGCAAATCCGATCACAAATTGGATGACAGTACAAACGACGGTAAACAATACGGTGTTATAGGCAGCCGTCCAGATAACGCCTTTATCCAGAAGTTCTTTGATTGTATCAAGCCCCACGAACTGATGGTTCATAAAATTTCTGGTTGACATGTTTCTGAACATCAGATAGAAGTTATAAAGAATCGGATAGACTGCTATGATCCCCATATAAATACAGGCTGGCCCTGCAAAGCAGAATAAATACCTTGTATTTTTCGTTATAATTGTACGTTTTCCTGTCCCTTTTTTCATTTTTCCACCAGTCCGTCAATGGCTGCCTGGGCATCTGCACAGGCATTCTCCGCTGTTTTTTGTCCTGTCATTGTCTCCTGCAAAGCCGTATAAATTGCCGTAGAAATCTCCGGCCAGCTTACATCCGGCCCCAGTACTGCCGCATAGTTCAACTGGTCAAAGAATACCTGCAGAACCGGGTCGTCCGCCCAATCCGAATACTTATCTACCGCATCTTTTCTAGGTGGCAGCTTGCCCACTGCATGATCCCAGTCGGCCAGTGTATCCTTGTCCATCATAAACTCCATGACCGGCCAGATCTTCTCTACATCCGCTCCCTTGACGATAGAGAATCCTTCTCCGCCAAGGGCAGACGCCTGTTCCTTATCAATCGGTATCGGTGCACATTTCCAGTTCTTATCCGGTACATTTCCCTCCAGTGTAGGTACCTGCCATGGCCCGTTGATCATCATGGCCGCATTCCCCTGCATAAACTGCTGGCATACATCTGCCTGTGACCAGTTAATCACCTCTGAACTCATAGAGCCCGCATCAATCATATTCTTTAAAAACTGCATAGAGGATATTGCCTCATCGCTTCCCATTGAATACATATCGGCTCCGCTGGAATACAGGAACGGAAAGTACTGGAAAGTCCCCTCGTCATTATTCACAAGTGAAAGTGCAAATCCATACTGGCTGCCCTGGGTCAGCGCCTTCGCTGCCGACGCCAGCTCATCCCAGGTTTTGGGTACTTCTACGCCGGCTGCCTTTAACTGATCCTCGTCATAATACAGCGCCAGACAGTTGGAATTATAAGGCAGTCCATACAGCTTTCCTTCAATCGTTGTTGTATTCAGGGATGTTTCATAAAAATTCTCCGTCTCGCCCCATGTCTCCACCTGATCCGTAATATCCTGCAGCATCCCCATTTCCACATAGCTGGCCGTATCACAGTTATTAATCATCGTCAGATCAGGCAGTTCCCCTGAAACCATCCCCAGGGTATACTGTTTATTCAAATCCCCATAAGGGTACTGCACAATTTTAAAACGGTACCCGTTCTCTTCCCCCCACTTATTCATAATATCTGTAAAATATTCATGCTCCAGGTCTTCAAAATACTCCCAGATCTCCACCTCAACAATCTCTCCATCCCCCTCAGAGGCTGTCCCATTAACCTCCTGGGTACCCTCCCCTTCTTTCGCCGGCTCCTCAGCCGCTCCTTTCCCACACCCGGCCAGCAAACACAAAGTCATCATTACTGCAAGAATCATACTCATTACTTTTTTCATAGCTTTTCGCCTCCTTTTATTACATTATATTTCATAAACTTTTCCTTTTTAATTATAACATTTTGATAAAAGTGCACTATTTTGTTATTTTAAAATATATTCGTCTTGTAGTGAGAACAGCAATGCCTTTTAGACTGATAATTTTGCACTGTTTGCGCAGAGAAAGCACCTCTTTGTGATAGAATCTTTTGCCAAAGATTCATGCACACAAAGAAAGGTGCTTTCTATGATTTACAATATACAACATTTTATTGAAAAAACTTATTGATCGGGAAGCGGCCGGCAGCCGTACATCCTGCTTCTCACTGAAGCCCCTCCAGCCCAAATCTCCCGCTTACATAAGCTGCGTCTCCTCCAGTTTCTCTGAGAATGCAGTGTTAAGTTTTATAACTGGCTTTCTCAGCACCAGCCCCAGCATAAGTGATGCCGCCAGGAAAATCCCCAGTATCCCCAGTTCTCTCCAATACGTCATCCCATAAGCCCCGCCGATGCACTCACGCATGGCGGTCATACTATGGGTAAACGGAAGCAGCGGATAAACCTTCTGGAAAAATGCCGGTGCCACTTCAATTGGAAAGGTCCCGCCTGATCCTGCCACCTGCATAACCAGAAGCACAACGCAGACTGCTTTCCCGATATCTCCGAAGGACACGGTCAGGGTATATATGATATTTACATACACAATGCTGGTAATCCAGCCGGCCAGCAGAAACAGGAACGGATGCTCACACTGGATCTGCAGATAGTAAAGATCTCCCAGGCAGATAAGCCCGCTCTGAAACAGTCCCGCCAGCAGGAATAGGATATACCGCCCAAAATAGACTTGATAATTCTTTACACGCTTCAGTCCGTTCAGTGAATTTGGAGATACGGTAACCTTGAGCATTGCAACCAGTACGATGCCGCCCACCCAGATCGCCAGGGTGGAGTAAAACGGCGCCATGGAAGAACCGTAATTCTCTATGGGATACAGCTTGGTTGTCTCCAGTTCTACCGGAGAGGCAAGGAAGGCGCTGATGCTTTCTTTATTCCCGCCTACGATCTGTTCCAGCGTCTGAAAATCGCCGCTGCTCTGCGCCTGATTCAGCTTCCAGACCGTTTCCGTCAGCCGTGAGGCCGCCTTATCCAGCAGGGAACCGGACGTGTCCAGCGTTTCTTTTATCTGTGACAGGTCTGACGAAGCAGAACCGGATAAAGTGTAGATACCATCGGCACTCTCATCCAACTGTTTCAGAAGCCCGGATATACTGCTCCGGGTATCTCCCAGAGAGGCATAGAGGCCGTCCAGATTCTGTTTAACCTGTTCTTCATACTCACTCTGAACCTTTGACAGGTTCTGTGCATTCTGCTCAAGGAGGGCGTCCAGTTCTTCCTCCGAAGCAAGAGCTTCCTCCGGCTTGTTCCGGATCGTCTCCGCCGCTTTGCTCAGCTTATCATAAAGAGACTGCTGAACAGCTATCGATTCATTCAGTTTTCCCACAACACTGCCAATAGCAGGGGCAATTACCGCATGTTCCGCTCCAAGTGCCTGCAGGGCATCCCGCAGGTTCGTATAGGATTGTATGATGGCACTGATCTTTTCAGAAAACAGATCCAGAGTGGCTGCGGTTGCAGCCGCATCCGATGACAGGGAATCCAGTCCCCCATGAATCGTTTCCCCCATCTGTTGATAAAAACCTGCGCTGTCCGCCAGGGCCTGATTCATGCCTTCTGCTGCACCTGATATGGCTCCCTGCATATCTGAAAATGAGCTTTCTTTCTCTTTCAGCGCACTCAGAGTGCTGTCTGAATGCTCTCTGGACTGTTTTAAAAACCCTGATGTGGTATCCAGCATCTGCTGTGTAGACACCACCATGGAAGAAAATGCCTGGATTGTACCCGCGGCCGCGCTTAAATCGGCGGAAGTCCTTTCCAGGTTCGTTATCAGTGTGGCGGCAATTGATTCTGCGCCCTCCTGTTCTGCCGTATCTGCTACAGCCTGCATGGCCGTAATGGCCGTGTCGGATATGGTTTCAATAAACACTTCCTTTACCTGTGTCTGCACGGCGCTGGCACCCTTGTCCGTGACCTTGGGCGCTATCGCATTTTCCTTGGCATTGGAATAATAAGTGATCTCAGGGTTCGTAACTGCGCCTGAGAAGAGGCTCATCATATTCCTGCTGAAATCTTCCGGGATCACAATTGCAGCGTAATATTTACCGGATTTCACACCGTCTACTGCTTTGGCGCTGCTTGTAAAAGTCCAGTCCAGCTGTGTATTTTCCCGCAGCGCGGAGAGAACATTCTCTCCCAGATTGAGTGAAACCGGGACCAGCTCCCCCTCATACCCTTCATCCACACTTGCCACCGCAACTTTAAGGTTTCCCGTATTCTCATAGGGATCCCAGCTGGCGGCAATGTTAAACCATGCATACAGAGCCGGAACCACAACAATTCCAAGAACTACGATCAGAGCGATGACATTTTTATAGCACCGCTTCACATCCTGTCTGAAGATGCTCCATATATTCTTCATCACTCGTCCCTCCCTTTCATTGCATCCAGAAGCTCTTCCTGTGTCAGTGAGCCCAGCTCAATCTGCCGCTGCAGTCGGTCGTGGATGTATTCCTGACAGATCAGATAAACCGCGATTACAATAATTGATACAATCCATAGAACCAGAAAGACAATCTTCGACTCTATGCTGAACATCAGGATCAAAAAGACCGCCGGAAGGATCAGAATCGCTAAAAAGCCATTACGGATCCGTTTCTTATAGCCTGCTTCAAATGCAGCGGCTTTTGCAACCAGCTCTTCCCGCATGGTCTGATCCCGAAGCAGTGTCCTGACTGCCAGGGAGAAGGGCGTCTTTCCCCCATTTCCGTCCGAAGTTTCGCAGAGCATCAAGTCTGTCTCTCCGAGCTTTCTGTCAAACAGATCATTCAGATTCACCAGCAGCCTTCGCAGTCCAAGCCCGATCAGCAGGGCTGCCGGCAGATACACCGCCAGATGGAGCAGGCTGCCCCAGAAGGCATTTCCATACATTCCTGCAATCGCCTCTCTCATTGCATTGATTCCATAAGTAAAGGGAAGCAGAGGGTGCAGCTTTTGGAAGAACGGCGGCGTCATCTCAATCGGATATGTACCCGCAGATCCCGGAATCTGCAGAATTACCAGTATGATACAAAGCGCCTTCCCAATATGCTTCAGCGCACTTGACAGGGCATAGATCAGGTTCACATACACAAAGGAGCAGAACATTCCCGTGAGTACAAAGGCAGCGGGATGGAGGCACTGCACCTTCAAAAGCCACAGGTCCCCCAGACATACGATCAGCCCCTGGATAAGGCCGATCGCAGCAAAGAGAAGCCATCTGCCGAAGTATGCCTCGGATGTAGAGAAATGCCTGACACCACCGCCTCTGTCAACTTCCATTTTAAGAATCGCAATTAATACAATTCCGCCTACCCAGAGCGCCAGATTTGTGTAAAAAGGAGTCATGGAAGAACCGTAATTCTTTACACTGTACAGAGTTTCACTTCGAATGTTCACCGGCGATGCCATAAACTCTGCAATGGAGTCCGCGTCCAGCCCCTCCAGTGAAAGAAATTGCTGATAAGCCTCCGAACTCTGCAATGTCTGCAGATCCGTCACAATCCGGTCCATCTGCCCCTTCAAAGAGGATACAGAATCCCCGGTCCTGCCCAGCGCCTTAGAACTGTCCTCAAGGCTTGTGCCTAGCTGGGACAGGATTTCCTCCAACTGGTCTGTGGAGGCCGATACGCCAGACAGCGCAGCGGACATTTCCCCGCCCAGCAGAAAAAGTATCCATTGACTCATTCAGCTGGGGCAGAAGCGTCTGGTCAAAGTTCGTACGGTAATCCCGCAGCGACTGCCGGCTCTGAGATACCAGCGTTTCCAGCTGCTCCTTGGTGCTTTGCGCGGTGTCCATTGCATTTCCCATACTGGCATTGCTCTGGCTCAATGAGTCCAGAAGAGTTTGAAACTCCTCATTCTGCGCCTGCAGCTCAGCAATACGTCCGGAAACAGCCTCCTTAAGCGCATCCGGCAGATCCGCATTGATTTCCTCCAGCTTTTCCAGAATACTGCTGTTTGTATCCACCAGATTCTGTACCGAATCAATTCCATCTTTCACTGCCCCGTTCACCGTGTCCGCCTGATTCTTAAGGGAACTCAGGCTGTCGGATGCCGAGCCGTAAATATTGTTAAGCCAGTTCTCCCCGTCCGATAGGCTGCCGGAAAATGCAGAAGAAAATTCCCCAATACTGCCTCGTCCGCTGCTCAGTACAGAAGCAGTATCCGACAATGTGTCCGAACCCGCTGACGCAGCCGATTTCACACTGTCCAGCACTTCCTGCGTATTGCTGATCTGCCCGGAACTATCTCCGACCGTGTCCTGAAAATTCTTCAGCACAGTCTGATACTGCCCCAGATTCTGCTGAATCTCAGACAGCATAGACATCACTTCCGTATTCATACTGCCCATATCCCCGGAAAGCCGGGTGAC
Organism: Clostridiales bacterium VE202-21; assembly: GCA_000509105.1. Taxonomy (GTDB): domain Bacteria; phylum Bacillota; class Clostridia; order Lachnospirales; family Lachnospiraceae; genus Faecalicatena; species Faecalicatena contorta. The sequence goes on along the minus strand of BAIF02000075.1, from coordinate 82,486 downwards.
CGAGCTTTGGATCAGTTTTGAAATCGTCTCTGCCGCCACAGAGGAAAAAGTGTCGTTGATCTCCTGCTGCACGGTGCCTGCCCCCGTGTCTGTGATCTTAGGAGCGATCGCATTTTTCTTTTCATTAATATAGTAATCCAGCCGGGGCTTTACCGGATACCCCGAGATAATGCTCAGAAGCGAACTGCTGAAATCCTCCGGTATCACGATAGCCGCATAATACTTTCCTGACTTCACCCCTTCCACAGCCTGGGATTCCTCCACGAATGTCCACCCCAGCTGATCATTTTCCCTCAGATTCTCCTCAATACGATCCCCCGCATTCAGGGTAATCAGTTCATTTTCCGCTTCCGTATCATGATTGGCCACAGCCACCTTAATCCCCTGCGTATTGCTGTATGGATCCATATTAGCGGCAATATTAAACCACGCATACAAAGACGGCAGGACACAAACGCCTGCCATCACAATCACGGCGACCCGGTTATGTACAAGACGCCCAAGATCCCTTTTGAATATCCGAAATGCTTTTTTCATAATGAATGCCCTCCTGCATATATCGGGTTAAGTATAACAAAAACAAACCAGGAAAACAACACAAAAATGACGATTGGTCATATTTTTTATAAGTTTCGGATGAAGGTGGATGAAAGGACGCCTGACATAGAACGGGACGGGGGGCTGGCTCATCCAACCGGCAGGAAATCTCATTCCCCCCGTGGGGATTCCCGGACGGGTGCGTCGGATGGATATAGATGATAGGAAATATTTTTGTGCAGTAAATTACTAGGTCTATATAAACACCCCAAAGAGGCAAGATACACACAGGCGATCCCCATCCGCTGCCCTCGTCCACAAATCCCCCCATGAATAAACAATACCTGCCGATTGAAAGAGCCAGCTCTATGTCAGGGATGCCGGGAAGGCGCTGGGGCTGTATATGCCGCTTTGTTATGCTAGAGTGCGCTTACTGCTTCTTAAAAAACCGATGCCGGATATGCGGGGAAAAACTTGATCTCCAAATCAAGTTTTTGGAGAACCCAGCGCGGGAAATCATCAGATTTCCCGTGATGTGTTCTCCGTACCCGCATATCCGGCATCGGTTTTTTTAGAAGCAGTTAGCAGCACGGGTGCATAACAAAGCGGCATATACAGCCCCAGCGCCTTCCCGGCATCCCTGACATAGAGCGTCCCCCTGCCACCATGCATCCTCTGGTAAATTCATCAAAGATTCCGCACCTTAAATTCCCGCTGCGCCTCTCGTTTCTGATCTTTCTTCGCAATATCTTCCCGCTTGTCATACATCTTTTTCCCCTTAGCCAGCCCGATCTCTACTTTTACCAGACTGTCGCTGAAGTACACTCTGAGCGGTACAAGGGTGTTGCCTTGTTCTTTCATCTTTCCAAACAGCTTATTTATTTCGTTTTTATGGAGAAGAAGCTTTCTTACCCTGAGAGGGTCCTTATTGAAGATATTGCCTTTCTCGTACGGGCTGATGTGCATGCCATAAATAAAGATTTCCCCGTTTTCGATGCGGATGAATGCTTCCTTGATGCTGCACTGGCCCATACGCAGGGACTTTACCTCTGTCCCGTGCAGGACAATTCCGGCCTCGTACTTCTCCAGTATAAAATAGTCATGATATGCTTTTTTGTTGTTGGCAATCAGTCTGCCTTCCGTTTTTGCCATGGCACTACTCCCTCTATAAATCCTCTGCTTCACAGAATTCAAAATCAATGGTTCGCTGCAGGCGGTCTGCATCCAGTACCCTCACCCGCACCTTTTGTCCCAGTTTATATACCTTCCGGGTATGCTCTCCCACCAGTTCATACTGCTCTTCCCGGTAATCATAGTGGTCATCCCGCATATTTGTCACATGGACCAGTCCTTCTATTGTATTCTCCAGTTCTACATAAGCGCCCCATTTTGTAAGCCCTGATATGACGCCGTCGAACTCTTCTCCGATTCGGTCCCTCATATATTCCACTTTTTTCAGTTTCACTGTCTCACGCTCCGCTTCCTCTGCGCGGCGTTCGCATTCGCTGGACTGTCTGGCCACTTCCGGAAGAATCGTATTGTAATGCTCTTCCCGCTGCGCATCCATCCTGCCCCGGATATTCTCTTTGATAATCCGGTGAATCTGCAGATCCGGATACCGCCGGATCGGGGAAGTAAAGTGGGTATAATATTTTGCTGCCAGGCCAAAGTGGCCGGTGTTCTCGGGCGTATACTTTGCCTGCTTCATCGAGCGCAGAGCCAGACGGCTGATCAGCGGCTCCTGCGGCGTTCCTTCTACTTTTCCAAGGAGTTTCTGAACCTCCTTGGGCCTGATCTCACTGTTTCCCACATGGATGTGATAACCGAAATTATTGATAAAAGTACTCAGTTTCCGGATCTTTTCTTCATCCGGCTGTTCGTGGGTACGGTACAGGAAAGGCAGCTCTCTCCAGAAATACTCTTCTGCAACGGTTTCGTTTGCCATCAGCATAAAATCTTCGATGAGCTTTGTTGCCACATTCCGGTCATAGGGTTTGATGTCGACTGGTTTCCCATTTTCATCCAGGATCATCTTGGTCTCCGGGAAATCAAAGTCAATAGACCCCCGCTTTCTGCGTTTCTCACGCAGTACGCCTGAAAGTTCCGCCATCAGAAGAAACATCGGCACGAGCTCCTTGTATTTGCTGCTTTCCCCGCCATCTAATATGGACGCTTCCTGCTCCTTTAGTATCTTCGCCACACTTGTATAGCTCATGCGCTCATCGACCGGATCACAGTCTCTGCGATCTCGTGATCAACTACTTCTCCGTTTTCATTGATGGTCATAATGCAGCTGAGCGCCAGCCTGTTTTCTCCTGCGTTCAGGGAACAGATTCCGTTGGACAGCTTATGGGGCAGCATGGGGATGACTCTGTCTGCCAGATAGACGCTTGTCCCCCGTTTCAAGGCCTCCCTGTCCAGGGCGCTTTTCTCCTGAACGTAATTCGAAACATCGGCGATGTGGACGCCAAGCCGGTAAAAATCCCCTTCTTTTGTAAGGGAAACCGCATCATCCAGATCCTTTGCATCTTCTCCGTCAATGGTCACCATCTGCCAGCCCCGCAGATCCATTCTGCCGGCCATATCAGCCTCGCTTACTTCTTTTCCCACACGCTCTGCCTGATTCAGCACCCGCTCTGGGAACTCCACGGGCAGGTCATATCCTTTCACAATGGACATAATATCTGTCCCCGGGTCATTAATGTGTCCTATAATTTCAACAACACGGCCCTCCGGCTTCATGTCCTGGCCGCCGTAGGAGGTCAGTTCTACCACCACCTTGTGTCCGGTCATGGCTCCTTTGTCTTTTCCCTCAGGAATATAAATATCATTCAGGACACGCTGGCTGTCCGGGCGCACAAATCCAAAGCTTTTGCATTTTTCATACAGGCCGACTACTTTCGTCGTTCCATGCGAAAGAATACGCACAATCCTGCCTTCTTTTCGCTTTCCGTCCGCTCCAAGCCTGCTGTCCGCTTCCTTCGTGACCACGAACTCCACCTGATCGCCCTGGAACGCGCCTCCAATGTTCTCCTCAGGAATAAAGATATCCTCTTCTTCCCCTTCCTGTATCACAAACCCGAATCCCCGGGCATTGGCCTGAAATACACCGGTCAGGCGCCTGGCCTCTCCCTTCGTATATTTTCCTTTTTTGGACACATGGATCTTTCCTTCTTCCTCCAGTGAGTCCAGCACTTCCTTCAGCTCACTGCGCTGCTCTTTGGGGATCTGAAGGACAATCGCTATCTCCTTGATCTTCATCGGTACATACATATCGTCACAGATAAAATCGTAAATGACTTTTTTTCTTTTTTCAAAATTCTGGTTCATATTCTCACCTTCTTTCTATTACTTTGGAACTTTTCTATAAAACAAAGTGGGCAAGTCCACTCCAACTTATATATCAAAGTATGCAAGCCTCTCACTCATGAGAGGCTTGCACACTTTGGCGCTGCCGCGATACCGCCTTGCGGCTATATACTTTATCGCGGCGTGTGCATCCCCCGGAGGGTTATTATAATATAGGAAATTCCAGCGGAATTTCCTATATTATAATAAAAAACACTCTATATCTGTATAGAGTGTTCAATCATCTTATCTTCTTAGTTAAATACACCCAGGTTCAAAACCAGTGCCAAAACCATAAATAAAATAGCAAGGAACTTTGTGGACTTTACAAGAGCACCTTCCATTGAACGTCCCTTATTCTGTCCCCAGTAAGTATCAGCCGCCCCGCTGATCGTCCCAAGTCCGGCCGACTTTCCCTCCTGAAGAAGGATAATTGCTGAAAGAGCAATACAATCTATTACAAATATAATTGTTAATATTATTTTCAAAATATCCATTCTTTTACACCTCCTGCGGATAAACCATGATCATTTTACCACAATTGGAAAGATTCTGCAACAACTTTTCTAAAGTTGAAGCCCTGTCTTACCCTTTACACTTAATATGGATATGGATCAGCATTGCGATCTTAAATACAATTGCGTGGTCAAAGATACGCACATCCAGCCCCGTCAGCTTTTTAATCTTTTCCAGCCTGTACATCAGGGTATTCCTGTGAATAAAGAGCTTCCTTGCCGTCTCCGAAACATTGAGATTATTTTCAAAAAAGCATTTTACAGTCTCCAGCGTCTCATTTTCCAATGTGTCGAATCCGCCTTTTATAAACACCTCATCCAGATACACCTCGCATAAGGGAATCGGCAGCTGATAGATCAGGCGCTTGATCCCCAGATGATTATAATCTATGACTGTCCTGCTTCCCTCAAACAGATACAGCAGCTCCAGAACATAAAGTGATTCCTTATATGAATCCGCCAGCTGCCGGATGTCGGTAACAATACTTCCGATTCCGATAACCGGGGAGGATTTGAAGATTTCCGCCGCCTTTTTCTGAAATGTAATGCCAATTGTCTCCAGCTCCGCATGAGAAGTATTCGTTTTTGCCTTCACAATAACAATTATGTCCGTTTCCGTCATAGAAAATACTTCGTATTTCTCGGATTCCTCTACGTTCTGGATCAGCATATTCAGATTCCACTCCGTATCCACATGGGAAAATCTCAGTAAAAATACTGCCCGTGCCATAATCGGGGGAATCTTCAGCATCTTGGCCCTTACATTTATGTCAGCCGCCAGAATATTTTCCAGAAAAAGCGCTTTGTAAAACAAATCCCGGCTGTACTTCTCTTCAAAATAGGATTTCATGCCCGTAAAGCAGACGGATAGTATCGTTGCATAGTCCTCTGCCTCCTTATCGGTTCCTTCGACAAAAACTGCAAACCGAACAAAACTGTTCTCATAGAAGATACGATATGTATTATTTTTAATAAAAAAGCATCTGCCTTCCTCGTTCTTCTGCTTCATCAGATTAAAGGAATTCGTGGTCCCTATCATCTCCTGATTGCTGCATGAAACGATCTCCTTATTGTCAATCACGCCAAACGTTCTGTATATACTTTTTTGTAACTGATATATATATCCCTGGAAGAACCTGTCTGCCATCTTTCCACACCGCCTTCAATTATTCAGACTAGAGCGTGTCTGAAAATTCATTATCGCAATATGCCACTCTGCTTCACAGTCTAGTGCAAATTATTATAACACATATTTTTACGCCGGCAAAGCCACGGAAGCAGTTTTCACTACCTTCCAATGGGCTTTTCTTTACATTATTCTATGTATCCTCTCTCCATCAGGTATTCTTCACTTGCGCCTGCGGCAACCCACCATAGCTTTTTATTTTTCCGAAATGAAAGATAGATAGCCAGATATACCACAACAACGATAATAATCCCAACTATCCGCATCATACCGTCTGCCGAAAATGCTTTGTATACCAGATATAATACCGGATTCGTACCTACCGTCCATGAGGCAATTCCAAGCCCCTGGGCAAAGGCATTGGAAACAGAGTCCATCTGTGAAGCTACACCTGCGGATTCCGCAGCCTTTGTAAACGCGGCGCAGACATCCGAATTCAGCACATTTGCCACATTGAACCAGACTGCCCCGGAGACCACAGTCATCAGAATATCTCCCCGGAATACGCAGATCAGCCCCGCCGTCATAAATGCCATGGCCGGAATATCTGCAAGCATCAGAATCTTATTCCCCGGCAAAATAATGGATATAAAGAATACGATCGGAATCAGGATCAGCGCTGCTGCCATATTATCCCCGTTTCCAAAGAAAACTGCCGGATCCATGGCAATATGAAAATACTTTCTATTCGAGCTGCCGGAACGTGCACGTGCCTGCATGGACTGACTCAATGGAATCAGTCCTTTCACAAAAAGTCCGGAAACTGAGGGATAAATAACCATAACCGCCGCAATGGTAATTGACGCTGTCAGGATTCCGGCCCATGTATTTACATTTGCCAGACCGGTGATTGAACCCAAAATCGTTATCAACAGCCCTACTACCAGGCCGATGGAAAGAGGTTCTCCCCAAAATCCCAATTTTTCCTGCAGCCGCTCCGCACTGACCGGTTTTGTTTTAATCTTTAATTTTAACATGATCCATCTTACAATCATGGCAAATGGCGCTCCTCCGGAGGGAACACTGGTAAGTGTAAGGTTGTCATAACCGTTAAATTCCTGCAGAGACGGTGCGATAATATCTGCGATCAGAAGTACCACCAGGTTGCACATAACCGCCGCTGCAACACCCAGTGCAAAACTTCCTGTCGTAAACTGCACGATAACTGCCCAGAATACAAACTGATAGTAGTTCCATATATCCGTAGGCTGAAACGTATCGACCAATTTCAGCGCGAACAGAAGCAGATTCAGCCCAAGTCCGAGCACCAGATAAATATAACCCAGCGTATTGGAGTACACGACAACGGATGCGCCCTGCCAGCCGATATCAATGAATGGCAGCTGAATACCCACGTGATCCGCCATGGCAGTTACATATGGGGTAATAGCTGTCATCAGAACACCGAGCACGGCGTTGAACAAAGTCAGCCCGACCGCCATATAGATTGCCCCCTGAAAAGATTTCTTTACCCCAACACGCATAAACATACTAATGATGAATATAACTACTGGTACGATTATGGTGCTCCCAAATATGCCCATAATATTATTAACAGCATTTCCTATTTGTAACAAAGCCTGCATTTTTCTACCTCCCGATATTTAGTAGAATGTAGGATAAATACTATTCATCCATGATTTTTTTAACTGCTTCCAGCAGCTCTTCCGTAAACTGCTCCGCTCCCACTCCCGTAAACAGAGGCAGTCCCAGTAACACCGGAGCGCCTGCCTTGTTCTTTGCATTTGTCTTTCCCGTCACTACGATCAGATCATATCCCTCCAGATTGGGGACTTCCGTAATTTTATGAGGGTTAATTGAAAATCGTATTTTTTCCTTTTTTAATATATCTTTGATCTTATCCGTTACAACCGTTGTTGTAAAAATTCCGCCGCCACAGGCAACCGCTATATTAATTTTTGCTTTCATAATCATTCACTCCATTATTTAAATTATCAGATATTCCTCTAACAATTCCTTCATTTTCTGTATCATTGCTTCCGGTTTGTCAATTTCAAGCAGTTCGTTCATAATGCCGTCGTCCTGAAAAATATTGCTGAACTTCCTCAAAACTGCTGTCTGATAGCTTGGGTCAGTAATGCCGAACAGGAATACAAGTCTGGTTTCCACCGTTTCATCCGGATCCCCCATACATCCAAATACAACCGATGTGTCCAGAACGGCCATCGAGAAAAAGGATCTCAGGCAGCCGTCGTGAATGTGAGGGATAGCGATGGGAACGCCTGTGGGAAGCCCGGTCGGATACTCTTTTTCCCTTTCCAGCAGGGCTGTAATAAATACAGGCTCAATACATTTCATCTGCATAGCCCTATCGCACAGTCTTCTCATTATGTCCTCGGCATTTCTGGCTTTTATCCCTGTCAGTATCATTTCCTTGTTTGTATAAAGGCCTATTGCTTCCATCCAATCTCTCCTTCTCAGTCTTCGCCAAACTTGGTTTTAATCAGTGCCGCCAGTGCTTCCACTGCTTCCTTCTCATCTTCGCCCTCGGCGCTTATTTCCGCTGTTACACCCTTTCCAAGGCCCTGTGCAATCAGCATGACAATTGACTTTGCATTCGCCTTGCAGCTGTCTTCCTCATCCATATTTTGTATAAAGATTTTACTCCGAAATTTGTTTGCAAGTGATATGAAATCTGAAGCCGGACGGGCATGCAGGCCAGTCTCATTCTCAATCACTACCTGTTTTGCATACATAAGTTCTCCTCCTTTACCTGCCTTTAATCCGGCAGTTCACTTTTTATGTATTCTTCCACCTGGACTGCTGTAGAAAGTTCCAGCACTGTTCTGGCCATTCTCTCGGCTTTGCAGATATCAATCTGAGAGATCATTTTCTTCACGGAGGCCAGGGAGGAAGCATTCATACTGAACTTGCGCACTCCAAGTCCCGCCAGCAGCGCTACCGCCTGGGGATTTCCTCCCATCTCGCCGCATACACTGACCGGCTTCTTCTGTTTCCCGAACTCTTCCACAATCTGCCTGATCAGCCGGAACATAGCGGGATGAAAACTCTGATAATATTTCGCAACACTTGGATTGAGACGGTCAACTGCCATGAGATACTGGCAGAGATCATTTGTCCCTATACTTGCAAAATCGACCTCAGACGCTGCAATATCGGCCATAAGCGCGATTGACGGTATCTCTATCATAATACCTACTTTTACATCTGTGCGACAGGAGATATTTTCCTCCTGCAGTTCTTCCTTTACTTCTTCCACAATCTGCTTGGCAAACCGGATATCCCCAATGCTCCCAACCATAGGGAACATGATCCATAGGTTTCCGTACACAGCAGCCCGCAGAAGTGCTCTGAGCTGCGTTTTAAATATAGGTTTCATCTCGAAACAAAGCCGCAGTGCACGCAGCCCCAGAAATGGATTGTCTTCCCGCGGAAGCTCCAGATAATCCAGCTTCTTATCGCCTCCGATATCCAGCGTGCGGATAATTACCGGCCGTTCTCCGTACATGGTCACGATCTTTCTGTAAACTCTGAACTGTTCCTCCTCTTCTGGAAGCGCCTTTTTGCTCATATACAAAAACTCTGTCCGAAACAGTCCAACCCCATCTGTGTATGATTCCAGCTCCAGTTCACTCTTGTCGGCAGAACCAATATTCAGACAGACCTCGATTCTTGTTTTATCCAGCGTCTCAGGAACAAAGGGCAGGTACTGGCGCATATCGCTTATCTTTTTCAGATATACCTCGCGCATAACCTGATACTGCTTTTCCTGATCAACCGTCAGATGAGTGATTACCTTCCCATCCTTCGCATCTACAGCTATCTTCTGGCCGTTTTCTGTATTTTTCATAATATCTGCCACACCCAGAACCGCTGGTATTCCATAGTTTCTGGCCAGGATCGCCATATGTGAAGTATAGCCCCCCACTTCCGTAACAATGGCCTTCACATATTCTGTCTTCATTGCTGCCGTATCCGAAGGAAGCAGATCCCGTGCAACCACAATTACCTCTCCGGACAACGAGGAAAGCGGGTTTTCATGTCCGCCGTCCCACAGGCGGATCAACCGCTGACAGACATCTTTTAGGTCCGCTGCTCTTTCTCGGATCAGAGCATCCTTTGCCTTGGATATAATCTTAATATATCTTTCATAAACTTCCTGGATTGCCCATTGGGGAGACAGCAGATTGTCCCGGATTTCGTCCTCGATTTCGCGGCTCATCTCTTCATCCTGTACAATATCAATATGTGCCTGGAAAATTTTCCTTTCTTCCTCGTCCAGCTCAGAACCTTCGATCAGCTGTTTTAATTCTTCTTCCGCCTGGATGAGTACGCCTTTATACTTTTCCATACAGCTGTCTGCTTGGGCTTTTGCAATCGTCTCATGGCGGATTTCCGGCTGATAAGGCTCATATTGAAACACACGACCTATGCTGCCCCATCCGAAACCGCCGTTCCTTCATAAATCATTCTATACCCTCTTTTTCGCTTACCTGGTTTTGCATCGCACGTACTTCTCTATGGCGTATGCGACGCCGCTTTCATTATTCGTTAATGTCACTTTTCCGGCTGCCTGTTTTACACCTTCCATGGCACCCTGCATGGCAATCGAAAGGCCGGCATACTCCAGCATGCTTTTATCGTTTTCACCGTCACCTATAGCCACCATCTCTCCGGGCTCTATATGATAATAAGAACCGATCCATGCCAGCGCACGGCCTTTATCGCTGCCGCCGAGCTCAAGAGAAAAATCATACGCACGATCCGCACTCACCACGCCGCCAAAGGCTGTGGACACCCATTCTCTGAACTGCGTAACTCTGCAGGGTTCATCCAATATTAAAATCTTTCCCAGGGGTGTGTTATTATAGCACATCCCGATATCCTCTGTATAGACAACCCTCTGTCCCATACATGTTTCAAATATCTCCAGATATGTTCCCTTAAGCCCGGAATAGACCTGGTCTTTCTGGTAAATAAGCGGCTGGTAGAGATGCGCCCTGCAGTAATCCAGTATTTTCCTGCAGTTTTCGGATGAAATCAACTCCGCATGCAGGATTTTATTCCCGGTATAGTCCAGTACCAGGCTCCCGTTCTGCGTCACGACTGCATCTTCCAGCTTAAGTGTTTCAATAATCCCTTTAAGCGCCGGATATCCCCTTCCGGAAAAAGGAATGACTTTCACCCCCTCTTTCCTGATATCTCCGATAGCCCTTCGGTTATTTTCCGACAACCTGTGCTTATCATCCAGCAGTGTTCCGTCCACGTCAACTGCTAATAATTTATATTTCACGTTACCTCCTGCGCTGCCCGCTGCTTCTAAGTTAGTTCTCAGGGCAGAAAACATCCTGTGGACTTTTCTATTTCTTTAAATCAAATAACTGCTGGTTCATGCCTTCACCCCAAAGATCAAGGGCAACCTTTAAGGATTCACAGTCTTTCGCAGCTTCACGAAGTGAAATTCCTTCTGCCGTTGCATCTGCAGCTTTGATTAAGCTCTCAACTCCTGCGGCTGCTCCCATTGGATGCGCGTGCATTGCCGCACCTGCTGAAATGGAGAAGTCCATTCCAAGATCGGATGCAACATCCGGGATCAGTCCCTGATATACACCTGCAGCCGGTCCCGGGAACGTGCGTTTCATTCCCCTGAAATCTGTCAGCAGAGCCTGTGCAATCCTGATATACCGCTCACGCTGAATGTCTACTTTGCCGTATGCACAAGGATAAATCACGATATCGGCTCCGCTCATTCTCATGAATTTGCCCAGAATCAAATGGCTTGATACACCTGAGTAGTGTGATTCGTACATCGCCCCTGCAAAAGCCGGATGCGCCAGGATCGGAAGCCCGACTTCATCGTTCTCTGCTACCATCTGCATGGCAGGCCAGCCTACAGTGAGTGCGTTGATCATGATTCCGGGAATGCCCATCTCTTTGCACATTTTCGCTTTATCAAGCATCTTATCCGGTCTGTCTGTGATATTAGGTGAATAGATCACGCGTTTTCCTGTTCTCTCATAGACATCCTTCAAAATTTCCGCAGCAATCTTAGCTCTTGCTTTTACTGTACAATATTCTGTATCGCTGAAGAGTTCATCGTCTTTGATCCAGTCGATTCCCGCCATTGCCAGTTCCCGTATCAGTTTGCCTGCGTTCTCCGGCGTTGCCCCTGTACACGGCTTAATCATGCTGACAATAAAAGGCCTTTTTTCAACACCTGTCAACTCTCTGAGGCCCTCCACGCCATATCTCGGCCCTTTAAAAGAATCCGTAAATACTTTCGGGAAGTCAATATCAATCAGTTTGAGTTTTCCTGCCATAGAAATATTTCCTATTACAGAGGTCAGTACCTGTGGAAGGTTCGGGCCCATATTCTCAAACGGGAATGCAATCTGGAATACTGCCATACGCTCTTTGCCTTCCATCTCCGGCATATTGAACTCATAGCACGGAATCTCGTGCACTGCGATTACTTTGCCGCCGTGTCTTCTCCTGACTTCCGGCGTCTCAAGGGGTACCGGCGCCCATGTGCCGGTAGTCTGCTCAATTGCTATAGATCCCACTTTGTTCAGCAGATCTGATGTATAACCTTCACAAAAGTAGGTGCAGATAATATGGGTGTCCTTGTCTACTGACTCTGGTAATTTAAAAATATTCGGATCATATTTTGCATTCATGATAAATTTCTCCTTTCACTCTATAACGCCCGTGCTACATATTCTGTAATATCAATGATCTCCATGTCTTTTTCTTGAACAGCCTCTTTTAACGCATGTTTTTCAAACACGCATCCCGTCACTACTGTCCTGCATCCCAGATCCGCAAGCTCCTTTGCCCGCTTCTTGCTGACTGCTGCCGCCAGTTCCGGATAAAAAAGACCCAGACCGCCGCCGAGGCCACTGGAAGACGTCCGGTATCCAGTTCTCTGCGGCTGTACTGCTTTTTGACCGCTCAGTTTGAAAATCAATTCTTCGGTAGCTTTTATCCCGTTTTTTCTGGTAAGCATATGTGCTGCGTGATAGGCTGCCTGCTCTGTAACCCCTGTGGCTTCTAATTTTTTCTTCTCCAAAAGATCCTCCAGAAATTCGCTTGTATGCAGATATGTATACTTCTCCGGATAATAATTCTGAAAAGCCTCGAACGAATAACTGCACGGTGTAACGATCACTTTTGCCTGTACTCTCTCAAATGCTTTTACATTGGTATCCACAGCCTTTTGCAGTTCCTCTGTCTGTCCGCTTCTGTCCAGAAAATATCCACTGTCTGCAGTGTCGGTCAGAAAAGTATAGGAAATTCCTGCCGCCTTGCAGATCTTATCAAAGGCATTCTGCATCTCCACATCCAATTCTCCTGCGTATCCAAGGAATACGGCAACATCTGCTTTGCCTTCCCGGATCTCCTGCGGTTTGCCAAGTATATTCTCCCCGGCCTCTGCCCTGTGCACAATATCGGTTACAGCTTCCGGCACGGTATTCTTCTCTCTGCATAAGCGGCGGATATATGCCATTGTATCTGCGATCGGAACATTTACGGGACATGCTGATTCACATTCATAGCAGTCAATGCACTGAAATGCTTCCTCCGTCACCATTTCCAGATCAAAACGGGATCCCAGCGCCGAGTATACAGCGGAATACATGGGGGCTTTATCCGTTCCGACCGCCCTGACAGCCGGACATCGGTCCAGACACAGGTTGCATCGCACACATTCCACGCTGTTATAATAAATATCATTAAAGTCTTTCATCAGTGCTCACTTCCTTTCGCCATATTTGCCGCGTTCTTTCCTGCAAGGTATCCGGAAGCTGCCGCGACTCCTGCACCGCTTCTCTCATAGACCCAGTCATAGCCTTCCATTAAATCCCCACAGGCAAATATCTGGCCGGAAAAGCTGCCCTGTGCTATGGTCATATTATCGTACACCCGGATGCCGGTCTTGATGAAAGGCTGGCCGCCTCCGGGGAATACTTTTTTATTTATCATATCAGCGGCAATCCTGCCCAGCGGCTCATGAATAACCGGAATAAACATATCTTCTCTATATGAGGTGATACCGCCTCCGATGAACCCTCCGGCAGCAAGCACAATCTTTCTTGCATATACTTCCCTGGTCTTTCCCTGCTGCTCGAACACGACACAAAATACCCCTTCTTCTGTTTTCTTGATTTCCACTGCCTTTGCCTGATTGGTTACCTTAATATTCAGATTCTCCAGGCCTTTTTCAAATGCGTCCGCAAGTCTCTGTGCACTGACCGAATGTCCGCCTGCAGAGATCTCTCCCACCGGGATCCCAAGTGTTTCAAACAAGAGTTCCATGTTCTGTGCATAATTTTGATAGCCCAGAACCGGTGGAACCAGAATCCTCTGAATACCGCCCATAACGTTCTTCATATCATGAAGTACTGCTGCAAGCTCCTCAATGCCTTCGCTGGTATCAAAAAATGCGGCAAGTTCTGCATTAGTCAACTTCTCCCTGTTTGTAAGAGAGGGGAGTTCCAAAGTGACTGCAATATAAGCAGCATCTGCCTTGGGAGCAAACTGTTTCTGATAGGCATTGTAGGACTTGCAGGCATATTCGGGATAAAATTCCGTATATCCCCTGAACCCTGCAACCAGTATTTTCCCCTGGGCTATTGTCACGTCTGCGTATTTATTATAGGAAGGGATGTATGCCGTATTTTTATAGGTTCCCAGAATATTCGGGATGGCGGCGTTCCTGATCCCGTCGCCTGTAAACTCCATTCCGCCTGCGCGGCAGACTTCCCGCAATGCTTTAATTCCATTTTCCAGACTGTCTTTAAGAACCGCATAGGGGTGCTTTGGATTTTTCTCCAGCAGCAGGTTCATGCCCTCACTGATTTCTTCTACAACTATATTTTTCTCTTCTCCCGGCACCGCTCCCAGGATATCCAGAACGCCCGAGCCCATCATGGTTGCCCCGGCGCCTTTTGTGATAATTTCTACGCCGGCCTGCTCATCCGCTGCCGCCTTTGCTGCAGTTACCCCAGCCATGCCGCTGCCGATTACAATTACATCTTTTATCTTATCATTCATGCGGAATCACCTCCGTTGGTTTGGTATCCAGAAGATCGTAGCTGCCCTGGGTTACATAAAATGCCTGCATAATTTCTGCCTGTGCCAGTTGATCTCCATATTGGAGCGTATAATAAATGCCCTTCCAGCGCTCCTGCATGTACTCTGCCAGCTGGTCATGAGCCTCCTGTGCCGTCGCTTGAACCGCTTTCTGGTACAGGGCAGCCACTTTATATGTACAGAACGTTCCCTGGCAGGTTCCCATGCCGTTGCGGATTCTTCTTCTAAGATCCTTAATGTTAAATACTTCCTCATTCTGGAATGCATTAATGACTTCTGATCCGATTACCTGGGCGCATTCACATATGACTCCGGCGTACTCCGGCGCAGCATCTACAATTTCCTTTGCCCTGCTGCCATATCTTGCGGTCATCTTATGTGCACTGTACAACGGTACTTTGTATTTCTTATGTATATATTTTGCATCTTTTTCTGCGTCTTCTTTTGTCTGGGCCCCATAGATCAGCCGCTTATGTGTCGTACATTCTGCATCGCTTCCCAGCTTTCTGCATACAAGATCTACTGTCTCTTCCGCCATCAGCCTTGCCGTTGCATATTTTCCGCCTGTGATTGTGACAATTCCTTCAATACCATGTTCTTCTGCGTGATCGATCAAAATCATTCTGCGGCTGACCGCCCTCCCGGTTTCTGATGTGGTTGAGTAAAGGGGTCTGACCCCTGTGCACATACGGAGCATTCTTGCATTTCTGATATCCGGAATGATCTGCTCTACACTGCTTTCCATCAGTTCAATCTCGTCCAGCCCCGGAACCGCCGCATCGGGATCCTCTATATCTACGGAAGATGTACCAAGCAGGGAAGTATTCTGATATCCCATGCTGACAAGGCCGTCGCCGTCTGAGGGTACTCTCAGAATACCAATCAGCGTTTTCGTGGGCCGCATGTTATAGACCCCCATGGTTCCTTTATTTGGCTTTACAGGTATCTTAAAGCCGGCCATTTCTGTCACTCTGGAGCCCCAGGGGCCTGCAGCATTTACCACAATCTTTGCGCAAATCTCATAGATCGTTCCATTCTTTCTGTCCAGTACCTTTACCCCTTTTACGGTATCCGCCTCCATGATCAGATCTATTACTTCGCTGTGCGTCCGGATGACTGCGCCTTTTACCTTTGCATCATATGCCTGTGCAATACAGAGACGGAAGGGATCAAATCCCGTGTCAATTGTACGCAGGGCGAACTGGATATCATCGGCCAGAAGAGGTTCATCCTGTACGGCTTCCTCCGGTGTGATTACTTCATAGGGCAGGCCAATCTCATCTGCATTCTCCATCCACTTCTTTGCAAATTCAAGCTGCTCTTCTGTCTTTGCCACCCACATTGCATCTGTCGGGTCGACTACCTGTGGGACTATCTCACGGAATACTTTGTTCTCCTGCAGACATTCCACTGCAGTCTGCTTATCTGTTACAACATATCTGGAACCGCCGTGCAGCGCTGAATGGCATCCTCCGGATGTACCCGCAGCCAGATCGTCTCTTTCCAAAAGAACAGAATTTGTATATCCGCGGAGTACCAAATCTCGAATCGCAGCTGTTCCTGTGGTCCCGCCACCAATTACTACTACGTCAAAATTTTCTCGCATAAATTCGATCTCACTTCCTATTTTCTATTTTCAACCCGGTTTGAATTAGACTTATAATATCACCGTTTATTTGCACAATCAAATCCGGTTTCTTTGCACTTTTTTCGTTTTTTTGTCCTTTATTTGTGCATCCTTTTCAATTTCCGTTCCATGTTTTAGGGCACTTTGTACACGCCACCATAATTTCAACTTTGTATAGCACAAAATAATTTTGTCATTCTGCACCATTCCTACCACTTCATTTTCTAACTGAATATAATAGAGTTTTTATGATATAGGAAATTCCGGAGTAATTTCCTATATCATAAAAAAGAGCCTGTCCGGGCTTCTTTTTCAAGTCCCGGACAAGCCCCTTTTCAGGCATACATCCTTCTCCTTTATTCTCCCATAATTTTAATGCAGATTTTTTTCATGCGCTTGCCGTTAAAATCAGCATAAAAGATCTGTTCCCAGTGTCCCAGATCCATATCCCCTTCCGTAACTGATATGAGCTCGCTTCTTCCGATTATATTCCTTTTCAGATGGGCGGGCGCATCCTTATCACTCTTATTATGCCAATAATAGGGGGCCTTCTGTTCGGGAATAATCTGCTCTAAAAACTCCAGAGTATCTCTGATCAGTCCCTCCTCATCATCATTTATAAAAATTGATGAGGTGGTATGCAGAGAAGATACGGTAATAACACCTTCTCTAATGCCGCTCTCTTCCAAAACCATCCTGACATGGTTCGTGATATTTTTTATCGTTTCCTTTTCTTCAAATTCAAAGCTTAGATATGTACGGTATGATTTCAAAATAACCCTTCCTCTTCTGCTGCCAGCATTCGTCTGACCGCCCTCAAAACAGCCTGTTCACTCAGGCCAATGCGCAGAACTGGTATACAGGCGCAGTCTAAGTTCAAACACACTCTGGTACTATTTATATGTCTGTTTTATTATAATACCGTAGTATTCGCCAAGTCAAGAAGACGTATAAAGCTGTACACCACAGACTGCAAACTCTGTTTTCATAAATTATTTTTAAATTTTATTTCCTGCAGATAAAAACAGCTGCGGTTGTCATTTCCGTCAAAACCACAGCTGTTTTTCTTATCTTTTTAACTATCTTCCCAGCTCTTCCTCTATCCTGAGCAGCTGGTTGTACTTAGCAACACGCTCTGACCTGCATGGAGCCCCGGTCTTAATCTGTCCCGTGTTAAATGCCACCGCAATATCTGCTATAGTCGTGTCTTCCGTTTCTCCTGATCTGTGGGATATGATCGCATTATAGCCCGCCTTCTGGGCCATCTCAATGGCATCAATCGCCTCTGTCAGTGTCCCGATCTGGTTTACTTTTACAAGTATGGCGTTAGCCGCATTCTGCTCAATTCCTTTTTTCAGCCGTTCAACATTCGTAACAAACAAGTCATCTCCCACCAGCTGAATCTCATTCCCCAGTCTTGTTGTCAAAAGTTCCCATCCGTCCCAGTCTTCTTCATCCAGCGGATCTTCAATAGATCGGATCGGAAATTCCAGTGATAAGTCTTCGTAATACTCAATCAGTTCCTCGGCAGAGCGCACGATCTTCTGTCCCTGCATCCTGCTTTCTCCCGGGAATTCGTATTTTCTGAAATCCTTATTATACAATTCTGATGCTGCAACATCCAGTGCGATCTGAATGTCCTTTCCCATCTCATATCCAGCCTTCTCCACCGCCTCTTTCAGAAATCTGAGCGCTTCCTTTGCATCCGGCAGATCAGGGGCAAAACCGCCCTCATCACCCACGGCCGTGCTCAGTCCATTTTCTTTCAATAAGGCTTTGAGTGTATGATAGATTTCTGCACACATGCGGAGCCCTTCTTTAAAGCTGGGCGCGCCAACCGGCATGATCATAAACTCCTGGATATCCAGTGTATTGTCCGCATGCGCCCCGCCGTTCAGGATATTCATCATCGGAACCGGAAGTTCGTGGGCATTGACTCCTCCCAAATATCGGAACAAGGGTACTTTCAGAGCGTTTGCCGCCGCCTTGGCCGCTGCAAGCGACACTCCCAGAAGGGCATTTGCTCCCAGGTTCTTTTTATTTTTGCTGCCGTCAGCCTTGATCAGCACTTCATCAAGAGCTGCCTGATCAAATACATTCATGCCGATCACGGCTCTTGCAAGCTGGTCATTCACATGTTCCGCAGCGCGCTGGACACCTTTTCCGCCGTAGCGGTCTTCTCCGTCACGCAGCTCCACTGCCTCATATTTTCCTGTAGATGCTCCAGAGGGTACCGCTGCGCGTCCTACTGTATCCTCCCCTACGAGCACCTCTACTTCAATCGTCGGATTGCCTCGGGAATCTATAATTTCTCTTGCGTATACGTCTCGAATTGGTAAATACTGATACATATAATCCTTCCTCCTTATGGGAACATAGTATTTCCAAATATCTTGTCTTAATGCGTTGACTTTTCATATTCCGGGCGTTACAATTCGGATAGAGTGAGAGGCTGTTAATTTCAAAATTATGTACATTACGGGGAGCATACAGATGAAGGGTAAACTGAAGCATTTTCTATTATTGACAAGCAGTACACTGATTATGGCTGTCGGTACTTACTTTTTCAAATTTACTAATAATTTTACATTCGGAGGTATCACGGGCCTGGCGGTTCTAGTAGCCAAGACCGGATTCATGTCTGCCAGTGATTTTACCTTTGTCATGAATATGATACTGCTGGTCATAGGATTTATTGTGTTAGGCCGTAAGTTCGCGGCTAAGACTGCCTACTGCAGTATCCTGCTTTCTGTAACGTTATCCGTTCTGGAGCGTGTTTATCCGATCACCCACCCGCTGACAGACCAGCCCATGCTGGAGCTCTGTTTTGCCATTGCACTGCCTTCTCTGGGTTCTGCTGTATTGTTTAACATCGGGTCATCCAGCGGCGGTACGGATATCATTGCCATGATACTGAGAAAATATTCCAGTTTTGATATTGGACGCGCGCTGCTCATCACCGATATCCTTATTACCATCGCAGGCTGCTTTATGTTCGATATAAAGACAGGGCT
This sequence comes from Clostridiales bacterium VE202-21, assembly GCA_000509105.1. Lineage (GTDB taxonomy): Bacteria > Bacillota > Clostridia > Lachnospirales > Lachnospiraceae > Faecalicatena > Faecalicatena contorta. Next base: position 63,184 of record BAIF02000075.1, on the reverse strand, counting down.
TTATTCCTTCCTTGGCCTGGCAATCCGCTCATTCATGATCGATACGTTTATCGAAAGTTTTAACCTCTCCAAGTATTTCAATGTCGTATGCGATGAACCGGAACCCATCTGTGATTTCATTGTAAATACTCTGCACCGCAGTGCCACCGTCTGCCATGCACAGGGCGCTTTTTCGGGCAGAGACAAGTATATCGTGTTTACGGCCCTTAACCGTCCCCAGGCAGTAAAGCTTCGTAACTTTATTAAGGGAAATCAGCCGGAAGCATTTATTCTGATTTCGAATACAAGTGAAATCATCGGAAAAGGATTTCATAATATATAGTACCCAAAAAGTTCAATAAAAGGAGACTTCAATGAAACATCTTGTGATTGCCGAAAAACCTTCTGTGGCCAGGGATATCGCCAGAGTCCTGCGCTGTACAAAGAAGACAAACTCTTATATAGAAGGAAATGAATATATCGTTACCTGGGCGCTGGGACATCTCGTCACCCTGGCAGATCCCGAACAATATGGCGAGCAGTATAAAACCTGGAACATGGACACACTCCCCATGATCCCTAAAGAATGGAAACTGGTGGTCATCAAACAGACCGGAAAACAATTTCATGCGGTCAAAGAGCTGATTTACCGCAAGGACGTATCCGATATCATCATTGCAACCGATGCCGGACGCGAAGGCGAGCTGGTTGCCCGCTGGATTCTGGACAAAGCGGGAAGCAAAAAGCCACTGCAGCGTCTCTGGATTTCATCTGTAACAGATAAAGCTATCCGGGAAGGTTTTGCGAACCTGAAACCAGGGAAAGCTTATTACAACCTTTACAGAGCCGCTATTGCCAGGGCGCAGTCCGACTGGGTGGTGGGCATCAATGCTACGCGGGCGCTGACCTGTAAATATAACGCACAGCTCTCCTGTGGACGCGTACAGACGCCTACGCTAGCCATGATCGCTGCACGCGAAGAAGAAATCCGCAGTTTTAAGCCACAGCCTTTTTATGGGATGAAAGCATCTGCCGGAGGAATCACGTTTCTGTGGTGCGACAGCCAGGCCGGCTCTTCAAGGACATTTGACCAGGAACGGATTCAAAAGCTTTATAAGCAGTGCGGCGGTGCACTTGAGATTACAGAGGTCATAAAAAAGGATAAAAAATCCTTCTCTCCTGCGCTCTACGATCTGACAACACTGCAGAGCGAAGCGAACCAGCGTTTTGGTTTTTCGGCAAAGGAGACCTTAAACATCATGCAGCGCCTGTACGAAAACCACAAGGTACTGACCTACCCAAGGACGGACTCCCGCTATCTCACTTCCGATATGACGGTAACACTAAAAGAACGCCTCAAGGCCTGTGCAGTCGGCCCTTACAGTAAGATTGCAGGTCGCTGACCATGCAGCCCATTAAGGCCAATAAATCTTTTGTGGACAATGCTAAAGTCACAGACCATCACGCCATTATTCCTACAGAACAGTTTGTACAGCTGGATCATATGACAAACGAGGAGCGAAAAATATACGATATGGTTGTGCGGCGTTTCCTGGCCGTTTTATCCCCGGCATGCGAATATGAAGAAACCTCACTAAAAGGCAGGATTTCCCAGGAGGTGTTTACGGCCAAAGGAAATGTGATCAGACAGGCCGGCTGGAAGGAAGTATATGAGGCTGGCTTCGAAGATACAGATGAGGAAGAAGCGGAAGAAATTTACATCAAACAAACTCTGCCGAAAGTACACAAGGGACAGAAACTGCAAGTAAGCAGCCTGAACATAACAGAAGGAAAAACAAAACCTCCCGCATATTTCACAGAAGGCACACTGATCGCCGCTATGGAGAATCCGGTCAAATATATGCAGCATAAGGATAAGACGCTGATCAAAACACTGGGCGAGACCGGAGGTCTCGGAACCGTTGCAACACGCGCGGATATCATCGACAAACTGTTCAACAGTTTTCTGATGGAAAAACGTGGCAATGAGATCCATATCACAGCCAAGGGCAGGCAGCTCCTGGAGCTGGTACCCGGAGATTTAAAAAGCCCGGAACTGACCGCTGACTGGGAACTCCGTCTTCAGGCAATCGCCAAGGGCAAGGAAACAGACCGGCACTTTATGGATGAGATTGAGCATTACACACAGGCTTTGATCCAGGAGATTAAAACCGGGGACGGAAAATTCCGGCATGATAACCTGACCCGTACTAAGTGCCCGGAATGTGGAAAATATATGCTGGAGGTCAATGGCAAACACGGCAAGATGCTGGTCTGCCAGGACAGAGAATGCGGACATCGTGAGACCATTTCCCGCCGCACCAATGCCCGCTGCCCGGTCTGCCACAAGAAAATGGAGCTGGTTGGCAAGGGGGATGGACAGCGGTTTGTCTGCTCCTGCGGGCATAAGGAAAAACTAAGTGCGTTCGAAGCCAGACGGGCAAAAGAAGGCAAGGGGGCAAGTAAGAAAGACGTGAATAACTATTTGAAAAAGCAGGCCAGGGAAGTGAAGGAACCGGTGAATAACGCTTTCGCGGATGCATTTTCAAAGCTGGATATTCATTTATAGTGCCCATTTTTATAGGCAACTGATCCGGCTGCACTATACCGGTGTATGGATTTTTGACTTACGCCAAATTGTTTATTGACATTATAAATTATGAAGTATGATTATAATTAAAGAATGCTGCGAGATAGATAGTAGTCCTCGAAAATAAGTAACTTACTGTTATTTATTATTCGATGTACTACTATCTATCCTGCAGCATTTTAAAATGTATTTAAATTATTACATAAACTTTTCTTTCCTAATGGAAGAAATGATCCCCGATCTGGATTCCATAATCTCCATTCCCAAAGTAAAGGCAGTCCCCGATTGGATTAGATCCGGCAATTGCGTCTGCTGCCGCCTGCATAGCAGTATCGGTGTACCCCCCGCTCGCCAGCACGCTGTCCAGCCAGCCCGTCATAGCCGGCCCAAACTGTCCCGACTGGTAAATAACCTCTGAAACGCTGTTCGGATATACCCCGCTGCGTACCCGGTTCATAATAACGGCTCCCACGGCAACCTGTCCTTCATAAGGCTGATTTCCCGCCTCACAGAAAATAATTGCTGCCAGCAGTTCCTGGTCTCCCGCTGCCACGGGCTGTGCCACAGCCGCTGACGCTGCTGCCGCCTCGGCTTCCTCAGCCGCACGGGCCTCTTCTTCAGCCGCACGCTGAGCCTCTTCAGCGGCGAGCCTTTCTTCTTCCTCTTTCCGCTTTTTCTCTTCCGCTATCTTTTTCTGTTCCTCCTCATAAGCAGCTTTTGCTTCCTTTGCTGCTTTCTTTATCTCTGCTGTTTGCTCTACCGGAATGCTTTTTACGGTCTCTAACAGTAATGTATCTCCTTCCTGTTTATCTGCTGTATCAATTGTAACTGCCACAGGCATCTGTGAAGCCGCCTGTGTAGTAAAGCCAGCTGTGAATGTCATACACACCGTCACTGCTGACAATACTGTTATAAATTTTTTACCCTGTAACATATACTTGACCTCCTGATTTGTTGCAATATCTTTAAGTATTCTTAATAAGCTTGTAATAAAATATATGCTTTTAATTTCAAACTTATTACAGATATTACAAATTTGTTACAAAAGTCATTCTAATACAAAAAATGAAATCTGTCAACTTTTTTATTTCTTCCACAATCAGGTAAAATTGGGAGGAGGATTTTCTGGTGGAGGGACGCCTGTCTAAAATACGGTGAGGGATGCCGCCGGGAAGCAGGGGAGGGGGGCTGAAAGCAGCCCGTTGCGGAGTCGCATATTTTTCTTTTAACCACGCTTATCCGCATAGCCATTATAAATACGCCGCCCCCGCCAGCGCCTCCTCCGGAATATGGAATGTTTCTTACGACTGGGTAAAGCCCAGCTGTGCGGAATCGTGACAGGACTCTTTTGGATGCGTCTTTTGTGGTGTAACAGCCGCTTCATCAAAATGAAAGCCAACATATGAATTGAAAGCAGGGCCTCCAGCCCTGCTTTCAAGCCGACTTATACGGGAATGCATCCTGCATTCCCGTGTTTGTCGGCGGTATTCATCATGTTGGCTTTTATTTTGATTAGCGGCTGTTACACCACAATTCCGCATCCAAAAGAGTCCTGTCACGATTCCGCACAGCGACCCTTAGCCATCTCCCTAAACATTTCAATTTCCAGCAGCTCGTTCATATTCAGGATTACTGCGTCTGCGCCTGCATCCATGAATCTGCTGGTTACTGCCTCTGCTCTATCTTTTTTTTCTGCCTCCGGCAGTGCGTTGTATTCAGATTCTGTCAGGCCCATTTCTGAGCTGCCTTCTACTACTCCTATGGTATAGACGCCTGCATTTTTTCCTTCTTTGATGTCAGATATGGTGTCTCCTACCTTGATGACATGATCTATGGATTTTACTCTGAGAACTTCCATGTTTTTGAAGATCATATACGGGTAGGGGCGCCCTGCATTTCCGACGGAATTGGGGCTGAACCATGCATCCGGTTCATATCCTGCCTCTCTGGCTTTTTGCACGACGATCTGCATCATTTCGTCTGTATAGCCTGTAGTGGAGCCTATTTTGATTCCCAGTTCACGCAGCCTGGCTGTAGTTTCCAGTACGTGTGGCTTGGGATCGGCAAATTCATCCAGTATTCCCAGTAATTTATCTTCAAAGGACGCATATAATTGATCGATATCCGCCTCTGATGGGGATTTTTCGTACTTCTTTTCCCATAATCACGGATTCTTGGCATTTCCAGCATTGTTTTAATATGATCTCTTTTCAGCATTCCCATTGGCTCTCTTACCTCGTCCATTGTGGGCTCAATTCCTGCCTGTCTGAATACCTCGGCAAATGCTTTTACCGGTGCAAAACAGCCGTAATCTACCGTTGTTCCCGCCCAGTCAAATATAACTGCCTCTATATTTTTATTCATGGCTGCTCTCCCTCAGAAATTCCGTTATAATCTCCATCAGTTTCAAAATGTCGTCTCTGTATATCTCTCCGATATTACCGATACGGAATGTATCCGCCTCTGTTACCTTTCCGGGATAAATTGCATATCCGCGGTCTTTGATGTATGTATACATTTCTGTAAAAGAAAACGTGTGGTTCTCCGGATAGCAGAAAGTTGTGATGATTGGCCCCTGATGTTCCGCTTCTATATACGGATGGATTCCAAGCTCCGCCATCTTTTCAATCAGAAGCCTGTTATTCTCGGTATAACGCCTGCTTCTTGCCGGGATCCCTCCTTCTTCCTCCATTTCCTTCAGTGCTTGTGAAAATGCCAGAACCACATGTGTTGGGGAGGTAAAGCGCCACTTTCCGTCTTTGTTCATTGTCTCCCACTGGTCGTATAAATCCAGTGAAAGGCTTCTCGCTTTCCCTTTGCTTGCGATCAGTTTTTCTCTGTCTGCAATGATAAATGAGAATCCCGGCACTCCCTGAATGCATTTGTTCGCACTGCTGATTATAAAGTCGATTCCCCACTCGCCTACAGGAATATCCACTCCTCCAAAACTGCTCATTGCATCCACTATCATCGTACGGTTCCTTGCTTTCACAGCCTTAGCGACTGCTTCAATATCATTGAGGATGCCGGAAGTTGTCTCACTGTGAACCATGGATACGTGGGTAATGGATGGATCGTTGTCGAGAATATCTGCAATCTTCTGCGCATCCGGTACTTTATAGTAAACTTCATTGTACACAACGTGACAAATACCAGCATGCGCTGCGATATCCGCCATTCGTTCGCCGTAAGCGCCATTGGCAATAATTAACAGCTTATCATCATTTGCTATCACACTGGTCAAAACCGCTTCCACGCCAAAAGTTCCGCTCCCCTGCATCAGGACAACCGTATACTCCTCCTCAGAAACATGTGCCAGCTCCAGAAGCTTTTTCCGAATATCCTGTGTAATTGATTTATAATCATCATCCCAGGTGCAGTGATCGAACAGCATTTCTTTCTTTACACTGTCTGTGGTCGTCAGCGGACCCGGAGTCAGCAATTTGTAATTCTTCATTTTATAAATCTCCTCTCAATCTTTGTATCTTCTATCAGTAAAAATCCAGACTACGGAAATTATAGCAGTCTGTTTTTTAATAAACAATCAAATAGAATTCAAGATTTTGTAAGAAATTTGTAAAATCGTAATTGTAAAACAATTCTGAAAACGGTAGGCAAAGGGGTCAGACCCCTTTGCCTACCGTTTCTATTCTCTCCGTTTTCCAGTCAGTTCTTTTGCCGTTATTTTAATAACTGACACAATTGTGACAAGCCGCTCGGTAAATTCAAAGTCTTTTCCCGTCTGGCATTTCATTAGTATACTCAATGCCTCCATCTTCTCCTGCGGCTCTTCCACAAACTCGGCCACACCTTTTCCCACCAGGCTGGCGTATCGGAATCCATACTGGCATGGGACTCTTCCTTCTATCAGTTCATGGTCACAGTCCAGTTCAAATCCCACATTAGGATTTTTTCTTAGCAGATCCAGCTTTTTGCCCTCTAGTGCTGCATGGATATAAATTACCAGGTTATTGTCTTCGTATGTATATCCAAAATTCATGGGCAGCATATAAATCCCATCTTCATCATACATGGCCAGATGTACGACCTTACATGTATCCAATACATGGAGTATCTCTTCCCGGCTCTCAATTTCACGGTCTCTTCTTCTCATTCGCGGCATTATGTTTACCCTCTCTTTCATCAAATATATTTTATCATACCATAAACTATAGTAGTCTGCACTCAATATTCATGCGTAAAGAGCTCCAAGGCCCTATCGACAGCAGATGTATTTCATGATATAGTATCGTTGTTAAGTTGGGAAACATGACATATACATAAGAAAAATGAGTGAGGTTTTTATGAAGCGGGGCAGTCAAACTACGAATCAAATCACGGAGGGTGTCATCTGGAGACAGCTTCTTCTTTTCTTTTTTCCGATTGTATTCGGTACATTTTTCCAGCAGCTGTACAACACCATTGACACCGTAATCGTGGGGCATTTTGTGGGGAAAGAGGCTCTGGCCAGCGTGGGCGGGTCTTCCGCACAGATTATTGCCCTGATCGTGGGCTTTTTCACTGGACTTTCCTCCGGTGCTTCTGTTGTAATCGCACAGTTTTTCGGAGCACAGGATGAACGTTCTGTGAGGCAGAGCCTGCATACGGCCTATGCTTTCTCAATCATGGGAAGTATTATAATCAGTATTCTCGGCATTGTACTTGCTCCGTCCATGCTGTCCTGGATGCACACCCCTGCCGAAATCATGGCTGATTCTATTCTGTATCTGCGCATCTACTTTGCGGGCATTCTCTTCGTCTTTATTTTTAATATGGGCTCCAGCATCCTGCGCGCGGTTGGGGACTCCAGACACCCTTTGTATTACCTGATTATCTGCTGTTTTCTGAATATCGTACTGGATGCAGCCTTTGTAGTCATCTTCCGCATGGGTGTACTGGGTGTGGCGCTGGCCACCTTCCTTTCCCAGGCTTTCAGCGCCGCTCTTGTCACGCATAAACTGATGAAAGCGGAAGGCATCCTCCGGCTTTTCCTCCGCCGGATCCGTTTCCACGGCTCTGTAATGAAATCACAGCTCCGCATCGGAATCCCCGCCGGTGTTGAGGCCGTTATGTACAGCATTACCAACGTCATCATTCAGGCTGCTTTGAACGGTTTCGGCACCGATACTGCTGCGGCCTGGTCTGTATTTGGAAAATTAGATGCTGTTTTCTGGATGGTTAGCAGCGCATTCGGTATCTCCATCACCACATTTGTGGGGCAGAATTACGGAGCTCGTAAGAATGGCCGGATCCGGAAAATCACCTGCGTCAGCCTGGGCATAGATTTTTTGGTCTCCGCGGCCCTCGTCGTCTTTCTGATTGCGGCACGGGTTCCCTTGTTCCGGCTGTTCACCACGGATACCGAAGTTATACGGATCGGTACAGAAATGCTTTTGCAGGTGACTCCGTGGTATATTACCTTCGTATTCATTGAGATCCTCTCCGGTTCTCTGCGCGGCATCGGGGATGTAATCATTCCTATGATCATCACCCTGTGCGGAGTCTGCCTTCTAAGGGTTCTCTGGATCGTCGGCGCCCTCAAAATCCAGCCCACCATATCGGCAATTATATTCAGTTATCCGATTACGTGGATTATGACTTCTATATTATTTATCTGCTATTACTTCTATAGAATAAAGAAGATGAAAATATAAACACAAAGGGGGTTCAGAATAAAAGTTCAGGCCTGTCAGAATTATTACGATTCAGCAGATTGGCGGTATATAGCCAAGCTGAATTGCCTTAGTGACTGCTTCCACAACAGAGGAAACCTCCAGCTTTTCAAAAATATGCTGCAAATGGTTCGAAAGCGTTCTTTCACTGATAAACAGCTCATCTGCGGCACATTTTCGTTTTTTTCCGCTGCTCATGATCTGCAGTATCTTCCGCTCCATCCCCGTTAAATCCTCGATGATCAGGCCGCCTCTTTCCTCAGGAAAACAGGCTGCACCCCCAAAAACGCGGATTAAGGACGCGACCAAATCATCGGGACTGATATTTTTATTCAGAAATCCGTTGATTCCATTCTTTTTCGCCTCATGCCTGTACACAGGCAGGTCGTACCCCGTTAGTATCACTATTTTTACCCCTGGATTTGATTTTCTCAGGTGTGCCGCGGTCTCCAGACCATCCGTATCGCTAAGGGTGCCGAGGTTGATATCCATCAGGACGATGTCAATATTCCGCTCCCGGACGATCTTATCCAGCCCGTCAATATCCTGGGTCGAATAAAAATGTTTGATCTCCTTATACTCATCCAAGGCCACGGAAAGGCTTTTTACAAATAATAAATGATCATCAACTAACAAAATATTGATAAGAACCCTCTCCTTTCATCGGAATCCTAATGTGTATGCAGATCCCCTGCGGGGCGTTGTCTGAAATCTGCATCGTGCCTTCCATATAATTTACCTGCTCTGCGGCAGAAGCGATCCCTTTATGCTTCCCTTTGTCTGCAGAAATTAATGAGTCTGCATGGGCGCTTCCATTATCACTGATATGAAGTTCGATCATACTATTTTCCTGTATAAGCGTTATCCAGGCCTGATTCCCGTCCGAGTGCTTGTAAACATTGGCCAGCAGTTCTTTCAGCAGACGATAGACCAGTAATTGATAAGGCTCCACCAGAAATAAAGTATCGTCACACGCAAAGGATACCGCAATATTCCGCTGCGGAAAAGTCTGAGAAACATCCTCTATCAGATTTTGATAGTTCTCTTTAGCGGTCAGGTTTTTCAGTAAAACGGGATGATAATCCTGCATCTGCTCCCGTATATGGATATTCAGCTTATCCAGCGTTTCGATGATAAGCTCCCGTACTTCGGGCCGGTGTGCCTTTGTCGTCATATTTTTTATGGAAAGCAGATCCTGCAGCACATCATTATGAAGAAAATTCGCGAACTCTGTTTTCAGCAGTTCCTCTTGCCTAAGCTGACGGAGGGCAGCATTGTATTTGCTCTCCTTGGCCATCTTACTTTCACCTTGTTTTAAATTCCTTCCCAAAATGATATTACACATATATAGGATAACAAACAAAACATTCACTGCAATCATCAGTTCTTCATACCCCCAGCCTGCAGACAGAGTGATCAGAACAAACAAAGACAGGGACATACCTAAGATTCCCAGAACCTGTATACCGCTAAATACGGTTGAAATCGGGTAACTGCTATGCTCCTTTCGTATAATCCCGTGGACACTGATAAAGAATAGAAGCATAGGGAGATATATTCCAAAATTTGAAATATGGTTTTTAATATCTACCGTTGTAATGAAATAAATGAAAAACGATATCCCAATAACTGCAGCAGAAAACAGGATACATTTCCATTCGCTTTTTAACACAAACACAGCCCGTTTCCAATGAACGATGATGATAAACAAACAGCAGAGCCCGCTCGCCAAAAACTGCAGCCCATACAAACCTGCATAGATCCTGTCCGGCATGCAGATACCGGCGATCGAACCGATACAGGTTCCCAGCAGTATCACATCGACCGGCTTTCGGAATCGGTAACCGCTTCCCTGGAACAGAAACATCAGGAAAAATTTAACGGAAACGAGACATATAATCGGGCTTAAGGCGTTGTAAACAAAGCTCTCCACCATATTTTCTTCAAAGGAAAGAAGTACATACCAGCCGTCCATGGCAAGCAGGCCGCAGAAGAGGGAGAGAACTTTATTTTCTTTGATATTACAGGCACTGATATAAGTCATATCTATCAGCAGCAGCGAGGAGAGCAGTAATGGGATTCTGCTCTCCAGCTCTGTCTGTCTCTCGTTCAAATGCCAGCTCATATAGAGGATAAGCAGAATATAGTTTACCAAAAATATCCGCTGCAATACCGTATTCTTCATCTTTGCCCTCCTTTGTTTTTCTCATTATAACATGGTCCCCGCCATTTCTACGAAATTATTTAATACAGGCTAACCGAAAGCAGGTACGGACAGTAACAAAGTAATAAATCAAATAAATAAGCGCTGTCACTACCACGGCAATTACAACTGGAACAAATTGAATCAGGGTGTCGCCAAGCAGATTTTGCATTAACCCTGTCTTATATACTGCTGTCGCAAAAATACAGTCTAACAGGCCAAGACCAAATGGAATACTAAAAAAGGCCAGCACCTGTTTCCTGATAATCTTTTTTATAAACCTGCCCGTATACCCCATTTTAATCAGAATGTCATAGTCGGATTTTGTATCGGCAACAGCAGCGATATTGTTAAAATACAAGATACTTCCGGCCGCGATAAAGAACAGAATCACAAGAAAACCAATCAGAAGGAACGTGGAGCTGTTTAGGGAAAACAGTTCGTTTACCCTATGTGAATGCCCCTGTAAATAGGGGCTTCCTCCAAGTAAACTGCTGATTTCTCCGTACAATGCTTCGTTATCTTCTATCGCTTTCCCATTCACACTTATCACTTTAGCCATTGGTTCATCAGCCGCTCTGATCCGGTCATACATTTCGTCGCTCACAATCAAGGTTCCAATACTATTTGCGAACGACAATGGATTATCAAGCGTTACCTTTTTTACCGTCAGAGGTGCCTCCTCCCCTCCTATTATTAACGGATAACTTTTCCCAGCCTCCGAACTGCCCCCGCCTCCAGGCTGATACTTTACTAAAATACACTCCTCATCCGTCAGTCCGGGCAAGGAATCGATCACCCCCTCCCTGCCCTGTGCACGCAGCAATGTTACATAGTCTGTGAATGAGATACATTCAAAGCCTGGCTCCCGTACAATCTTTTCATTTTGGGCATCACCTTTTGCAGAACCGACGCCATATTCCACAGGTAGCACGGAAGCAGAAGAAGCCGCCTTATAGATCTCTGTCTGCGTAAATGTAATTGTTTCGTCCGGTGCATACCTACTGACAATCCGCTTGACATTATCCAGCTGAGTCTCCTCTTCCATCCTGAACTCAATTTCCGATGGAGCAATGCGGGATACTGCGGCGATTGGATAGTATACCGTTAGTGCCATAACACCCGATACCGTTAAAACAGCCGCAGAAAGCAATGTCAGCATGATTAAGGTCTTCGCGTTAGAGCGGATGCGGTATATAAAATTTGGTATCGTAATGATTCTGGTTTCTGTGTAAAACGCCCGTTTGTTCCCTTTACGTCTTTTCATTACATAAGGCAGAAAGGATGAAATAAAAAATATAGTACCCATTACAACAAGCATTGCAGTCAGCATACCAACTGGATAAAAGCCGATAGAATTCCAGACGGACTTTGGGCCTCTGGTAATATCCAGCGCCAGCCTATAGCCTGCTATTATCATTACAATTCCAAGCAAAGCAGGCAGACGGCGGCATTTCAAATTCTTTTCCGCTTTCTTTTCAAAGCGTATCATTTCCATAAGAGATGCCTTATAAAGAAATCTGGCATTTGATGCTGTTAAAACACAAACAACCAGCGCAATAAAGCAGGCCGTTTTCATCATGGCATTTGCATTAAAAAACGGGATCTGTGAACCGTCCACCGCGAGTTTCAGAAGCACAGTAATTCCGCTTACAATCCCCTTATGTGCGGCTGCTCCTAAGATGATTCCTGCCAAATAAGCACCGCAGCTTATAAAAATATTTTCAAAAGTCAGCAGGCATAATATGGAAGACTTTCGATACCCCAGTAATGCGTAGACACCAAGTTCTTTTATACGGCGTTTTAGAAAAAAGTGATTCGAATAAGCCATATAAACCACCACAAATGCCATTAAAAATATAGAAATCGTATTGCACATGGACTCTACCCGCCCGTCCGCTGATATTTTATCAAGCATGACCTGGTCCACTGAAAACGAAGTAAATGCGAAGAATACTGTAATCACCAGGGAAACAGAAAATAAATAGAGGGCATAATATGAAACATTTTTTGTCAGGTTTTTATATGCTGCCGTCAAGGTATTCATTGCCTTTCCTCCTGCCTTCTAGTATCGAGCTTAGCTGCTTCCGAGGAGATAGCGTCATAGAACTCCTGTCTGCCGCCGCGTTTGAACAGTTCCCGGATGATGCAGCCGTCTTTAAATATCAATATACGGCTGGCGAAGCTCGCAGTGTAAGTGTCATGGGTTACCATGAGTATTGTAGTATGCAGTTCCCGGTTGGCTTCCTGCAACGTATTCAGCAATTCCGTAGCCGAATTGGAATCCAGCGCCCCCGTAGGCTCATCGGCAAATAAGATCTCCGGCTGTTTCACAATCGCCCTTGCTGCCGACGCCCGCTGCCTCTGGCCGCCGGACAGTTCACCCGGATATTTATTCAGTTGTGATGCTATTCCAAATCTCCCAGCCAGGTTCCACACCATACTTTCGATTTGTTCCGGCGGCAGTTTCATTAAAGTAAGGGGAACAGATATATTTTCCCGGATGGTAAGACTGTCCAGTAGAAAATATTCCTGAAAGATAAATCCCAGATTGTCCCTTCGAAAATCAGCAGCGCTTGTGTTTGCCAGTTTCTTTAAGTTAACGCCTTTGATCCAGATATTCCCGCTTGTGGGCGTATCTATGGTAGAAAGGACATTCAGCAGGGTGGTCTTCCCCGAACCAGAGGCGCCCATAATGCCGACAAACTCCCCTCTTTCTACGCGAAAGGATACTTTATTCAGGCTTGGGTACTGCGCCTTTTCATAGGTCTTCGTTACATCTTCAGCCACTAATAATGCAGTCATTGTGAAATCTCCTTTTACTTTTAATAAGTGTATAATACAAGCGCGGTAAAAAAAACGAATGAGTAAATCAGGCACTTTTTGTGTGGTCCGCCCATTTTCAAAAAAATTAACTTGCGTGTGTTTAAAAAATCCTAAAAAACGGATGCGGCGCCCTCCCTTAAGAAAGCGCCGCATCCGGGCTTTTTTCCGCTATTTTTTTGCCTTGAGCTATCCGTCTTTTCTGAATTTCAGTGCATACATAGGGCCAAACTGTGAGTAAAAGAAATCCAGTGTGACCTCATATTTCTCCCCATCCATCAGAATGACTGCCGGTTTCTCCCTTTGCAGAAATTCCAGCTTAATTTTATTCTTCCTGCAATAATCTTCTATTTCCCGGCAAAAAGCCTCCGCTCCTTTTGGGCATTCATCCAGATCAACGACCAGGTATCTGCCTTTGACAGTTCTGCCATTCAGCTCTTTCGCAATTTTCAAAACAGAACGGTAATCCAGTATCCAGCAGACCAGAACCACTGCCGCATTCACCAGAATGATGTGCCGCCAGGACTCCGACACTATAAAGGACAGCAATACAAAACCGACAGCGATCAAATCGATCCAGTACACAGCTGCCGCCCCTTTAAACCAGCTGCTGACCCTTCCCTTCTCCGGCAGGTAATGTAGCCAAACCAGCAGATTGCCGATCACCAGATATCCTGCCAGGGCTGCGGGAATAAATGGCAGTATCCGGCCCACCTCGTTCATATCTTTTCTAAGACTCAAAAACAGCGCAGTACTCGCAAAAAGAAGCAGCCCCAAAAAGCATCCCTGATAAATCTTCTCTCTTGTCTCTTCAGAAATCCTGTTTTCTTTCATAACAATCCCTCCTTAATCTTGGCTCTGAGTCCTTTTAAATATTTCCTTGAAATATAGGTAACGTCGCCATTTGCAAATTCTGCAATCATAATCCCACCGACTGACGGCTTATAGACCTCCACTTTCGCCATATTCAGAAGCACCGATTTGGATGCCCTGACAAATTCCGGCGGAAGCAGTCCCTCCAGCTCATAAAGACGCTTCCTCGTAGAATAAATATCCTCCCTGGTATGGATATACTGTACCTCCTGCATAGATTCGATGTAGTAAATTTCTCTGCACTTAATCTGATAAATCTTATCGTCCTTGTTGCAGGTTAATATCAGAAACTTATATCTTTCCTGTTCAATAAACTGAGCCAGCCTTTTCGTACTCTCGCTTTCCTCATGCACGCGGATCCTGGCAGATTCTTCCGTCTCTATCCCTACTTTTTCGATCTCCACCTTCATATCCGTTTCCTCCTGCCTTTAATTGAATTGTTTCCTTTTCTGTATTTATCTTATCCAAAATAAAAAAGAAAGTCTACAGAAAACCGGTCAGTGGCTCTTTTGGGCAGGTAAAAGGCTGCCAACCGGGGACTTGAATCCCCGAATGGCAGCCGCATCTTATTTTATCATCTTCTCATTATAAAATTATTTTACTTGCCTGACTCCTTATTACCGCATCCGAAAGATCGGGCTGATCTTTTTATAAATCAATAATACAATCAGGGATACCAGCACACCCTTTAATAGATTGAACGGCGCCACAGCAAACATAACGAATGTGGTAAGACCAGTAATACTTGCATTAATAGCCGATCCCATATCCACCAGCGCATCGATCGGCATCCCAAACGCTGCCGCATATGCCGGAAGAAGGATAAATGCATTCAGTACGCATCCGATCGCCGTCATAAAAATAGTCCCTGCGGTTAGTCCGATAATTGCACTTGATCTGGTGCGCTTTTTCTTGTAAATCAGTCCTGCCGGCACACATAATGCACATCCGATTAAAAAGTTTGCAGCTTCACCGACACCGGCAGTGATCGTCCCATTAATCACCAGGTTTAACAAAATCTTTACAAGCTCAATCACGGCTCCTGCCAGCGGCCCCATTACAAAACATCCTACCAGTACCGGAACCTCACTGAAATCAATCTGATAAAATGCGGGCGCAAATGGAAGCGGGATTTCGAACAGCATCAATACCGTTGCAATGGCTGATAACATTCCGATCTGTGCGATTGTACGGATTCCAATTTTAGATTGTGACTTTTGTACTACATTACTTTCTGTGTTCATAGTCGTTTCTCTCCTTTAATTATACAAATGATTTGAATTGAAAAGAAAGAAAATCTTCATGGAGATCGTGTCTCAGACATAATAAAAACCCCGGATGATAATTCCGGGGTTAAGATTACGCTTTTACGGCATCAATTTCTTCTCTCATCCAGACTTTACTGTCGGTACTGGAATTACACCAGTTCAACCGCTGTCATTATGGCAGTGGGTCGCGGACTATACCGCCGGTTGGGAATTGCACCCGACCCCGAAGAATTCGTTCTATTCTATAGGTTATTATAACCCATTATATGTGGTTATGCAAGCAGTTTTTTTGGTCAATTTCACCAAAATTTTCACATAAATCTTTGTATCTCGTTATAAGTAATCTTCGAAATGTCGTAAATTTGTCGTAAACGTTGCTGTGAACTCTGCCGTAAAAGCTATCAAAAATTCGGACTTATATCTGCAGAATTCAAATTACAGCCCTCTGTTTTTCATCTTCCATTGGCTTCTTATTTAGTTTTTTCATTTGCTGGCGGATACGTTCCGGGTTCACTGAGTCGTAAACCTTTAAGATCATTTTAACATTTTTGTGGCCCATGATATATTTCATTGTGCTTGGATCAACTTCAGCTTCGGCCATCACTGTACATCCTGTATGCCTGAAAATATGATTTGAAATTGTAGGAAAATCTTTGCCGGTCTTTTCCTTGTACCTATCTACTATTCTATATAATGCTTTATTGATGTTAGTTGGATACATCGGTCCTCCTCTTTGGTTAACAAATACAAAGTTTGAATATCCATCAACTTCACGCTTTGAAGGATTTTTCAATGATTTTTCCCGCAGCTTTTGAAAAGCCCGGTATACCTCATCTGTCATTGGTATGATTCTCTTCTTGTTTTTATCAGTTCCCTTCGTGATGTAAAACTGAGTCTTTCCATTCTTCTTACGATATAGTAGCCCATGATCAATGACTACCTCCCGCCTTTTCATATTCACATCGGACCATGTTAATCCCACAAGTTCACTGACCCGGCATGAAAGTCCCTGCATCACTGTAAATATCAGATAATATTTTTCAGCATCTCGGAACATTTTTATGATCTCATTATAAAAGATATCCCGTTCTTCCGGGGTCATTGCTTCCCGCGGCTCTGAACTTGAATAATCCCTGCAGCAGCCATCTGCAGGATTTCTTCCCAGAATGTTGTCATCTACCAGCATTTCCAATGCAGGATGAATAATTTTATGGACAATCTGAATTGTCCCATCCTCATAGCCTTCCCTGCTTAACTTGTTGTAAAAGGCTTTTATATCTGATTTTACAAGATCAATTGCCTTCGTCCTTCCCAATGGGGAATCAGCAATATCCTTTTTAAAATAATATCTATAATTTTCGTATGTTGATGGTGCAAACTTTCGAATCTCCAAATATTTTCGAACTGCATTCGCCAACGTTATCTGAGCTCCGCTGATACTGGTATGCTCCCTCAAATGCTTTTCGATCTCTTCTTCCTTTTCCCGAAGAGAAATATCAGGTGTTTTATAAGGCGGCATCCGGTCTGTCGGAACTAATTTCCAACTATAGACAGAACGTCTTTCTCCTGATGAATCGGTATACTTATACTCATATTTTCCGTCTTTCCTTTGTGTCTCACCTCCACGTAAAATCCGCCCTTTTTTATCTGTTCTTTTCCCAGACATTTTCAGCGCCCCTTTCCTTACTTAAGGAAGAGTCTTGCTATGACTCTTAAAACATAGCATAACAAGACCCTGATTTCAATTCTGTCCACATTTAAATGGAATAGCAGCCGGCAAGATATTCATCCAGTAACTTCCGCTTAATAAGACGCTTTGTACCAACCCACAATACAAACTTGCAGTCCTCAGAGGCAGTCATATTTTTCAAAGTGTTTACTCCAATTCCAAAATATGCTGCCGCCTCTTCTAATGTAAGATTTGATTTTTCC
Source organism: Clostridiales bacterium VE202-21 (assembly GCA_000509105.1). Classification (GTDB taxonomy): domain Bacteria; phylum Bacillota; class Clostridia; order Lachnospirales; family Lachnospiraceae; genus Faecalicatena; species Faecalicatena contorta. Next base: position 45,844 of record BAIF02000075.1, on the reverse strand, counting down.
CAAATTGGGATCTCCTTTTTATTCATTGTTGTTTCCTCAAACTTCTGATATTTCGTTTTTGCTATCTGGAAGAATAAAGCTTGTCTAAAGCAATGCTTATAGCGAGGCATTTGTCTACATCTAACATATCACTCTCGTTTAAGTGACCAGCAAATTCATGCAGCCGACTCTTATCGACTGTACGGATCTGCTCCAGAAGAACCAGTGAATCATCTTCTAATCTGCCATTTGCTTTGATGAGATGATGTGTGGGCATCTTGGCTTTCGTCTCAATCCTGCCGGAAAGTGCTGCTACTATAACAGTCGGGCTGTAAAAGTTTCCTATATTATTCTGTATGATAAGAGCAGGGCGTAAACCACCCTGCTCCGATCCTACCACTGGCTCTAAATCTACATAGTATAAATCACCTCTGTATATTCTCCCTGCCATGTTGATCCTCCTAATCTGAATTCATAGCATGCCTCTTTTGTCCCCGACACCCTGGCATATAGGAAATCATCAAACGGCTGGCTGCTGACCTGCTCCACGAGATGCCTTGCCTCCCCAGCCAGGTTCTCTGGCTGCCGCCCTCATTGCCTGGGACGCTCTGAACGCACGGGCTGTGACTGGACGGGAGTATCATTATGCCTATTGCCTGTCATCGCCTTGCCGGGCGCAATCCGGCAATTATCACGAAATGTTTCCCGCTTATGCAGCCAAGAAGCACAGGCTGTCATATAGGTTGATGCTGTCTCTGTGTCCTGCATGTCATGGCGCATTCGTGAAAGTAGCTGCTGCTCATCACAGCGGCAATAGGAATGTATCTGATGAATGGGTATTCGGTTATCAAAGTACAGCCCATTCAGCAGAACAATCTGGAATGGGGAGAAAAAAGCCTTCTCATCCTATTCCTCACTTAAAGCTCAAAAGTAAAGTCTAGCTTTCAAACTTTTTTATTTTTTCTATGATTTTCTTTCTTGCTGCATCTATGGAGTATTTCACGGCCATTTTTGAGCATCCCTCCTTTTGTGCAATTTGATCGTATGTATAATCCATTTCATAGTAAAGAAGAAAACGATTCCGCTGTGTGTCTGGTAAGTTGGCAATTTCTTCAAATAACAATTTATTTCTAAGCTTGTCTATTACCTTGCTTTCCAGATCTATTTCATCATGAATTGCTCGTCTCTGAAGCTGTACTTCAGTCAAATCCAAATGCTCTATATGTCTGTCAAAAATGTTCTCCTGACTTTTCTGGCGTAATTCTGAATTCTTATACACTTGGTATACTGCTTCAGAAATTTCTATTTTGGCTGATCGCTTCCGTCTTCAAGATAAATAATGTAATAATGTATTTCTTTTTCTGATTTTTCTATAATTAGTTCATATGACTTATCTTTACTGCCATACATATTCATTCCTCCAATCCAAATTTTTCTTAAATTTGAATTGGAGGGTGGTGAGCGTATCCGAAACACATCACGTATATATGTAAAAGTAAAAATAGGGCATATTTCTCCTATAGGAAATATGCCCTTACATATTATTAACTTTGGTAAAAATTGTCGATATTTGTCGAATAAAAAAGTGCTATATTCCACACTCTGAATGTAGCACCTTTTGTTTGCATTTCTTAAAGCAAAACTATTTTTGTAATACCATCTCTTTTGTTTTTTTAAAAATAGAGTTTCACTCAATTTTACTATTTATACTTTTGTTATCATAAACTTTATTTCGTAGGTGTAGCATAAATGATAAATAGTAAATTCATGAAACTTCCAATATCATCCTTTTGTCATAATTACATACCATATCATAGAACTTTTTCTTTCACCAACGATAATATATGAGCTTATTGAAACTAAAACTATTCTCATGCACAAAGCTGTACTCTGTTTTCCGTGAATACTGATCACAGATTAATAGATAGATTTCCAGCATACTAAAAGCAGTCCTGTAAAATCAGATAATAATCTTACCTAAATGTAAATCATAAACACAAAATCCACCAGACTCAAAATTCTGGTGGATTTTGTGGATTCTATGTTGCTGATACCTTATTTTGATATGGCATTCCCTCTATTTTTCACTTTTTAATTTTAAGGTATACAGTAGGTACAACTGCATAGCCTAAATTATATACCTATATACCCAAACTCAGACACTACAAAGTAACATATTTCTATTCCAATATATCAATAGTACTCATTTATCAGCCCACGTACCATTTTTGACCATTCTTTTACTTTTTCTACCGGATGCCTCCCCAGAGTCCCTCCTATATTCAGAACAATCTCCGTGTTGCACCCGTGTTTTTTAGATGCTGTCAGGACACTCCTGATCTCTTTTTCAGCATTTTCTTTATCCCACCTGTCATTTACAAAATGAACTCCCGCCGCGCGGTAACTGTATACATAATCCCCTTTGATTGCATCAGCAGCATGTTCTACATCACACCATTCACTAACGGAAATCTTTCTCGCATTATTCAGACCACGTATCAGGTCAATTTTATGGTCCAATACCTCACAACATCCTACATTAATATATTTGAACAGGCTCATAACTTCTTTATCATATGCATAACTAAATTCATCGTGCATAGCATTTGATACACAGTTAAACACCTCCGCACACGTGAATCCCCATGAGTCACTTAATTTGACTTTATGCGTGAAAGGGTCTTCCACATCCCGGAAATCCGGAATACCCGTAGCATACCGAAGTCCTGCCGATCCCAGTGGCTCAGAATTATCCAGTGTCCCCCAGATTCCTGCGTCTTCCAGCATCCGAAAACGTGCCTTAAAATTATCCGTTATTTTCCTAAGAGCGGCGTGCATCCATTCCGGTTCATCATACATGTCCATGTAGGTATTCTCCATCCCCCTGAACCAGGAAAACTCATCAGCTATTTTCGCCGCCATTGTATGTGGCTTTTTTAACACTGTCAGTATTGGATGAAAAATATCATATGCCTGTTCATAGTTAAGACGTGTTGTCTCTTTATCGTAAGTCAGTTTTGGCATACGCAGTTTCTCTATGTCTGAATCTTCCACAATGACAGGAACCATTGCATAGGCGCCACTTTCATCGGTATCATTATCTGTACGTTCAATTTTACGCTCAAGCCCTTCATAATCTTCAAGTCCAAAAACCTGCTGTGAATAAATGACCGGCTCCAGCACGTTATCATCCTCTAACTCTTTTGAATAAAACATTTTTGTTTTTAAGTATGACTCAAATTGCCTTGCTGTTTGATCCTGACATTTATAAGAATTCTGCGGCAAGATCTCATTTAATGCCAGCGGCCAGTAATGGTTAATGAAAACGGGTTTTGCTGCACCTGACAGATCATTGATTGCATACCAGTTTTTTCTTTTCTTTTCATTTATGTCTGCGTGAGCTAATTCTGAATATCGTTTTGCTAACTCTCGGAGATATTCTCTTTCTTTGCTTGTTATCATATTTTTAGACTCCTTTAATCAAAAACCCCAATTCCGGTTTAAAATACTTTAAAATGTTATAATTGTCTTCACAATTTCGGCACCTTCCGAGATCGTTTCCTCAAAAGCTTTTTGTATCTCCTCCAATGGATATACTCTGGAAATCATCGTATCTGCATTAATCTGCCCTTCCTCTAGCCACTGCATTACTTTTGGGAATTGATGGCAGTTCATTCTTGAACCAACTAAAGTAAGTTCTTTCTTTGTGATTTTCACAGGAGGAATACCGGCTGGATTAGAATCAAACCCAATTACAGCAATGCGCCCACAAGGAGCAGCCATATCTACTGTCTGTTCTGTTAACGGAGCTGCACCAACGGCATCAATCACTACAGAAGCCCCTCCTGGAGAAAAACGCTCCACCGCCTCTCTCAGAGATTCCTTATTACTGTTCACGGTAACGTCCGCTCCTGCCTCCCTTGCTTTGGAAAGTTTTGCGTCAACCACGTCCGCAACCAGTACCTTCGCTCCTAAGCCTTTTGCCGCCTGTGCAACACAGATTCCGATTGTTCCGCTTCCGATAATAACCACAGTGTCTTCTGATGATGCCATTGTTCTGGACAGTATATTCGCCGCAATTGAGAACGGTTCTGCCAGTGCGGCCTGTTCGTATGATATTTTGCTGTCGAACGGATATAAGTGTTTTTCTTCCACCACAACATAATCCTGAAAGCCGCCATCCATCTGAACCCCATAGCATTTTACATCATTGCATACATTCTCGTGGCCTGTACGGCAGGTCATACATTCCCCGCAGGAAAATACCGGATCCAGGACTACACTGTCCCCAACTTTCACTCTGGTCACACTTTTTCCTGTCTGTTTCACTAAACCAGACAACTCATGCCCCATAACTCTAGGGTATTCCACATCTGCGCGTTCGCCCTTAAAAATATGTATATCAGTTCCACAGATACCTACTGCCTTAATTTCTACTAAGACTTCGTTTTCTGATTTTATTGCGGGCATTTCCTCTTCAATTAATTTAATTGTATTCGCAGAAATCAGTTTTGCAGCTCTCATGTTTAATCTCCTCTCATCTTTTGCGGATGCTTGATATCTTTTTGTGCATCCGCTTATTATTTGGCATTATTATTCATATTTTATTTAATAAACCATCGTCTATCTCACCATTTCAGCATCAGCACCGGTATTTTGGTGGGCTTTGATAACTGTTTCAATTTCTTCGCAAGAAGATGCCTGCATATCTCCCGGGATTGTATTTTTCACTGCTCCTGCAGCATTACCAAACTCAAGTGCTTTCCGGCAGCTGCCATCATTGCTCAGCAGCCCATACAATACCCCGGAAATATAGGCATCCCCACTTCCTATTCTGTCTATAACTTCAATATTTACATAAGGCGGTTCTTCCAGATATGCATCATTTAATTTGTCATAAATTATTGACCCAAACGTATGCAGACGTGGAGAATGTACTACCCGCTGCGTTGAAGCCACAACATGAATTGAATATTCGTCTGCCAGTTCACGCATAATTGTCTTAATATCTCCCGTTTTCTTAAAAGTGAGCCTTGCGGTATCTTCTGAACAGAAAAAAATATCGACATAAGAAAGTATTTCCTCAATAGCTGTGCGTGCTTCTGGGCCACTCCACAAATTACTCCTGTAATTCACATCAAATGAAATCAGCGCTCCCGCTTCTTTGAATTTTTTCATCATATTGACTGCTGTTTTTCTCGTGTTTTCACATAAAGCCAAAGTAATACCAGTAGTATGGAAACATCTGGCTGAGGAATATATCTCATCTCCAAATTCTTCTGTGCTAATTTTCAACATAGATGTATGCATCCTGTCGTATACTATTCTGGGTTTCCTTGGATACGCACCGTTTTCGTAGTAATATATGCCTAACCTGCCGTTTTTCATTTTATCATAAACAAGGTACTCATCACTGACCCCTACAAATCTGATCTTGTTTCTAGCATAAATGCCTATATCATTATCAGGTATTTTTGATATAATTCCTGTACGCAGCCCGAGAAGAGATGCCCCGCTTAAAACATTCAGCTCCGCTCCGCCTACTTGTTTCTCAAAGTTATCCTCCCGCACTATCCGCTCATTCTGTGGCGGTGACAGGCGCAAAAGTATTTCCCCCAGCGACAGGACATCGAATTTTGTGATTCCCATTTTTACCTCCTTATATGCTGACAGGGAATGCTTGCACATCCCCCGCCTCCTCATGGAATCAAGCTATTGCTGAATCAAATGCACAGCAAACCCACCGATTTCTTCTTTCAGATATAACAATATTAGTTTACCATCCTGATATTTTGCCGTCTCCATATTAAACAGGATTCCCTGTCTCGACAAATATTCTACTGCTCTTGGTACGCTGTTTACAGATACTGCAATATGTCCGTTCTTTCCAAGATAAGGTGACTTCATCATTTCAATTCCCTCTCCTGCAAATACGGAACCATTTCCGCTTTTATTCATGAATCCGAAAAGAGTTTGAAATCTATCGGCTGCATGTTCTGCTTCCTCTGCATCTTTGCAGTTCATACCAATGTGCTTCAGATTAAATCCCAGCATAGTCATTACCGCTTCCCGTGTAAGCTCTTTAATTTTTTCAAAAGATCCATTCTGTATCAAATCACTTTTTACCATCCAGCTTCCACCACAGGCAACAATTTTATCAAATGCAAGATATTCATTTAGATTCTTAATATTGATTCCGCCTGTTGGCATAAACATCATGTTTGTATATGCTGCTGACATAGACTTTATCATATTCAGCCCGCCTGATGCCTCTGCCGGAAAAAACTTGACAGTATCAAGTCCCAGCTCTAATGCCTGCTCTATCTGACCCGGATTGGTCACCCCCGGCACAATAGGAATTCCTTTATCCTGACAATGCTGTACGACCTTTGGATTCAGGCCCGGGCTGACTATAAATTTTGCCCCAGCCTCCACAGCCTTGTCAGCCTGCTCTGTCGTCAGTACCGTGCCAGCACCAACTATCATATCCGGATACTCCTGCACCATGATACGAATGGATTCCTCAGCTGCTTCTGTGCGGAAGGTTATCTCGGCACAGGGAAGCCCACCTTCACGCAAAGCTTTCGCCAGCGGCGCTGCATCCTTTGCATCATTCAAAACCACCACCGGAACGATTCCCAGGCTCTGTATTCTCTTCAAAACCACGTCCATGCTTCTCTCCTCTTTTTATTTAGGCTGCTTTCCAATATACGCCAGAATTCCGCCGTCCACATACAGCACATGCCCATTTACAAAATTCGATGCATCAGATGCAAGGAAGACTGCCGGACCTGCAAGGTCTGAAGGGTCTCCCCAACGCGCTGCCGGTGTTTTTGAAATAATAAACTGGTCAAAAGGATGGCGGCTTCCGTCTTCCTGCGGTTCTCTTAACGGAGCGGTCTGAGGCGTGGCAATATAACCGGGCCCTATTCCATTACACTGTATATTGTACTCGCCATATTCGGAACAGATATTCCTCGTCAGCATCTTCAGACCGCCTTTTGCTGCCGCATAAGCTGATACTGTCTCACGCCCAAGCTCACTCATCATGGAGCAGATGTTAATGATCTTCCCATGCCCTTTTTTAATCATAGAAGGAATGACTGCCTTTGATACAATAAATGGAGCATTTAAATCCACATCAATTACCTGCCGGAATTCTTCTACCGTCATCTCACACATAGGTATTCTTTTAATGATACCTGCATTATTCACTAAAATATCAATAATCCCAACTTCTTTTTCTACCTTCTCTACAAGCGCATTCACTTGCTTTTCATCCGTTACATCACATACGTATCCACGTGCTTTGATCCCGCACTCTTCGTATGCTGCCAATCCTTTATCAACCAGCTCCTGTTTAATGTCATTAAATACAATTGTCGCACCTGCTTCTGCATACCCTTTTGCAATTGCAAAACCAATACCATAAGACGCACCTGTAATCAGTGCTATTTTTCCTTCCAACGAAAACATTCTATTCTCCATTTTTTACCTCCATCTAAAAGTTTAATCCTTATTTTTAACAACACAACACTGTTCTGCTCCTACTGATTCAGACTCTTCCATCCCCAACTTTGATTTTCTACTTCTGTTGATAAGGACGCAGCATATCCCAGTCAAATTCTACCCCTGTCCCTGGTTCCTTACTGGTATCAAGATACCCTTCCTTTACGATAAGCGGCTCCACTGTGTACTGATAAATGGGGAAACTGTGGAATTCCACATATCCTCTGTTGTCCAGGGCCCCCAGGACATTTGCGTGAAGCTCCTGCATTCCATGTGAATGCACCTTTAAGGAATATTCTTCTGCCAGAGCGCCTACTTTCATAAATCCCGTAATTCCGCATACATTAGAACAATCAGGGATAGGGCAACTGATTCTGCCTATTTTAATTGCCAGCTCGTGTTCATAAATGGAATGCAGATTTTCACCCATGGCAATCGGTATTGATGTAGCCTGTCCAATTCTTGCATACCCTTCATAATCATCCGGATTTGTTGGTTCTTCCAACCATCCGACATTATATTCTTCCAATTGGCGTGCCATCCGGATTGCCTGCTCAACAGACCATACCATATTGGCATCCACCATAAAAAGTGCTTCATTACCAAGCAACTTTCTTACTGCTTTTACTCTCTGGATATCTTCCTCTTCCTTTTCCCTTCCCAGTTTTATCTTGATTGCAGTATGCCCCGCCTTCAGCTGCGTCTCAATGTTTTCAAGCAGTTCCTTTTCTGAATACATTAAGTCAATACCACCGTAATAAGTTCGTACTTTATTCGTCCCTGTTCCATTAACGTCTCTTAATGCCATCTTCTTCGTCTTGAGTTCGATATCCCAAAACGCAATATCCAAAGCCGAAATCGCAAAAGAAGCAACACCACCTCTTGCCACATAATGAATATGTTGATTCATATAGTCGTTCATCTCATACGGTGTTTTCATTTCAAGTCCAATCAGCTGCGGTATCAGGTCATTCTCCAGCATTTTCGCAATTGCCGCTCCCCCGAAGCCACCGGTGTATGTATAACCAACCCCGCTTCTGCCATCTTCAAGCATAACAGTTGCTGTCACAAGTTCAAAAAAATCGTGTTTTCCATGAAGAGCATCAACCAGATTTCCTTCCAAAGGTACTCTGAAATACTCTATTTTTATTTGCTTTATGATATTTGACATGTTCTCTACTCCTAATAATTATAGTTCATATAAACTGTTTTTTTCTGAAGGTAACCTTCCAGTCCATGCTTACCATCTTCACCACCAATGCCACTTAATTTATATCCATTATGGAACGCATTTACCATCTCACCATTTTCTCTGTTTGTATACACTTCTCCGAATTCCAGCTCGTTCACTGCACGCATAATATTTTTTGCATTGTTTGTAAATAAATAAGCAGACAGCCCATAATCGCAGTCATTTGCAAACAATAGTGCTTCATCAAAATCCTTAACCTTCATAATTGGAAGAACCGGCCCAAAGGTTTCCTTCTGCATCAGCTCATTCTTATTATCATCTACCTCTACAATCATTGGATACAGCCAATTACCGTTCTGTGTCGGCTTCACATCAGGAGTCATATCCAAAAGTATCTTCCCGCCCTCTTCCAGAGATTTTTGAACCATCTGATGAATCTTATCAACCTCTGCACGGTTTACCTTTGGACCAATATCTGTTCCTGGTGCCTTAGGGTCTCCAACAATCAGCTTCTTTGTCTCTTCGGCCAGTTTTTGTTTGAATTCTTCATATACATTTTCATGAATATACATGCGTTCATTGCAGGTACATATCTGCCCGCAGTTTGAAAATCGGGAGATAACAGCGCACTTCACAGCCTTATCTAAATCAGCATCGTCCATAACAATAAAGGGGGCCTTACCTCCCAATTCCAGACGTACAGCCACACAATTATCCGCTGCCGCTCTGAACACCTCAAGTCCGGCATTGGTACTGCCCGTCAATGTTACAAGCTTTACGATCTGATTCCGTACCAGGGCATCTCCAACCACTCTTCCTGAACCAGTAATAAAATTCAGGACACCTGCCGGAAGACTGCTTTTCCCTGCAATCAGTTCTCCAAACCTCATGACTGTGAGCGGGGTTTCTGATGGGGGCTTGACAATCATTGTATTGCCACATACCAGCGCATTTCCTATTTTTCTTGCTGCCAAGGCCAGCGGGAAATTCCACGCTACAATTCCTACTGTAACTCCGAAAGGAACCCTCTGAATCCAAGCCTGCTCATTCTCCATCTCAGACGTTACAATCTCACCTTCAATTCGGCGAGCAGATTCAGCAGCATATCTTAAGAATCCCGCAGCCCCTTCTACCTCACCGATTGCTTCATGCAGCGGCTTACCATGCTCAGTAGTAAGAAGATCTGATAACTCTTCCTTGTTATCCATCAGAAGTTCTGCTAACTCAATCAAATAATCCCCGCGCTGTTTGGCTGTTAGTTTCCGCCAATCTCTTTGGGCCCGCTGAGACGACAGAAGTGCTGCCTGTGCATCTTCTTTTGTTCCTTTTGGAACACTGCCGATCACTTCATTATTTACCGGGTTCAATACATCAATCACTTCTCCGGATACCGATGGAACTAATTTCCCGTCAATCAAATTTTTTAAATTATACATTAGCACTCTCCTTTTTTTATTTATTGTATACTATTTTAAAGAAAAAATCAATTTTTTTGTATAATTAATTATTTATTTTTTTATATGCTGCTGTTTACAAACAGATCTGTGAACTAATGCCATTTAGTTAGCGATTGAATAATTCTATTCAGGAATAGGAAATATTTTCTTTTCATTAATAACAAACCTTCAAGCTCTGCGCTTACATTTGCTGAGTCCGTAATCTTGTTTGATTTTGTCTCTAAACGGTAGTTATTAATACGTATCTCCTCTGTTGCCACAAGCTTAACAGGTTTCCATATTTTAAATGGTATCAATCCTGTTTAGGAATCCCCTCCGTCATGTCCTGCTCGGGCTTCAAACGCTCCATCCGTCAATTGTAACCACTGAAATCCTGTGTCCTTCTGCCATTGTTACGGAAATTTATAAACCTTTATTTTCCTATACTCTTAATTTTACAAATTGTTCATGCGTGAGTGTCTTTCCCTCTCATATTCTCTTGGGGTCATCCCAACGCGTTTTTTGAATGAACGTCCAAAATGTTCCACACTTTTATAACCTACTGCATCACTGATATCCGCCAACCTCATGTTTGTATTCTTAAGTAGCTTTTTGGCGGCTTCCATCCTTATGTCAGTTAAATATTCTACAAATGTGATCCCTGTCTCCTTCTTGAATTTCACACTGAAATACTTTTCATTCAATCCTACTATACTGGCTGCATCTGCAAGATTCAGACTGGGGTCTCTATAATTATCCTTTAGATAACAAATCACCGTTTCAACGCTGCCATCTGTCCCTATATATTTCTCTCTGTGTGAACCTCCATATTTGTTCTGGAGATAATCCATCAGCCAGCGGTTATAGTTGGCTATCCACATCATCATTGTACTGCTCTCATCCAGCCGCGACAGCTTTTCATTAAAATCTATCCCCCCCACAGCCTTTGTATAGAATCACCTATTTCTTCTAAAAATAAGGACTCAAAGTATAATAGTTCCATGCAGGTTTTCTTAGTCCCATCCAGACTTGTACATATCTGGCTGTTAAAAATGTCCGACTGGCATTCCAGCATTTTTTCTCCATCCAGCATTTTAAACGCCTGCAGAATCCCCCTGTACTTCTCCTGATTTGCCAAAGCTTCGCTCCACCGGAAACCTTCCACAGAGTCCTCTGTGAAAATACTGTTTTTTCCAAATATATGCCGCACCGACATTCTTTGCTCTGCCTGATATATGCAATCGTTAAGTCTATCCTCTCCCCTGGACCAATCACTTACTCCAATATAAACATCCACATTCATATAAGTCTTTATTACCTGCATCAACCGTAATCCAAACGAATATATCTGCTCCGTCCGGATTCGGCCGGATCTATAGCAGATCAGCAGACTGGCGCCGGAATATTCGATAATAAAACTGTGGTTTGCAATTCTAGGAATCTGCATGATGATTTTCCTTATCGTGGCAGCCATCTCTCTTTCCGCATGGGAAAAACTGCTTTGTGCCGTGCCTGCATCAGCCACTTTTACCACAAGGCAGTAATAGTCCTCCAGAAGGGGGGGGACTGATTTCCTATTGTTCATAACCATATCACGGAACAGCTCTTCTTTCGTCACATTTTCTATTATATTGCTTTCCTGTAGTTTTTTCTTTACTTTCAACACTAATTTTTTTAATGACTCTGGATTCAATTCTGTTTTCAGCAAATAATCTTCTATACCATATTTGAAGCCTTCCCTGACGAGATCAAAATCACTATAAGAGCTGACAGCAATGATTTGTATTGTATTGTTTATTTTTCTGATTTCACTGATTAGCCTAATCCCCCCCATAATGGGCATCTTCATATCTGTTATGATCAAATGGACGGTGGCTGTTTCTAAGAACTCCAATGCTGCCTTCCCATTCTCCACCGCACCGACAACATCAAACCCAAGTTCCTCCCAGTCCAGCAAACTTCGAATGCCTATGCGGTTCGTCATATCATCGTCAACAAGCAGTACATGATACATTACATCACCCTCCATTTATAACCGGCAGTTCAAAATATATCTCTGTATAAAATCCCGCCTCACTTTTAATATTGATGCTGCAATTTTCTCCATAATATAGCTTCAGACGCTTATTAATATTGGCGATTCCTATTTTTTCTCCGTTATCCGGATATTTTCGTAGTATAGAATAGATTTCGCTTTCCTCAATCCCTTTTCCATTATCCCATATACTAATATAAAGCCTACCTTTCCTTTTCTTCACCGTAATTTTGATTCTTCCAATATCCGTTTTCTGCTCAAATCCATGAGTTATGGCATTTTCAATAAACGGCTGCATAATTAACTTAGGAACCCTGCATGACAGGCACGTGTCATCTATATCATATTCTACATCAAAATTATTCACATATCGGATCAGCATAATGTTGATATAGGACTGGATAGAAAGAAGTTCTTTCTCTACTGTATGGAAGCTTCCCTTATCCCGGAAAGATACGTTTAAAATGTTGATGAGGGATTCCGTCATTATTTGTATTCCTTCTAACCGGGCTATCATTGCCATAAATCTAATGCTGCTCAATGAATTGGAAAGGAAATGAGGATTTATCTGCAATTCCAGTACTTTCATTTCCTCTTCATGCTTTTCCTTCTCTTTTTCTATATTGTCCCGTATTAAACTCTGTATCATTTCCATCATCTGATTGTATTTTTCTTTAATCATTCTTATTTCATACAGGCCATAGACTTCCCGCTTCTTTAACTGTGGGTTTTCTGCTTCCCGCTTCATTATGTCCGACAGTTCGGTAATCGGATTTATGATATTCTTAAGCAGTCTGTTTATAAATAAATACAGTACGGTAAACAGAATACATGTGCTTCCGGCAATTAAAAGCAGGATAATCTGATATTTTCCATCTACCACATCAGCGTCAGAAACAGCAATTACTTTCCACTTTGTCCTCTTTATTGATTGAACTGCATAATGCAGTTTATTTCCATGATATTCAGACATGCTTATTTCACGGGCTGTATTTTCATATGCCAAGCTAGAACCAGCAAGCACCCTGCCATGAGCATCTGTCAGATATAATTCTATGTTATCTGTCCATTCACCGGAGGTTTTTATTAACTCCAGCCCATCAGAGAGCACACCTATTGTACCTGCTTTTACTGTCGTGCCAACGCCCAGGTCCTTGAATCCTAATGTAAAAAACAGCAGATTTTCTCTTGCTATAATCTGGGGTCTGTTAAATTCCCTCTTATCAATGACAGAAACATGTACAATATCCGGTTCTGATTCTGCTGTTTTATACCATTGGTATGTGTTCCATTCCTTAGCAGGCTGTATGCTTATATTTTCAAAAGCAAAGCTGCTGCCGTCCTCCATTAAAAAATCAACGGACACGATTTGAGGCTGCATGACCAGCCTCATATGGAACTGATCTGATAATTCGCGGTAATGCTTATACTTGTCATTATTGGACGCCTTATTGTAGAAAGTCAGTTCCCGCAGAATAACCCTTTCGTTTGTCCTGGAAAAATGTGCAAGCTCTCTTGCATAATCCGACATTTCCCTTTCCAAAATATCTGCCGCACTTTTTCCCGCAATAGATAATTTGTCCTGCTGCTCATGATCTATCTGCCTCAGGACCAGATACATACCTGCAAAAAATATAAGGATCAACGGCAGGAATACCAGCTTTACAAACATTTTTCTATAATAACGCTGTATGGTTAAGTTTTTATCAGCTTTCATACTCATCAGGCTCCCTTTTTGGAAGACTTATTGCCATTCCAAAGTTTTCACTTTAGTTTTCAGAAATATTACCACCATCCGAGAGTTTTCACATTACTACCCGGATACTGGTGGGCAAAGGCATAAGGATGCCTGTTATCCAAATCAAACCTCATCAGATAATTATAATCCGAAGAACGTTCATCACAATGGCATAATCCCCAGCGGATTCCCTCCAGAGGGTATTCATCGTTGTGCTTGCCCCTGAATGCCCCGCCTGCCATTGGTGTATCATATACATGGGACATAATTTCGAAGTTTACGCCATCTTTTGCATATTGTATGGTATCCTTTTCCGGACCATCCCGATTCAGAAGCGCGGCTATTCCCCCTTTATACTCCCATAACATCGTCTCATGCCCGCTGTTTGTCACCGGATTATATTCGCTGTGGACATACGGACCGGTAACCTGGCCGGAAACCGCCACCCCCCACCGTGTATCCTGCCCCGAACTTTTTAATGAACCCAAAGGGGATGCCCCACATTTATAGTATAGATAATACATCCCGTTGTAATAAAACAGGCTTGGGTCATGAGTCAGTCCTATATACGCGCCGTCATTATAATTGTCATGGCTGCCAAACCACTCCCCGCCCTGCATCTTGGTCAGGATACATTCTTTGTGTTTTTTCCATGGGCCATTGGGATTATCTGCCACTGAAAGTCCGACACTTTCACCATCTTCCTCATACCGGCTCTGCGGGAACGTCTGATATACCATATAGTATTTCCCCTTGTGCTCCATCACATCCGGCGTGCAGACAGTACGTTCATCATAGTCGCCCTGTTCTCCCCTGGGAACTGCACAGCCCCGTTCTTCCCAGTTTATCCCATCTTCGCTGACTGCATACCAGATATCTGCATAATCCCACGGAAAAATCTTAGTGAACCGGTTTCTCTGGGCCGATACTCCAAAATGTGGTCCCAGCGACTTGGTGTACCACACATAGTAAATACCGTCTGCCTCCAGAACACTACTTGGGTCTCTCCGATGCACGCCTTTCTCATATCCTATTCCTTTTACTTCCGTATATGTAAAACCTCCAAACCATGCTTCCCCGTGGTTCTTATATTGCTCCGCTCTCAGCGTTGCAGCACTTTTTTTCATAGACATCGCCTTCCTTTCCATACATTCTTAGTCACTTATAGCAGGACATATCCGCCCTCATAATACCCTGTACTTTGATCAGCCTTTTATGGCTCCTGCAGTCATTCCCTTTATAACCTCCTTACTAAACACAAGATAAGCCAGTATAATCGGCAGTGATGTGCACATTAGCGCAGCAATTAAAAATGTATAATCCAGTTTTTTCCCTGAAGTAAAATACCTTAGTGCAATCGATACTGTCCTCATATCCTCCCGCGGAGTTAAGATGACCGCAAAAGCAAATTCATTCCATGTATTTAACAATGTCAGTATGCTCGTTGTTGCTATAATTGGTTTACATAGCGGAAATATAACTTTAATCAGCCTTTGCGACATGCTGCATCCGTCAATAACAGAGGCTTCATCTATGTCTTTAGGGATTCCGGCTATGAAACTTTCCGCCAGAAATATTGACAGCGTAATCGACATTCCGTAATACGTAACGATAAGCGCCAGCCGGTTATTAATCATATCCAGCATCTTGTACTGCACAAACATCGGAACCAGCAAGGCATATAAAGGAATCAGCATACCCAGTGTATAAAGAAAACGAACCGCCTTTTTTCCCCTGAAATCATATCTGGCGAGAAAATATGCCGTTGTAATAGATAATATTACTACAATGATAACATTTATGCCGGAATAGAACAGGCTGTTTAAAACTGCCGTCCCTAATTTTCCAATCTCAAACGCTTCTGCATAATTGCTCAGCATAACTGTTCTTGGCAATGCCAAAGTATTTTGCATAAACTCCGGATTGGGCTTGACTGACGAATAGGCCATCCATATCAAAGGGAAAATGACAGTCGCAGAAATTCCACATGCCACAGCATTCAGCAGTATACCGGCTATCCTGTTAGTTCTTTTCATTTTTTCGGCCTCCCAATATAAATGTGGATACTGCAATCAGGCCAAGCGACAGCACAGTCATGCCGATAGCCGTTGCAGATGCGTATCCTATTCTTTGTGTTTCGAACGCTACATCATAGGAGTATAATGCAGTTACCATAGATGCCCTTCCGGGCCCACCGCCGGACATAATGAAAATAATATCAAACAATTTCATACAACCTGAAATACAGATCAGCAAACAGACCGCAATGGTCGGCCTAAGCAATGGAAATGTGATATGCAAAGCGCACTGGAGCCTGGATGCACCGTCGATTTGCGCGGCTTCCGTAACATCAACGCTTATATTCTGCATGCCTGACATAATAATAATGACAAACTGCCCGACATACTGCCATGTTAACGTAAGGCATATACTGGGAATCACCCATGATGTACTGTTCAGCCAGGGCAGATTCCCCTCCATCCCCAGAAGCTGCAGCACTGATGATATGATCCCTATATCATTGCGGTATACCAGCTGCCACAGCATTCCCACCACCATAGGCGCCAAAACCGCCGGCAGAAAAATAAGCCGTCTGTGGAATTCTCTTGCCCTGATTTTTTTGCTTTGGTAAAACAAAGCTAATATAAACCCTAAGCCAATTTGTGCTATTATCAGAATCGCTATTATTTCTAAATTGTTTAAAAAAGCTCCCCAAAATGCCTTATCCTGTAATAACCTGATATAATTATCGTTCCCGACAAAATCCATTTTTTTTCCGCCCCTCCAGTTTGTAAAGCTAATTCCCAAGCAGATAAAAAGCGGAACCACCATCGCCGTCAGATAAAGGATAAGACCCGGCGCTATATACTTATAAACTCTCAGAGATTTTCCTTCCTGAAATTTATTCATAATTAAAATCCCCCTTGTTTCTTACTCCAGCCAATAAATTCGTTTGCGATGAGCCGGATGCCTGCTGCCGCAGCTTTCCGTACGGTCTGCGCAGTGAATACGCAGACCGTACGAACTGTCAATGGAATTTTACTGCAGCAGTTCATACTCATCCTGCATATTCTGCGCCAGCTCTTTTGGATCAATCGACTGCATCAATAATTCCTGCAGCCCTCTCTGATATATTTCTTTTATTGTGGGGTCGAGTGTGGAATCCCAATTCATACATGCAGTACCGTCTTTTACCCTATTGTTCATTTCTACTGCCGGAGCCACCAGTTTAGATTCGTCATAGTCCACTTCCCATGCAGTAAATTCATTATTTTCTTCCACAATTATTTTCCCGGTTTCTTCTGTATAAAAATAATCTTTTAAAAATATTTTTGCCGCCTCCATTTGTTCATCCGTAATTCTTGATCCCATAGCAATTCCCCATGCCGCTGACTGTACAATGGAAGCTTCCGCTTTACCGCCGGAAGCCGGGCCGGGCCAATGAGCTGCTTTTGTGACTGAGCTAATTTCCGGCGACATTCCATCTATATTCTTACATTCCCAGTCACCAGCAGATATCATAGCGGCTTTCCCATTTGTATATAATGCCAAACGTTCGTCATTACTAATACTTGCAAAATCGTCATTAAAGCCATTATTCTTTGCAATATTCTGATAGGCGGCAAGTGCATCTACAAATTCTTTGTCAGTAAAACTAGCTTTTCCATTACATTTTCTAATATTCTGATACCATTCATTCCCGACGAAATTATTCACAAATGCACTGAACAGGATAGAATCTGCCGCCCAGGGATCCCTGTCTCCCAAGGCCATCGGTATATATCCCAATTCCCTTAATTTAGCACAGGCAGTATTAAACGCGTCCAGTGTCGCAGGAAATTCACTGATGCCTGCCTCTTTGAAGATATTTTCATTGTATAGGATAAATCCATAGGTACCTAACGCAATAGGGAATGAGTAAATGGCATCATCGTCAATATTCGTTCCTTCCTGAATCAGACCCGGCCGCAGTACCTGTTCAAGTCCAATGTCTTTATATACATCCGTCAGTTCAATGATTGCCCCAATATCAGAAAAAGCCTTCATCATGGTTCCCTTTACCATTACAAGCTCAGACAGGTCATCCGCCGTACCGCGGGCATTAATCTGGGTCATATATGCATCCTGAGGCATCTCCTCCACTATAATTTCTGCCGAATTGGCATGATCCTTATTGAACCGCTCTATCGCAGGAGTGATTGCATCATTCCACGATTCCCCTTCTACGAAAAGGTGAGTAAACGTAAGCGATACTTTCTCATTCTTTCCGTCTTTACGTTTTACCTCCTTTTGCCCCTGACCGCATCCTGTCAGGCACGCTGTCAGCATCATTGAACATAGCAGCAAACTGATGATTCTTCTTTTCATAACTGTTTACCTCCTTCTTGCATTTCAGGTTCATTAGTATCTATGTTCAATATAGCAACATCGGTGACAATAAAATATGATATTATTCCATATTAACTGACTGATTTCTATATAGAAAAAGTTCAAATATCTACAAATAATAATAAAGATCAATTAACACCTGATTAGAGCATAAAAATTTCGATGCTTACAGATAACAATCTGAATTCAGCATCGAAATTATTTTACGCTATACCATCCTGCCATTCCACTGAATCAGCAGGAACTAAACTATTTTCATCAAATCCACACAATCATACCCCATCTTACATGATATCTCAATCCCCGCTTTCGTTACTGCTCCGATAATCCCGTCCAGCTTCTCATCCAGTTCCTTACGCTTAATCACAGAAATACTGATTGCTCCAACACATTCCCTAAGTCTGTTTCTGACAGGAACAGCAATGCAGAATAGATTTTCATTATCCTCTTCATTATCTATAGAATATCCTCTGGCACGTATCCTTTGTAATTCATTCAGCAGTTCTTCAATGCTGACAATTGTATTGGGGGTTTTTCGAACAAACGGCACCCCGTCCAGCAAGCGTATCACCTCATCATCCTGTCTGACTGCCAGCATCGCCTTTCCAAGCCCTGTCCTGTAAAGTGCATTCCGCTCCCCTATGGCACAGCTCGTACGAAGCGGCGATGCCCCCTCTATTTTATCAATATACAGGATCTGGCTTCCGCTTGGTATAGCAAAATAGGCAGTTTCCCCAAACTGTACGCTTAGCTGCTTTAAATATGGCCGGACTATTGTATGGACATCCTGCTTCGCCATATAAGCCATCCCAATCTCCAGCATCCGGACTCCCAACGAAAATCCCTTTGTGTGCTCGTTAAACTCCAATGCGCCTTCTAACTCCAGAGTATGTACGATATCAAATACGCTTGTTTTGGGTATACCCAATTCTTTGTATAGTTCTGCAATGGAACATGCTTCACTTTTCTTTGATATATAAGATAATATCTCCAAAGTCCTGGTTACTGTTCTGTTTTTTTTCTGTTCACTGGCAGCCATCATAATCTCCTTTTTTCATCCTCTGATAAAAATTGTTTTTATTTATTGTACCAAATATGAAGGCATTCTTCCAGAAATACAGTGTGAACTTTACTGCTTGTTTTCTTCTTCCAATAATTTTGCCATTCTGGCCTCTACCTGTGCCATAGCATCATCTATCGAAGTCCCATTTCCCATCATAGTATTATAGCTTCTCCCATAATATCCCATACTTCCGTATACTTCGGGAATCTGTTCTGAGGCACCACATGGTTAACGGCCTGTATAAAACCATGAAACGCCGGATCTTTAAATGCCTCATCCTCTAATGCCTCATCGTTTACAGGAAGCCTTCCTGTATCCAGGGCAAACTGCACGGCCTGCTCTTTATCCGTAAGGAATTTGAGAAAATCCGCCATCTCCTCCGGATGTTCACATGATTTCGTAACGGCATATCCCCCCACATTTAACGCTGCTGAATGCCTCTCTTCTTTTGGAACCGGGACGCTGGCGAGTTTTCCTTCCAAATCCGGGTTTGCACTTAAAATCGCCCCAAGGGCATTAGAACCGGTAATCATCAGGCCTGTCTGTTCCTGCGCAAAGTAAGAGGAAGCTTCCGGATATCCGGTTTCTGTCACACCCGGAGGTACTACCTTATCCTTAATTGCCAAATCCACAAAGTCCTGCAAGGCCTGTTTAAATTTATCCCCTGTCAGATCAGTCTTCCATTTTCCTGACTCATCCTGAAATACTTCTTCTACGCCATATGCCTTAACAAACTGTGAAAATCTTGATACGCCTGAGCTGTTGTTTGTTCCGACCATACTAAATCCCCAGTGGCCATCTCTGGTAAATTCCCTTGCGATCTCTTTGAATTCGTCCATTGTCTCTATGCCGTCTCTGTTCGTTTCTTCCAACCAATCCGCCCGGTAAACCAGACCTGTCGGTATCACAAACCAGGGAGACATTCTCATAACGCCGTCAATACTGGCTTCTTCTATCACTGTATCCGCAAGCCCTTCCAGATAATCTTCTCCCAGAAGTTCTGTATGGTCCGCCAGAATTCCCATTTCTGCCGCAACAGGTATGAACTCTGCGGCAATGCTAAAAGCATCCGGGAGATCATCGCTTGTATTTAGGGCAATCACTTTCTTGGACATCTCGTTCATCGGAACACCGATTAATTCAATCTCAACATCCGGATTTTCTTTCATATACTGATCTGCCATGGCTTTCTCAAGTCCAGCCTCTGTTTCCGTCTGGAGAGAGGACATAAGCGTAAGCTTTACCTTTCCAGGATCCTCCGCTTTCTTATCATCCGTCTTCGCTGCTTCACCTTTCCCACAGCCTGCCAATACGGCCGCACACATCCCCACAACAATTGCCGCCTTTACTTTTTTTACTGTAAACATCATTTTTCCTCCTGTTCATTTTTTAACCAAATATCTCCTTCATTCTTTTTGATACATATTCTCTGATCTTTTCCCACTGCCCTCCTTCCAGCAACTCTTTACCTACAAAACTCGATCCCAGGCCAACCCCTTGAAACCCACGCGCCATATAGTCTTCTAAATTTTCCAGAGACACCCCTCCCACGGCCCAGAATTCGGCCTCCTGGAAGGGACCCTGTAAAGCTTTCACATAATTTTCCGAAACACCCACGGCAGGAAAGAACTTCATCCTGTGTATCCCATATTCAAGGCATACCGCCGCCTCGGAAGCCGTATAAATCCCCGGCAGCACCGGGATTTTCCTTTCAACGCAGAATTCCAGCACCTCTCTATTCACCGAAGGAGTTACAAAAAACTGTGCGCCGGCATCTCTGGCCGTTTCACACATTTTTTTATTCAGAACCGTTCCTGCCCCTACAAAGATTTCGCTGCCAAACTCTGCCCTAAGCAGTCTGATCTGCTGTAGCGCATCCTCTGTATTCATCGTCACTTCAAATAGTTTTATCCCGCCTTCGCTTACTGCCTTCACAAAATCTTTGATATCTTTTGTCGGCAGATTCCTCATAATTACACATACCCTGTTATCTTTAAATATGTCTGTCATCCTTCCATTCCTTTCCTTATTTTTTATCAGCGGTAAACCCCTGCTTCTCCATTCAAGATCCGGTCCATACGCTCCCACTTGGGGAACCCTTCTGTATCGCCTCCTGTTTCCGTAGTAAGGGCGCCTGCAACCACCCCCATATACCCGCTTACCGTGATATCCTTACCTTCCAGAAGTCCGCACAGGAAAGCCGCATTAAAAGCATCCCCCGCACCGACTGTATCAACGCTTCTGCATGGATACGGCGCAACGGCCTTCGTTGTATGCCTGTCTGTTACTACTGCTCCGCTGCCCCCGTTTTTGACAGCGATGCTGCCTGCCCTCCCATTGTCCGTCAGGTATCGGACGGCTGCCTCTGTCCCATGAACATCAAACAACATCCCTATTTCTTCTAAGCCAGCCATAACAACATCCGCCCGGAGCAGCATTTTTCCCAAATTCTTCTTATATTTCCCCCCTTCCCACATTTTTTTTCTAATATTCGGGTCGAATGCAACGGGTATCTGTCTCTTTTGCGCTTCCTCCATAATATACTCATTCAATTCTCTGCACGTATCGCTCAGGCAGCTTGTAATACCCGATAGGTATATCATCCTGGCGTCTAATATATAGTCCATGTTAAGATCAGAAACCTTCATGCAGCTCGCAGCAGAGTTCTTCCTGTAGTACATAACCGCCGTTTCATTGCCAGGCCTGATTTCTTTAAACATCAATGCATTTTTCTCTTTTTGAGATTGTATCACTCCGCCTACATCAACACCTTCACTGCGAACCATGTTTAGTATATAATCGCCGAAACTGTCATCCCCAAGCCTGCTGACCCAGCCGGCGCTATGACGCAGTTTGCAGGCGCCTATCGCTACATTGCTTTCGGAGCCCGCGATTCTTTTTTTGAAATAATCTACATAACATAAATCCCCTTTTTCTTCAGGTGTAAAAGATACTAATGTTTCTCCCACTGTAATAATGTCTAACACTTCTGCCTCCTTATCATATATCAGTCATCTGTTTTTCCTATTTGACGGCGCCCGCCGTCAGGCCGCTCACAAAATATTTCTGCATAAAAACAAACAAAATCACAAGCGGAATGCTGGCAATAACCGATGCTGCCATCATATCGTTCCACAATATCTTGTAAAATCCATTTAGTTCAGCTATACCCAGAGGCAGCGTTTTCAGTTCCGGTGATATCAGCAGGGTCTGGGCAAACATATACTCATTCCATGCTGTAATAAAAGCATAAATAGCTGAGGATGCGATTCCCGGCAGCGTCAATGGAAGAATAACCTTCAAGAACACTTTCCATCTGCTGCAGCCATCTATGATTGCAGCCTCATCCAATGAGGTTGGTATCGTTTTAAAAAAGCCAATCATCATCCAAGTGCAAAATGGTATTGTAAAGGATATGTAAACAAGCGTCATTCCCAGCAATGAATCATTCAGTCCATAGGTATCCAGCACTTTATAATAGGGAATCAAAAGCATGATTGACGGAAACATCTGCGTTACCAGCAAAAAGGTAGTAAATCCCTTTTTGCCCTTGAATTTAAACCTTGTAACGCCATAGCCCGCCAGACATGCAAACGCGACTGACACGATGACCGACCCTAAAACTATGATAATGCTGTTCTTAAAATATGTCAAAAACGGGTATTCTTCCCAGAGGCGCTGATACGCTTCGATGGTAAAGGTCTCCGGAATCCATCGGGGCGGAATTATGATTGTTTCCGATTCAATCTTAAAGGACGTTGACAGCATCCATAAAATCGGAAGCAGCACCACCACAGCAAATAACCCCAGAGTTATATACGTACCAATACCTGCCAGTAATTTCTTGCTCTTAGTCCTCATTCTCCAAAAACCTCCTATACATCTTGCTTATCAGGACACATATCAAAAATACAACTACCGACATTGCAGCAGCCTTCCCAAAGTCAAAGTAGCTAAATGCCTGTTTATATATCTCTAAACTGATAATCGACGTATCACTCCCGGGGCCTCCTCCTGTTAAAAGAGCCACAATAGTATAGTGTTTAAACCACCAGATTGTATCCAGAATGAGTGTTGCCGATAAAACAGGTTTGATGGAGGGCAGCACAATGCTGAAAAGTGTCTGCAGTTTATTCGCTCCATCTATCTTTGCCGCTTCATATATATCCTCCGGCACGCTCTGCAGCGCCGCAAGTACATTAATCATAACGAGTGGAAATCCCTTCCATATTGCCACGGCCACGACCATAATGAATGCATATGTACTGTCCCCCAGCCAGGATATCCCCTGTTCAATAATTCCCCATCTTTGAAGATAACTGTTCAGCAGCCCATAAATTGGATTATAAATCCATTTGAAAATCAACGCCACTACAACATCCGGAAAAAGCCAAGGCAGAATTAATATCACCTTAAAAATTCCAATCCCCTTTTTTTTCTGATTCAACAGGGTTCCCAACAGGATCCCTATTACGAAATGTAACGCCACAACCAGAATTGTGAACTTCAGCGTCAGCAGAATCTGTTTTAAAAATACCTTGTCAGAAAACACCTCTGCATAATTTCCAATTCCGACAAAGTTCCATTTATCCCCCAGATCTGTATCAAACAGGCTGATTCCCGCACCATAGAATAATGGATAAACCACGAGCGCAACAAGCAGTAACAATGCCGGGAAAATAAACAGATACGGGGTTAATTTTTGTAAGGGCACATCCTTAGCACAATATCCATTCTTTATTTTATTATGTTTCATATCCTTCCTCCTACCATTCTGCAAATGAGCCGTCCTCATGAAACTCAACAGGATTCATCCAGCGCCCGTCATATTCCATTTTCCTGACCTGCTCCTCATCCACTTCAACTCCCAGACCGGCTCCCTGCGGAACAGGGATATAACCGTCTTCAATTTTAAATGGCTGCTTTAATAATTGAACGCCAAGCTCTGTCTTTTCAGGAAGTGTCAGATGCTCCTGTGCAGTAAAATTCGGAATGCAGGCATCCAGCTGCAGGCATGACGCCAGTGAAAGAGGTCCCAATGGATTATGGGGCGCAATGGAGCAATAGTTGTTCTCCGCCATGGCGGCAATCTTAAATGCCTGCAGAATCCCCCCGCAATGACATAAATCCGGCTGCAGCACCTGCACTCCGCCGCGCTTAAGAAGCTCCCTATATCCCCACGTGGTAAATAGCCGTTCACCTGTAGCAATTGGTATACTGGTCGATTCCGCGACCCTCAGCAGCTCATCTGTATTTTCCGGCAGAACAGGCTCTTCCACAAACATCGGGTCATACTTTTCTAATTTTTGACATAACCTTTTTGCCATTGCGGGCGAAACCCTTCCATGAAAATCAATGGCTATATGAATGTCTTTACCAACGGCTTTTCTTAATTCCCCGAATTTCTCCACATATTCATCTGTTTTTTTTGGAGTATCAATATGCAAAAACGGATAATCTAAAACGGTCTTCAGAGCTTTGAATCCTTGTCTTACCCTTAACTGCGCCTTCTCGCAAAGTTCCTCAGTGGTCGGGTTGACTGTCGGGGTAATATGTGCATACATTAGTATCTTATTCCTGCATGCACCGCCTAAGAGCTGCCATATCGGCACGCCCAGGGCCTTCCCCTTAATATCCCAAAGAGCCTGTTCGATTCCGCTGACTGCACTGCAAAGTATCGCGCCCCCGCGGTAAAATCCGCCTTTGTACATTATCTGCCATAAGGCCTCAATATTCATGGGGTTCTTGCCTTTTATACAGGTTCCCAGAGTATGGACTGCATTCTCGACCACAGTCGCCCTTCCTTCAAGCATTGCTTCACCCCACCCGGTTACACCCTCATCTGTCTCCACTTTTACAAACATCCACCGAGGCTTTACATGAAATGTTTTAATATTTATAATTTTCATACATTTACTCCTTTGCTTTGTGTGATTCGAAGTAACTTCTCATAATGCATAACAAAGACATTGCAGACTAATTATTTATCTGATATCTTTCAATCAATTTTCTGTCTATCGCAAGTCCCAGCCCTTCATGTTCATGTCGAATAAGATAACCATTGTCTATATGCAGACTATTCATCGATAACTCTTCCCTGAAAATATTGGGAGTTCTGTCTAATTCCAAATATACAGCAGCCGGATTTAAGCTTTCCGGAAAATCCGGCATTGCAAAAGCAGCATTTATGCCCACAGATACAGCAACTGCGCTCCCCCACACATGGGGATAACATTGAATATTTTCAAGCTTAGCCATCACCATTATTTTCATAAACTCAGACAGACCACCTGTGGAACTACAGTCCGGCTGAACAATATCTGCACACCGCTGCTGAACGAAAGACCGAAATCCATATGCTGTAAACTCAGCCTCACCACCGGCAATGGGGATAGATACTTCCCGCTTCACTTCACAATACCCCGCATAGTCCTCCGGCGGCACAGGTTCTTCAAACCAGGTAATGTCATATTCTTCTACTCCTTTTGCCAGCTTTATTGCTGAAAGTGCGTTGTATGCATGGTTTGCATCAATCATAAGCTTTATTTTGGAGCCGATTTCTGAACGAATTCTTTTCACCAACTGAATATCCTTTTCTACTCCAAATCCCACTTTCATTTTAATCGCCTGAAAGCCTGCATCCACATAAGATACCGCTTCTTCCGCCAATTCTTTTTCCAAACGGGGACTTATACTGTGGTAGAGCCCAGTGGCATATGGGATTATCTTTTCTCGCCTTGCACCGCCGAGCAGCGTGTATACAGGAAGGTGCACATACTTCCCTTTTAAATCCCAGAGTGCATTGTCGATTGCGCTCAATGCCTGTACGCAGGAACCTTTTTGACCGCAGTCCCGTAAAATATTATATAAATCATCCCATATACTTCCGCTTTCAAATACATTCCGTCCAATTAGCCGTGGTTTGTACACTTTTTCAACGATGACACTATTAATATATGCATTGCCAAAAGCCTCCCCAAATCCACTGAGACCATCTTCTGTCAATATTTCAACCAACATGATTGTCCTACTGTTATACCACGCCTGAGAATAGCAAAAACTTTTTTCACCTAAGTCCTGACTGACAATATAGACTTTAACTTCCCTGATTTTCATAGTATTATGCCCTCCCTTCATAAGGCAATTGATATCCGCTGGATATAAAAATACTCTTCCAAACTGAATACGGAACAATCCTTGCCGATTCCGCTCTGCTTACAGCCGCCATGCGGAAGGTTAAATTGATAGCATGGTTCGTTTACGTTAACACTTCCGGCGTCAATTTTTCTAGAGAGATTCAATGCATCTGAAAGTGAATTAGTATAAATATATGCTGCCAGACCATATTCCGTATCATTCGCCATTTCCTGAAGATTATCTTCGTCTGTAAATTCTATTATCGGAATAATGGGACCAAAAATTTCTTCTTTATATACTCGCATTTCAGATGTAACGCCCGTTAACAAAGTGGGTTCAAAATAATATCCCGGAAGTTCTTTTCTTTTGCCGCCTGCTTTAATCTCCGCGCCTTTTCCAACTGCATCTGCTACAAGAGCTTCCATGTTTTCCACTGCTCCTTGTGATGCTAACGGCGGAACTATAATATTTCCGTTCTCTTTCCCGCTCCCGAATTTTACGGCATTGAGGTATCCCTGTATTTCATCTGTAAATTTGCGTATTATTTCTTTATGTACAAAAATTCTGTTTGGTGCCACGCACACCTGACCGCCATTACTTATCTTTCCGTCCGCCACTTTCCTTGCAGCGTCACATACATCCGCATCTTTCATTACAATAACTGGTGCATTCCCGCCTAACTCCAATGAATAATGCTTGATAGATGTGGCGCTCTGCCTGATTACCTTTTTTCCTGTCTCACTGGAACCAATTAAGGTAATCATTTGTGGGATGCTGCTTTCATTCAATGTCTTTCCAACAGACTGGCTGTCTCCCGCCAGAATGTTAATGACCCCGGCAGGCATCCCTGCTTCAATGGAAAGCTCTCCTAAGTAAAGCGTAGTCAATGGAGTCAGGCTGGATGGTTTTAAAATACAGGTACATCCGGCCGCCAAAGCCGGACCTAATTTATATCCTGCATTTAACAAAGGAAAATTCCATGCCAGATAACCAACTACAACACCCAATGGTTTCCTTATAATCATACTAATATGTTTATCTTCATAATCCGGAAGAAGCTGTCCCTGCATACTCTTCATTTCTCTTATAAAATAACATAGACAGTCAGACAGCATCTGGTAATCACTTTCTGCATTGGTATATGTCTTTCCGGTCTCTTCTATCAGCCTTTGAATAATTTCTTCTCTGTGGCTTTCCAGGATATCTGCATATCTTAATATATACCGTTCCCTATCCTGCATTGGCAATACAGACCAGCTTTTAAATGCCCAACTGGCCGCTTCCAGCGCCTCTTTTGCCTGATCTGCTGTAACACCTGGAAATTCTGCAATCACTGTTCCATTCGCAGGATTATAAACAGTAATATTTTTTCCTTCTCCGCGAACTGCTTTTCCATTAATGTAGTTTCTTATATGCATTATTTCGTCCTCCTATATTCGTTCGTATTTGCGAACGCCGTTCTTATAATTATATGTTACCATACTTGTTACCTATATTCAATACTATTCTTTTATTTTTCATCTTCTTATGCACAAAATGACGATAGTTAGAATTGTATATTCCTGTCGGCGCGAGGTAAGTAGGTAAGCATCTGTATCTACAAACTTCCCACCACATTTGATAGGATGATTTCAAACTGAAATTTCATCTGGATCCGTACTTCCGCTGTATGTTCACGTTCTGCAATCGCAGGCGCACAGTTTTGAATTTTCGGCCGGCAGCATTTCCGAAAGCACAAGCGATATATGTTATTGGCACTGGCTGCTGAAAAATGAGCATTTTTTACAGGGCTTCGTATTTCGGGATTTTGCGGACTAACTATCAGGGTCTTGGATTTTGAAAATCGTATTATCAATGTACCCAGAGTCAGAAGAATAAAAAATGCCGCAACCCCATTAAGGACTACGGCGCTACTTTCACCAATATAAAATATAAATAATTCGCTCTGCAGTGATACGAATGCGTACGGTACCAAAGGAACAGCATCCACATTACCGCTTCTCATCTTTTGTCTTTTTCTGTCTTACAGCCTCCCTCATCATAAGCCCCGTATCATAATCCAGCTGTCTTGGCTCATACTCTTCATTTTCCCGCTGTCTGGTGTACCCATCATTGTCCCAGCACGGCTTTTTATCACTGCGCCAATAACGCACAGCCCACTGGTATCCACGGTAAGGATCTCTCGTACGGTTCATATGCTCAAGCAGACGATCATGAAGAAGTTCTCTCTCAGCGGCATATGCGGGGTCTTCAATCAGGTTATGCACTTCATAGGGATCTGCTTCCAGATCATAGAATTCATCCGTATCAAGTAAATGGATAACAAGCTTAAAACGTTCCGTCACAGCAGCCCTCATCATCTGCAGACCGCCAAAACCGTCATGGTCCGTTTCATAGCGCGTAAACTCTATGTAGACCGTATCATTTATCCTCACACGGACATCTTTTATTTGAGGCAATATGCTCCGGCCTTCCATCAAAACCGGAACCGGAACCCCCATATACTCTAATATAGTAGGTGCCAGATCAATGTGAGTAGCGGGTTCCGTAACAATTTTACCACTTTCCCCACCACGAATGATTAAGGGAATGTTCGCAACCTCTTTATAGGCTGCTGCATTCTTGGTCTGAAGCCGATGCGACCCTAACATATCTCCATGGTCCGATGTATATATCACCAGTGCATCCGGAACTGTTTCATTTAGTTTTTCAATCACCCTTCCTATTTCATAATCTACAAATGAATTGCACCCTAAAAACAGTGCCAGCTGCCTGGATGGGCGGTTCAGTTCGTCCGCCGTATATTTCATCGCATCTCCTGCCCACAGCTGCTGCATCAGAGGTTTTTTCGTAAGATCATCCTGAAAATTTGGATAATCGTGAAAGCAGAATCCTTCATACATCGTGTGAAAGGGTGCGGGACACAGACTGGGTCCATGAGGTTCATCATAGGATACCGTAAGAAAAAAATCTTCATCCTTATACCTGTCCAGAAACTTCAAAGCCCTGTCCGAACACCTGTGTGCATAGGTGAATGCCTCATCCATACCCTCTTCGTATGAAGTTTCTGATTTTCTTGATTTCGTCCTTTCCTCTTCTGTGAGTTCTTCCAGATAACAGCGCATATCATACCAGTACTCGCTGTCCCAGCCATCAGGACATGTTCCCAGTCCAAAATAGTCCCCTCCATCCAAATGCCATTTACCGATATAGCCGCAGTGTATATGATTGTCATTCAGTCTCTGACCTATCGTTTTCACATTTGCCCCCATTGCAACAGAATTCGCCACCATACCATTTGAATGAGGAAAGGTACCTGTAAATATAGCACTACGTGCGGGACCACATACAGGCTGACAGGTATATGCATTTTCATAACGAATCCCCTCCCCGGCCAGCCGGTCCAGATTAGGGGTCTTCATCCTGTCATCGCCATAACAACCCAGCATATCTTTTCGTGTAGTATCTGTCATCAGTAAAATCACTTGTTTTTTCATACTGCCTTACCATCCCTTTCTAAAGAACAATTTATTCATGGAGCATTACGTTCTTTCCGCATAACCCGGTGCTTTGCCTCATGTCCCCTACCAAACTCCGTAGTGTCCGAATACCTGATGCTCGCATTCCAAATGTTTTTTCATGACCTTAAACTTCATCTGTTCGCAAAACGATCTGTACATGGGCTGATGCGCAAGATTATTGTACTCATGGGGATCCAGAACCTGATTATACAACTCCTCCTCTCCGGTATCGGTGACATAAGTATATCTGTAAGAAGCATCATAAATAGAAATATTCCGATTCCTGCCGCCCAAATTATAGCAGGTTGACATTGGCATGTTTCCTTCCCCCTCCTTAAAAACATCTACCCCTTGTGCATATTGAGGTTTCTTAAGATTCAGCATCGCAAACAATGTGGGCAGTACATCTACATTGCTCATTGGTCCTGTATATATCAGAGGCAACTCCTGTTCTTTTGCAGGTTTTAGTATAAATGGAATATGAATCAGGCTGTAAAAAGGCTGATCCGTTTTATAAAGGGTTTCATAATCACCAAGCATCTCCCCATGGTCTGCAGTGAAAATAATGATGGTGTCATCATACAGGTTATCCGCCTTCAGCTTATTGATAATCTTACCAACAGCCTTGTCTACCAGGGATACAGATGCCTGTGTATACTTATATGCCCGTTCAATGTCATCCTTGGCCGCATGATTGGCTTTGATAAAAGCATCTGCACCCTTCGTTTTTCTCCCCAGGATTTCCCCAGGATTTGAAAATTCCGGTACATCAATATCCAAAAATCTCTCCGCAAAATCTTCAGGCGGTGTAAAATCATGATGAGGATCAGGAAATCCTACAAACAGGAACATTGGTTTATCCTTCTCTTTATGAGAATCAATGTAGGAGCATGCCTCGTCTGCCAGCCACATTGAATTATGGAGTTCTGAAGGTACCTTAGAAAGATACATATCCATATTCGGGCGCTTCTTCCCGGCCTCCATTCTCCTCTCCTTTATAGCCTCTATCACTTCGGGGTGATTCTTATGCAGCCATCTGCCGTAATGTCCATGATCATATTCGCAGGGGGCCTCCCCATGGCCCAACACATTTTTTACATAAGTAAATCCATAGTATGAATCCGTAATGTCTTCCGTCTCCGGCTCCTTCCAACGATCATAGCAGCTTCTAAAACCATAAGATTTATCTGCCAGGGACGGCTCTGTATGCAGCTTTCCAAGCATTGCCGTCTGATACCCTTCCTCAAGCAGATAGTCTGCCATAGTTGGTATCTTATCCGGCACCCCCTCACCAAAGATATGTTCTGCAATCCAGTTATTTGGATCCTGGCAGCCATTATCCCTGCGCCATAGAGGAATTCCATTTGATGATACACCATGCCCCGGCACATACATCCCGGTCAGAAAACTTGCCCTTGAAGGCATACAGACTGAATTAGCCGCCAGATGCCTTGTAAAATTACATCCATCCTGAGCAAGCCTGTCAATGTTTTCTGTCTCTGCGTGGATGTTACCATTGCATCCAAGACTGTCATAACGCTGTTGGTCAGTAAACAAAATCACTACATTCTTGTTCTTATTTTTATTCATTTCCTTCTTCCTCTCTTTAAAACACGGCAATATCATATATTCCAAATCTCCGGCTTCCATTTGTTTCCAGAAGCTTTATTTTAAGCTTTTTATATTTCCCTTTCTGTATATACACCACATTTTTTCTCTGGTAATTATTACGAACAGAGGCTGCCATTTTCCACTTTTTATCTTCATAGCCATACACATCATAATCTTTTATGATACACTCCCATACATTACTTTCATAGACACACTCCAAGGTGTCATAGTCAAAATCATCACTCAGATTATCAAATGTAACCTCAATGCCGGAAAGCCACAAAGCCTTCTCAAATTCTATCTGAATTTCCGGCTGTTTATCCTCGATTTCTGAAAGCCATAGATTCGGATAACCGTAGTTCCTGATATAGCCGTTATTTAAATTCTGTGGAGCATAAATATCTGATTCATACTCAAATACGGGCAGATACCCCACCTTCTCCCACAAATATTCTTTTCGCTTGAATGTCGCAATGTCAAAATACGTACCCTCAGCATTTTCCTGCCGTTCAAACATCCTGATTCCGTTAATAAATTCATCTGTAGATTCATATGAAAGATTATTATTTTTTTCCAAAACAACAAATAATTTTTTTTCATACTCAAGACCACTGAAATCAAGTATTACTGAAGTTTCATTCATGCCGCCCACTACAATCTGCCTTTTGGCCAGTCTTATATCCGGGCCATAATTCTCCGTTTTAGACGGTCTGTAAATCTGATATGTTAAAAATGTATCTGCATCTGCTTTAAAAAAGAGCTTCATCCTGCTTTTTCCTGGCACAACCGGAAAGACAAACCCTTTTTCTACTTCTAATCTCCTCCACTTTCCTGTATGCTGAAGTTTCCCCTTAAAAAAAGAAGTTGCAGATATCCTGGCTCTGCTAATCACAGACTCTGCCTTTTTCAGACCTACAATTCCCTGATCCGACAACTGCAGCTCCTGCTGCAGTTCCTCTATATAATATCTTCCTATTTCAGAAGGATTTTTTCCATACTTTCCGCATAAAAAAGCCGCCATACCACATGCCTGTCCTATTAATGACAGGGTGGACATAATCCGCACCGTTCCTAATGCCACATGAGAAACCGAAAGACAGCGTCCTGCAGCCATAAGATTATCTATCCCCTGCACACAACAGCATCTAAAGGGGATCTGATAGATGCCACGTAAATAGTAATGCTTATTAATTAAATCATCTGAAAAAAAGCCTCCAGCCGCATGAAGGTCAATAGACCACCCCCCATAAGCAATCGCATCATAGAATTCTGTCTGCCGGGCAATATCCTTTTCCTTTAAGATATATTCTCCTATTAGCCGTCTTGACTCCCGTTTTCCAAGCACCGGGCTTATATATTCCAGATCAAATTGTTCTGCATCGTAATGTGAACCATGCTTGATATAGTCCCAGATATGGAACAAAAGCTTTTGATGCTCTCTAACTATTTCCTCATTATCCCTAATTTGATCCTTGTCTGAGCCAGCCTCATAATACCATTGAAAACGGAATCCATCATATCTGGCATCATTCGGTATACGATCCGGAACGGTTCTACAAGCAAGTGCTCTCCGAAACCGCTCTCCTTCATCCTTTACAAACTCAGGAAGTTCATAGTGCATTGGCCTATGAAAATCTTTGCTGTAAAAAGGCAGTGAACTAAGAAGTACACCTCTGTCTGCGGAGTCCGGTGCAATCTCCTCCCCCCATACTGCTTTGCTTTCCCTGCCATACATATAATCTGCGCCTGCCAGGTATCCCACTGTGCCATCCCCTGTATCGTCTATAAAAATATCGCCGCAAAGGCAGAATCTTTTCTCACTTCCACACTGCGAGCCCTCCACACTGATTATTCTTTTACCTTCCATATGAATAGCATCAATATTAGTATTCAGAAATACCGAACAATTCTCCTCTCGTTCCAAAGCATCTATCAATACAGTATGCCATAAATATACATTTCCCTGCGGATTCCTGTGCCGGTTTTCTATCAGCAGCTCTCCGATAATTCCGCCTTCTCTGGAATAAAGATTAAACTCCGACGTTCCAGTTGCACCACAGACATGAACCCTGATTTCCGGACTTGCATTCCCCCCAGCACTCCTCTGTTATGAATCAACGCGGTTTTCAGACCTTTTCTTGCCCCCTGTATGGCTGCACAGATACCAGGCATACCCCCACCGCATACTACAAGATCAAATTTTCTTTTTTATAATCGGGACGCTTCTCTTCATATTTGTCAAATACCCTCACTAATAGTATAGAATTTATATAAGCAACAAATGCAAAACCAATAATTAAATAAATGTGTACAACATAAAACAATATCCCCACTTCAGTAAATAAGGCCACTGCCAGCAGACTGTTAAGCGTTACAATTCCTACAGTACAAGGTACATGTTTCATAGCGATCAGCAATGCATTATTTAACGTCAGCCTGCAATTCAAGTCATACTTTGCAATCAGAGGGAAAATATATGCATACACAATCCACCAGATCAGAAGAACTGAAAATAAAACAGAGCGTATCAAATACCACAGGGCACTGTTCTGGGCATTTATTATCCTTAAGTCCAAAAACAGCAAGCCCCCTGCTGCACTGACTGCCAGCCATAGGATTGTACTCTTTTTAAAATGCAGTTTAAGAGAAGAAAAAAAGGAACGGATGATATATGCTTCTTCATTTTTCGCCATCCGCAATGTAACGTCATACAAAGCGGTCAGTGCGGCGCCTATTGTAAAAAAAGGGATACACGTAACCAGAAAAAGAAGGTTAAGAAGAATCAGATCACCCGCTTTCCCCAATATATTCATAAATCTGTTATCCATATCAAATAATTTTTGCATCTATTCCCCTCCCTATTAAAACAAAGCCTGCCATTTCACCAAATTTTCAGCCTGTTTCTTCCTTCTTGTAAAAAATCGAAAGGCCCAGGTGCAGATTGCCTCCTTCTGGTATTACCAAAATAATCCTGTTCCAGTAGAAGCGGCATTCCGTCCGGTGCATCGTATACTGTATCTGCAATAATCAGATCTCCCAGTTTTTCTGTGTTCACATTTTCTGACAGAATCTCCGTGATTCCTTTTGGCATTGTAAATTCCAGATATACCCCATCGGCTCTTTCTTCTATTAGTATTTCCGGATGAAAGCCGCAATTAGTATACTGCTCAGTCTCCTTTGCAAATGCCCTGGCACCGTTTAAATAAACATTGTGTTTCATATAAACCGGCTGCCTGACAGAAGTATAATTCTCATGATCCTGTCCCGGTCCTGTGGCAGCCTTTTTCACAAACTCCCTGTATGAGATGGTATGACCGTCATATCCATTGGTTCCATAAAAAGCGTTTCCTGCTCTTTTCCCCTGGTTCCCAACAAATATGTTATTAAAATACCTGTCGTCCCCCCCATAAACAAAAGAGTATCCCGCCACTTCTGTAGAATGCGGCAGATGATAAGGAGTTGACCTATCCAAAATATTAACCTTATACATCCGCCCGCATATCATGTTATTCACAAAAGCAGTTCCCTGTGCATGGTTATCAAATCCATAATCCGAAGCAAAGATATTGTTATCGATGATCAACGGACCATGCGTCACCTCTATATTACCGTCTCTGTCATTTTGATACAGCAGATTTCTGCTGATTCGGGTTCCCTGCGCCTGCCAGTCCATCCAGAACCCTAATGTACAATGGTGTATACGGTTGCCAGTGATATCAGTGTCTATAGGGGCATGGAACTTGATACCTGCAATTTCCCACCCAAAAAATTCATGCTTTATGCCAATGTTATAGATATGGTTACCATGGATTTTACTAAACGCACATCCCATATTGCCTACGATTCCATTCTGCCCACAGTCATATATTGTATTATTCCTTACTATATGCGAACCGATTTTTTCCCTGCTCCAACCATTTCTCAAACCTGCAAAAACCGCTTCAAGCTGATGCTGATATCCTGATTTCTGCTTATATCTGTAAGACAGCCCTTCACCTGTGGACGCCTCCTTCCCCAGACTGACCGCACTGCATTTCGAATCATGGAAAATATTATTCTCTATAATCCACCCCTTACTCCAATGGGTACCGATCATACCATACTGCTCACTGGTGGGCGGTGCCCATGGGGTTGCAGCATGCGCCATCTCGAAACCTTTGACGGTAATATAATCTATCCCTGTTTTTTCCGGATAGAAACAGCATTTCCTTACATTAACCTCCACCAGTTCACGGTTGGGGTCTGCTCCCTGAAAATTAGCATATATGGAAGTCGTTTCAGCCTCAACCTCAGCATACCATTGGTACAGAGTATCCAGTGGATTCAGATAAAATTCTTTATGTCCGTCACCAGGATATACAATATACTCCCGTACTTCGGGATTTTTTACGTCATCCAGAGTTCTGGCTTCATAAAATGCATTTCCATTCAGATACACCTCCCCTGCATGTACTTTCCAACCTGTCGGTTCAATCATCCAATCACCGTCAATTGTTTGGATATAGGGATTGTACTCCCCAAACAATTTATTTGGGATCACTGCTTTCCACACAGTCCCTTCTACCAACGACCAGTTGTCCACGATTTCTGAGCCTTTAATAACAACCTTTTCCCCCGCCGCAGCCTGAAATGTAACACGATTCAGGGGGTGGCTTCCTCCGCGCTTCGGCTTTACCCACTCTCTGTACGTACCCGCGTGGACAACTATTACATCTCCCTTTTCTGCTTTTTCTGCTGCCCTGGAGATTGTTGCAAATGGTTTCTCCTGAGATCCTTCCCACATATCTCTTCCCTGCGGAGAAACATGATATTCCTGTCTCATATATGCTCCCTTTCTTTAAAATAGGAAAGCCTCTGAATATCAGAGGCTTTAACCCACACGCTGGAATTTTCTATTCTTGAATTGCTTTATTCCCTCGTTCCACAGCATTCTTAATTGTCGTATCCAAATCCTGTGCATCAGCTAAATATTTTTCAACCTCTTCCTTTAAAACAGCTTCATATTTAGCTGCATTTGGACCAGTTACTTTTTCTGTGACTAATGTCTGGTC
This sequence comes from Clostridiales bacterium VE202-21, assembly GCA_000509105.1. Classification (GTDB taxonomy): domain Bacteria; phylum Bacillota; class Clostridia; order Lachnospirales; family Lachnospiraceae; genus Faecalicatena; species Faecalicatena contorta. The sequence goes on along the minus strand of BAIF02000075.1, from coordinate 9,183 downwards.
TGGATTCAGGAACAGATCCATAATGTTTTCTGTTGTAAACTGCTCATCGTCAATCTCGTCTGCAATCGTAACAAAAAGATTATCCCGCGGAACTGTCTGGTCAACAAAAATCTCGCTGGATGTACGTTGGGTAACCTCTGCTACCAGATCCACGATGAAGTCCGTTGCCATCTTGGGGTCTTTTGATGTTGCAGGCACAGCATATGTTCCTGTCACGCCCCAGGTCAGACGGTCTGTAGTACCATCCGGCACCGGCATTGGAGCAAATCCGACTTCATAGTCCCTTGGGTATGTCTCTTTATCTGCCAGCCAGTTCAGGAACCATGTCCCATGCAGATACATAGCATATTTTCCGTTAAAGAAACCATCGGGCTCAATTTTTCTGGCAATAATATCAGCCATAGTTGGTGTTGATTTATCTACATTCTGCATTTGATATGCAGCCTCTAATGCCTTTTTGAAGGCAGGATCTTCAAAATTCGACAGCCCTTCCTCATTATAAAAATTCTGTCCACCTCCAAGTTCCATAATAGCTTCGCCATACCAGTACATCGGCCACTGAAGATGGAGCGCCCCATATGTCTTATCGGCCCCCTCTCCTTTTGTCAGCTTCTTCGCCAGTTCCCGGTATTCGGACCACGTCATAGGAACCTTAGGGTCAGGATACTCAACTCCTGCCTCATCAAAAATACTCTTATTGTAGAACAGGCCCCAGGCAGTTACACCACCCGGAATGGCATATGCTTCATCGCCGTTATAAGCTGCACTGGCATAAGATCCGTATCTTTCTTCCAGATCAATTCCTAATTCATCCAGATACTCCCCTATAGGGACAATTGTTCCCGCCGAAGAATTCTTATCCTGCTCAATGGGGTTGAAATTGTACATGACATCAATCTGTTTTCCACCCATTACCTGGATCGGAAGATTCACCTCATATTCCTGATCCTTGGGCATAATATCAAAACTGACATTTTTCCACTTCTCCGTTGTCTGAAGATAATCCAGTGCTTCAACCACTGCGGGATTATTTAACTGATCATGGATAGAAACCACCAGTTCACCACTGTAGCCTCCAGTATCGGCTTCTGATTCCGTACCTGACACTTTCTTGCCATCTTCTTTTGGCTCGTCTTTCTTGCCTCCGCACCCTGCTGCGAGACTTACCGTCATAGCAGTCATTAGAAGCAGGGACATCATTTTCCTTACTTTTTTGTTGTACATACCTTTTCTCCCTTCTTTCTATTAGCTCGTTACTTTTATATTAATTACCCTTTGATACCTGATGAGGCAATCCCCTCAATAAAGTGCTTCTGGGCAATTAAATATACTACAATAATGGGAATCAGAGCCATGGATGCTCCCGCCATCTGCAAAGCATAATTTGCACTGTACTGTGCTTTAAAGGACGCTATGCCCACGCTCAATACCTGTTTGCTCAAATCCTGTATATATACCATAGGTCCTGTATAATCATTCCACCCCCATGTAAATGTTAAAATGCCCAGTGCTACTAACGAGGATTTCACAAGCGGCAGACAGATCTTAGCATACAATCCCACAACTCCGCACCCGTCAATTTTTGCCGCTTCCATCATCTCGTTCGGCACTGCTGTAAATGCCTGCCGCATGAAGAAAATAGAAAAACCTACAAACATTGCCCACGGCAGGATTGGGGCCCACATGGTATTTAGCACCCCTATTTTTTTAAATAGCAGGAACTGAGGAATCAGACGTATCTCTGCCGGTATCATCAGAGCCGATATATACAGCATAAAAATAATATTTTTACCTTTGAATTTCAGCTTCGCGAAAGCAAATCCTGCCATAGACGAAAACAATAAACTAGCAATAACAATTATGACCGTATTTCTTGCAGTATTGATATACCATGACAAATAAGGAAATGCAGTAAATGTCTTTATGTAATTGGAAAATGTCGGGTTTTCCGGAATCCACTGTATCGGAAAATTGAATACCTCGGCTTCAACCTTAAAAGAAGTCGAAACCATCCAGACCACTGGCGCCACCATTACAATCCCGATTGCTGCAAGTATACATGTTTTTACAATTTTCCCTATAAGGAGTGCCTGACTATGTTTGACTCTTCTGCTCATTTTTATCCCCTCCTTAATAGTTCACCCATTTTTTCTGTCCAATCCACTGAACCAGTGTGATTACAAGGATGACAGCAAAGAATATTACTCCCGCCGCTGCCGCATATCCCATGTCGTAATGTTCAAAAGCCTCTTTATAAATCATATAAACAATCGTGTAGGACGAAGTTCCGGGGCCTCCTCCGGTCATTACTTTTGTCTCTGCAAATATAGAAAACGAGAAGATTGCCATCGTAATCGCCAAAAAGAATGTCGTAGGGCTGATAAGCGGAAATGTAATATACCTGAATTTCTGTAAACCGCTTGCTCCGTCAATCGATGCAGCTTCATAATATGATCTGGATATACCCTGCAGTCCTGCAAGAAAGATAATCATACAGTACCCGAGCATCCTCCAAACCCAGAAGATTGCAATCGTTGGTGTCGACCAGTCTACACTTGCAAGCCATTTGGGCGGATTGGCTATTCCAATCGCACGCAGGATTTCATTAACCGGACCGAATTCTTCATGGAACAATGCGGCAAACACAATTGCCGCAGCCGTGACAGTTGTGATATATGGCATAAAATAAACTGCCCTTAACGCCCCGCGTCCAAAAACGGCTGTATTCAATACTGACGCCAGGATTAATGCCAAAATCAGCAGAACCGGCACTGCAATAAATAGTATCTTCAGGTTGTTCATAAGACCTGCCTGGAAGTATTCATCGTGAAATACATCTATATAATTGGCTGCCCCCACAAATTCCGAGCCGTCCAATCCCTCAAACATATTCCAGTCCCAAAAACTTAAGAATATTGAATAAAACAGCGGATATGCCATAAATACTGTAAAACCTATAAATGTAGGCAGTATAAATAAATAGCCTGCTATGTTTTCCTTGAAATGCTTTCTCTTCATACAGCTCTTCCCCTCTCTCCCTTTCGTGTTAAAGGCTTTCCTTATGCTGTAATGATAGCATCTGCATCCAGTTCTCTCCATGTTGTATTTTTGTATTTCTTGACATATTTTTAGGTCTTTTTCCTGCTCTCGACATCCTGCTCCATATACTTCTTTGGAGAGACACCAACACAGGACTTAAAGACCCTTGTGAAGTGTTCAACATTCCGGTATCCAACCGCCTGACTAATTTCATAGATTTTCAGATTGGAATTTTCCATCAGTTTCCGGGCATGGTTCACCCTTATGTTTTTAAGATAATCGCTAAAACTTGTGCCAAATTCTTTTTTGAATTTACTGCTGAAATAGCTTTCATTCAAACCTGCTATGCTTGCCGCCTCTGTGAGATTCAATTCCGCGTCTGCATAATTATCCATGATATATCTGCGCACTGCCTCAAATGTCCTCTCCCCCCTGTTGGATGACGTTTTCTCGAGATAATCGAATAAAAACCTGTTAAAGTTATACATCCAGATCGTATAGTCATTCGCATTCGTCAGTCTCTCCAACTTTTCAGGAAAGGAGACATTCTTTCCAAAAATACTCCACATAGATGCCCCCATATTTTTCAGCATAATCCCTTCCAGATAGAGCATATAGATACATTGCTTTTCAATCTCTTTCTTTTCCATCCCCCTCAGTACTGCAAATAATTTTTCTTGTTCCTGCATCAGTGCCTCGTTGTCCCTTACCCTAAGAGCATTCAGAAGACCCTGAAAAAAATTCTTTTCGTACTCAAGGTATCCGAAATCAAGAAGTTTCTCCTGCTTGAGGTAAACCCTGTGCTCCCCAAATACGTACCGCAGGTTTAGCAGTGCCATACTCTCCTCTGTTGCTTCTGATATACAGCCGGCACCTTTTCTGACTGCAGATGCACTGACAGTCACCTCCAGATTCATATAATTTTTCAACACCGTCTGTATCTGTCTGCAAATTCTTAAGATATTTTTTTCCACCAGCATTTCATCATGATATCTGAGGATAAGACAAGAGTCCGTATACTCTGAATGTTCACACCGCTTCGACACCCCTGGAATCTGCAAAAGCAGTTCTTCCATTGGCCAAATCAAATCCTGCCGTATGTCCTTAAAGCGCCCCTGGAGCTTCTGTTCATCAGATACATCAACCTGTATGATGGAAAACATATGTCCATCATCATAAAGGTCTGTATTCCCTTTCAGAAAATTATCGAGGACACTCTTCTTCCCCTTCTTATTTATCCTCACACACTTTTCATCCAAGTCCTTGTGTATCTTTGTCAGCAACTCACACAGATGTCCCTGATCCAGATGCGATTTTAAAAGGTAGTCTTCTACTCCCAGTTTAAATGCATCTCTGACCAGTTCAAATTCGTCAAAGGAACTTAATGCTACGATCGTAATGTCTTGATTTTCTAACTGCTTAATCAGCTCCAGACCATCCATAATCGGCATCTTCATGTCTGTAATAAGCACATTCACATCATGAGAATCCAGAAACTCCAATGCAAGCTTTCCATTTTTTGCTTCGCCTACAATTTCAAAGCCCAGAGATTCCCAATTCACGATATCTTTCAGCGTGGCGCGGATTACCAAGTCATCATCTGCTATTACTACTGAGTACACATGCATCCCCTCCTCCCATGTCCAATACAGCTTTGACATATTCTTTTACAACACTGTACCTGAGTTTTAATCAATTACTGAAAGGTATCCGTATTTCCACTTTTGTGCCTACTCCCAGGCTGCTTTCTATCAGAAAAACAAAATCTTCACCATAGTACAGGAGAAGCCGCTTTAAGACATTTGCAATCCCTATTCTGCCTGCTTTTGTTTCATATCCATCCCTTATTTTCTCCAGTATCTCATTTGATATCCCGCAGCCATTGTCTTCAATCACAATCACAATAAACTTTCCAGCCTTATGGATCCCCACTTTTATTCTGCCTTCTGCCATCTCATCCAAAAGCCCATGGGTCAGTGCATTTTCAATAAATGGCTGCAGGACAAGCTTCGGTATTCTATAGCCTTTGCACTGTTCTTCTATATCAATCATAACGCTGAAGTTTTCAGCATATCTTATTTTCATAATACAGAGATAAGCCTCCAGCATATGGACTTCATCCTCCAATGTATGGGTACTTTCAAAATCTCTGAAAGAGCAATCCAGAATCTGCATCAAAGCATCTGTCATTTGCCGGATCCCTTCATTCTTAGATACTTGTGCCATAAATTTAATTGTATTGAGGGTATTGGAAAAAAAATGTGGATTAATCTGCGACTGTAAGGCCTTCAGTTCCTCCTGATGCCTCGCATATTCTTTTTGCTGATTGACTGTCACAAGGTTCTGGATCCTGCACACCATTTCATTAAACTGCATTTGAATCTGTTGTATTTCATATGGTGCTTCTGTATTTATTTCAATTGAAGAGGCCTTCAGATCTAATGCCTGCATCTCCTTGGTCAGAGTGGCAATAGGAAGCGCGAGCGTATTAAAAAAGCCCCGTGCAAAAAGATAAAATACAAAAAAAATAATAGCCGATATAAGCAGCATGAATCCGATATTCTGTATATACTCTCTCAAAATTAGCCCTTTATCCTTAATTAATATCAGATGCCAGTCTGTACCATAGATTCTTGTACTTTGTGAAATCGTATTCCATATCCCTGATTTGCTCTGCAAGTCCTCAGCCTGCCCGACATAGCGTTCATCTGACTTAAGCAGGACATTCCCCTTATCGTCTGCTATATAAGCACTGTAATCTGTTCCGCTCAGCCCGGCTAAAGAATCGAAGATAGTGCAGCCCTGTACCATTAAAACCAAATCCAGCTGTTCTTTGGGATCATATCTTTCCGGACTTACCAAAAAAAGCAATGCCTTTTTGTTCTGCCCCGATACATTGGGTATAAAATCCGCAGCATCTGCAATTGTTACATGTACTCTGTCTGTGCCTCTTTTAGTTTCCTTATACCAGAAGCATTCTTCTATCTCTGCTTTTGTCAAGCTTATATAAGTCCTGTATCCATAGCTTTTTCCATTATTAAAGTAAAATTCTATCCCTTCAACATTGGAATCCGGTGTTGTCAGATAGTTAAACCGCTCTTCCATCTCTTTACGCTTATTGTAATCTATCGCACCTTCCACCTCGGAATACTCTGACATCATCTTAAGCATTTCATTTTCATTAATCAGAAGAAACTGGCTCAGCTTCATGGATCCCTCACTGATTTCCTGTTCCAGGGACGTCTCATAGCTGCTTAGCATAACATCCAGATTCTGTAATTCATTTTTTTCGATTTGATGAATCAGCAACGGAATCCCCATTGCAATTAATAACAGAATCGGCAGAACCACAAATAAAATAAACCTTTTAAAAAATATTTTCTGCATATTCTGCCTCATACTCAATCTTCCTCCCAAGTATCTTCAACTCCCCTGACATACACGTAATATGCCCCGATGCTCCTGCCATCATCCATGAAAAATCTTGTTCTGAGATGAGTTGCTCCTTTGGGTAGTTTCAGCCTGAAAGTTACACATGCCCACGCTGCATCTGCCTTTGCCTCTTTTTTGATACCGGCAATACGGATATCCGCACCAACAATAGCATATGCTTTTCCTTCTGCACATTCTTCAAATATTCTTTCGTTCTTTGGAAGTTTCCCGCAGGTGTCCCCAAGTGCAAGACCAGACTCACGTGGATATCTTCTGAGCTCAAATTCATATGTACCTTCCTCCACAACCTCAACAGCAAAGAATCCATTTGCTTCAATTCCTTCCCGGATACTTGTCTGGCTGAAGCACATTTTGGTACATTCATGCCATGCATGACAGGTCAGCTTCACCGGATGGCCTTTGGTCAGATATATGGGGCTGTACCTCATCGCTTCTTCCAGACGTTCATCATACCACTCTTCATAATATCGTGTGAGCTCAATTGCCAGCGGAATATGCTCCTCATAACAATTATGCTCCTCATAAGGGTCTTTTTTTATGTCATAGATTTCCGGAACTGCATCTTTTCCAGATTCAAATGCTCCCAACAAATAAGGATTTGTCTCATTTGTCAGCGGACACACAAGACGCATATTGTTCTTCAATACTGTATAATCCTTATATTTCTGGGGCATATCACGCTGCATGTTATGTATGACCAGCACCCTGTCCTGATTGATATGGTCTTCTCCTTTGGCAAGAGCCTGATACAGGCTGATACCATCTATTTGTCCGGGAGGCAGAAGCCCGCATATCTCTGCCAGAGTAGGCAGGATATCCATCTGTGCCGTTATGCCGTGTACTTCTCTGGGCACGCCTAAAAGATTCCCGGGAGTGGTGATAAAACATGCATTTCTATGGGCGCCTTCATAAGCCATCCCCTTCTTCCCTCTCATCCCTGCATTATAGCCCTCCAGAAGCCTTCCATTTTCATCCATCACACATCCATCGGCCGTTCCATTGTCTCCAAAATAGATAATAATGGTATCCTCGTATACTTCTTTTTCTTTGAGATGGCTGATCAGCTTACCAATATTTTTATCTACACATTCAATCATCCCATAGAATCGGGCTCTTTTCTCTGGTATTCCCATATCAATGTATTTCTTATAATAAGCCGGTTCAACATTTAGAGGTCCATGGGGTGCATTTGTAGGGATATAACAAAAGAAGGGCTGTTCTGACGAGATGCTGCTGTCTATAAACTGTTCTGCCAATTTAAACCAGACGTCAGTACAATAACCTTCGAAGGCCTTTTCTATCCCATTTACCAGATATGTGTCATCAAAATATTGATTGTTCCAATAATCAGGTGTCTCCCCAATCACACCGCCGCCAAAGCTGACCACCGTGTCAAACCCTCTGTTTTCAGGGCAGTAGGGATATGTATCCCCGAGATGCCACTTTCCAAACATGCCTGTTGCATATCCCCCTTCTTTGAAACAGTCTGCCATAGTTTTAAGTTCCGGCTTCATGTAATATCTTCCGTTGATTGTAGAATATACCCCTGCTCCAAATGAATATCTGCCGCTCATAAGGGCAGAACGTGCCGGGGCACACAATGGATCGGTATGGAAATCTTCCAGTCTTATGCTGTGCCGCCCCATCCAGTCAAAATTAGGCGTATGCAGCCAAGGGTTACCATTCACATGGATATCGCCGTATCCCTGATCATCGGTTACAATTATGATTACATTTGGTTTTAATTTCATTTTACAACTCACTCCTTCTCCATTCCAACCTACTCATTCCATCTATGGAGACCGGTCTTATTTCACTGCCAGCCTCAAAAATTCCACTGCCCGCTCCATTCTCTCACTGTTTTGGATAATGCCAATCACCACATCATCCCCCACAAAATCATAACACTGCATAAATGCCGCATCAGTACTCATGTAAATACCCACAGGCACTGGCTTTTCCATCAGCTGGGGCTTATGGGGATCAAAGTCATTCGTTCCATATTCTTTGCCATTTGCCGCATCCATTGCTTCTATGACTGCCTGATCGACATAAAAAAAGGAGGATTGATATTTTTCAATCTCTTCTTTCGTCAGAAAAGTTGTAAGGTCTGTAAACGCTCCATTTAAACACACTCCCTTATATGTGTTCTCCTCACTGACAAGCACATCCAGCTCTCCTGCCCCAATCATCGTTACCAATTTCTGCTGACCTGTCACAAACGCCATATCCTGACGCTGATAGTCCAAATAAATAGATGTATCATAATGAAAAGCATATTCATCCGGACTCATTCCAATGGATTCCGCAAATTTCTGCTTAAACCCGGACGCTTTTGCTTCCACTTCAGTGCCGCTGATAATCATTGTCTGAATTGCAATCTCCTGCTTATCGACAATAGTATATATGACAGCGCAGACGAGTACCACAGCTGCTGCAATAGCCAGCAGATGGTATTTGTAATAATACCAGTAATATTGCATCTTCTTTTTTAGCGCTGCATTTTTAATTTTCTCACGTTCTTCTTTAAATTCATCCATAACAGGCATAATGTTACCTCCTAAAAGTAGTATAAATTTGATGAAGTAGTTGCTTTACATTTATTGTATATCCTTTTTTAGATTTTATCAAGATTTTTGTATACAAAATCAGGTGAGCGATAACCCATGACAATGATTACCTTTTTACAAG
>BAIF02000076.1 GCA_000509105.1 Clostridiales bacterium VE202-21 | reverse complement strand
GTGGATGTTCTCCGGGAGGTTTTCGGCTATCCCTTTATGGAGCGCCCCCATCCGCGCCGAGACTAAAGCTCGCCACTAAATCCCGATATAGTCCGCAGCTCTTCTATCCCCCTAAAGCTCAATCAAATCATACTTACGTGTCCCAAGCCCAATCTTCTCTGCATGTTCCAGACAGACACGCCACTCGGATTCCGGCGTAGAATTTTTGAAATGGTCATGATGATCCACGAAATCCGGGCTTTCCATATTATGCGCAAGCTGGCTTCCGGGAATTGGAGCTGCCTTCAGGCAGGCATCTGCACACGCCTGGTCCAATGCAAGAGGGTCAAAAGAAGCAAACATCCCAATATTCGGCAATATCGCCACATCGTTCTCTCCATGGCAGTCACAGTTCGGTGATACATCCACTACCAAAGAGATATGGAAATTCGGACGCCCATCCACGACCGCTTTCGTATACTCAGCCATCCGGCAGTTCAGCTCACTCACCGCCGAACTATTTGTAAACTCGATTGCATCAAAATTACACGCTCCGATACATCTCCCACATCCAACGCAATGCTCTGTAGCCACATGCATCTTATTCGCAGCCTTATCGAACACCAGTCCATTGTTAGCGCACTGCGCCTGGCAGCAGCCGCATCCTCTGCAGGCTTCTGCATCTATATGCGGCTTCCCGTTATAATGCTGGTCCTTCTTCCCTGCACGAGAGCCGCACCCCATGCCAATATTCTTAATTGTTCCGCCAAACCCTGTCAGTTCATGCCCTTTAAAATGCGTCAGGCTGATAAATATATCCGCATCCATAATGGCGCGCCCAATCTTAGCTTCTTTTATGTACTCGCCTCCCCTGACAGGCACATCGACATCATCCGTCCCCTTCAGCCCATCTCCTATCATAATCGGGCACCCGACGGTCATAGGAGTAAATCCGTTTTCCCAGGCACAGTAAAGATGCTCCAGGGCATTCTTGCGGCTGCCCGGATACAGAGTATTGCAATCCGTCAGAAAGGGTTTGCCGCCGAATTCTCTTACAACATCCGCCACTGCTTTTGCATAGTTAGGGCGGAGATAACTGATATTACCCATCTCGCCAAAATGCATCTTAATGGCGACGAATTTCTCCTCCATATCCAGATCTTGAACTCCTGCTTTTTTAATCAGCTTTTTCAACTTCGCAGGCAGGCCGTCTCCGAATGCTACTGTGTGAAAATCGGTAAAATATACTTTTGCTTTTTCCATATCTGTCTTCCTTCCTAAAAATAAAAGTCTGAGTAGTGGAGACTTTTTCCAACTCATAGATTTATTATATCTTTAATGACCGGAAAGGTAAATCCTAATTTTACTAACGAAAGACAGCATCAAAGCATCTATACAAAAGGGCCGCCCTTGATCATGATCGGACGGCCGTGTGTATAGGTTTGGCATTTTATTCACTTTTTTCATTCTGAATGTTAAACAATTGCATAACTTCCCCCAAACAACTCAATACGCCGCCCCCGTTAAAGATCCCCTCCCCAGTGCCTTCCCGGCCTCCCTGTCATGAAGCGTCCCCGTCCGTTGACAAGGCTAAAGCTTGTCACCTAATATCCCCTCATATGCAAGATCTCTGATTTTTGGATGTATCTCATGATAAGCTTTTGGATACCCAACAACATGCTGTGCATAGAAGATACTGACCTTATTCACCGTATCAATCAGCACATATGCTCCTGCCGCCCCATCCCAGCCAAACTCACCGACCGGTGATTTTGACATTCTGCCATCCACAAGTACTCTTACCCCCAGGCCGTATTCGTATCCGGCCTTGCCGCACATGGCAAAATCCCGGCTCATCTGCCCGGTTGTATATGGCACCGTGAACATCTTTACGGATTCTTCCGAGAGAATTCTGGCCCCATTTGCGCCTTCTCCTCCATTGCACAGTGCGTCGATAAATATGCTGTACGCATCCACCGTTCCGGCAAGGCCGGCCCCGCCGCTTTCATAATTGGCTGTGATCTGGAAACCCTCTGACAAGGAACCGTTATCCGGAACGATCTCATCCGTGCCAAAAACCCCCATATGCAGTGCGCAGACCCGGTCTGCCTGGCTCCGCTCCTGGCTCTTATGAAAATAGAGATCCTGTATGCCAAGGGGTTCAAAAATATTTTCTTTTAAGTAGTCTGAGTACTTTCGGCCTGTGATAACCTCGACTACCGCAGCCAGAACATCGTGCCCCAGCCCGTATGAATATCTGGCGGCAGGTTCATAAACAAGCGGCATCTTCGCGATCTCAGCAATGACTTCTCTTGTGGAAGCCTGATTGCCGCTCTTTTCCCGGACCGCCGTTATTTCTTCTGAATCGGTATCATAGGACAGCCCGGCTGTCATCGTCATAAGGTCTATAATTCGTATGGGATTGTGGGCGTAGTGGCATGGGTCTGATGACTTCGGCCATCTTATGGGAAACTCAAACTGAAACTCATCTGCCACTTTCATAATCCCGTATTCCGGAAGATACTTTCTTACTTCGTCATACAGCCCCAGGTTCCCCCGTTCGATCTGCTGCATCACGGCTGTCATCGTAATCAGCTTTGTAGCCGAAAAAAATCTGAAAAATGTTTGTTCCGTTATCGGCTTATTCTTTTCATAATCCGCATGTCCCACCATATGGCGGTAAATAACTTCATGGCCTTTTGTAATCTTACAATCTGCTGCCGGAATGCCATATTCTTTATTCAATGAATCCATATATTCTGTCAGCTTATCAAAATTCATTTTTTTAAGCTCCCTCTTATATTTTATCGTACTCTTTCTTTCGATCAAGCTTACCGGAAAGACAAAACGCCTGCTGCCTGCCTGTTCCTCAATTTCCTTCATAAGCTGGACTGCCGCAGCCGTTCCCATTTCTGCAATAGGCTGTGCAACAGAGCTTATCTGGAGCAGTTTGGATATTTCCAGACCATCGTAGGAAATGACCGGCATCTGATCCAGTATCCCTGTTTCCTGTACCTCAGGGCTGCAGATAATACTCGAGGCCAGCGCATCACTGGTTACAAATAATCCATCCATATTCCGGTGCTTCTCAAAACCGCGTAGAAACTCTGCTGCTGCCTCGCCCTCATCATTTCGGCGCTCGGAAGCCAGGATATGCCCCGGATCTTTCCCCAGTCTTCTGCACTCCTCAAAAAATCCGGTATTCCTGTCGTTCATAGGCATATATTGGGGAATATGGTCTCCAAAGAGCACCGGATGCGAACAGCCTAATTCAATTAATGCCCTGGCCGCCAGCGTTCCTCCCTGATAATTATCTGACATCACTGTGGAAAAGCCCTCAATCTCTCTGTCTATGCTGACGATCGGCATCGTGGTTTTTCCTGCATATATTCCGGTGTCTCCCAGCCTGCTGCAAAGGATAATCCCGTCTACCTTATTGCCCTCCAGCATGGATACCATCTCGATTTCCCGGTCTTCATTCTCGTCGGAGCGGCAGAGCATTAACTTATAACCATTTGCATGGCATGTCTCTTCTACCGCTTCGGCCAGTCTGCCAAAGAACTCATACTGAATTGACGGCACAATCAGGCCGATTATATTGCTTTTTTTCTTTTGCAGCGCCCTGGCCATTTCATTTGGCAGGTAATTCAGCTCCTTCATGGACTCATAAACCTTTTTCCGCGTTTTCTCGCTGATCGGCCCTTTATTGTTGATTATTCTCGAAACCGTTGCTATAGAGACATCTGCATGTTTCGCCACATCTTTGATTGTCGGCATCTTGTCAATCCCCTTTTTCCTTCTTTTATCCACATTCCTGTTACGATTCACGGCCTATGGACCGCGCATAGTAACTCATTCCTTTACATGTGAAATCATCCAGTCCAGAATCCCATTTTCATTGTGCAGGGTAAGGATCCAGCTGTTATGATTTTCTGCATCCAATTCTTTATCATTAATCCCTTCCGTGCTGCCAATTCCGTACTTTTCCAGTTCTTCCGGAAGATACATGGTATACTTCACATCCGTCCTTCCCTCGCCCCAAAGCTTGTTGCAGGCATTTAAGATGTATGCATGCCGGCCATGCTGATGATCCATATAAGCCGTTGAGATCCATACGGGCACCTTAGGCCAGTGCAGCAGCTGGGGATAGCTCTCCCCATTCATGCTCGGACAGATCGGCAGCGCTGCCGCAAACAGATCCGGAGCCGTGGAAACGGCATTGATCGTTCCGCCTCCGCCCATGCTCATGCCAATGACATAGACTCTTTTTGCGTCTACTTTTCCTTCCTCTATCATCCGGCGTATGATATCTGTGACCTTTCCCAGATAGTCCCGGTTCCAGCCCCTCTCTCCCTTGAGCGCAAACGGGGTCATTCCCATCTCCACACGGAATGGGTTGCCTCTTTTTCTCATGACTTCAAAGTTCTCCTGCATGGTCAGGGAACCGGCTGGGGCCTGGGGAGCCATAATATACATATCCGGCCACTTCTCGGCCAGCCTCAGGGCGCCCAGCGTCCCCGTCATCTGGAGCACATTGTCTTCCCCGCATTCACCCCCGCCGTGGAGAAACAGCACCAGGGGTCTCGCCGCAGCCGCCTCCGGTTCATATAGCCTGTAGATAACACCGTTTTCCTTCCTGGCAGTAAATGTATCCAAATCCTTTACGACTACTTCGTCAATGTTATCTTTTGTGACCTCTATGTCTTCCCCGCCGATCTTAACGGTGATTCTAAAATCATATCTGTATAAAAACGGATCAAACGCAGCCACAACACCGCCCTCAGTTTGTTCCACAGATAGTACGCCTTTGGAAAGGGCTTTTCCGCTCAAATCACAGAAATGTCCTTCTATATCAACCGATACATGACTCATAATTATTTCATTATCGGTGATAAACTTTATGTTGTCAACAGCCTGACCATAATCTCCTATATGCACATATGCAATGATTTTTTTCATATTCATCTCCATTCCGCCGCCTTTGGCCGGCGGCACAAATCTTGTCTCTTTTCACCTCTGCCAAATAGATAGTGCACCAGGCAAAAGCATAAACGCTTACAAAAGGTCACCGTAATTGCACGGAACCATTTCTCCCTTAAACAGATCCTTCATGATATCCGCCATAAACGCCGACAGATCCGCAAAATGGTCTGTGATGTATGTAACCCCATTACAGCTTGAGACCTGAAGGCCGTAGAAATATTTAGCAAACCATTCGATGGATACCAGCAGCTCGTTATCCCGGTGCAGTGCCTCACAGTACATACATCTGACCGTATCATCAATAACGCACCCAATGCTTCCCCTTGCAAACTGCAGCCTTCTTCCGTCTTTCAGGATCAGGACAACCGATGCCGCATGATCCTCCGCCTCATATTCCGCCTCAAATACCTCCGCGATAAACGACAGTGGAACACAAAGGTAGGATCCTCTGACAATCTGGTCTCCGTTCAGTCCGTGGTACTTCAGCTTATCCCATTGGACCGCTTTGGTCTTCAACTCCATCACCTGGTTTTTAAACCAGGCTTTGTCATATCCTCCTGCCACGGCGATCCCGAATTCATCGCCTGTTCTTGGAAGTTTACTTTCCTCATGGGTGATAGTTCCGTCTGGATTCCTCCTGGTACCGGAGAAAAGATAATCCCAATACAAAAATGCTTCATCCAGAGTCTGTCCATGGTCCCTGTTCTTAATATCCAGGTAAACCAGGTCTGCCTTGCTGCCTTTATAAAATGCAAAATTATTTTCCCCGATAATCCGGATCTGGGGGATTTGTCCGCAGTCATTCAGCTTCATCCAGTAGATCCTGTTCATCTTATTGATCGTATATTCATCGTATTCTTTTCCGGGAGGGAGGCCATTCTTTTCAGGTCTTGACTGCCAGACTGCAAGATGCCCCGCCCTGTTGATTATCTTCCCGTCCCGGTCGAAGATGTTCCTGAGCTCGCAGGGACCGCCCGACCCCGCCGCACCTGCCAGGATATCGCCGTACTGCCTTGCAAACTGCCCGGTCATGATATTGCCCATGGACATGCCCTGCATAAAGATTCTGCCCTCATCAATACTGTACTTTTCCTTCATCCTGCCGATCAGCGCAAGAATCATATTCATATCATGATTTTTCTCAATATCCTTAGGCGGCTTCACGATCGGAAGATCCGGTGCTGCTGCAGGATCAAAATCATCGAATACTCCGTAATTTGCCCACATTCTTTTTTCATGTGCATTGGGGAAAAGACAGATAAATCCCTCCCTGTCCGCCACCAATGTCCATGAGGTATAGACTGCATGGCCCCATCCCGTCATAAGGCCGCCATGCAGCCCGATGATAAGCGGGACCTTTTTGGATGGATCATAGCTTTCCGGAACATATTCATACCAGACATCTTCCACCCCGTCGATGACTGCCTCTTTGAATTCCTGAAGTCTTTTCGGATACACGATCGAATTGTTGCCGTTTTCATTGACAACAATGTCTGTATTTCTTATTTTTTCCGGCAGGTATTCCCGATTATCATCATCCGGTGTTCCCTGCAGAATTCTGATATCTGCCATATTGCTTTTCCTTTCACATGGGGTTTTGGGGAAAGGATAGCTTTTATTTCACGCTACCTCCCCTTCCCTTTAATCAATCACAATCTGCTCTTTCACGCCGCGCAGGAGATTGCGGATAAGATCCGCCATATTCACGCCTAATTCTGCGTGATGATCCGTGACATAAAGGACATCACCGCATTTTGATGCACACATATTCATGATAAAACGTGCAAACCACTCCAGTGAAATACACAATTCTCCATCCGGTGCAGGGCCTCGCAGTACATACATCTGATCTCATTGTCAATCACACATCCAATGCTGCCTCTTGCAAACTGCAGCACTCTTTTATCTTCCAGATACAGATAGGCAATTGCCCCGTCCGCTTCATATTTATATTCCGCGCCAAACGCCTGTGCGATCAAAGAAACCGGAACACAGAGGTACTCTCCCCTGACCTTCTGGCCTCCGTTCAGGCCATGGTATTTTAACTTCTGCCATTTTACTGCCGGCGTTTTCATTTCGACTCTCTGGTTGCTAACCCATGCTGTCCTGCAGCCTTCTGCAACAGCTATGGCAAATGCATCTCCGGTCCGAGGAATTCTGGATCCTTCATCCACAATCGTTCCGTCTGCTTTTCTTCTAAGCCCTGAAAAATAGTAGTCCCACACAATCGCGGCCTCATCCAATGTCTGTCCATGGTCTCGGTTCTTAATTTCAAAAAACACCGTGTCTGCCTGATCCCCTTTATAAAAAGCGAAAGCATCCTCGCCAATAATACTGATTTCGGGGTCCTGGCGGCAGCCATTTACTTCATTCCAATACACTCTTGTGTATTTATAAATCGTCTGGTCATCAAATTCGCACCAGGGCGGGCACCCATTTGTTTCTGGGATGGAGGTCCACATTCCCACCGGACCGGCCTCATTTTTTATCTTCCCATTCTCATACAGAAGGCGTGGGTTCGGCGTGCCCCCTCCGGCCCCGGATGCCGCTGTCAGAAGGTTTCCATAATATCTGGCAAACTGGGAGGTAAACATATTTCCATTGGACATGCCCTGCATAAAAATCCGCTCTTCATCAATATTGTATTTCTCCTTGAGATATTCCAGTAAGGCAAATACCATTTTTATATCCGGGTTGCTCTCATTATCCGACAGATTTTGTTTGATATCATCGGGCATTTGTTCATCCACCCTCCGCTCAACCTCCGTAGCCTCCATGGTCCATAATCTTCTTGTATGGGCATTTGGAAATACCACGATAATATTGTCTCTGTCCGCCACCATTGTCCAGGATGTATAGACCGCCTGCCCCCAGCCTGTCATCAGGCCTCCATGCATGGCAAGTACCAGGGGCGTCTTCCTGGACGGATCGTAGCACTGTGGGACATATTCATACCATTCGTCTTCCGTTTCATTGCCCATAATCCCATGGAATTCCTGAAGGTTCTTTGGATAAGGCTGTGAATTGTTTCCGTTTTCATTCACAACGATGTCCGAGCCTTTGATCGCCTCCGGCAGATATTCCCTGTTGTCATCATCCGGCGTACCGGGCAGTATTTTTATTTTATTCTCCATTCTTCTCCCTCCTGTGGATTATCTGTTAAGTAACAGTTCAGGCACGCCCGAACTGTTACGCATCCAGCTCATCTAAATTCGCCAGCGGCGAAGAGCCGGATGCCTGCAGTTACCATGTTTTCGTACGGTCTGCGCAGACCTGTCTGAACTGTTACTCTGCTACAGCATATCGTCATAATAATCAGGTACAATCGTATCCATCAGTAAATCTTTTATCAGATCTGCCATGTTTGCCGACAGCTTATTGGAATGATCCGTCACATATACCACCTCTTCGCAGGCTGACACATGCATATTGCAGATATATTCTGAAAACCACTCCACAGAGACGTAAAGCTCCCCGCTTCTGTGCAGTGCCTCGCAGTACATCTGCACCAGGGAATTGTCCATGACACATCCGATGCTTCCCCTTGCAAACTGCAGTTTCTTTCCGTCTGACATAGTCATTCCTGCCGTCAGATTATCTTCTGCATATTCAAGTTCAGCGCCGAAAGCATCTGCCAGAAATGAAAGGGGAACCATGACATACTCCCCTCTGATTTTCTGTCCACCTTCCAGTCCGTGATATTTCATTTTCTGCCATTTCAGCGCCGGGCCGTGCATATTTTGAATGCGGTTTTGAAACCACACCTTCGAACTGCCGGGAGTAACAGAGAAAGCAAAGGCATCGCCGCGCCTCTCCCTGACGGGCTGCGTACATACGATGGTGCCGTCTTTTTCTCTTCTGATTCCGGAAAAGAAGTAATCCCAGATCAGCGCCGCATCATCAAATGTCTGCCCATGATCCCGGTTTTTAATGTCATAATATACCACATCTGCGTGCTTTCCTTTATAAAATGCCAGGTTATTTTCTCCCTGGATTGTAATCTCCGGAATCAGGCTGCTTTCATTGATCTGCATCCAGTACAGCCGGTTATATTTATGTACTTTCTTCTCAATCTCCCTTCCGGGGGGAATTGCATTGAGTTCCGGCCTAGACTGCCAAACGGCAAGCGGACCGCCCTGGTTGATTATCTTCCCGTCCTTATTATAAAGAAGAGACAAAAATGCGGCTGCTCCGGAGCCGGCGGCGCCAGCCAGAAGATTACCGAAATTTCTTGCAAACAGTCCCGTCATCATATTTCCCATGGACATTCCCTGCATAAATATTCTGCCCTCATCGATGTAATAGGTCTTCTTCATCAGCTCTATGAGCCCCTTCGCAAGCTTGATATCATGGTTCTCTGCTACATCTTCGGGACAGGACAGCACCCCCTGGGGTTCCCCTTCCATTGATCCGGGGGTGGGTTTTTCGGGGTCAATTTCCCATGTTCCCCACTGGACCTGCCAGAACCTGTTATAACTTGCATTCGGGAATACGACGATAAATCCATCCCTGTCGGCAGCCATTGTCCAAGAGGTGTAGACGGCCTGCCCCCACCCGGTCATCATGCCTCCGTGCATGGACATGACCAAAGGTGTCTTTTGCAGTGGGTTGTAGCTGTCCGGCACATAGACATACCACTCGTCTTCGATCCCGTCCGCTATCACGCCATGAAATTCCCTAAGGTTTTTGGGATACGGCTGCGAGTTGTTTCCGTTCTCGTTCACCACAATATCCGTCCCCTTCAATTTTTCCGGAAGGTACTCTCTGTTGTCATCATCCGGCGTTCCCGGTCTTAAATACATCTCTCCCATATTCTCCTCCTTGTGAACAGTTCAGACCGTTCCAAACTGTTACTCTCCTTATCCTATTCCGCATCCCGCTGAAAAGTCTCCCTGATGTCCAGCCAGTCCAGGAACTTTTTGACATGGCGGTTGCAGTACTCCCAATTATGCGCCCCATGGTCAATCGTCCTCTCGAATCTCAGCCCCATTGCCTCATATTTATCCATAAATGCAACGTTGTCTTCATAGTGCGTATCCTCTACCCCCGTAGCCATGTATCCCCTGGGGAGTTTTTTCCCTGCATCCAGCTGTTTCTTAAGCATATAGACTACATCGTCTTCTGTCCCCAGTGTATTGGCAGCATCTCCGAAGGCCGAGGCAAACATATAAAAATCGTCTTCCCTGTCCTCCTTTTCCGGAAGTATTTCCGGTACATTTTTAATTCCTGAAAACAGTCCGAATGCAGCAAACTTCTCCGGATCCCGCAGCATCCATTTGAGAGAACCATAACCGCCCATGGAAAATCCCGCTATATAGTTTTCCTTCGGATCCTCGGACAGGGGAAATAAATGTCTTACCACTCTCGGTGTTTCAATGGAAAGCTGTGTAAAATACTTGAAATCTCCATGTTTTGTATCCATATAACCTGAACAGTATGTGCCGCTGCATACCACTGCGACTCCTGCCTCCGCCGCATATAATTCCAGGGCCGTGTATCTCTGCCAGTCCGTATAGTCAAAGCCGCCGCCTGACTGAAGCCAAAGCACCGGATAACGGTATCCCTTCGGCCTGTCCGCCAGGGAATGCCCCCATGTATTTTCCGGGATAATTACGTTCACTCCTACCGTCATAAGCAGTGCCTCCGAAAAATAATGCAATCTGAAATTCGCCATTTTCTTTTCCTCCTACTCCAATATGTTTATGCCTCCTATGTCCGAGCCGTTCAGGACACGATCCATTTTTCATTTTATCTGCCGCATAACCATGCTATGGCCTTTTTCAATACCATTGGTTCACTGAAATCCATGATTTCCCCTTCTGTCTCCACCAGAACCGCCTGTTCCTTTAAGGATTCTGCCAGGCGATTTCTCTCTGCCGCATAGTTAGAAGTTTTGGTTCCTGTTATGTAAAACTCCCCTGCCCGGCACTTCTTCGCAAGCGCATACACATCATGCACGCTTCCCGGTATTTTTGTAATATCGCCGAACACGGCCCTGAGTGATTCCTCATTGTGGAAGATGCCTGTCGGTTCCCCGTTCATTGCCAGCCTGCAGATGTGATCCATATCAAAGATCCCGTCCATAGCAATACATTTTGTAAATATATCCGGGTGCTTAAGCGCAGCTTTTACCGCCCCGTAAGCGCCCGTCCCTGTTCCTCCGATCCAGTTCAACGCCGGATCTTCTGAAATGGGCAGATTATTTCTGCAGATCCCCGGCAGCTCCGATGCAAGAAATTTTTCGTATTTGGGGCCGTAATCCATGTTCGTACAAATGGAATGCTGCGCGTCTGGCGCGATGATAAATATGCCGTATTCTGCTGCACAACGCTCGGCCATCGTCCTGTTCCAGTCCAGCGACGTCCCGCCCTCGCTGTGAAGAAGCCATAATACCGGGTACTTTTTTTCGTGTTTTTCATCATCCAGGTCTAACCGGTCCATTTCCGGCAGATAGATCTTCGCACTGAATGATCCGCACAAAATCGTTGATAAAGCATTGAGTTCTAAATAAGCCATCAGTTCTCCTCCTGTTCTTGATGTACTAATTATATCTTCTCATCGCAGATGTAAAATGTCAAACGTTTACATTTTCGATTTTCCGGCTTATTTTATCGATTTCTTGACTTGCACTTTCGGTTTTGTTACTATGAAATCAGCTCTATCTTTATAAACGTTTAACCTGGGGGATTCTATGAAATTTTTAAAACAAAAGAGGCCATATTCTATTAAGAAATTTTTATATAGATACTTTCTGTTATTGTTTCTGTGCACTTCCGCAGTGCTGATCTTTTACTGTGTCGTTTTTATGAAGTCTTACTCCGACCAAATGTCCTCCAATGCAGCTGCCAGGATCGACTACTATTCCAGTTCCCTGGAAACTGAAATGAAAAAATGCACCTCCTTTGAGCAGAAGTTATGTTACTCGGACAGTTCATTTCAATTATTAACAATAAAAAATTTAAAGGATACCGATAAGGTTATCCTCCACTATAATGTCACCGAGATGCTGAAACGGCAGGTCGCCCCCTATGAATGTATCTTCATTTTCGATAAAGAAAGACGGGTATCCACCTATGCGGCAGGAGAATCCTTTTCTTCTAATGGGACACAATACATCTACCAGTTGAAGGATCATTTAAGAGATTATTGGTTAAATGAAAACCAGACAAGTTATAATAAATGGATCGTTTTCCAGGATACGCACCACACTGTTTTAATGAAGGCACTTAAAGTCAGAGATGTATACGTATGTACCACGATTGATCTGGAAAATTTTGACCTTCTGACGTATAATGAATCAGAGGACAATCCGGTTCAGTTCGGTTTTTTTAATAATACGGAAATTCTTACAAACCAGATAAGTGTCACTGAGGCAGGAATGGATTTGACAAATCTGACGTATCCTAAAAACCCGTTTTTTTCTAATTATTACATAATGACTACACCCATAGAGGAAACCGACATCAGCATGTTTTGTCTGGTCTATTCCGACTATATGGGGGATTTTGCCAAGGTATCCATTCTCGTATTCGTCCTGGCAGCGCTCGTGACCTGTATCATTATCGTTTATACATTTTATTCCTTTCATAAAATACTGCTGTACCCATTGGATCAGATCAATGCAGCAACAAAACATTTAGAACAGAACGATCCGGCCTCATTTTTATCCGACAGCCACAGCAATATTATCGAATACCAGAATATTAATAACGCACTGTCAAACCTGATCGAACAAAAGATCACTTTAACCAATGAAAAACAGGCGGAAGCCTTTGAAAAAGACCATGCACGCCTGCAGTATTACCAAATGCAGACCCGCTCCCATTTTTTTATCAACTGCCTGAAAAGCTTATACAATATGCTGGAAAGCAAAGAATACGAAAAAATGCAGCGGATGATCATCGCTTTCTCAAATCATCTCCGCTACATTTTCCATGACAACTTAAAACTTGTCACTTTACAGTCTGAGCTGGCGGAGGTAAACGACTATTACAATATCATTTTGCTGGACCGTGTCAGCCCGTTTATCCTGAATACACAGGTTGACGAAACATTGCTTCCTTACCGGGTGCCGTCGCTGATCATTCAGACGTTTCTGGAAAACACAGCCAAATACAACAGGGAATCCGGCAGCCTGCTCATCTTTGACATAAAGATAGAACGCGCTGAGCTGAACGGGAAGCCGGTTATGCAGATTATGCTGAGCGACAACGGAACCGGATATGACCAGGAGACACTTGACCGTCTCAACAGCTCGGAAAATGATCTGTTTGCCAGAAAGCACGTGGGAATTTCGAATTTGAAGCGCAGAATTGCTCTCATTTATAAAACAGATTATCAGTTTGCTTTCTATAATAAACCTGCCGGGGGCGCTTGCGGATTACTTTATCTGCCGCTCATAGAAGCGCCGCAGTTTTAGGCATCTGCCGGCAGAAGCCACCTGCAGCTGCCAGGCATGCCCTGGCCCGGACACTCAGAGTGCTCACTCATACAAAGGGGAGAAATCATGAATCTTTTAATCATAGACGACCAGATCTCCGTACTGGATGGAATCCTTAAGGGGGTGGATTTTGCATCCCTTAAGATCGAAAACGTTTATACAGCAACCAATGTTTCAGACGCAAAAGATATCATCAAATCCAACGATATCCAGATCCTCTTGTCGGATATCGAGATGCCGGGGGAAAACGGCCTTTCATTAAATCGATGGATCGCCGAGAATTATCCGGTTATTGTCAGAATCCTCCTGACTTCCCATGCATCTTTCGATTACGTAAAAGAAAGCATGAAACTCGGATGTTTTGACTATATTGTGCAGCCGGCCCCCTACCACGAGATTGAAGATGTCCTTATGAGAGCCGTCTCCAAAATTCTCACCAGGCAGCAGCTCTCTGATTACTATAATTTCGAGGTGCTCAGCAATATCGTCCTGAATTTATTTTCTTCCAATCCGTCAAATAAGGAGCAGTCGCTGGTTTCCTTGAACCAGATGGGGTATATGATAAAAAATGAATCGAATGTGCAGGCCATTATTATTGATATTTATTCCTACACCGATTCTGTGGAACAGTCGCTTTCCGACTCCTCGATCTCGGTCATTCTGATGGAACATGCACTTAGAAACTTTGCCAAGCCTGACATTTACCCGCTAATCTGTCTGAACCGGTATAAGCAGTTTGTTCTCCTTATGTACTGTAACGGAGATTCTCTCACCACTCTTGCGCCCGATATGTACAGCTCCTACTATGAGGATATCTGCGGCAAGATCAGTTCCGAATTGGCCTGCTACGTTACGCCCCGCAGCCAGGTGGCTGCGATTAGGGATATCATATTACCCGGACATCAGCGGGCAGTAAATAATGTCTCCCGAAAACCGGGCCTGTATTTTTCTGACGAGGATATGCCCGTCCCTGAAAGTACGAGCCTTTCGGAAAATGTAGTACGGTGGGAGCGCCTTTTAGAGAATAATCAGTTTATATTTCTGGAAGACAATATCGATTCCTTTTTAGATTACAATACCTCTCTGAACAGATTCAACCTGGAGACACTTTCAGAATTCCACCAGGAATTAACCAAGCTGTTCTTTATTTATTCCTATAAACGGAAAATTGATATCATGAGCCTGTTTTCCGAAGAATACAGCTACAACGATTATATGAGCTGTTTTAAAGATATCCGGTCGCTGAAGACGGGAATCAGTTTCCTTATCACCGCCATATCAAACGCTTCCTGTGAAGATGACTCTAAAGATACCGTCCAGCGCGCCATTGATTATATCCTGGAAAATCTTTCGAAAGACATATCAGTGAAGGATGTGGCCGACTATGTATGTTTCAGTCCGGAATATTTTTCAAAATTGTTTAAGAAAGAAACCGGCGAAAATGTAAAGAATTATATACTCCGGATCAAAGTGGATGCCGCAAAAGACCTGCTGAGGAATCCCAATATTCCTGTCAGTATGGTTGCCGCAGAGCTGGGATACAGCAATTTTTCCCATTTTACTCAAATGTTTAAAAAACATGAAAATATGACTCCAAGCGAATACAGGAAACAGTTTTTAAAACATATTTAGTATGGAGCAATGGAAACGAAATACAGGAATGGTAACAGTTCAGGCCCGCCAGCACTGTTACCCAGAATGCGAAAGGGATTTTAATGATGAAATACAAACATATTATCTTTGATTTTGGAAATGTAATTGTAACGTTTGGAGAAAAGCAGCTTATCGGACCTTTCTGTCCGTCCCCGGAAGATTCTGCTATAATGAAACAGGCAATTTTTCATGCCTGGGACGACCTGGATCGCGGCACCATAGACTATGAAGAGTATATGGAACACGCCGCATCTCTGGCCCCTGAACGCCTGCGTCCAAATATCCGGCAGTTTGCCCGCGAATGGTGTCTGCACCTGACCCCATTAGAAGAAACATGGGAATTAATTCATGATCTGAAAAAGAAAGGATTTTCTCTATACATATTGTCAAACGCCTCCGCACATTTCGCCGCACACGCCGATTACTATGAGATTACGAAGGAATTCGATGGAATTGTATTCTCCGCCCCGGTTCAGATGATGAAGCCGGAACCGGATATATACCGGTATCTGTTCGAGACCTATCATCTGAATCCTGAGGAATGCTTCTTCCTGGATGATAAAGAAGAGAATGTCAGAAGCGGCAATGCTTTTGGTATGGACGGAATTGTGTTTACCGGTAATGTTGCCGAGGTCAGAAAGATTCTGGAAGTATAGATGCGCCAGATATGCCCTGCCCTGCAACCCACCAGGCTTACAGGTTATTGTGAAGCAGCTCGAGCACTGTGCGCAGATCCTCTGCCTTCATCTGCCCCGGTGCCGAAGCCTTCCCCGCAGATCCAAAAGTCAGAGCCGAACCGAATACTTCCCCGCACAGGCGGCTGATCACACCGGCGCCGGCCATAGACATCGTAATAATCGGCCGGTCTGCATGTACAGACACCATCTCTTCCGTAGCTGCCAGAAGTGTCAGCACGTCTTTTTTATTCCGGGGCATAACAGCGATCTTGGGGATATCTGCTCCCAGTGCCTGCATCCTGCATAGTCTGGATACAATTTCCTCTTTCTCCGGCGTTTTCTGAAAATCATGATTGGAAGCAATCACTTTCACGCCGTGCCCATGGGCCGTTTTTACCACCCGTTTCACTGCCTCATCCCCTGTAAAGATTTCTACATCTACCAGATCTACATATCCAGTCTCTGCAGCTTTTATATTCAGTTCTGCATATGTATCCGCTGCTACCTGCTTTTCTCCGCCCTCTTTGGCGGTGCGGAAGGTGAAAAGAAGCGGGGTCTCTCCGAGAACTTTCCTAAGTTCTTTCAACGTCTCTTCTGCTTTCGAAAAATCGAAAATATCCTCGTACCAGTCTGCCCGCCATTCCACGACATCGGCGTTGATCCGCACGATGTCGGCGGCAGAGCTTAAAATCCCTGCCCTGGTTACTTCTACTATTGGCACACAGATTTTCGGGATTCCGCTGCCTATCTCAACATTTCTGATTTTTACTGTGTTCATAGGTATTCTCCTTTTACATATATTGATCTTATCAGCAGTCTTCAGGCCCATATAATAGTCCGGAAGTCTAGACTATTTACAACTTTTTCTACCAGTTTACCATAAGGCAGACCTATAAACAACGAGAATCGGGATTTAGTCGGCAAGCTTTAGCCTTGTCG
>BAIF02000077.1 GCA_000509105.1 Clostridiales bacterium VE202-21 | reverse complement strand
AGGCCCGTGGCCGCGTTTTTGAAAGGACATGGATGTTCTCCGGGAGGTTTTCGGCTATCCCTTTATGGAGCGTCTCCATACGCGCCGAGACTAAAGCCCGTCGCTAAATCCCGATTTGAAAAAAATGTAAACTTTTCTGAATGCCTTGACTTTGAAGCTTCTTTTTTATAGAATAGATATGCGGCAGAATATACATGAACTTTCTTTTCTGCCCACATCTAATACAGGGGCTTGTACTGGTTTCGACAGGGATCTTGAAGATGGAGAAGCTATCCGCAGGCAGATGCGTCAAATCGCAAACTTAAAATTAAACGCTAACGATAATTTCGAATTAGCTGCAGCCTAAATGCTGCATGTCAGCCCCGGGGCACCCGCACCCTGGGAATCTGGCACCGACTATGTGGGAAACGATATCAGCAAAGCTTTGAGCTGTTAGGCGTATCATGAAGCTACTGAAACCGTAAGGGTGTTAGTTCCCGTACGGCAGAGGGAATGAAAAAGAACTGACTATGATAGTAGAAGTACATGGGATAGGTTTTTGGACGCGGGTTCGATTCCCGCCAGGTCCACTATTATGGGGAACAGCGAATATTCGTCTGTTCCCCATTTATTTACCGTTCCAACCTCCCCGTTAATCTCATCGAATTGTGTGAAATTAAAGAGTGTAATTCTACATTAGTACCTCAATAGACTTTACACTCTTTTTTGTGGATTAGTATTTTTTATAGATATCTCCTCTATTGTCGATGTTTTCAATGTTAATGATTTTTACTTCTTTGTTGATAGAATAAATCACACGTACATTTCCTATCCGCATACGATATAGGTCATATCCTTTTAATTTTTTGATGTCTGTGCCATCCGGCAATATCGATACCGCTTTAAACTTCACGGCAGATTTTTCAAAAGTGATTTTATATTCACTCATACGCCTAATTCCTGTTTCACGTCACCAAGCGTAAATGTCTGACCGTCATTTTCTCTTTCGGCTTGTGCGATCATTTGCAAGTCCCATTCGTCCGGCTCTATCTCTTCGCCGGCATATGCTTTTAATGACTCAAGCATATCAACGATAAAAACAAGCCTATTGTCTGGTACATCATTGATTAATTGTATAATCCTGTCTTTGTTGCTCATGCTATCACATCCTTTTTTGATACATATTTATTACTATATGTATTATATCATATGTGAAAGTGTAAAGTCTATTCGATTATCAGTGTACCTTATCAATAATCAAATACAAACGTCAGGTTTCTTAATATCTCATCCCCCACCCCTTCCTCATATCATCCATCATCCTCAAAACATCCACCGTCTCTTCATGGGGCAATTCCGGACATTCTTTCCACCCGTTTTGGATTGCCCTGCAGCAGCTTTCCACTTCATATTCCAGTCCCGTAATCTGCACAGGCGGGAGCTTCTGCCCTATCAACCGGTCTCTCTGGTCATACGCCACTACCTTCTCAGGGTTATTGACATTTGTTATTTCCATATATCCCTTTTCTCCGAACTGCACACCCTTCCGGTTAAACACGGAACCAATGCCGCTGTGAAGCACAGCCATTTTTCCGCCCTCAAATTCCAAAGTAATGCTGTCCGACATGTCAACTCCCTTCTCATGTAAGACGCATGACGCTTGAACCTTTTCGATTTTAGTGCCAAATATCATCCTTGCAAAATGAATCAGATAGATCCCCAGATCCAAGAGTGCGCCCCCGGCAAGCCGGGGATCTGTCAGCCTTTGGACTCCCAGCAGCGGATAGCCTAAATTGGCCGTCAGTGATTGGATTTCTCCAATGGTTCCCTCACCAATCATGCTCTCTATCATTTTTCTTGAAGGCATGTATCTTGTCCACATTGCTTCTGTAACAAAGCAGCCCTTTTTATCAGCCATTTCAAACACTTCCTCTGCCTGCACCGCATTTACCGTAAATGGTTTTTCACACAACACATGTTTTCCATGTTCCAGACATAGTTTTGTATGCTCATAATGAAGTGTATGCGGCGTAGCAATATAGATTAGATCGATGGCCGGATCATTTACCATACTTTCATACCCGTCATAGGCTTTTTCAATCTTGTATTCCTGCGCAAATTTATGCGCGCGCCCTTCTTCTCTGGATGCAGCTCCATAAACGCATGCCGAATCCATCTCCGATATTGTTGCAGCCATCTTCCGGGCAATGGAACCTGTTCCTAAAATGCCGATCTTTAACATGCCTTCCCCTTTCTTTTATCTGACAAACTCTCTCAAAATAAATACGGCAGAAAGTGATATAGATAATGGTACACTGCCTCATAGGCATGCACCTCCCCCTCCGCCAGCAGATAGTGAAAATTCCCCTTATGCAGGTTTTCATGCTCCACAAAAGTATCCGGATATTTCCTCATGGCGTTTACCTGGTTATTCAGTGCTTCATATGCGATATCTTTTGTTCCTGTCGCGGTATATATGAAGTATTCATCGGCGCCATATCCCGACCGGACGGCATGTTTATGCAGTAAGGCTGCTGTTTCCTCCGGTTTCGTCAAACCACCCTGCCCCTCAACTTCCCAGCAATCCCCGCTAAGAGGCACATAGTAGGCAAAATAATCCATATTCCTGGTAAACGCATACCATGTTGTCGCAGCGCCCATCGAAAACCCACAGAATCCCCGGTGCATTCTGGAAGCCCGGAAGGCCTCTTTGGTGATGTCGTCGGCATAGGTGTTGCATGCCCCTTCAACCGCCGGCAGCAAATCCTCTATTAATTCCGTCTGGAAGAATTGGACGTGACCGCGTTCCACCTCCCGCACCGGCTCTCCTATCCGGCCTGTTTTTTCCTTATAAAATGATGGAAAAACGACGATAAGAGGATCGATTTTCTTTGAATCAATCACGTAATCCAGCATATTTTTTATCTTGCAGCAGTCCAGCCATGCATCGGGATTACCTCCCCCGCCGTGCATCACATAGAGGATATTGTACTTTTTGCTCCAATCCATTTCATCATAGCCATAGGGCAGATACATATTCGCATATTTTTCCCTTGATTCCCCCTCTTGATTCGTAGTCAGATACTCGATCCTTTTTATGGTCCCTCTCCGGTTTACATCATGGTATGTATACTTCTCCATTACACTCCCGCCTCTCTATTCTTCCAGAATTTCCCCAGTTGGGGCCGTTCCTTTTATTTCGTAGGACATGTCCCACAGATCCGCCTTTAACACCGCAGTATAGCCCGCTTTCTTCCACTCAAATGTCATGCGGCTCCCCTGTACGTCAACAGATATCTCGGAATCAAAGGAAAAAGCCGGAAAACATGTTCTGAAGCGCAGCATATCAAGCTGTTTCCTGACGACTTCCTTGCACAGCGCCTGCTCCATCTGTACGGTTGATAAATTGGTTCTGTTAATTTCCTTATGACCGGCCGCACCGGCTTTCTTCACTGCCTCATGGTCGTTCTTCCCTGCAAACAGGTCAAGGTACCAAATCTGCGGCTTACCGGGCATAAACAGCTGCAGCGCGCGGGCCATGAGCATTTTCCTGTCGTTTTCCCCTAATGCGCTGTAATAGGTGGAATTTACCTGATAATATATGTTTTTCTGCCCATGAAGGTCTTTTACCATACCGCCTCTAGCAACTACAACGTCAATCAGCTTTTGGATGCGCTCTTCCGGAATCAGCCCTTTTAGATCCAGCAGCGGTATTCCATCATGGCATCCAAGCATATTTACTGTTTTTATTTTCTTTTGAGTGATCTCATCCGCCCATGTTTTCAAGGCCGTGCCGTCCGCATTCTCCAAGCGTCGATGATCAGGCCCGGAAGAAAGAAATCATAGGTCAAATACCCCTTTGAGGATATCACTTCATAATTCTTTTCCCCATAGCTTGCATGAATCTCAGGCAAAAGTGACAGGCCATGTTTATCTGCCAATTCCTGCACCTTTTCTAAAACGTCCCATGTGCCGGGTTCGTTTAAGAAGTTTTTCTCCCCCGGTTCCTTTGGGGCGTAGGCAAACGCATCAAGCCTTATGATTTTTGCACCGTATCCGGAAAGCTTTTTTAAAACCGCATCGTAAAAATCCCATACCAGCGGTGACTTAATATTTAAGTCCATCTGGCCCAGATATTTTCTATTGGATTCCAGGTACTCCACAACCGCCTCCTTATATGGGGCGTACTTTCCAAATTCAATTTCTCCGGGTTTCTTTCCCGTCTCAAGCCCTTCCTGAACCATATGCGCGATTTCATCTGCCGCATAATACTGCGTGCCGGCCGCCCTCATGACATCCTGCGCATCTAAAGCAGGATACCTGACCTCCTGATAAAAAGTGTTCCAATAAGGGACATTTTTTCCATCCGGAAAACGAACCATCAGAATCGGAAGGCCCGGCTTTCTAAAAAACATATTCTTAATGTACTCGTCCTTTGGCTGGATATAACCTTCCGGCGTCATCTCTCCATACCCATCCCAAAACTGGTTCCAGTCAATGAAGAAATCCCGGTAGCCTGAATTCTCTCCGTTTTTAAGAATATCCTGAAATTGTTCTGAAAGTACGGAGGCATGGTTGAGAATAAAATCCAGTTTCAGGTCTACGCCCAACTGACCAAGCTCTTCGAGATCCTCACGTTTTGCGAGCTGATCATTCAGGTCGTAACTAATCACAGAAAATCCCCTGTCCAGGTCCGTATGAAACAGACTTGGAAGAATATAAAAGGAACGAAATGTATCTTCAAATTCCGGTTTTCTTAAAATACCGATGATATCTGCCAGCGTCCCGCCCATGCTGTCCGGATAAGCATTCAGCATGGGGGCGTTATTTGTACTTATTTTCTTCATCTTTCTCCTGCCCTCAATTCTTCATAGGTTATCAGACTTCCGGGTTTAGAAATGATAATTTTCGCCTTATGCGCCTGTGCGCCCAGCATCTGCTGCTCAATTTCCAAAACCCGCATTGTAAACGGACTGTCGGTCTTACCGTCCCTGTTTCTGCTGCGCCTGTGGGCGAGCGTCTCTTCCGGCGTACTGTTTAATAGAACAGGAATATCAACGCCCTCATAATAGTCACTGTTTCCGTGGGTCCATTCAATTACTAAGACATGGATAGCTCTGAAATCAACTTTTTCATACCATAAGTCGCACTCTGTTCTCCCCATTCTCTTCAGCCAGATATTTTCTGCACCCATTTTAAACAACCTTACAATCTCCGATATCTCGTCAAAATCAATCTCATTCTTTGTTCCAAGATACCCTTTCAATCCCAAAACTGCTCCGTCCAGATACGTCTTGAACCAAGGGTACTGATCGAGATATTCCTGATTCGCATCATCGTCTTTTTCCTGAAGACTACGAAGCACAGAATATACCTCCTCATCCAGCATATCTGCACTGGCCAGTGCCTTTACACCCGACTGTCTGAATATACGGAGCCGCTCCGCGTCGTTATATTTGGGGATGCGCCTCGGATAATTATCTCCGGAAAGCGTATAACTGCCAATCCCCAGCTGGTTCAAATACCAGGAAAGCAGCGATGCAATCTCTGATTTACCAACCCCGGAACCACCGCAGACTGAGATAACCGCCTTACCACTTTTACTGCTTTTTATGACATCCGGAAGTATTTTCAGCAGTTCTGCAAAAATAACTTTTGACTTGCTGATATGGTCCGGTCCGATGCATACCTGATCTCCGGGCATGTCTCCGTGTGGAATGTCCGTCCCTGCCTCTGGAAGGTTCCCATTTTCTGCATTCTTCAAAATCTCTAAAATATGATCCATAATATCCTCCCTACAACTATTTTGTTTACCCGCTGATATAATTAAGAACTATATAGTTTCCTATTCAAATTTCCTGAAAACCATAACAAGCAGATGGCTTTTTATGCTCAGTACCAATGCCCCTGCTATGAGCCAAATAAAAACCGCATACAGATACCATATAAAGCACGCGCAGACCACTGCGATATTGCACAGCAGAAGAAGCAGCTGACGCCAAACTTCCCGGTCCCGATCATCAGGCACACTTTAAGACATGCAGTGTGCCGGCGTTAAACCGGGCCAGCAATGCAAAGGAATACTCACCTATGATTGCAGCCATAAGCGTAACAACCACAATGACCGACAACAGTACATAGGAGAGCAGTCCCAGGTTCAGATGCCAGACGATATACCAGTCAACCGCTAAAACAGCCGCCGCAGTCAGCATTATGAGTTCCAGCAGAATTCCCTGTTTCAGATTCTCCTTAAATGATTTCACAAAAGACTGCATCACATTCGGCGATTCCTTTCTGGCTATCTTCATGGCAGTATAATGCTTCGCTGTCAACGCCGGGCCGATCGTAATAATCGGGATTGAAAAAACGAGCGTAAATAAAAGTAACTGCAGATAATCAAAAAATGTATCCAACAGCTGCATTGCCTTATTCTCCGTACTAAAAAATCCCATATCCTTCTCCTTTAAGCCGCTCTACATTTCCACCGGCGGAATCAGTTTGGCAGTCTGTCCCGCCGGAACTTCGATATACTCTTTTGTAAATGTCCCGCCCAGGCTGACACAGACTGCAGAAGGATTATATACCGTCTTTCCATCCACTGAAAAAACCAGCCTTCGGTATGCCTGTACATATTCCCTGATCTCGCCGTTTGACGCATACCACACGTCTTCGTGCCCGGCCATATTTTCTATAAAGTTTTCCATATGCCCCCAGTTATCGTTCTGGTCGAATTCATAGCTGTGTCCCCACACATAAAACAGCTTTGCTGGAGTCAGAAGGTTAAAGTACATTCTATCGGATAAAAACTCCTCTGCCAGATCCCATATTTTTTCATCGTCGTGATGGCAGGTCGGATTCCAGGTAAGAAAATTCTCAGGAATATCAAATCTATGAGTGGAATCAATCGTCCGTGCATATGTAATTCCCGAAGCTTCGACAGCCTTTATCACCATTTCATCATAAGCGCCGAATGCATAGGCATAACCGGTCACTGTATTCTTATTCAGGATCTCAAGTTCTTTTCTGCTTTCCAGTATTTCTTCCACGCACCTTGCAGTATCCATGCCTGTCAGGCACTCATGATACTGGCCATGGGCCGCTGTCTCATGCCCCTTATAGAGTACTGCCGCTTCCTGCGCGTCCACCTTCACATGGGGCACTTCTTTTTTTCCTGCGGCAACTGTGCCGTTTCTCCCAAACAGGCCTGGATTCAGATTAAACGTTGCCTTTACATGATGTTGATTGAACAATTCAACCAGTCTTCTGTCCTGTGTGATTCCGTCGTCGTAGCTCAGTGTGAACGCCTTTCTTTTTCCCTGCGGGAATAACATTCTGTCATTTACTTGTAAACTCATCTCCGCTCTCCTTTCCTCAGGCTGTCCGGTTTAATGTAACTGTTCAGGCTTGTCTGAACTGTTACGGTTTATTCCTTCAGCAGGTCTCTGATCAGCCTTGCCATATTTACCGATAGCAGCGCGTAATGGTCTGTCGCATACATCACCTGGCTGCATACCGAAACGTGCCGGTTGAGGATATCTTTCCAGAACCATTCCGCCGAAATATACAGCATGCCGTACCTTTCAATGGGCTCACACAGCATAGCGCGTACCCGGTTATCAACCGTACAGCCCATGCAGCCCCTGGCGATCTGGATGATCCTGCCGTCTTTTAATGCCATTTCCGCCCGGCCGTTTTCTTCTACATAAGAAGCCCCCATAATATCTGCAATAAATGATGCAGGAATCATGCAGTATTCTCCCCTTACTTTTGCCTGTCCCTGCAACCCGTGGTATTTCAGTTTTTGCCACATCACAGACTTTGCGGGCATTTTTATCTTTTTCCCATGAACCCAGGCGTATGCACAGTCCGGTGCGGCTGCAAAGCAATACCGGTCTCCCTCTCTCTTACAGATTGATTCCATATATTCGGTTGTTCCGTCTGCTTTTCTTTTTGAGCCGGAAAAGAGATAGTCCCATACAAGCTCAGCCTCGTCAAAGGTCTGTCCGTGATCCCGGTTCTTCACGTCGCGGAAGACATAATCCGCCTTCTTCCCCCTGTAAAAAGCAAAATTGTTTTCCCCTTCTATTTTTAGCTCCGGCAATTCCACGCATTCATTGATTCTCAGCCAGTATTCTCTGTTTTTAGCCACCACGTCTTCCACCGTGTCAGTGCTGCCCGGCGGCGACTGGTCGAATTCCATTCTGGCCTGCCAGACTGTGAGCGGACCGGCATCGTTCACCGGGTTGTCGTGTTCATCAAACAAAAGGCCAATGGTGCTTGGCCCCGCAGAACCCGCCATTGCCGCAAAGTGATCCCCATAATGTCTTGCCATCATCGCCGTCATTGCATTTCCAAGGGACATGCCCTGCATATAGATCCGTTCTTCATCAATATTGTATTTCTTTTTCATGATCTCCAGCAGCTCAAAGACCATCCTGACATCATTATTTTGGCTGATGTCATCCGGAAAATCATGCATATAGATCCCTTCCTCATTCGGCGCGGACAGCTCTTCAAATAATCTTCTTTCACACTCAATCTGCCAGAATCTGCGCCGGTGCGCATTTGGGTAAACCACAATAAATCCCTCTCTGTCCGCCACAAGCGACCATGAAGTATAGATGCACTGTGCCCACCCCGTCATAATCCCGCCGTGCATGGAAAAAACCAGGGGCGTCTTCCTGGAAGGATCATAACTGTCCGGTACATATTCATACCAGGTATCCTCCTCATCGTCGATCAGGCAGGCCTTCATTTCCTTAAGATTTGCCGGATAGACCTGGGAGTTGTTCCCATTCTCATTGACAACAATTTCGCTCTCCTTCAAACGTTCCGGCAGATACTCACGATTGTCGTCATCCGGGATTCCTGCCAGAAGCTTTATTTTTGTCGTTTCACTCATGCTTTATCTTTTTCCTTTCTCTTTTTTCTGCATACCTTGATTTTCAGCTTTCGCTGGAAACACGCCCATAGGGCATGAGTTACGAGATGCCCTTTTGGGTGTAGATTGGCATTTTCCGAAGCGGCAGCCATTCGTCCAGAGCTTTTTTCAGATATGGATCCCAGAAATTCCAGTCATGGGTATAGCCAGGCGCCTCCTCATAATGGAAGCTGACGCCCAGTTTAGCCAGGGCATTTCTGTCACGTCTCACAACGTCCCGGATAAAGTCATTTTCCCCTACAGCGATAAATATTTCCGGCAGCGCTGTCCCTTTTGCAAGGTGCCTTTTTACATATCCGCCCAGATCATACTCACTGTCTCTTAACCGGTCCGGATCTCCGAATGTGGCCTGCATTCTCCGCATTTCCAACGTCCGCACCTGTTCAATAAATGCATCCGTATCCACGCTGCATCCAATCCCGCCCGACAGATCCACGCAGGCCTGGTACAAATCCGGCCGTTTTAACCCAAGCGCCAGGGAACCGTTCCCGCCCATGGCCAGCCCCACTACGAAGTTATCTTCCCGTTTTGGAGAGGATGGAAACATCGTCTGGATGACCTTGGGAAGTTCCTCTGTCATAAAAGTAAAATATTTATAGCCATACTGTGTATCCATAAAAAAACTGTCATTTACCTGCGCCGTTACCGTCATCACACAGTTTTCTTGTGCATATCTTTCTATATTCGATTTCCGTACCACACAGGTATCATCGTCTCCGCCCCCGTGGAGCAGGTATACAGTCTGCAGTTTCATGCCCTCCCGGTATTCCCACTGCCGCCTGGCAGCCACACCTTCTTCCCGCTTCGGTTCCGTGAGCGGGTAATAGGTCATATCTTCCGATGGAAATGTGACCGTAACATTTGTGTGCAGGCTTAATATCTCTGATCGAAAGCTAAATCTCAATAATCCCATAATCTCTCCTTCCCTTTTTACCTGGCGCTGATATTTTTAATCCATTTTCCTCCGCGCAGCCTGTAAAAACATAATACGCATTTTAATATTTCATCAATCCTCAGCGCACAATAGGTCCAGAATGCAGGCGCTTTGAACATAACTCCAACGACATAGCCCAGAGGCACGCTGGCCGCCCATAAGAAAATAATGTCTGCCACCATGAGGAATCTTGTGTCCCCGCCGCCTCTTAAGACCCCTTTTGTAAGAATACTGTTTATGGATCTGAAGAAGACAATAAACGCAATCGCCCACATTAACTGACGGGCTATCATTTCTGTTGCCTTTGTAATGTTATAGCAGGAAATAATCGGCCCGGAGACAAGCAGTATCACGACTCCTGCCGCCACTCCCACTACAATGCCGAGCCCGACAAATGCATCGGCCTCTTCCCCGGCCCTTTTTGCATCTCCACTGCCCAGTGTATGCCCTACTACAATGCTGCTGGACTGTGCCACTCCCTGTGTCAGGACGCTGCTCATCTGCTGGATCACCGCCGTGATGGAGAATGCCGCTACAAACTGGGATCCGATGCGCCCGGTAATCATCGCTATTACGTTATTGCCAAATCCCTGTAATGTATCACTGATCATGACAGGAAGCGCAACTTTCATGAATTCTTTATTTAAATGTTTACTTTTAAGCAGAATATCTTTTACTTTGTATTGGATTGCCTTGTCAGCCAGCAGAAGGTACCCGAAGGTAATCCCAAATTCCAGTATTCTGGCAAGCAGTGTTCCCAAAGCGGCTCCCACAACCCCCATTGCCGGAAATCCCAGTTTGCCGAAAATGAAGATATAATTAAAACCAACATTTGCAAAAAATGCCAGGACGGCCGTATACAGTGGGATCTTCACCTGTCCCACGCTTCGCAGTATGTTAGAGCCGATCAGCGAAAGCCCGCAGAATAGGTAGCAGTATGCCGAATACCCAAAATATCTTATGCCTTCTGATATTACATCTGCATCCGCTATATACGTGCGCATAATCGCACCCGGGAAAAACAAGGTCGCAAAAGTAAAGAGCAAAGATATAACTACAGCAAACTTTAGTGCAATAGATATCGTCGTTTTCAACGCATTTCTATCCTGCATCCCCCAGAATCTTGCGGCAAGGATAGACGCTCCCTGCCCGAGCCCCATGCATGCAAATGTGAAGATATTGATAAACTGGTTCGCGAGGGATACCGCCGACAGCGCATTTTCCCCCAGGGTGCCTACCATAATATTGTCCATCATATTCACGCCGATCGTGATCAGGCACTGCAGGGTAATGGGCACCGCAAGCTTTACTGTTTTACGGTAGAAACTCTTATCCGATGTAAACAGTTTCATAGCTCTACACCCCGGGCTTCCCCTTTGTATACCAGCCAATTGTCTTCCTGATTTAACCGGTTTTTCATGGCGGTAATTTTCACCGTTCCGTTTTGTTTTTCAAACCTCATGATGGTCAGCGCCCAACTGCTCATCCAATGTATGGTGATCTCCAGGGTATATCCGTTGATGTACCGCGCTGTAGCGCTGTATGCCGTAAGATCCGGGAATACATTGTCTGTGTTCCTCAGTACAAGCTTCCCGTCAAAACCCGCCTCAAACCTGGCATAACCGTTCACTTCCAATATACAGCGGTCCTCTTTCATTTCCAGCCTGAATTCTTCCATCCTGCCTTTTCTGTCTTTTGCCCTGTATAAAGCAAACATGTCAGCACCTCCCGGAGGCGCAAGCCCCAGCCAGGGTGTTGGGTCCCCTTCTGTCACTATATACTTACCGCTCAAATCAAGGTCCGGGGTTATGTCATTCGGTCTGTCCGGCATAAACTCCATATGTTTTTCGATTTCCAATAACCGGTTATATTCCTCTTCATTTTCTTCTAAAGGCTCTTCTGCGATCTTCAGCAGCAGTTCTTCGTAAATCACATCCAATGTGCGCTGCGGCCCGTATGGCGCTATGGCTCCCTCATGGACTGCCACTGCGACCCGCTTCTTAGGCCACACGATTCCATATTGCCCCTGTGCTCCATCAAACCTGTACACGCCGGGTATGCTGCAGGCCCAAAGCTGATAGCCGTATCCGCATCTTCCGTCTTTTTGTTCCGGTGCGTATTCATTCCCAATCTGAACGGATAGGGCCTCTTTTATGTAATCGGGGTCGACCAGCTGCCTGCCGTTCCAGCTGCCTCCGTTCATGTACAGAAGCGCCAGCCTTAAGTTGTCTTCCGTTGTGGAAAATGTAGCCGGTTCGGCATCCAGGCCGTTAGGCCACTTCAACCACACGAACCGTTCCCCGTTGATTCCGATTTCATCAAACAGTCTTGGGGTAAGGTATTCCTTTAAATTCTGCCCCGTTTTCTTTTTTATCACTGCAGATAACATGCAGGCGCCGGACGTGTTATACATAAATCTTGTCCCCGGCTTATATTTCATAGGAGTCCGAAAATAGTCCCCGATCCAGTCTTCCCCTATTTCCGGATGGCGTGCATGTCCGTTGGTCATGGTAAGGACATCCCTGATTCTGATCTCTTTCATTAATTCTGAAACTTCAATATTTCTCTCTTTTATTTCTTCTGCAAAGATATCTGTCATTTTTTCTTCTAACGACAGCTTGTGTTCCATAAGCGCAATTCCGACCGCCGTTCCCGTATAGGTTTTCCCAAGAGAGTTATTGCCGTGGACCAGGTCTTTGCTATATGGCGACCAAAAACATTCTGCAAATACTTGCCCATTCCTGGCAGCCATAAATCCATGCATACTTGCCCATTCATTCGTGAGCTTTTCCAGGCACCGCCTTACCTGACTGCTTTCAATCCCTGCTCTTTCCGGCGATATTCTTTCCAATTCATCATGATTCGGCATAATTTTCTCCTTTCTTTGCCCTTTGATTCATACGTGGTGACGTTTTCCTTACCGTAAACAGGAAAAATACAAGCGCTCCCAGCAGCAAGATGCCGCAGATATCAAATATAGCTGTAAATCCCGCTGTCCCTGCAAACATCTGAACAACACATCCGCCAATCATCGGACCAACACCCTGACAGATATCTCCGCCCAGATAATATGTACTCGTGGCAACCCCGCTTTTTTCGGTCCCTACCGTATGAATGCAGCCTGCCTGGAGAGACGGCTGTGCCGCACCCTGTCCCAGTGACCTGACGGCCCCGGCCACCAAAATCAGCAGCAGCGTCCTGCTTCTTCCCAGCATAAACATAGCCGATGCCGTAAGCAGCAGGCCCGGCAGAACTGTAATGGCAATCCCCTTTTTATCCATCAGTTTGCCTGAGAACGGCCGGATGATAAACAGGACAATTGCACACACCGTAAAATAGATACTGATTCCCTTCACTCCGATCTCATCCGCATATAAGACTAAATACGATGCAACGATCCCGTTTGTAAACGAAAATGTACCCGCAACCAGTGTAAATGGAAGCGCCTTTACCGCAATAATATCACTGAACCCGATTTTTTTCTTTTCCGCTGCAGGCTTCTTCTCTTCATGGAAAAAGCATAAGATGACATACGCTATGACGGTCAATATTGCGGAAACCAAAAATGTTGCTTTCATTCCAACAATATCCGCTATCGTAATTCCGATTCCCGGAGCCACTGCAGAGCCGACCACCATGCCCAGTCCCAGATAGCCGATCCCTTCCCCCATTTTGGTCTTGGGAATATAACGGGAGGCCAGAGAAATCTGGCAGGTTCCTGATAACGCGAAGCCGATTCCATTGATAATCCGGAATCCGACTAAAAGGGGAATCTGAGTTGTCAGCGTAAAGCCGAGCAGTCCAATCCCCATGAGCACATTGCTCCATTTTAAAAGCGTCACATTGCTCAACCGATCCGCCATGATTCCGCTGAAGGGCCGGCAACACAGTGAAGTCAGAGAAAACAGTCCCACGATAAACCCTGCGATGGCCACCGTAGTCCCTATATTCACAAGATACTTGGACAGAATTGTGGCTGTCATATAAAATGAGAAAGCGTTCAATGTATTGACAAGAAGTACCGAGATATAATGTTTATTCCACAATCTTTCATTCATTATTTTATTTCCTTTATATTGTTAATTATGGAGTTTCGCTTGCGAAACTCGCGCCTGCGGCGGCCGCATCGCGGCATCTACCTTTTACGCCGCAGTGCGCATCCCCCGAGGGCCTTTTATCTTATAGACGAATTATTCTATAAGATAAAATGGAGTTTCGCTTGCGAAACTCGCGCCTGCGGCGGCCGCATCGCGGCATCTACCTTTTACGCCGCAGTGCGCATCCCGCCGGGAGGGCTTATTGTTTAGCACGCAAGCGAGGAACGCTTGCCTGTTAAACAATAAGAGAGGGCGTTGCCCTCTCTTTCGTAATTACAACGGCTGGCTTATTGTTCTGCGAGCCATGCATCAAGCTGCGCCTGTTTCTCTGCGATGATCTCATCAATTCCGGCATTTTTAAGGTCTGCCTGGAATTTCGGAAGTGTGGATTCAATATCCACCTCACCGTACATCAGCGGCGTATAGTACTGCGCCACAACATTTGCACAGGCCGTCATCTGATCCGCAACCTTTGTGGAATCAAACGTAAATCCTAATGCCAGAGACTTATCACAGGTTTTATTCTTTTCCAGCATCTGATCGTAAATATCTTCCGGTTCGTAGTACCATGTCTTGCAGAGCATTACATTCGGCCAGTATGCCATAGATGCCGCTGCCCAGCCGAGGTCTGCCATGCCGCTCTTGCCCTCCGGATATACCATCTGTCCGTCTTCATTCAGTTCATAATCAAGTCCCTCGATGCCATTTGCAGCCAGCTGTGCCGCTTCCGGATCGGTATATAACACTTTCAGTATCCTCATAGCCGCTTCCGGTTCTTTACAGAAGGAACTGATATGCCACATATAGGTTGTTGCATCACTTGTCGTGGAAAGTGCATCTGTCACCTTTGTCCCCTCTAATTCGAGGTTGTTCTGTGCAATCGTTGCCTCCATAGACACCTCTGCATCCCAACCGTACCCGGTCGTTCCGTTTGCCACGCCCATCAGCAGGTTCATCAGGGACGCATTGCTGTTGCTGAGCGGATCCGGGCTGAATACGCCGGCTTCCTTCCACTCTTTTACATGTCCCAGCCAATTTTTAAAGTATTCGGATTCATAGAAATTCTCTACCTTTGTGCTTTCTGTCGGATTCGTCAGGACTCCCAGGTAATTTGTGTCGCCCAGGTAGTCAATGCTCTTTGGAACCCAGTAAGCCTCCGTTGAACCCGGGATGTAATAGCTGTCCGGATTCGCCGCTTTAATCTGCAGGATGGCGTCAGACATACTGTCAATATCCGTCACCTTACTCCAGTCTACATTTGCTTTCTGAGCGTCTTCTGTTCTGGCATAGTAAAGATTTTCGGTACAATAGGAATACATACATGGAATGCCGTACTGTTTTCCGTTAACCTCTCCGCATTTTAAGTACTGTTCCATTCCATCCGCGAATAAATCTGTAATTTCACTTCCTTCGGATTCCAGCAGGCCGTCAAGCTCCATAACCTGTCCGTTCGCTACGAGATTGGAAACCGATGTGTACCAGAAGGAGTTAAATAAATCCAGTGAATCATCTCCGCCGCCTGTCAGCATCAGGTTCAGCTGTGTTGCCCAGTTACCGAATTCAATCCCCACCAGATCCACCTCTGCATGGGCCTTTTCTCTCAAAATCTTATTCAGTTCTTCTTCAATTGCTTCTTCATCCGGTGATGGGAACACAACGGAATATGCCATTTTTATTACAGGGTAGTCTTCGTCTGCCGCCTGATCCTCTGTTGCTTTCTGCTTGTCGTCCTCCTTCTTTTCCGATGAGCTGCACCCCGTGAACAGAGCCGCCGCCATGCTGAGTGCAAGCAGGCTGGCAATTATTCTTTTCTTCATAAACTCTTCCTCCTTTTCGTGGATCTCTTCTTCATTTATAGCCTTTGCGCTTTGGCCTTTCGTTGTCTTGCATGGACATCATACCAAATCCGAATGTTGCTCTTCTATCATTTTTTTGTCCTAAAACATCAATTTTTTAATATTCCACACTATTTTTTTTACATTTTCGTCATCTTTATATACTATTTATTTTTTAAAATCAGAATTTTGACAGTTTGAATCCGTTTTTTGATAGAATTTTGTGCACCTTTCCACTACATTTATAAGTAAGACGCCAGATGCCCCGCCGCAAACAGCTTCAGATTTGCAGCACACCACACGGCAGAGCGTTTGGCCCTTCGGCATCTGCCAATTGGACATACATACCAGTCTGGCTCGCTGCCCACGGGAATAAAGGAACGTAAAAATCAAGGAGGTTCTTATGAAACAAGAAAAATTGAAAGTCAAGAAAAAGGGAATGTCAAGGCGCCGGATGAAAAGATATATCCCGCTTTATCTCATGATACTGCCAGGTCTGATTTACTTAATTATTAATAACTATATGCCAATGGCCGGGCTTGCACTGGCATTTAAAAAGGTCAATTATTCCATCGGCCTTTTCGAGAGTCCATGGTGCGGACTGGACAACTTCAAGTTCTTATTCAGTACCAATGATGCATTTATCTTTTTCAGGAATACAATCCTCTATAATCTGGGATTCATCTTCTTAGGGAATGCGCTTGGTGTATTTGTAGCTATCTGCCTGGATTCCATTTATAACAAGTTTTTCAAAAAATTCAGCCAGGTGATTATACTGATCCCCTACCTGCTTTCGACAGTCATCATCAGTTATATCGTATATGCATTTTTAAGCGGCAATAATGGTTTCATGAACCTTACTATTTTACCGATGTTAGGAATCGATCCGGTAAGCTGGTACAATGAGTCCCAATACTGGCCTTATATTCTGATACTCGTATATCTGTGGATGACGTTTGGATACAGTTCTATTCTTTACTATTCCACATTAATCGGAATTGATAAGTCCTATTATGAAGCTGCGGCAGTAGACGGCGCAGGTGTCTGGGCTCAGATCCGCCACATTACACTGCCGGCCCTGAAACCAACGATTATTACGCTGGTCCTTCTTGCCGTTGGCCGGATCTGCTACTCGGACTTTGGCTTGTTCTATCAGATCCCGATGAACAGCGGCCTTCTATACTCAACGACTCAGACCATCGATACCTATGTATACCGTGCCCTGTTAGAACTGAACGATATTGGCCGTTCCACAGCCGGCGGTTTCCTGCAGTCCATACTTGGCTTTATCTGCGTATTTACCGCAAATGCAGTCGTATCGAAGGTAGACAAAGACAGCAGCTTATTCTAAATACAGGAGGGAAATTTAATGATTTACAAAAATAAGATTTTTCGTTTTATAATGGGATTCATCATGATTTTATTCGTGTTGGCGTGTATCCTCCCATTCGTACTGTTAATTTCAAGTTCTTTTACTTCTGAGGTCGCGCTTGCCCAAAATGGATATTCCTTCATTCCTTCCGAATTCTCTTTATCCGCTTATAAATACATCTGGAGCGTAAAAGGAGATGTACTTAGGGCTTACGGTATCAGCTTTTTAGTTACAGGCGTGGGCACGGCA
The DNA here is from genome assembly GCA_000509105.1 of Clostridiales bacterium VE202-21. GTDB lineage: Bacteria > Bacillota > Clostridia > Lachnospirales > Lachnospiraceae > Faecalicatena > Faecalicatena contorta. The sequence continues at coordinate 2,977 of BAIF02000077.1, read as the reverse complement.
GTAAGCGTAGTTATGACGATGCTGTTTGCCTATCCGCTGTCCCGGAAAGATCTTCCCGGAAGAAGAGTTCTTTCCTTCATCATTTTCTTTACTATGCTGTTTAACGGCGGCTTTGTCCCGACCTATTTGATTTATTCACGGATCTTCCATATTACGGATACCATCTGGGCATTGATCGTTCCCTACCTGTTAATGAATGCCTTCTTTGTCATTATGGTCCGTACCTACATTAACACAAATGTACCAAATGAGGTGATCGAGGCTGCTACGATTGACGGTTCAGGCGAATTGCATACGCTGGTAAAAATCGTCGTTCCCATGTCCAAACCGATCATTGGCACCATTGCTCTGATGACTGCGATTGCATACTGGAATAACTGGACAAACGGCGTATACTTTATCCACACCAAAAGAGAACTTTTCGGCATCCAGAACTACTTGAATTCGGTTCTCAGCAACATCGCCTTCCTGCAGTCACATTCTGACCCAAGCGTAAAGATTACTGAACTCCCCAGTGTCAGCATCCGTATGGCGCTGGCTGTGATTGCCCTGTTACCGATCCTTGTCGCTTATCCGTTTTTCCAGAAATCCTTTGCCAAGGGAATCACGGTAGGATCTGTGAAGGGTTAGAGGAGGCCGCCCCATGAAGAAAATAGAAAATAAAATCATGCTCATCACTTATGCCGACAGCATGAGCAAAGACCTAAAAGAACTGGATGAAATACTGGACCGGCATTTCAGGGATGCCATCGGGGGGCTGCATGTACTTCCCTTCTATCCCGCATCCGGTGACCGGGGATTTGCCGTAATCAATTACGATCAGGTAGATCCCGCCTTCGGAACCTGGGACGACATCGACCGGCTGGCCGGACAATATTATATGATGGCGGATTTCATGCTGAATCATGTATCGATCCGTTCCGGAGAATTCCAGGATTATATGGAAAACGGCGATGCTTCTCCCTACAGAGATATGTTTATCCACTGGGAAGAATTCTGGCCCGAAGGAAATCCCACCGAAGAGCAGTACCAGGCTTTGTACCGCAGAAAAGCTGTATATCCATACATTGAATTTACAAGAAAGGACGGGAAAACCGTTCACTTGTGGAACACCTTTTTTGAGGAACAGATTGACATCAATCCCTATGCTAAAGCCACGAAGGATTACTATGCCAGAAATTTAGGCACAATCAGCAGCCATGTCCCCCTGGTCAGATTTGACGCCTTCGCTTATGCCTCGAAACGCCCCGGGACAAGCTGCTTTTTTGTAGAGCCGGACATATGGAACGTTCTGGATATCGGCATGGAGCCGTTAAGGAAGACGCAGACCGAAATGCTGCCCGAAATCCATGAGAATTATCAAATCCAGCTTAAGATGGCCAAGAAGGGCTATTGGGTCTATGACTTTGCTCTTCCTATGCTTTTACTCCACGGGCTGAAAAGCGGAAGAACCGACCGGCTGATCCACTGGCTTAACATTTGTCCGAGAAAGCAGTTCACCACCCTGGATACACATGATGGAATCGGTGTCGTTGATGTCGCTGGTTTACTCACAGAAGAAGAAATTGATTATGTGAGGGACGATGTGGATGAAATCACCAAAGAAGCAAAGCAGTACATCAAGCTTCCCAGCATGATTACATCAAAGGACGGCAAGTTTAAAAGCTACCAGCTGGGTTCCACCTACTACTCCGCACTCCGGTGCAGTGATCGTGCATACCTGATTGCAAGAGCCGTACAGTTTTATGCTCCCGGTATTCCCCAGATATATTACGTGGGCCTCCTGGCAGGAGAAAACGATATTGAGAGCATGAAGACGAACCCGGATCCCAGAACCATCAACCGCCACACATTCTCCAGGGAAGAGCTGGAAGCTGCGGTCCAAAAGCCGGTATGTAAGCGCCTGTATGAACTGATGCGTTTCAGAAACAATTATGAAGCTTTTAACGGAGACATCACAATCGGTGAAGACCGCGGCGATGGTACACTTACGATAACCTGGAAAAAAGACAATTATTACACGGCCTTAACAGCTGATTTCAAAGAGCTTACTTATCAGATTGTGTATTATGACGAAGCTTCCGGGCGGGAATGTATCTTATAGTTTTATAAAATATCAAAGGAGATTACAATTATGTCATTATTGACCTACAATTTTGAAAGCGAATATCTAAACAACAACCACCAGATCACCGTCATTCTGCCGGATAAGAAGCGTGGAATATCCCCCGCAGAGTTTTATGGCAGTAATAAAAAATATAAGGTTCTCTGGCTGCTCCACGGTACATACGGCGACGATACCGACTGGCTCAGAAAAACGAACATTGAGCTGTATGCCGCAGAAAAAAACCTTATAGTAGTATGCCCTTCCGCCTTAAACTCCAATTATTCAAACTGGCCGAATGCAATGCTGGGTTACAATATGTATGATTATTTCACAAAAGAACTGATGCCCCTGGTCTATGGCTGGCTGCCGGTATCCGATAAAAGGGAAGACAACTTTATTGCAGGCCTTTCCATGGGCGGGCGCGGCACCATTAAGTTTGCGGTAAACTATCCACAGTTATTTGCCGCTGCCGCTGTGCTCTCTGCAGTACCTGTTCCATTTGATGAACTAAGGCCCGGGCACCCATGTCTGATTATGGACACTGCGAATCCCCGAATGGTACAAACGATCGAAAATGCAGGAGGCTTCGAGGCTTACGTGAATTCAGAAGAAAATGTATGGGCCCTGATTGATGAACTGGCTCCAACTGGAGATCTCCCCAGGCTGATGTTCGCCTGCGGACACGAAGATGCAATCCTTTACGACAGATATAAGATATTCCGGGAGCATTGCAAAGAAATCGGGCTGGATGTCAAATGGTTTGATCTGCCAGGATATAAACATGAATGGCGTTTCTGGGATCTCGCAATACAGGAGGCACTGGTGTTCTTTGGGCTGGAAGATACGGACTGCGGGAATCCCTTCTAAATC
>BAIF02000078.1 GCA_000509105.1 Clostridiales bacterium VE202-21 | reverse complement strand
ACTAAATCCCGATTTCTTATAGTTCCAGCTTCATATCCCCAAATTTAATCCATTTTCGTTTCCGCATGAATTCGGATATGCCCAGCGTCACAAGCGCTGGAAGCAGGATCTGTATTACAAGTATTTTAATCAATACCATCATGGGGGGTTCCGTCTGTGTCATCACCTGCCAGGTCATGATCTGCCCCACAAGCCCTGCTGTTCCCATTCCCGATCCGGTTGCGTTGTTTGTCATATGCAGTACCATAGTCCCCACCGGCCCGAGCACCGCGCTGGATAATATGGCCGGCAGCCAGATAATTGGCTTCCTTACAATATTAGGTACCTGCAGCATAGATGTTCCAATGCCCTGTGCGAGCAGTCCGCCGATTTTATTCTCCCGGTAACTTGCTACGGCAAAACCAACCATGTTGCAGCAACAACCTATCGTAGCGGCACCTGCTGCCAATCCCGAAAGATTCAGTATAATTCCTAACGCCGCAGAACTGATCGGCAGAGTTAGGATCATCCCCATAAGCACGGATACTACGATTCCCATAAGGAATGGCTGCTGCTCAGTCCCCCAGTTAATCAGTGAGCCCAGCCAGTTCATAAACCTGGATATCGGAGGACCCAAAAACAGCCCTACTGCGGAGCCTGTCCCAATGCACACCAGCGGGGTCAGTATAATATCCAGCTTCGTCTTTCCAGAAATTAGAATACCAAATTCAATCGCTATGTAAGCCGCAACAAAAGCCCCCAGAGGCTCACCTGGTCCTGCAAAGACCATGGCGCCGTCCTGTATCACTTGTCCAGCCAGAAGTTTTCCTGCAAAAGCGCCCACCATACCTGCCGTAGCCGCCGATACCGTCACCAGCTGGCCGGCATCCAGCTTCCTGGCCACGCCAACTCCGATTCCGGCCCCCGTCAAAGCAGCCGCCACCTTCCCTACCGCATAAACCAGGTCTCCCCCAGTCCCGCCCATAAAAGTGCCGATCTGCTGAATTATTGTTCCTATAATTAAAGTAGCAAAAAGCCCCTGGGCCATCCCGCTGAGCCCGTCTATGAAAATCCTGTCAAGCAGCTTCTTCATCCGAAAATCCCTCCTGCACATACACTTGTCTTGTCATTCCCCGCTATTCTACCACAAATCCCCCCTCCCGTCCATAACCTCTGTAAATACTCCACAGTCATGTAAGCCTCTGTGTTACAGTTACCCCCTGCGGGCGCGCACAGTAACAATCCTCAAAATCACAAACACCGTCTTAGATAGAAAACCCTTTCTCCGCTCCAAATAGATATCCGCACTGTCGGAAGTCCCTAGTATGTTCAAAAAAGAATGAGGGTCAGCCCTTTTTAGATAAGGGGGCTGACCCTCATAATTCACTCCCCGATAAACTGAAGGAATTTGGCGATCCGTTCATTTTCTTTTCTTACAATAGAGAAGAAGTTTTCTGCAGTTTCGTCTGCAGCCGCGATTCCTTTATCCATAAAGATGATCCTGCTTGCAACATGTCTTGCAAACTGCATTTCATGCGTTACACATAACATACAGACCCCTTCCCCTGCAAGTGTCTCGAGTATCTTGAGCACCTCGCTGGTCATCTCCGGATCCAATGCGGACGTTACCTCGTCCAGAAGAAGCGCCTTCGGATTCATCATCAGCGCCCTTGCTATCGCAATCCTTTGCTGCTCGCCGCCGGAAAGTTCATTGTGCATGGCTTGTGCTTTTGATTCCAGGCCAACCTTTTTCAGATAAAGATTCGCTTTCTCCTCTGCTTCCTTTTTATTCATCTTCAGGAGCTTCACCGGGCTCATGGTCAGATTCTGCATGACGTTTAAGTGCGGAAACAACACGGTTCTCTGAAAGACCATGCCGCAGTCCAGACGTATCTGCCGCAGATTCTTTTTCTCTTTTACTGACAACCCGTTTACGAAGATATCTCCGCTGTCAATCGTTTCTAAAGCGTTAATGCATCTCAAAAGGGTACTTTTCCCCGTGCCGCTGGGACCGAGCAGAACGGTTACGCCCTCCTGGTTAAAATCGACGCTAAAGTCTTTCAAAACGGTCAGGTCACCAAAGCTTTTGGTAACGCTCTTTACTTCAATCATAGACATTTTTTATGTCACCTCTCTTATCCTGGTAGCAGTACTGTTTTAATAGTGGAACGATAATTTCTTCTCCAGACTCTTTGCCAGCCTGGACAGCGGACTGGATATTACGTAATAGATCAGAAATACAATTCCATAGATCAGGAATGGCTTTAAGGTACGAAGAGCCAAATTCTGTCCCAGTTTTGTCAGATCCATGATACCTATCAGTGCAACGAGTGAAGAACACTGTAATTGTGATATATAGAGTGTAATGGCCTGAGGCACAAGAAGTCTCAGGGCCTGTCTGGAAATTACATTTATAAAAGTCGATATTCTGCTGTGCCCCAATGCCATTCCTGCCTCCCACTGCCCTTCCGGTATCGCGGACACGCTGTTGTGTACCAGAACAGCCATAAATGCCGCTGTATTCAAAGACAGCGCCAGTATTGCAGCCGGAAACGGATCCAGCATGATCCCCCCGATCATCGGCAGGCCATAAAACACCAAAAACAGCTGTGTAACAAGGGGCGAATTCCGCAGAGGCTCAATTACTACCAGGGGCAGTACGCTCACTACTTTATTCCTGGAACACCGGATCAGCCCGAGGATCACTCCCACGATAGTTCCAATCAGCAGGGACATGAATGTAATATATAGGGTAACTCCTGCAGCCCGAAGGAACTGCATGGCATCATTGCCGGTCAGATTTGCATAATCATAAAATGACATCTCAGTCCCTCCTTATAATACAATATGGATTTTTCTATCGATGAGCTTCGCAATAAATGAAATGATATATGTAAAAATGCAATAACATAGTAATATCATCAGATAAATCTCGAAGGGCCTCGAAGTCCTGCCAACAATAATTTTAGCCGCTCCCATGGTCTCCACTACCGTAATAGAGAAACAGACCGAAGAGGTCAGGACTAGATTGATAAAGTTATTTACAAGAGACTTAAAAGCAAGCCGGAAAGAGATTGGAAGTACAAAATACAAGAGTGTCTGCATTTTTGTATACCCTAGCGCCTCGGAACATTCGAAGTACTCTTTCTTAACAGCCAAAAGACCTGCCCTTATGATTTCGCAATTCTGGGCACTTGTGTTGATCCCCAGGGCGATGATTGCCGTCGCCATCGCATCCGTCTGGATTCCAAGTGCCGGAAGTCCGTAGAAAAAGAAGAAAAGCTGAACCAGAAATGGAGTATTCCTTAGAATATCCACATAGACCGTCGCTATGATGCGCAGAATACGGCTCTTTGACTGTTTAAACAGTGCCATTAGCGTTCCCAGCACGAGCCCGATCAAGAGGCACCAGGCTACAATAATTACGGTCATCTTCATTCCGTCCAGCAGCATATCCCCATATACATTGAGAAAATTAAAGTTTAATTTATACATTTTAAGCACCCTCACCTCCTCATTCTATTCGTACACTTTATTCATGCAAGAATGCCCGCCCAATACAGGCGGGCATCTTCCATGCAGCTCGTTTGTTACCATAGATAATTTAACTCTGCCGGTTTGGTTCCCCACCATTTCTCATACGTCTCTGTCTGCCATCCAGAACTGATCTGCCATGATACAAACATGTCCAGATAGCGGGCAAATTCTATATCCCCCTTCCTGCATGCTGCGCAGATCGGATCTGATGTATACATTTTCTCCTGTGCTTCCAGCTTATTGTTCTGGGATGCCGCATATTCTACTACTGTATTATCTTCGAAAGCCGCATCCGCTTTTCCCTGTTCGACCTGAAGGACAGAATCCGTAAAATTATCTACATAAAGAATGTTCGCCTCCGGAGCATTTTCTGTTACCAATGCCTCACCGGTCGACCCCCGGTTAACCGATACCGTTACATCCGGGCTGTTCAGATCTTCCAGTGTATGCAGGTCTGATCCTGCTGCCGTCAGCATCTTGATACCGGCGCGGAGATATGGGATCGAAAAATCAACAGACTGTGCACGTTCCAGATTGCCTGTTACATTTGCAAACAGGACATCAACACGCCCCGATGTTAATGCCGGAAGCCTCGTTTCTGCATCTACATTTACTATTTCCACTTCAACCCCGAGTACTTCACCAAGCCGGTTGGCCCAATCTACATCGTATCCCATTTCTTTTCCACTGTCGTCGGTGAATCCGATTGGCGCTCCATTTAAAGAACATCCTACAACAAGTTTCCCTTTTTCCAGGATCGAATCCAAGGTTGCGCTTCCGCTGCCGCCTTCTTCCCCGGATGCCGCTGCATCACTGGATTTTCCGGATTCTTTCTTAGGTGAGCTGCATCCAGCAGCCATGCCTGCGATTAATCCAGCCGTTAACATCATTGCTATCACTTTTTTCATTCCCTTTCCCATAACTTCTCCTCCATTCTTTAACAATCTTTGGTTTCACTGAATCTTCTACTTTTGAATCCACTGGGGGCTGTCGGTCAGCTTTCTGGCTCCCGTATCCGTGATCAGGTATCCGTCTTCCATCCTCATTCCTGACACATCTGACTCGAACAGCGGGATGTCCACCGAGATTATCATATCTTTCTCAATAACGGTTCTGCTGGACGGTCCGAATATAGGTGGTTCAAACTCAATCACACCGACACTGTGAAGTCCGGAGTACATAAAGTTTTTTTCATATCCCGCCTCCTTCATCACCTGTCTTCCTATCGCCTCCACGCAGCTTCCAATTTTTCCCGGGATCAGATTCTCTGCGCACAGGTTTTGCGCCTTAGTCATCGCTTTTACTGCCTTCTCCGCCTTTTCACCCGGATTCCCCACCAGAACAGTTCTCCCGCAGGCTCCATGATATCCTTCATACCTTGGAGCGAGCGTAATCACCACAATATCATTTTCTTCAATTACCCTGGTCGTCGTCCGTGCAAGAACATGAGCCGCATTAGGTCCTGATGAGACAATCGGGTCGATTCCATAACCCTCACAGCCCTTTTTCCGCATAACATACTCGGCTTCGGCTGCAATCTCCCTTTCTGTAATGCCCGGTCTCACTGCCGCAATCGCCGCGTGCATCCCCTCGTTAGTGATCTCGTATGCCCTGCATATGACAGCGATTTCATCTGGGGATTTTATGCCTCTTAAAGGCGCCAGAAACGGATCTGTGTCCACCAGTTCTGCATCAGGATATGCCCGCAGCAGGGCTTCATACAATTCTGCCCCCATATGTACCTTTGCTGCCAGCCCGATCCTTTTCGGCTCTCTTCCTGTATACTGCCGGATGATCTCCTGCAGTGACTCTACCTCTGAAAACGGGTAATCTTCATCCTCCGCCGCCAGTTCAGTCAACACCTTTACCCCACCGGCAACAGCTCTCTCCCCTGCATACCCGTCCGTCTCCGGCCCCGTTAAGATCACGGGCTCTCTGCCCGCCACAAACATAACCAACACCGGCTCAAAGTGTGTCTGAAGGTCTGTATAATATCTCGCATATGCATTGCCATAGGTTGCTCTGTCATCGCTGTATGCCAGAATGATGTCCAGTTTTTGGTCCCGCATAACAGCCTGCACTTTTTCCCACCTCCGCGGGTACTCTGTCCTCGGAATCCTGATTAACTCGTCCTGCATGTTACATCTCCTTTTCATTTTTTCTCCGTGCTTCTTTCTCTGCACTTATTTTTCAAATAACTTGAAGACTGCTTTCCGGTGTCCCACCATCTCCTTATTGTCATTTACGATCGCTGACGGATATAATCCCTCAAGCTTTTCCGCAACCTCCCGGTTGTTATAACCAAGCTCTTCGAACACTCTGAGGACCGCGGCTGCAAATTCATCATGACTGCCATCCATGATTTTTACAACGGCCCCCACTCCAAGCGAACGGATCCCGATTACGTATACCCCCAGAGCGCCGCTTTTTCCAAGCAGGTCACTGCTGGATGCCAGAACAGAACATACGATGTCCTTTCCTGCAATCATATGAGGATATTTATGAATCATATTTACATTTTTGATCACCGCCGTCCGCAGTACCGAATCCGGAATCAGTTCCGGGCACACCAGCCGCAGATAGGATGTCGCTATCGAGTGGAACGGCACGGCATATACCGGAACACCGCAGCCATCCACACCTGTTTTAATATCCTCCTGGGCCACATCCGTCATCATGGAGATAATCCCCAGGATTTCCTGCTGTGTCCGGCTCTCCCGCTTCCAGTATCCGGTTACCTCTTCCCCAAGCTCTCTGGCCAGCAGCATCATACCCAGATGTTTACCGAAGCAATTGTGGTATATTTTTCGAGGCGGCATATGATTCTCTATCAGGCGGTTCCGCTCCGAGATCCGGTTTGGATATTGTGATACAATGGATAACACCAATAAATCCGAGAAAAACAGTTAATTGTGCACAATATTCGTTCTTTTTCATGAAATTCTCTATCCATTTCCTTTAATTATACTCATATTGCCCGGGATGTCATTATTTTATCTTGTGCAAAAATGTCACTATCTTGGCTTGGAGGAGGAATTTCAAATGATAAACAAGATAAATCAAAAAGCGCAGAATCTCGTAGACTTTCCGCAGTATCAGGATACTTTGGCTGAAACACAGACTGGATCTGCCTTTATTCAGTACAATCTTGATGTCACACCCGATTCGCAATGGTTCATCGCACACACGAACCCAAAGGCCAGGGCACGTCTGCCATACGTGCAGGAGGTCGGGGAGTTCGTAACGGGAAAAAATTACATGACAACCCGGCAGGGCTTACAGTCTTATCTGCTGAAAATCACGATGGATGGAAAAGGCTATATCAACTTCGACGGGAAACATTATACACTTTCCCCCGGACAGTTTTTCTGGATTGACTGCAGGAAGCTGAATTATTATGCCATCGATCCGGACACTCCGCACTGGAATGTGATCTGGATGCATTTCTGGGGAAACTCGACGCATGACTATTACGATAGCTTCATGGAGCTAAATAACAACAGCCCGATCGGAACCATGAGAAACAACGATGCCATCCAGCTGCTGCGGAAATTAATCGGTTACTACAGCACAAACATCTACAATGATTACCAGACCGACATAAAAGCCGCGTCCATCATCACAACATTGATGACCTGCTGCATGGAGTCTGCCATACACGATAAAACAATGTCCCTCAAGAAGCAGCCCCCCAAATTTGTTCCGCAGGCTCAGGAGTATATTACAGAACATTTTAACGAACGGATTACCCTGGACTCTTTAGCAGAAGAATTCTTCGTTAACAAATTTTATCTGCAGAAACAGTTCCGGCTCTATGTCGGAAGCACCCCGGGTGAATTCCAACGCAGTATCCGGATCGACAAGGCGAAAGAGCTGCTGCGTGTCACCACAATGTCCATCAACGACATATCGGAACACTTAGGCTTCGAAAGCGTCGGATATTTTATCCGCTGCTTTAAGAAAGAAGACGGGAAGACTCCGCTGCAATACCGGCGGGAGTGGGGTGTCTAAAAAGAACCCGGACGGAGCCCGCTGCCACATAAACTGTAAACCAGCGGCCACACCTGGAGCCGGCCGCCGCAATTCTTTTTTTGTTTCTCCCATCGGAATTATCGCACGAACACAAAAGAGGCTGACGCACTATATAGTGCGTCAGCCTCTTTTCAAACATACTCTAGCGCAGGAACACGCCTTTTTTCATGATTAGTTCATCGTCCAGGTACAAATCGGGTTCCAGGATGATTCCATCCATATGGCAGTCCGCCTTATTGGTGCCGCCAAATGAAGTATTGCTGCCGAAAGCAATATGAACAGTTCCATACACTTTCTCATCCTCCAAAATATTTCCGCAGAGGACAGCTGCATGATTTGTTCCTATCCCCAGTTCCGCTGTAATGCCGTTTTCAGGTTTTGCAAACAGGATCTGCAATGCCCCGCCGTCTCCTTCCAGGCTTTTCAGCCGGCCCTTTTCGATTGTTACGGCCAGTGGTTCCTCAAGTACTCCCATTGCTTCCATTGAGCCGTCGATGACCATGTTTCCGTTCACACCGTCTTCCAGCGGAGCAATGTATGCCTCCCCTGAGGGAAGATTGCCTGCCTCGCCGGGATTGCGGTAAACGCCTGTACTGGGGACACCATTTCTTCCCTTCAGATTCAGGGTCAGAACATGTCCGTCCTTTTCGATCCTGGCCGTGGATGCCTCTGTGAGCATCTGGGCGTAACGCTTCGTATCTGCTTCTACTTTTCGAAAGTCCGCAGTCATCGCGCCTTTTGAAAACATTTCCTCTGTAATCCCTGGCATAGTGCCAATTCTCGCACCGGCCTTTGCAGCGCTGATCCTGGCATTGGTGTGTGTCATAGAATGCTCTGTAATGCAGATCACCACATCCGATGCACACATGGCCGCTGCTATAGCTGCAGGCGGCTCTTCTCCGGAAACGCTCCGATTCTTCATGCACATAAAAAGTGCCTCGCAGTTCATACATAAGGCGGTCTCATACACCTGGTATCCCAGATCATACTTATCCTGATCCGCGACCACCAGCACCTGCTCGCCCTCTTTTACATCCATACAGGCCATAAGGAGATTCTCTGCGCTTTCCCTGATATCCATCTCCGTTTTTCCCGTCTTCATTTCAGTTTCCTTCTTTCTGCTGCATTTTATTAACAGTTATTCTGCTTGCTTCAATTACGCTGGATAATTTCATAGTGTACGGCTGCAGCTTACTTATTTATGTTTATTCCCGGCCGTCTCCCAAAGTCTGCAGTTTTTTCATGGATCCGTATAGTTTCTGAATACGCGCAAATTCCTCTTCATCATAAAATCTGCACTGTTTTCTGCCATATGACTTCGCTGCCTCAATCACAAACCGGGTCGTCATTTCCACATCCGCACCATGCGTGGCGCCAGTGCCGCATCCCGGTACCGCAGTCTCCGTTGTGATTGCAACTCCAACCACAGGAACATCCGTGGCAACAGCCGGCTGAAGCACGCTGTTAAGGTGATAGAGGTCATTTCCGTAAGGTGTGATGTCCTGCGTGGTAATCGGAAATACATAAGGTGCTTTTCCCGTCGTTATCTCCACAATGTCCAGCAAGTCCTCGCTGATTCTGAGGATATACCCCTCCTTTACGGTTGGAGATATTGCAAAACCCTTATGGTTAATCACACGGTTCCCCTTGGTCGTATCGACTGTCAGGATCGCATCCATATCCTCTGTAATCTCTTCGTCATTGCACTGCTGCATGCTGACCGGTGAATCCATGAAGTCCACTGGTTCATGTGGTTCGGTCGGCGCATCCGCACATACGTGTGTCACGAGAACCACATCTCCCTCCAGCGTATCCCCCTTTTTCTGCATGTCCAGAAGCTTGGCTGCGGCAGTAAGTACGGTCAGTGCGCCGTCACCGTCAGACACGAAACCGATCCGTTCGGGACGCGCACCAAGCCGCCCAGCCTGCCGATAATCCCAAGGGTCGGCGCATCGCCGCCGCTTCTTTTTCCATTGCTTCCATGCACACATACCTTGACCACATCCGTTTTCCCTTTGTCTCCGTAGATCGGATATGCCTCCACATCCGCATCCTTCTGGATGCTTCTCAAGTATTCCTCTACTCTTCTGCCATCTGCATTGATATCATCCAGAATATCATAGAGTTCCAGCATCTGCTTAAAAACCATTTTCTCATCCTCGCAATTTCTTATATTGATTCTTCACATTGATTTGTGAAATCTTCTGTTATATAATTTGTTAAAACACACCCGGAGGTTTTTCATTATGAGCGTTATTACTGTATCTGACGTTCTGCACCTGCCCTCTCTGTCCGGCGCCAGGATTAAAGCCGGTATGGACGGGCTGGACAGGCCGGTAGAATATGTCAGTGTTTTTGATAATTACATCAGCGAAACAGACTTTGCATCGCTTGACACCAAATCCAGGAATTCCTTTTTTATGACAGCTTTCTATCACGGCAAAGACGATCCCCAGTACATCCTCTATGCCCTGAAGTATTTTCATGCCATTCACACCGCAGCGCTCTGCATTATTGACGAAAATATGGACGAACTGCCTGAAGAAGCTTATGCTTATGCCAATCAGTGCGAACTGCCTATATTATTTATCGACAAGGATGTCCCTTATTCCATTATTATTTCCGAGATAACGGAACAGCTGCTCTTTTACAAAAACCTGAACAGCCAGGAGGAGATCCTTGCCCAGCTGGCTGACAGGGAGCTGTCTGACAATAGAAAAGCAATGCTTATCCAGCGGCTGAATCCTTACTTTGCCAAAAATGTATTATGTTTTTACTGCCGCGTGGAGGCAGGCATGCCACTGCCCCGTCCGGCTCTGGCCGAAAAATTCAGCCGGGACGTTTTGTTTTTTGCCGCGGGTTACCGGGGAGGCATTTTGATTATCCGCTCTTTTAAGGATAATTCTCCACATGCGATTGATAAATATATCTCACAGACTGCGGCAGCCATCTTTGAAAGCTATCCCGAATGTATGGCGGGCATCAGCAGCTGCTGTCCTCTTTACAGCCTGGGGGATGCCATTTCACAGGCATACCACGCCGCTTCTTCCTGCCCGTACCAGCCAGGCAAAGTCATATATTTCCGGGCTCTTGGAGTACTACGCCTCTTTTTAAAGCTGGAAGGCCACCCTGCCATAGATGAATTTTATATGGAGACAGCGCAGCCTATTTTAGATTATGATGAAAGATACCATTCTCATCTGATGCATACCATTCACGATTTTATTGAGAATGATATGGACTATACCAAAACAAGCAAGGCGCTCTTTGTCCATGAAAACACCATACGCTATCGGATCAACAAAGTAAAAAATATGATCCCCTACGGGCAGAGCGATACCGATTTTCTTCAGACTCTTTACATACTGTATATCATCCGTAAGTTAAAGGATTATTAACGCAGTCCCGCTATTTGGATTTGAATGCTCCCAGCATGGAGTTGGCAAAATCATGCAGCGCACATCCGACCAGGGAGCCCGCGCCAAGAATCATCAGTATATCATCGTTTTTCGGATTCTTCTTAATTACAATAATACGGATGATAGTGGCAATGATGACGGTCAATCCATATATGGTTCCGCCTACTAGGATACCGGTGGCAAACAGGATTCCAACCTGGTGGTTTCCTCCCGTGATCTGAATGATGGCCCCCGGAATTGCCCAGATCGCCAGCCATTTCAATACCTCAATTGAGGAACCCGCTTCAATCGTGGAAGCATATGTAGCGTTAATCGGCGGGAACAGCCCCTGTGAGAAGTATGTTTTTGCAAAAATAGCAACAATAACAAATGCCACTGCAAAACCAAGCAGCTCTGAAAAATACTGCTGTTTTCTGCCTGCCTTCTCTATCTCCGGATTCTTTCCGCTTCCTCTCAGTATATAGCCCGCTTTTAGGTCATTACCCATGTCAGAGAAACACGGTCCTGTTGCCGCGGTAAAACCTGCCAGTACAGCCAGAGGGAGCTTTGGAAAACCGATCAGCATCCCCAGAATTAAAAAGATGAGGGCCGTGGCGAATCCTGGAAACCATCCGGAATACATAGCGGATACCCCGACGATCAGTTCGGATACAAGCGCCGCTACCGCTGCAAATATAATCCATAAGATAAACATGCCCGGCTTCATCTCATACCACAGCCCCGATACAATTGCAAGTCCCAGGGCAATCACCAGATAAGCGATAAATCCTTTTCCAAGAGCACTCCGCATATCTTTGATCGAAGTTCCAAACTGGGATGCCGCTGAAGTCTCTTTATCCACTTTCTTAAACAGCATTCTGCCGCACTGGATCAGGGATATGATACCTGCCCCAATCATGATGCCATGCCCCATATAATTCAAAGCAACATGATCTGCCGCAACAAATCCTTTTCCAAAAATATCCTGTGCAATGACAAATTCATGTCCGAACACGGTAAATGCAAACGCATTGCTTTCAATTATTCCCACGATCAGGGCGCCTACACCGAATGCTCCGATAGCCAGTACGCTTCCCACCCATGCAACGCCGAATAAATCCATAGGTATTCCGGCCATAGCCCCTGCCCATCCGGCAACAGCGCCGACCACAAGCAGCCCGGCACGTTTTCCCTTTCTGACAGTTGCAAGAATCGTTTCAGCCGTAGCAATTCCAGGAGGCCACGGTGCATCAGCCGGAAACATCGGCGATCCGAATGACTTGTACAAAATTGTAGCATCCACAATTGTTGCAAGTGTTACACCGATCAGCATCGGATACATGAATTCCGTGTATCCCATAATATAAGGAACACCGATCGTCAGCAGCATACAGTTTGCCGCCGAGAATGTTGCCCCTGATGTCGATGTCTGTACCAGGTTCTGGCAATGGATATTCTTAAATTTTTTCAAAAGCCGGATGGGAATCTGACTGATCAGAACTGCAAGCAGCGCTCCCACCACAGAAGTATCCGGGGCTACCCCCGTATGTGTCAGTACCTGCATTCCCACGATAGCTCCCAGCACACTGGCTACGACGGCTATAATAAAAATGCCCGGTTCCATTAATTTTGGCATTTCTTTGGAGTACTGCTCCAGTATCTCTTCAGAGCTGCCATTTTCTCTGTTGTCACTCATTGTTCTCTCCTTTCCCTTTTGCACGATTTACACCGGGTAGCGTGTAAACATAGTAATAATTATACAATTTTTCTTATTTTTATGCTTTGTTGATTTCTACAATAATTTGATATTTATTTTTGTAGGATTCAGGGATTGACGATTTTTTCATACGGCTTATGATGTAAATATACTTTATTCTGCAGCTAGGCTGCAGACCCGCCCGCACGGGCATGTGTTACGGGGTGCCCTTTGGGTATACCTTGTTCCGCAGCCTTTGATTGTCCAAAATACAAATGAAATAAAAGGAGAAATACCTATGATATTTGACAAAGAATCCATACAGGATCTGCTGATTGGCAGCCTTCTGCTCGGAGGCGGTGGCGGCGGCTGCCCCAAAGAGGGGGAGGAACGCGCACTATCTGCACTGAAACTTGGAAACGTAGAATTGATTACCATTGATGAATTAAAAGAGCGAAGCAGGGACGGCTGTATCGTTACGATTTCCGGAGTTGGTTCTCCTGCTTCGGACACTGCATATTATTCAGACGATGTATATCCCAGGATCCTGGAGCTGCTGGGCACACAATCCGAAACCCCGATTGCAGGATTTATTTCCTGTGAACTAGGGGCTTCCTCCTCGTTTGAGCCATTTATCCCCGCCGCACTCTCAGGGCTCCCCATCATTGACGCCCCCTGCGACGGCCGCGCGCACCCGCTCGGAGTCATGGGCTCTCTTGGCCTGGAGAGCTCCGGACAGACCGTCATCCAGGCTGCTGCAGGCGGAAGACCGGAAAATAAGACATATACCGAATTAACAGTAAAAGGTTCTGTCGAAAATACGGCCTCACTGGTTAGAAATGCGGCTCATCTGGCAGGAGGAGCAGTCGCCGTAGCGCGCAACCCCGTTTCCATTCCCTACCTGGAGACCCACGCCGCAGCCGGCGCGTACGCCCAGGCTTTAAAGCTGGGCCGCGCGTACCGCACCGCGGCTTCACCCGCCCTGGCCATTGAAGCCGCCCTCCGCCAGTTAAACGGCAGAATCCTCTGCACCGGAATCGTAGAAGACTGTGCCCTCGAAACCCGCAATGCCCTGGATTACGGAACCTTCCGTATCTCCACTGCCTCTATTCCGTGCCAGATTGGTTTCTGCAACGAATATATGTACGCAGCCATCGGTTCGGAAAGGCTTGCCGTCTTCCCCGACCTCATCACAACAATCGAAACCAACACAGGTAGAATCATCGCCTCCGCAGACATAAAAGAGGGAATGGAACTGACCGTAATCAGCGCGCCAAGAAGTGAGCTGAAACTTGGAGCGGGACTGCTAAACAAACAGAACTATCTTCCATTAGAGGGGGTTTTGGGGGAGTGATTTTTATTTAGAAGGGGGCGCTGTGCGGAAGTGGAAGATGCCTCTCCTGGATGCATTATTAGGGCATAAGCGCCGCTAATCAAAATCGGAACCGGCATGGTGAACACCGCGGACACTTGCGAGAATTCTGATGAATTCTCACTGCGGGTCTGCTTGCTTCCAGGCCTTGTGGGCCTGGAATCAGTTCACATGCCGGTTCCGATTTTGATGAAGCGGCGCTAATGCCCTAAAAGACGCATCCAGGAGAGGCATCTTCCACTTCCGCACAGCTGGTCGCATCCAAACTGTAGTAAAAACACTCTCTAAGGGGGACAGCCTGGCGGGGGCTGCGGATTGGACAGAACTGGTGAAACGTTAATTGTGCCAGGAGATTTTGTGTGTATATAGAACAGTTATCATAATTTAATGTTAACTATGACAAGATGAGTTTTGTATTGTAGTCAAAATCCACACAAGACTTTATTACTACACCTTAATATTACGCACTGATCAGACTTACCTATCTCCTGGTCACATCATACCTTCCCCCCCCTACCGTGCAGCACTCCCCTGCCGCCGGCCGCAGCACAGCCTGAGGGAATCGGGATGTTTTGATGCTGTCCGCGGAGGCTTATGCTGATTTTGGAAGCCTCTAGCGGGTCGTAGAATTGCTTACTGCGAAAAAGCCGCATCTTATGGAGGATAATTGATCTCTAAATCAATTATCCAGAGCGTCTGAGCTTAGAAAGCATCGGCTTTCTAAGTGAATACGCTCGGTTCCATAAGATGCGGCTTTTTCGCAGTTAGCAATTCTAGACTAAGCGGCCGGTTTCCAAAATCAGCATAAGCCTCCGCGGACAGCATCAAAACATCCCGATTTCCTCAGGCGGCCCCCCCCTTAAGCCTCCACCACAAAGACATCTTTGCCAAGTCCGCACCAGGGGCACACCCAGTCGTCCGGCAGGTCTTCAAATGCTGTTCCAGGCTCGATCCCGCTATCCGGGTCTCCCTCCTCTGGATCATATACATAGCCGCATGGTTCACATACATATCTTTTCATCTGAACTTCCTCCTGTCCTTAACATCATAGTATCATAATACTTCTATAAGTATTTTCTTCCAGCACCAGTTTTATACCCCAATTCATCACCCTTTCCAAAAACCCCCGCAAATTAAAGTAAAATATTACTATTCACAGCCTATGTGCCGTGCATAGTAACAGTAAAATCTTAACATTTACATCCCATCTTCCAAATGCTATACTAATAGTTATCCAAAAAAGAAAGAGGTCAAACTATGTTCCGTCTATGGGGAAAAGAAATTAAAGACAATAAAATGCTCCGCGACACCGTCATCTGCGACGAGACAGATGACACCCGCACCCACAAAATTTTCAACGCACTCGACGCTATCTGTTACGAATTCGATCTAAGCAAGCCCATCTGGCTGGACACCACAATAGCCGAATTCAAACGCCACGCCAAAGCCCGCTTCTACCAGGACAACTTCGTAGACTCCATAGATTTCGACTACCTCGAAATCCAAATCATCGAAGAAGACTAATACATCGAATAATAAGCAGCCTGCTGTTATACGCTGAGGCTTGTGGAGTAGTGCTTCCGAAAATTCAGCTCAACAGCAAGTTAATTATTTTTCGATTTACTAGATTCTCCCCTAAAGCCACTCCGCTTCAAAAGAATCCCATCCGCTCCTCCCGCCAGGATGCACCCAGCTGTATGCCCCGCCAGACAGGATACGCTGCGGGATACGGACATAAGAGGTTCTGTAGGCTTTGGAGCAGCTGTTAGCAGGAGTTAAAGGAAAAAGAAGGAAAACCGGGGTAAAACTTGTAATTCCGAATTACAAGTTTTCCTGGCCCCAGCGCGTGAAGCCATCAAGGCTTCACGTGATGTGGCCAGGTTGCCCCGGTTTTCCTTCTTTTTTCCTTTACTTCTGCTTACAGCCGCCTCCAGTTTACAGAACCTCTTATGTCCGTATCCCGCAGCGTATCCTGCCTGGCGGGGGCATACAGCGTCCCTCCTCTACTCATTGCGGATAGCCGCCAGGGGACTCAGCCTCATTGCTCTCAGCGCCGGGAAGTACCCTGCCGCCATCCCCACGAACACCGCGAACACCAGAGAAGCCATTACCAGCCACGGCGGTATATAGGAAATATTTCCGTCTATACCCATGGCGCTTCCATTACCCGTAAGGAAGTTTATAACAAAAGACATAATAAAGCTGAGTATATTACCGGCTACACCTCCGATAAAGCCGATAAATGCAGCTTCCATTAGAAACATCTGCTTGATATTTTTGAGTCCGCATCCCAGAACTTTTATAACACCGATTTCTTTTGTCCTCTCATAAATGGACATCATCATTGTGTTTGCAATTCCGATGGCAGCGACCAATAGGGAGACTGCGCCGATACCTCCAAGCACTGCCTGAACCATAGCAAACTGTTTTTTCATACTTTCCATATATTCTGCATTCGTTGTTACCTGGAATCCCATGTTCCTGATTACGGATGACAATGCATCCACATCGTCGATATCTTCCGCCTGCACTGCCGCAGAGGAATACACAAACTGCTTATACGGCTTGCCCGACTTGGTACTTGGCTGTCCGGGTATCACGCGTCCCCTGAATTCACGTTTGAGCAGATCTTCCAGCTTATTGATATCACAGTAGACATAGTAATAATTAGCATTGTAACTTTCCATATCTCCCGCCACAACACCGCTTGCCTTTACCACATGCTTTTTCGGAGGAAGCTTGGAAGTCTGTGAACCGCTTCCATCATTTTCTCCCACGCCTGATGCGCCCATACTGTTGTTCTGGCTCTGAAAATATCCGTCCTGATCTAGGATCAGGAACATCTGGTCATTTGCCAGATCAACGTCCGGAACTTTTCCTGTTTCCCAGTACCCTTTCCCGGTTGACTTTTCATAGAATGAGGTCAGCACACCATTTCCAAATACCAGTTCCAGGCTGGAACTGTTTGGGTCCGGAAGCCTTCCGCCCTTAGCAAGTTCGATATTCTGCTTTTCCAGAGCTTCAGGGCTCATTCCCTTTAGCTGAAGATAACCCATATATTTTCCCTTCAGCGCAATTGCACTGAGCTCCAGTACTGGATCCGCACTCTTTACATGTTCCAGCTGCCTTAGCTGTTGGATTACATCGTCAGTTATATATTTATTAGGTTCCTCCTGATCGCCAGAGCTGCCCCTCATGCTGACATACATCCCGCTTTCGCTCTGTTTTCCGGTTACAGTCAGGCTCGTCATACCTCCCGACTGCTCCACCTCACGGTACATCGACTCCTGCATTCCGAGCCCAAGCGATATCATAACTACAATGGATGCTGTTCCGATCACAACTCCCAGGATGGTCAGAAAAGTACGCAGTTTTCTGCGCTTGAGGTTACCACTACTCATCCTCAGTAAATCGATCCACCTCATCCACCAAGTCCTCCTCTTCTACAGACTCCTTCTTTTTCTTTCTTTTCTTCATGACGATGATAATAACTATGACAGCTGCAACAACCACTGCAGCGATTATCACAGGTATCAGCGGAAACCCTTTCTCTTCCGGCATTTCCGCCATTGTTGTTACATCCATCGGCGCTTGTTCCGGGGTGATCTGCAGTGAAAATTCCTTTTCTACTGTAGAAGCCTTTCCCGCATCATCTTCGTAGGAAACAATCATCTTAAACTTCTGATTACCCGCTGTTTCCTGCATGGCGGTCACGATTCCGTCTATTGAGCCGGTTGCTCCGGAATCTACATTTCCTACAAATACTTCTTTTGCTTCAATTCCTTCCCCTTCAAACTTCACTTTTACATTGTACAGCTTAATTCGTCCTGTATTATAAAGGCTGCACGTAATATTAGCCTCTTCTCCAACTGCCACGGCCTCCGGTGCAATTTCCAGCTCACTGAATTCAAATCTTGCCGCCTGTTTCACAGGAATAGCCAGGCTGGAAGAGCCCTCATACTGTGTTGCACTGCTGTCTTCATACTTCATAGACATGGAAATACTGTACGGCTTCTGTACCAAATCTGCCCTGGCGTTTAGGTCGATAGAAATGTCCTGGGTTCCTCCTGCAGGAATGCTGTCCAGATAAATCGTGCTGGATCCGGAGGAAGGCAGAAATGCCGGCGCCTCTGCGGCTCCTTCTGTCCCGGAGGACGGCGCCTGCAGGTCAAACAGCATATTGGATACCGCTGTTCTTGTAGATGTATTTTTCAGATGTACAATCAGCTTGAAATCGCTTCCGGCATTCACAGCGCCTGGCTCTGTATTAAAACCTGTTACAATAACACGCGGAACGGAATTATTTCCGGAAGGTGCTTCACCACCGCCTCCCCCGCTTGTAATCACAGGTTCATTATTAGAAATGCCGCCGTTGTCCTGAGGCTCCTCCGGGGTATTCGGCTCGTCCTTAGGTTCTTCTTTTGGATCGTCTTTCGGGTCCTCCGCGGGTTTCTTCTTTTCCAGTGTTTTTACGTAAACATACTTTGTTGTCTCATACTGCTGCTTTCCATCATTGCAGGTTATCTGAAACGTAAGTTTGTAATTCTTTTCACCGGCATCTGCACGTACCGTCAGATTATCCAGCTTTGTTTCCACGGTCTCGCCCACTGGGATATCTACTGGAGGAAATTCATTATTCACATTTGTTATCTCAAAAGGCCATGCAGAAGCATCATCAATAATGGGCGCTATTTTAACATTCTTCGCATCCGCGGTGCCCTCATTCTTAAGTTGTATCAACAGTTCCTGCTTTTTGTCTCCTTCCGTATAAACCGGGGTCTCCTGTGATTTCCCAATTGACAATACTATATCTGGTATCGGTCCGGTTTCATCTGCTGCCCGCACCCCAACCGGCAGTATCATAGCAGCTAGCAGCGCAAGACTCATTGCGATTCCTGCAGTTTTCTTAAACAGTTTCATGTTCCTTGTCCTCCCTCTTTTTACGGTTGTCTTCTATTTTTACGATCTTCCCATCGATTATATGGAAAATTCTGTCTGCATATGTAGCCAGATGGTTATCATGCGTTACCATAACCAGCGTTTTCTTCTGCTCCCTGACTACCCTCTGCATTAAGGTCATGACCTCTTCCGACGTATGCGAATCCAGATTGCCGGTTGGTTCGTCGGCAAATATAATCTTTGGATCCACAACCAGCGCGCGGGCAACGCCAACTCTCTGCTGCTGCCCTCCTGACATCTGGTTCGGCAGATGCCTCTTATGCTTTTTCAGATTCACCAAGTCCAGCATCTTGTCAGCCTTCTTCAGGCGGCTCGCCCGTCCCTCCCCACGGAAACTCAGTGGTAATGCAACATTCTCAAGTGCATTCATCGTTCCGATCAGATGGAATGACTGGAATATGAATCCGACGTTTTCACGCCTGAACTTTACCAAGCCGTCCTCATTCAGCGTCTCCATGTGCTGTCCGCTGATTATGACCTCACCTTTGGTTGGCTTTTCCAACCCGGCAAGCATATTCAGAAGAGTGGATTTGCCTGAGCCGGAGGTCCCTACAATCGCGCAGAATTCACCTTCATATATCTCAAAGTCCACACCGTTGAGAGCACGTACCACAGAATCGCCCACGCGGTACAGTTTGTATAAGTTTTTAATCTCGATGACCTTATCCACAGTGCCCCTCCTTTATCCCAATATTTTCAACTTACATCATACTTATGAAATCAAAATATTTCTATGTAGAATTTGTTAATATTTTCTTAATATTATCCACATTAGATCTTTTTCAATAAATGATAGATTTTAATAGCATTTTAAACAAAACCGCGTAAGTTTTTGCGCTTTCATTTGTTTAGTTAATGAAGGAGCTAATCTCCTCACCTTTTTAGCTCCTTTCCCACCACATACGTTAAGCCCGGATCCATTAGGTATCCGGGCTGTTTTTTTCAATAATATTTATTTTTTCTTTTATCTTCTGATATATCTCATCTTCATCTAAGTTTATTTTCCCCTCTGAATTGATATACTCAGAAAAGAAGTCGGGTGTAATCCTGAAAAATTCGTTCTGTGATTCCGGTGGCAGATCGGATATAAACCTGTCGTAAAATTCGAAATCATCCATCATAATAAAATCCCAAAACCGTTTCTGCTGCTCTTCTGTCATAGTGCGTTTATCCATCTTGACCGCCCCCCATCCCTCTCTTGTGGTTTTATTATATTCGTAATTGCGAAGATATTCAAGTATAAGAATTTGAATTATGCTTATCCTAAAAAAGAGGTGGTGCCATGATTGATTACTCTCCATTCTGGAAAACTCTGGACAATTCTAAAGAAAATTGGTATACACTGACTACAAAATACCATTTATCCAGCAGCACTCTATACCGTTTAAAGCACGGTCAGGACATAAGCATGAAAACAATAAACGACCTTTGCCGAATACTCAACTGCGATATTCAGGACATAGCAAGGTATCTTCCCTCAGAAACTGATCAGGAGCTCTGACAAAGTATCCGCCGATAGCGTAGTGAAGCATCCACGCCCTTTCCGGCGGCATTCATATGCGTATGAGTCCCACAAAACAAAAACCACATCAGATTGGATGGCATTACCGGCATTCCCCTGCAATTCTGCCGAATTGAGCGGCTCAGGCCGGCTAAAGCTCTGCTTTGATAAACAGAGTTCAGCCTTCCAATTCAATGTGGTTTTTATCTTGTAAGACTTAATAAGCAGCCCGAAGCTGGCCGGGGACAGGTGCGATCCCTGCATGCACTAATAGCCTCCTGATCCCGGAGTCCTCCTTACTCTATCTGCCAGTCGACAGGTTCCACTCCATGGCTGCGCAGAAATTCATTGGTCTGGCTAAAAGGCCGGCTTCCGAAGAATCCTCTGAACGCAGAGAGGGGACTTGGATGCGGCGCCTGCAGGATCAGATGCTGCGGATTATTCAGCATGATCTTCTTGCGCTGTGCTGGGCTTCCCCACAGTATGAATACGATCGGTCTGTCCTGGCCGTTCAGGGCCATGATTGCTGCATCCGTGAATTCCTCCCATCCGATACCGCGATGGGAATTTGCCTGATGGGCGCGAACCGTAAGTACGGTATTCAGCATCAGGACTCCCTGCTGTGCCCACTTTGTCAGACAGCCATGGCTGGGGATAGTGCATCCCAGATCGTCATGCAGTTCCTGGTATATGTTGACCAGGGACGGCGGGACTTCCACGCCTTTTTTTACGGAAAAGCAGAGGCCGTGGGCCTGCCCGTCATTGTGGTAGGGATCCTGCCCCAAAATTACCACTTTGACATCCTTCAGAGGAGTCAGATGAAATGCATTAAAAATATCATTTGCAGGCGGAAATATCTTCCGGGTTCTGTACTCCTGATTTACTGTCTCAAATAATTTTTTATAGTAAGGTTTTTTGAATTCCTCCGCTAAAGCTTCATACCAATCGCCATTTAATCCAGACATATTTATTCACTCCTAAACTTACATTTTTATCTAGTATAATCCACCCGGTTATTTCACAGAGTGAGGCTGTGTCTTAAAGCCGTACTGAGACACCCTCTTTCTGCAGGTATTCTTTTACTTCTTTTATCTCCAGCTCTTTATAATGGAAGAGGGATGCCGCCAACGCCGCATCGGCTTTTCCGACCGTCAGAGCTTCCTTAAAATGTTCCAGCGTCCCCGCTCCACCGGAAGCGATCACAGGAATGGATACCTGCTCCGCCACGGCACGTGTAAGCTCCAGATCGTATCCAGCTTTTGTACCGTCGCAGTCCATACTGGTCAGAAGAATCTCACCGGCACCCAGACCGTCTGCTTTTTTTGCCCACTCCAGAGCATCCATCCCGGTGTCAATCCGGCCGCCGTTTTTATAGATGTTCCAGCCGCTGCCGTCCGCACGCCGTTTCGCGTCAATCGCCACGACCACACACTGGCTGCCAAATTTTATGGCCGCATCATGTATCAGTTTTGGATTATTGATAGCAGAAGAATTGATAGAGATCTTATCTGCGCCTTCTCTGAGCAATGCCCGAAAATCGTCCACAGTACGGATTCCTCCGCCTACGGTGAACGGGATAAACACGCACTGCGCCACCTTACGTACCATGTCCACCACGGTTTCCCTCGCGTCAGAAGAAGCCGTAATATCCAAAAATACCAGTTCATCCGCACCTGCTTTATCGTATGCCTTTGCAATCTCCACCGGATCACCGGCATCGCGCAGATCCACAAAGTTGACGCCCTTCACTACTCTGCCGGCGTTGACATCCAGACAGGGAATAATTCTTTTTGTAAACATTACACTTCCTCCCGGTTGAGTTCTACAAAGTTTTTCAGTATCCTCAGACCCACTTCACTGCTCTTTTCCGGATGAAACTGGCAGCCAAATATATTGTCCTTTTCAACCGAAGCATGGATATGGGTGCTGTATTCTGTGGACGCTTTCACAATCGACTCGTCCTTCGCCTTCAAATAGTATGAATGTACAAAATAGACATAAGACTGTTCCTCTATACCGCGAAACAGTCTTCCCCCGTGCTCCAGGTGCAGAGAATTCCATCCCATATGCGGTATCTTCAGGCCCTCCTGATCCGGGATCTTTAATATCTCGCCTTCCAACAGGCCAAGACCCTCGGCTCCCGGCGCTTCATCACTTCTCTCGAACAAAAGCTGCAGTCCGAGGCAGATCCCCAGAAAAGGGGTTCCCTTTGCCGCAACACGGCGGATTACCTCATCCAGACCGGCACGCTTCAGATTCTCCATGGCATCGCCAAATGCCCCTACACCGGGAAGAATTACCTTTTCTGCCTTTAGTATCCGCTCCGGATCACCGGTAACTTCGACTTCCTGTCCCAGTAGCAAAAGCGCCTTCTCTACACTTTTGATGTTTCCCGCATCATAATCAATCATTGCTATCATAATATGTAAACTCCTCTACTCTTTCCCTGACTTTTTGCTTTTCCCGGTCTTCACTACAGGCACCTGTGTTTTATCCACCGCATCCAGGTTGTTTATATACTTTCTTGTCTCCTTCACGATTACCGGAGACAGTAAAAGGACTGCAATCAGGTTCGGTATGGCCATCAGCGCATTCAGTGTATCTGCAATCAGCCAGACCAGATTCAGGGATACAACCGGCGCGATTGCCGCTACGATTATATAAAGGAGCCGGTAAGGAATTAATCCCTTTTTACCTGCAAAATACTCTACGCAGCGCTCTCCGTAGTAAGCCCAGCCCAGGATCGTGGAATATGCAAATGAAATAATCCCGACTACCAGAATAATCGGCCCTACATAAGGAATCTGGGCAAACGCTTTGGATGTCAGTATCCCGCCATTGGCTATTTCGTTTGCATTGATTGCCGGATTCTTCATAATCGTTGATACCAGTACCAGCCCAGTCATCAGACAGACTACTACTGTATCCCAGAATGTACCGGTGGAAGATACCAGTGCCTGGCGCACAGGATTTCTCGTCTGAGCCGCCGCCGCTGCAATTGGAGCGGATCCCATACCAGATTCATTGGAAAACAACCCTCTGGCCACTCCATACTGCATAGCAAGGCGGATTCCGCCGCCCACCAGTCCGCCGGCAGCCGCCCCGGGTGTAAACGCAAGTTTGCAGATGGTTGTTACGGCCGGAATGATATAGTCATAATTAATCCCCAGAATAATCAGACAGCCAATCACATAAAACACCGCCATAAAAGGAACCAGCTTTTCGCATACTCTGGCAATGCTCTTAATTCCGCCGAATATAACAATTGCCGTCATAAATGCGGTAATAAGCCCAATAATCCATGGCTGGATTCCAAGGTTTTCCTCACAGATTGCAGCGATGGCGTTCACCTGTGTCGCGCATCCGATCCCAAAGGATGCAAAACCTGCCAGAAAAGCAAAAATTAATCCCAGCCAGCGCATGTTCAGCCCACGCTCCAGGGCATACATTGCGCCTCCCTGCATTCTTCCATCTTCCGTTTTAACACGGTATTTCACCGCTATCAGGGATTCCCCATACTTTGTGGCTATACCGAACACTCCGGTCAGCCAGCACCAGAGAACTGCTCCCGGGCCCCCAAGCGCCACGGCAGTTCCCACGCCAATGATATTTCCCGTACCGATGGTAGAAGCAAGCGCTGTCGTCAGCGCCCCAAACTGACTGACCTCGCCTTCGGCATTCGGGTCTTTTGTAACCGATAATTTAATTCCTTTCGAAATTGTCTTTCTTTGAATAAAGCCTGTACGGATCGTTAAAAATAAATGCGTACCAAACAGCAGGGCGATCATACCCCAGCCCCATACTTTGGAATTCACATATTGGACCGCTTCGTTTACTACATCAAACATGATTTTCTCCTCTCTCATCCTCCCAATGACATTCCGAAATGAAAAAAGAAAACACACCCGGCCGTATGTCCCCGCCGGCGGGACCGCTGTAAACAGCGGTATCTGTAAAGAGTAAGGCATACATAATACCGACCGTTGCCAGTTGGCACAATGTATGCCTTAATAGTAGCTATTTTACAGCATTTTACATCGCTTTTCAAGTTTTTCAGCTATGGAGCCCGATTAAATACCGTCTATGTGTTACTATTCACGGCCCAGGGGCCGCACATAGTAACGGCATCTGCCCATTTAAGCCGCCTACGGCGAGGGGTGCTATGCGCCAGTGGCGCATGTTAAGCACGGACCGAAGCGGAGCAAAGACTAGATGCCCCGAGACCATCACTTCATCAGCTCCGGAACCGGAGGTTTTGCCCCCTCTGCGCATTCCATATCCAGCTCAAACCAGAATTCGACGCCATTTTCAAAATTATTTACGCCGTAGTCCTGGTGGAAGGACTCCATTATAGCTTTTACGATAGACAGGCCGATTCCATTCCCGCCGTATTCCCGGGTATGAGCCTTGTCCACTTTATAAAACTTATCCCACAGCTTATGCAGATCTTCTTCCGGTATGGGGTTACCGCTGTTGAATACAGATACTCTTACCGTTCCTCCCCTGGATATTACCCGGATTTCGATACGCTTTTCGTTTTCCACATGATGGATCGCATTGGTCAAATAATTTCTGACTACCTGTTCTGTCTTGAATTCATCTGCCCAGACATATACCTTCTCATCCGCTATAAAGTCTACGGAAGCCTCGACCTGCTGAATCAGTATCTCGCAGCTTGAAAGTACTCCCTGTATCAGCCCGACAATATCAAAACGTTCGAATTCCAGTTCCTGAGAGCCGAATTCCAGTTGGTTCAGAATCAGAAGATTTTTCACCATCTGGTTCATCTTCGCGGCTTCATCCATGATGACATCACAGTAGAACTCCCGGCTTTCCGGATCTTCGTTGACCCCTTCTTTCAGCCCTTCCGCATATCCCTGGATCAGCGCGATCGGTGTCTTCAGCTCATGGGAAACATTTCCCAGGAACTCATTGCGCATGTCCTCCAGTCTGTCCTTCTGCTCTATGTCCTTCTGCAGCTGATTATTGGCACTCTTCAGTTCTGATATCGTCTTCTCCAGACGGGAGGACATAATATTAAAATTCCTGCCCAGCACACCAATCTCATTATCACCGCCGCTTGTATATTTTGCCTCAAAATCCAGCCTCGCCATGCGCTGGGACAGTACTGCCAGCTCTTTGATCGGCTCCGTAATCTTCCGGGAGAAAAAGCATACGAGAATTCCGCCCAGTATAACTGCAATCACTCCCATATACACCAGAAACTTATTGGCCAGGCTGGCGCTCTCTCTGATACTCTCCAAAGGACTCTGCATAATAAAAAGAGAGCCATCTGAAAATTCGCCCCAAATTTCAAGATATTCCGTCTGATTCGTAAAATCCTTCGTCTTGCAGATCTGATAGTAATCCGTATTTTTCAAAACCTTTTTTGAGTTCTGGTTTTTATCGAACAAGTAGGACAGCAGCTTGATATAGAGAGGGCCGTTTCCGTCCCACACGGTAGAAAATACAACTGTCCCGTCGTTTTGTATAACAAGCGCCGCGATATTGGTCCGCTCTGTCTGACGTACAAGTTTTTCATTCACCGACTTTGATTTAATCTCCCCGCTGCGGATTTCCTTGTCAATGGAATTATAAACACTTAACAGATCTGCCTGCTTGTGCACCGTGTAATACTGTGCCAGGAATCCTGAATTCACTGCAAAGAGCAGGATAAGTATAAATATAATCAACCCGACAAAGATAACCATCATCTGCCGTCTTATTGATTGTTTCATCCTTCTACCTCGAACTTATATCCCATGCCCCAGATAGTCTTAATGTAGTCGCCCTTCTCCCCCAGCTTGCTCCTCAGCTTCTTCACATGGGTATCTATGGTGCGCGCATCTCCAAAATAATCGTAATTCCACACATTATTCAGTATCTTCTCTCTTGACAGGGCAATCCCCTGATTCTCCACAAAATAGGACAAAAGTTCAAACTCTTTGTAGCTTAAATCTATGGTTTTGTCCCCGATCTTTACAATATGCGCAACCCTGTCAATCACGATCCCGCCGGCATCCATGACATCACCGGAGTCTGTGCTCTGTGTTCTTCGGAGGATGGCTTCTACCCTGGCCACCAGGATCTTGGGGCTGAATGGTTTGGATATATATTCGTCCACTCCCAGATCAAACCCCTGGAGTTCGTCACGCTCATCCGAGCGGGCCGTCAGCATGATGATCGGAACCTTGGAATGCTCCCGGATCTCCCGGCATACCTGCCATCCATCCATCTTCGGCATCATGACATCCAGAATCACCAGCGAGATATCCTTATCTTCATAAAATAAATCCATGGCCTCCATGCCGTCGCCTGCCTCAAGTACCATATATCCTTCTCTCGTCAGGAAATCCTTCACAAGCTTGCGCATCCTGCTTTCATCATCCACAACTAAAACTTTGATTTTCTCCATTTTAATCGTCTCCTATCTGTTCTTTTTCCTGTTTTTTCCCGTTCTTATTCCTTTTTGTATCATAACAGGTAAATTTGATGGAACTGTGAATTTACGGGATTTTCGGGCACTTTTCCCCGGTATCCGCTTTTATTCCACACTCTTCAGCGATTCCACCATATCGATCCGTTTCAGTTTGAAATACATTACTCCGTTTACAAAGAGAGAGAATCCCATGGTAATCAGAAAACTGTATACAAAGCTGCTAAAGTCAATATTTCTTCCGAACATGGCAGAATCAATCTCCACAGTCACAATGACAAACTGATGCAGTATCCTTCCAAGCAATATGCCCACTGCGGAGCCGACTATCGTCAGGATTATATTTTCACGGTAAACATAAGCCGATACCTCGTTGTCAAAGAACCCGAGAACTTTCAGCGTAGCCAGTTCCCGCTTCCGTTCTGTAATATTGATATTATTCAGATTATACAGAACCACAAAGGCCAGCATTCCCGCAGATATAACAAGCACTACCAGGACAATATCCAGGCTGCCCAGCATGTCATCCAGCTGCTGCTGCATATTGTTCGTATAACTGATGCTCAGAGCGCCTTTTGTCTCCAGAATGGACTCCCCAACTTTTTCAAGTTCATCCATCCTGCCCTCTTTCATCGTGTAATAGATGGAGTTATACTCCGGAGCATCTCCATACAGTTGTTTGTAAAGGTCCGGTGTCAAATAAATATAATGTCCGATATAGTTTTCACATATCTGCGCGATTTTAACCTGAAGTTCACCCTTCACATCGTCTTTTATGCTGACCGTATCACCCACGCCTGCATCCAGCATCTTTGCCGTTTTTTCGGATATAATCGCCCCGGTATTGTCCAGCTTATAGTGTTCATCGGTAATCCGGTTTTTAAAAATAACAAATTTGGAGAACTCATCCAAATCCTTCGGCACATTCAAATAAACATCTCTTGTTGTCTTTCCATGTGTGACCTCGACCTGCTGAAGGAAGTTCTCTGCAGTGTCATCCACCCGTTTATCGGATGCCAGTTTATCATACGTTTCTTCTTTTTCTTCCGCAGAAGCGTCCTCTTCTAATATAACATTTCCATCGTAAAGCTGGATCTCTCCATACTGGAGCACCGCAATGTCAAAGATTGAATCCTTCAGCCCAAATCCGACCAGAAGCAGAGCCATACAGCCTCCGATTCCGAATACGGTCATGAAAAACCGTTTCTTATATCTGATCAGATTCCGCACAGTCGCCTTCCAGATAAAGCTTAGCCGTTTCCACAAAAACGGAATCCTCTCCATAAACACCCGCTTCCCCTGCTTTGGTGTGGGCGGGCGCATCAGCTCCGCCGCCTGTTCCCTTAACTCATGAAAACAGGAGAAAATCGTGGCAAGCAGTGTGCATGCCAGGGCCGCAAGTGATGCCGCCAGCCCGTAATACATGTTGTATGGGGTCAGTACGGTATCAATATGCTGATACATAATTCCATAGGCTGTAATGATAATATAAGGCAGTATTTTCTCTCCGACCAGTATTCCAAATGCACTGCCGCTCACGGTTGCAAGACATGCATATCCGATATACTTGCCCGCAATGGAGTGTCTTTCATAGCCGAGCGCCTTTAATGTTCCGATCTGGGTTCTCTGCTCTTCCACCATACGCGTCATGGTAGTCAGGCTGATCAGTGCCGCCACAAGGAAGAACAGCACCGGAAACACCTCCCCGATGGCCTTCATACGGTCTGCATTTTCCCCGTAGCTTGTATATTCGGTCAGAGTGCTTCTGTCATAAATATACCACTTGGCATGCTCAATCTTGCTGATATCCTTCTCGGCATCCTTGATTTTCTTCTCGCCGTCTTTTATCTTCGTGTCTGCTTCAGATTTTGCATCATCGTACTCTGCCTGTGCATCGTTCAGTTCCTGCTCTTTTGATGCAAGTTCGCTCTCTCCTGCCGCAAGGTCAGACTGTGCCTGTTCTATCTGTGCCCAGCCGTCATTGATCTGCTGCTGGCCGGAATCCAGCTGCCCCCTCGCCTCGTCGAGTTGGGCGCGGGCCGCCTCAATCTGTGCATCCCCTTCCGTAATCTGGGCGTACATCACCTGCAGAGTATTTTGGGTCTGCTCGTCGGTCAGCCCGCTTGATGCAAGTGCGTCATACTGGGCCTTCACCTGGTTCAGTTCCTCTACCTTGCCATTCAGCACTTCGACCTGAGCGTTCAGGTCCTCGTAACCCTGGTTGACCTCATCTTGTTTCTGGATCAGCTGGGTGCGTGAATCCTCCAGCTGTGCATAGCCGTTGGATATCTCTGCCTTTGCATTCTCCAGCTGGTTTCTGCCGTCATCCAGCTTTGCTTTTGCATCGTTTAACTTATGATCTGCCTCGGTTTTCGCATCTTCCAGCTCTTTTTTTGCATCGTCCAGCTTATCCTCAGCCTCATCTACAATCTCCTGATACCGGGCGTCCTCTCTCGTTTTACGGATCTTCTCCACTTCATCTATAACAGTGTCTATATGGTCATCATATTCATCCGTGAACGCAGTCAGCTCTTTTGCCCCGTCCACAGCAGCATACATCTCGGTATACACATCCAGGTCAAAGCTGTCCGGTAAAACGCTGACAAACCCGCTGACAGAACCGGTGCCGATCGTGCTGCTGCCGCGATGGAAAGAGATATAGCACGGGCTGCTGACCGTTCCCACAATGGTGTAAGTATCCGTCTTCAGTGTATCGGTGATCTTATCCTCTGTCCCCGATAAAAACGTAATCTTATCGCCGACCTCATATCCGCTCCCCGTCAGAAAATCTACATCTGCAACACACTCGTCCGATGCTTCTGGCAGCCGCCCTTCTTCCACTACCAGTTTATTCATGGACGGAAGCAGCGAAGATATATGTACCACCTTTTTGCTGTCATTTACAGAGCAAAGAGCATCTGTCGAGTAGCCTGCTTCCACGTACTCAATACCGTCCACCTTCTCCAACGCTTTCAGGTCATCTTCCGTTAGCCCAAGGGTGCTGATCACCTTAATATCCATCAGGTTCTGTCTGTCAAAATATGCGTCCCCTGAAAGACGCATATCCGGTTCCGCAGAGCGGATGCCCGAGAAAAACGCAACCCCGATTGCCACAATGAAGAATATCGATAGAAACCGGCCCAGGCTTCTGCGGATCTCCATGTAAAAATCTTTTCTAAGTGCTTTCCTGCTCATATGCATGCCCTACCATTCTATTTGGTCAATTGATACCGGATTCGGATTCTGCTCCATGCCGGATACTTTTCCGTTCTTAATGCGGATCAGCCGGTCTGCCATCGGCGCCAGCGCTGAATTATGTGTGATGACGATGACCGTCATGCCTCTCTCCCTGCACATGTCCTGGAGCAGTTTTAAGATTGATTTGCCCGTATTATAGTCCAGAGCACCGGTTGGCTCATCGCACAGCAGAAGCTTTGGATTCTTGGCCAGGGCCCTGGCGATGGATACACGCTGCTGCTCTCCCCCAGACAGCTGTGCCGGGAAATTGTCCAGCCGGTCTCCCAGCCCAACTTCCTCCAACACCTCCCTGGCATCCAGAGGATTTTTGCAGATCTGAAGCGCAAGCTCTACATTCTCCAACGCCGTCAGATTGGGAACCAGATTATAGAACTGAAACACGAATCCAATATCATTGCGGCGGTAGCTGGTCAGCTGCCTTGCATTACAGCTCGTGATATCCGCTCCGTCCACCGTGATCTTTCCTCCTGTGGCAGTGTCCATACCACCCAGGATATTCAGTACCGTTGTCTTACCGGCGCCGCTGGGGCCCACGATAATGACAAATTCTCCCTTCTCAATCGCAAAATCTATTCCGTCCACCGCACGGATCTCAACTTCTCCCATCTTATAAATCTTAGTAATATTCTCTAATTTTACAAAATCCTTCATCTTAGCATCTCCTCGTCAGCTGCATATTCCTGATGCGGCTGTGTGGCCGCACTCACACCCCGGAGACAGGTAATCCCGCATTCAGGCCTGCCCAGTCTGTTTAACATTATATCACGTTCATATGAGAAAATGATGGAATTCTTACTAATTTCACAATTAATTTATTGCTAAGATTTTATGGTAAAAGCAACGGGCTGCCTGTCATAATCAGGCAGCCCGCTGCTTTTTCGGATATCTATTTTACAGCTTTTGCAGCTTTCACGGCCTTTCTGAAAAGGATGAATCCCACAAGGAAAAAAACAGACAGCGCGCTGACTCCTATATTTACATTGCCGGTAATCTGACTCAACACGGATACGAATGCCGTGCCGAAGATGGAGGCGCCCTTTCCACAGATATCATAAATTCCGAAATATTCACCGGACTTTTCTGCCGGGATAATCTTAGCGAAATAAGATCGTGAAAGCGCCTGGATCGTACCCTGGAACATTCCCACCAGAACCGCCAGTATCCAGAAATCAAGCTGAGTATCTAAACCGTATGCATACAGCGCTATACAAAAATAGGCGGCAATACATATCGTAATAATTGTTGTGGAAGCCAGCTTTTTTGACAGCCTGCTGAAGATAAGAACGCAGGGAAATGCGACGATCTGTGTCAGCAGCAGCGCAAGCAGCAATCCCGTACTATCCAGACCGAGTGCCTGCCCGTAGGCAGTGGCCATATCAATGACTGTATACACTCCATCTATATAGAAGAAAAAGGCCAGCAAAAAGAACAGGACATGCTTTTCCCTGGCAATTTCTTTAAAAGTGCCGCCAAGGCGTCTGAAACTGTTCCGGACCACATGCTGCGTCGTCTCCACAAAATACTTCTGCTTATAGGAACGCAGGAGCGGTACTGCCGACAGCAGCCACCAGACAGATGTAATCAGAAATGCGATTACCATGGATGTCTGCATGCCAATCCCCAGTTTTCCACCGCCCAGCACTACTCCCAGGCTGGCGACAAAAGGAATACAGCTTCCGATATAGCCCCAGGCAAACCCCTGGGAAGATACGACATCCATCCTTTCAGGTTCGGTAACGTCCGTCAGCATGGCATCATAGAAGATCAGGCTGGAAGAATATCCCGTTTTTGTCAGCACAAATACTCCCAGAAACCAAATCCAGGAAGACAAAAAGCCCAGGACGATACAGCCGATCACGCCCACTCCAAGGAATACTGAGAATATCACTTTCTTATAATTCTTCGTATCCGCAACCGCCCCCAGTGTCGGCCCAAGAACTGCTACAAACAGGGTGCAGATGGAGGTTGCATATCCCCAGTACGCCAGATAATTGACAGAAGATATTCCCGCAATATCTGCCAGATGGTTGAAGTAGATTGGAAATATGGTGGCTACCAGCATGGTAAATGCGGAGTTGCCCACATCATATAAAACCCATTTCTTCTCCAAGGCTGTCATTTTAAATTTCATAGATTTCCCCCTTTTATTACTTTCTCTCACTCATATTTATAACTGCTCATTCCGTGTATATCCGTTTGCCCCTGATCCTACAGCGGCAGTTCCTTCCAGTCTTCACCTGCGCCGAATGTCTCATGGAATCTTACCGGAAGCTCCGCATCCTGGAACAGGACTTTTTGGAACTTAATGATCAAGTCTGCAGCCAGCGGCACAGCTCCCGCATATAGTTTTTTCAGCAGCAGACAATAATTTTCACACTGCGGATTTGCCTCCTCACTCATAACCATTCCGTGCATAGAATCGTATTTTCCCATTACCTTCATAGCACCAAAAACCAGTTTTCTCTTTTTCTGTCCGGGCGCAAGCAGGAGCTTATGGTAAGTAATCATGGAGCTCAGCGCCTTTTTTACGGTATCAGCAGACAGATCCTCAAAAAATGGCGCGATTACCTTTGCATTTTCCATCGTAGGGTGAATGTGTTTTGCAGAAAAATACGTCACCGGATTAATATGGTCTCCGGTCAGGAGATACCGGTCAAATTCCATCTCGATCTCGGAATGGCTGATCCCGCTGACCTGTATCATCTTTTCAATGTACTTATGGCACTCACTGTCCAGTGCAAAATGGCAGATAAACCCATACATATAAGCCCTGGCCGCCGCACTGTCATCGGTTTTTGAGATAATCTCAGCGGCATGGCTGAAAAACTGATCCGCCATCTTATCATGCAGCGCGTATCCCTGCCCGCTCACCGGATTGGACTTCAAGGCTTTGTAATAAAACAAAATATCCGGTCCGTGAAGGCCGATATCAAATAATTCCCTGTTGTTCTCCACCGCTTTTTCAAGCGGCCTGGGAAGGGCACTAATAACATCCTTTCCAAATCTATAGTGTGCATACGTTGTTGGCATAGCAAAAACCTCTTTTCCTATTAATTTTTATGTATTCCCCCTCCGGCAAAAACATTCCACATCCCGCGCGCGGCGAAGACCGGTGCACTTCAGGCTTTTACCATTCGTCTAATCTCCCGGTAAATATAAATAGTCCTGCTTTATAACGTCCGCAGAATATCAATTATGGAATGCCCTTGGATATATATTATCACAGAAATCGGGGAAAGAAACCAGTATATCATAGAAAAATTTATGTAAAATTTCAATAGCAGCGTATTTCCTGTATGATTAGGCGGCATTTACATTCTTTTCCATATACTGAATACTACAGAAATAACCTACCGTGCAAAATAAGGGGTATATGAAATGAGACCTAAAACAAAACCGCATAGTGTATTAAATTATTTTGATACTGGAACCGTATCCCATTGCTTTTGTACACCTACCGGGGACATAAAAATACCACCAATTCTATATCCATACGCTGCCCCCGTTTAAGGTTCCT